>JAOLZO010000097.1 GCA_028343845.1 Verrucomicrobiota bacterium | reverse complement strand
ATCAGGTGGGAGGTGCCTTAAAAGATTCATTGCAACTAAGAGGACAGAAAAAATTTCCATGCCATGAAACAAATCGTACTTAGCCACCATGGCGAGGAAGCGATGACGGGATGAGAATCAAAATTCATTTTGGTAACATACCTGTTACGGGTCATGAAACCACCTAACCGTTTACCTAATGCCATGGAAGCGATGAAGAGAAGGCTCATACCCACAAGCCGTGGCCGAATGTCTTTGGAATCCAAAAAGTCCAAAACTGAAGCTATAAATTCAAGTTCGCTACAATACTTACCGAATGAGTGTAGCAGAAAAAGCCCGGCCACCATCATTGCCGTAAAAAGCAAAAAGAAAAAGACATCCCATGTTTTTTCCTTTCTGCGCTGAACTTGGAGTTTTCGATCATGTCGACCTCTCTTTTCTTTGTATTGGGCAGCCGTCAGAACCCTCTCTCCCCCACCATGGGAGTCGCCATACAAATAAAAACCCATATCAATAACCAAAGCTCTCATTTCCTTCAGCAAATCTCTGCCTTCCAAACCGAGAATCTTGTTCTTCTTAAGCACTGTACCGAGAGCGGTAAGATCGGAAACGTAAGTTGCCTTTTCCACATCCGAATTACGATCTATCAATGACTCGATTTTTTCTCGGATTTCATCGGTGTCAAAGGATGGATCTGCAGGATCTTCTTTCTTTTTTTGACTCCGAAAGGGGACAACTGTTACGTAACCCGCGGCATGACGGTTAAAAGGAACTATACCTTTGGAAACTTGATTCGACTCACCTTTGCTTTTACCATCGGCATATCCATCCATTTCCTTCAGCTTTTGTCCTGCTTCTTCGATGCCATCATTAAAGCCTGAGGAATTAAAGGCTGTGGAATGAGTGTTTTTGTCCCCCTGAGCGACAGCCTTGCGAAGCAGTCGCTCGCATTCCTCCTGATCCCCCGCTTCAGAGGCTCTTTGTGACATCCAGAACAACCCCCCTGGATGATCGTGTTTCGCCGCCTTTTCATACCATTTCTTGATGCTAGACTCATCCCGCTCTGCACCTGAAGAACTTTCCATGCATCGGGCTAATTCATACACACCGCAAGGATTCCCTTTTTCCGCAGCTTTCCTATACCAGTCGATGGCAGCTGAATGATCGGCAGACTCCTCTTTCAAGAGATCACCCAGTCCCACATAGCCAAGCTCCGGGTATTCAGCATCGTGGGAAACTTGCTCGAACCATTTTCTCGCCAAGTCATAATCTCCTTGCGCTTTGAAGTCATTACCCACCGCGATCATAGCCTTTAGATGAAGCTCGCTACAATCGCTTCCATCAACTCCCTCATCTGCTATTTCACGATACAACTTGGAAGCCTTGGATGCATCCTTTTCACACCCTCTGCCGTTCTCATACATTCTTGCCAGTTCAAACTTCCCATTACTTTTGCTTAAGTTCCCATCCCTGTTTTCCGCCGCCTTCGAAAACCATTTGAACGCCTTCGCGTAGTCCCGTTCAACGCCTCCTTCTCCGTCACGATACATCTCCGCGAGGTTGCTCTGCGCTTCTGCATCGCCCTGTTCAGCAGCCTTGTGAAACCACCTGAACGCCTCTGCGTGATCCTGCTCCACTCCCTCTCCCCGATAATACATAACTCCCAAATCTTTCTGACCGGTTGCATCTCCTTGAGAAGCCGCCTCCCGATACCACTCGTACGCTTTTCCGAGATCCTTACCCACTCCTTTGCCCTCGTAGTACATGTTAGCCAGTTCGTTCTGTGCGTCGGCATGCCCACCTTCGGCCGCTCTCCTCAGACGCTCGATGGCCTCTTCCCACTGCTCTTCTTCTGCCAATCTCATGCCTGCATCGAAGTCCGATTCAAAGCTAAATAGATCCGGTGAAGCTCTCAACTTTCGGGAGCAAAAATATTCGGCTTTGGCACCTCCGCCCTCCGGTTGCAATTCGCTTTTTTCCTCCATCGCCACGCCGAGGTAAGCATCCACAAAATGGAGATAGGAATCGTCCTCGGCACCAGGCTTCTTCCAGCTTTCCGACTCCTCCCTGACTGCATCCAGTTCGTCCTCCTCCTGCTCGTCCTCGAGATAAAGGTCAATCATGCGCTCGAGGGCCTTTGCCTTGATCAACGGGTCGGTGGCAAATGCCTGCAGAGCCCGTTTCTCTTCGGCCTTAGCCTCCGCAGTTTTCCCCAATTTCTCAAAAAGCTCGATCTTGCGCAGGCTCTTGCGGGCGGAATCTTCCCGGAAGTAAGGGGAGATCGAAAGAAATTCCAACCCGCTCTCGGGATCGGCTTCGATTGCGCACAGTACGTACATGCGGGCTATTTCATTATGCTCAGGATAACTTTCCGCAAGGGTTCCGAGCTTGCCAAAG
>JAOLZO010000101.1 GCA_028343845.1 Verrucomicrobiota bacterium | reverse complement strand
TGCAGGCTCTTGCGGGCGATGTTTTGGTTCGATCATGATGGTGATGGAAAAACTCGTATTAGGGCTTTCATTTCCTTGATCACTCCTAACCATACGGGCATCTTCTAGCTATTAGGGAAATTATGAGAAAGAAAACAATTCATGCGATTGCTGCTCTGGGAATGCTGCTGGCTCTTGGACCGGCTTTTGAAACTCCCCTGCACGCTCAAACCGAAGATTCCCAAGTACGAGGTCCCATTCTGACGTGGCATCATGATCCCACCTCAGAGGTGACTGTCACATGGCTTGAGCTGGGGAACAAAGCTCTGGATATTAGTGGTGCAACCGCCGACGCTCAGTGGCGGGAGGGAGAATCCGGGTTTGGGTATGGTGATAATGATGACGTGACCCAAGTTACCATGCGCGGCAAACACACGACGCTCTACACACGCATCGCTTTCGACCTGACGGAGAAACCGACTGGCAATACCGCACGGCTTCAGATCCGCTATGACGACGGTTTTATCGCATATCTGAACGGAGAAGAAATCGCCCGGCGGAGCGTCGAAGGCATACCGGGCAAAAACCTCAAGGTCTCGTCTCATGAAGCAGGCCAGACCTTTGAAGCCGTTGACCTGCCAACCTGGGCCAGGCATGCGCGGAAGGGGAAGAACGTGCTGGCGATTGTCGGCTACAACGCCGGCTTGAACAGTAGCGATCTGACACTGGATGCGTATCTTCAATCAACCGGGCATGAAAAAGCGATCGTTGCCAAGCGCGCGAAGTGGTCGTTCTTTGTCGGAGCCAAACCTGATGCCGAGTGGATGACACCCGAGTTCAAGGTTCCCAGCGTGAAATCTGCCCCCAAGCCAGACAAAGCGATCAAACTCCCGAAGCCGGCGATGGCGTCGGCAGTCTGGTGGCGAGAGTCAGGTGGCACGGAATGGCACAAAGCGACAGGAAGTCATCGCCCATTCGCCGACTCTGGTCATACCGTCCATGCGGTTCAACTGTCCAAGCTGAGGCCTGGCACGGAGTACGAGTTTGCCCGGTCGACTGGTGACGATGCTTCCACGCCAGGAGCCAACGTGAAACCGTTCCGTTTCCGCAGTGCGCCTGAGAAGCTTGGCGGCGCGTTCAGGTTTGTGACTGGTGGTGACATGGGTGTCAGCATTGTTGCCAAGCAGATCACTGCGCAAGCGGCCAAGACTAACCCTGACTTTGCGTTGCTGGGTGGCGATCTCGCCTACGCCAACGGCCGGTCTACCAAGGCGTGGTTAAGCTGGCTGGACGACTGGCACAAACTCGCTCGAACCAGCAAGGGACACCTTATCCCCATCGTCATTGTCATCGGCAATCACGAAATGGGTTCGAAACTCACGCCGGAACAAGCAAGACAATTACAGACTCATCCGAAATCCAAGTTCTTCTACAGCCTGTTTACACTGCCGGAAGGGAAACCGAATTTCACGGTAGATTTCGGCAGTTACCTGAGCATCTTCGCGCTGGATTCAGATCACTCGGTCAAGGTTACGGATCAAACCGAGTGGCTTGGCAAGGCGTTGGAAGCCCGGACGAGCCAGAAGTACCAATTCGTTTGCTATCACCGACCGACCTACGGCACGGCAAAGGGGCCGAACATGAATGTGCGAAACCATTGGGTGCCGCTGTTTGAAAAGCACAAGATCAACGCGGTCTTCGAAAACGATCACCATACTTTCAAACGCACGCATCCGATTCTCAAGGACAAGGTCGATAAAGATAAAGGCATCTTGTATTTGGGCGATGGCGCCTGGGGCGTTGGCCTCCGAAAAATTCACAAACCTGAAGAGAAATGGTACCTCGCCAAGGCAGAGAGCCGAAACCATTTCTGGCTCGTGACCTTGTCTGACAAGACGCCACGGTATCAGGCGATTGATCAGAAAGGTGTGGTGTTTGATGACTACGAAGATGATCGAGGTTGGCGAGCAGACATAGAGAAGTAGAAAAGTAAGACCACGACTATGTCTTTCCTTGTGCCTGGACGTGCTGTTGGTTCTCCCGACTACACATGCCCAGGATCCCTACGGCATGCTCAAAGATAGGGAGATCGCCGTTTCGGCTGCAAGGCTTTGGCCGGCTTGGCCGCGTTGTATTGAATCGCGCCGATATCCCAGTTGCCGGTCTTAGGCAATGGACGACCGTCGAAGTCGGATTCATAGAACTCGCTCAAGTTGATCGCTTTGCCGCGTAATGGGCTATCTGCCCTGAGGCGATAATCTTGTTTCTCAAGATCGACGAGGCCCGGATCGCCGCTG
>JAOLZO010000096.1 GCA_028343845.1 Verrucomicrobiota bacterium | reverse complement strand
TACCCGTGACGTTCATGAATGCCGCATCATCACCGAAGCCGCCGCCAAGGCGGGCGTACAGACCCAAATGGGCACCCAGATTCATGCCGGTAACAATTTCCGACGGGTGGTCGAACTCATTCAGTCGGGTGCCATCGGAGAAGTTCGCGAAGCCCACACTTGGGTCAGCCGGGCTTGGGGTTGGAAAAGTCCTGCCGACGACACCCCTAAGGAAGCTCATCCCATTCCGGAATTTCTAGATTGGGACCTGTGGATCGGACCCGCTCCCTTCCGTCCCTTCAATAACGTATATTTTCCGGGACCAAAATGGTATCGCTGGTGGGATTTCGGAAACGGTACCATGTCGGATTTAGGCAGTCATCGAAACGACCTGCCTTGGTGGGCGCTCAAGTTGGATGCGCCCTTGACCATCGAGCCGCTTACGGGGCCAAAACCGCACCACGACATCGCGCCTGCCTCCATGAGCGTCAAGTATACCTTCGCCGCCCGCGGTGACGGATACCCGGCCGTCGAGCACACCTGGTACCAGGGGACGGAGAAGCCCAAGATCTGGCGTGACAAGAAAATCCCACAGTGGGGCGATGCAACCCTTTTCATCGGAGAGAAGGGCATGGTCATTTCCGATTACGGAAAGCACGCGCTTCTCCCCGAAGACAAGTTCAAGAATTTTGAAAGACCCAAACAATGGATTGAGCCTTCCCCCGGGCAGATGGCCGAATGGATTCGCGCCTGCAAGGGCGAAGGCCCCGAAGCCCTATGCAACTTTGCCTATGCCGGTCCGCTTACCGAGGCCAACCACCTAGGCAACGTCGCCTACCGGGCTCAGAAGAAACTGGAGTGGGATGCGAAGAACATGAAGATTCCCAATGCTCCGGACGCGGAGAAGTATCTCGGCCGTACCTACCGCAAGGGTTGGAAGCTGGGCTGAGACAACCGCTCCCATGAAATTACCCTCCCTCATTGGATGGCATCTGCTCTCGCTTGCCGGGGCGCTCTTGTTCTCGAGCTGTTGTTCCCCCGGTCCCCAACCGCGCCTTGAGCAAGTGCAGGTAATCGATACCCATATCCACTTGTACGATACCAATCGATCCGAGGGCGTGGATTGGCCGCCGGTGGAGGATAAGATTCTTTATCGTCCGGTATTGACCGAGCACTTCGACGAAGTGTCGGACCGGGAAGGCATTCCATCCACCGTGATTGTGGAAGCAAGTAGCCGGGTTGAAGACAACCAATGGGTCCTCGATTTGGTGAAGCGCAACCCAAAGCGGTACTTGGCCTTGGTTGGTAACTTGCCGATTGGCACGGATGAGTTTGTCGGCTTGCTCGAGCGCTTCTCCAAGGATACCCGTTTCGTGGGTATCCGGATGAGGGACCGTCCTGGCGGGGATGCATTCTTTACCGATGCGGTTTGGCGGGACTTGGGCTTGCTTGCGAAAAAGGGCCTGACCCTAGACGTGCTTATCCACAATTTCACGATCGATGAAGTCACCGAAGTCGCCAAGCGCCTGCCCGAACTGAAGATCATGATCAACCACTTGGGCGGTCTGGTCATCACCAATGATCCTCTGACCCCGGAATGGAAGGAGTCGGTCAAGCGGGCCGCGGAGCAACCTAACGTTCATTGCAAGGTGAGCGGCATTTTCCAACGTTCAGGAGTCAAACCTCCGCCCAAGGAACGATCCTTTTACGCTCCTGTATTCAAGGTCGTTTTCGAGGCCTTTGGGGAGGATCGGATCGTTTACGGAAGCAATTGGCCGGTTACCGACCGGGGAGGGACTTATTCCGAGCAACTCAACGTGATCCAAAGTTACTTTGATCCGGATATTCACCCAAAGCTCTTCCGGGAGAATGCGGTCAAATTCTACGGACTCGATTGAGTCCGCTTGATCGAGCTACATAGGGGCGATCCGTTTGGAACCCATGTCCGTGGTGAGCAGGACGTGCGCGTCGAAACTTTCGGCCAGCAACTGATTCTTCAAATCGGCATGAGCCGGATCGTCCCATAAATTTTCGTGCTCCCAGGGATCGTTTTCCAGATCGAACAATTCGCCGACCCCCTTTCCATGATAGACGCAGAGCTTGTACCGGCGGGTGCGGTGCATGGTGGCAAAGGTTCCGCTCCCGCCCGTGAAGTGGGGGTCGAGGGCGTCGAAATATTCGCAACGGACGAATTCGCGGTGATTCTCCTCATCCGAGTCGCCGGATAGAATGGGCAGGAGGCTTTTCCCTTGAAAATAATCAGGCAAGGGAACACCCGCCAATTCGAGAAGGGAGGCGGACAAGTCCATCATTTCAACGAGCGATTCGCTTTGCTTGTTCCCTTGAAAATGGCCGGGCCAGGAAAAGATCAGGGGCACGCGGACCAATCCTTCGTAAAAGCGGCAACCCTTGTACAT
>JAOLZO010000099.1 GCA_028343845.1 Verrucomicrobiota bacterium | reverse complement strand
TGCGCTGGCCGGACAAGATCACGAGAGATTCGCAATTGAAAGTCGGTTCGAGTACGGACCTGATCGTTGATTGCTCTGATTTGTTACCCACTTTCTGCGAATTGGCCGGCTCTCCCGTTCCCCTGGGATTGAGCGGCGTTTCTCTGGCTCCGACCCTTACGGGCAAGGGAGAGCAGCGGGTTCGCGAATTTTTGATTCACGAGGCGGGGGGACAAGCTTCCATTATCCGCGGGCGACACAAGCTCATTCGTTCGCGGGGAATCGCCAAGCCATCCCAAACGGGTGCCAAGAACAAGAAGCGGTCCAAGAAACCGGCTGTCGTAAAAGTTCAACTCTACGACCTGCAAGTCGACCCGGCCGAAAAAATCAACATAGCCGGGGAACAACCGCAACTGGTCAAGGAACTGAATGCGTTGCTTACCGGGGAGCGCGTCGATGAAGCAGCGGGCTTTGCCAACACTTATCACTCATGGAAGGGAGCCAAAGACGGTCTGCTCGGCCGGGCTTCCAATTGGACCGATTACGTCTATGAAAACGCAGGCGAAACCTATCAGCGAGAGAGCGGTGCCCCGCAAGCCCACTGGTGCGCGAAAATCGACCGTGGCTCGGCGGTTGCGGACAAGGATACGGAATTTCTCGGTCTTGAAATCAGCGCTGGCTTGACGGTGAAGCCCGGGGCAACGGTGCATGCCCGAAACGAATTGCGGGTCTCGCCCCAAGGTCAATTGCTTCTGCAAGGCGGCGCGGTCGAATCCTTGAGGTGGGTGGACGTTCAGTCCGGCGGAACCCTTGCCGGCCACGGAACCGTGAAGGCCGATCTTTTCTCCAAGGGCACCTTGTCCCTGAACTTGGGCAAACCCTTGGTTGTGCAAGGCGCCGCCAAGCTATCCGGCAAATTGAGTTTGACCGGGGCCGGAAAAGTGAAGAGCGACGAAAGCATTACCGTGCTTCGGGCCAAGTCAATTTCCGGCGGCTTTGCCAACAATGATGCTTTGCTGGATGGCAAGAGCTACTCCATCTTTTACACTCCGACCGAGATTTCGGTCCGGGCCAAGTAATTCACTGAAAATCTTCGGGATGCATTCATGAAAAAAAACCTAGCTCTGTGCCTCTTCATGGGGTTGTTTATTACCGCAATTTCCGCTCGGGAAACAACCAAGCTCAAGTTCAAAACCTACTCGGGTTATTTCGTTTCCAATCAATTCGAGCCCGATGCCCCCACTTCCTTCGTGGCCTTGGATAACCAAAAGCAATTCGACCAAGTCTTTGGCGTAGCCTTCGTAATTGGGGACAAATCTCCACGCCTCGCGCCCGGCGCTCTCGAGACCGAGTTGGTCTTGTCCGCCATCAGGCGGGGCAAGGCTTTTTGTACCTACAAGGTTTCCTCCGTGACCAAGGAGGGCGGAGTCCTGCGTTTGCGCTATCAGACGACGAGCAAGAAAAGCGACTCGGCTAGTTTTTCCTGTCCCTTGATCGTTTCGATACCCAAGGGGAAATATCATGCGGTCGAGTTTCATGAAAACGACAAGCTGATCAAACGCCTGCCTATCGGCAAAAAATAAGCCTACTCTTTCCGTTATGAATGCAAAACTTCTCTTCTTTCCTTTCCTGTTCGTACTTTCCACTGCTCTGGGGGCCAAGGATTTGCCCAAGGCTCTGCTCATCGGAGATTCCATTTCGATTGGCTACACCCCTCATGTCGTGGTTGCTCTGAAGGGGAAGGTCGAAGTCATCCATCATCGTGGCAATGCCCAACACACCGGTACGGGCCTGAAGATGCTCGATCGCTGGGTCGGTAAAACGCAATGGGACGTCATTCATTTCAACTGGGGCTTGTGGGATCTTTGCTACCGTCATCCCCAATCCAAGTCGCAGGGGCGCCGGGACAAGAAACGCGGAACCCTCACGACATCCCTTGAGCAATATGAGAAGAATTTGGAACAGTTGGCCTCCCGCTTGAAGAAGACCAAGGCCAAACTGATCTGGGCTCATACTTCCACCGTCCCGGAAGGGGAGGACGGTCGCAAGGTAGGCGACGACGACAAGTACAATGAAGTCGCCGCCCGCGTCATGAAGAAACACGGCATCCGGATTAACGACCTCAATTCCCTGACCGATGATTTCCCCCCGGAACTCTTTGTCAAGCCGGGTGACGTCCATTACAAATCCGAAGGCTCGAAAAAAATCGGCCAAGCCGTGGCCAAGGAAATCTCCCGAGCTCTTTCCCTCTAGTTTTTGAGAGTCAACCTATTTAACCAGCCCTTTCATTTGTTTAAATTTTCAGGATTTCAAATGAACGGTTGCATTGCTTAAAAAATGGGTTCAT
>JAOLZO010000095.1 GCA_028343845.1 Verrucomicrobiota bacterium | reverse complement strand
CAAGGCATGGAACGCCTCCACGGCACCCGGCACCGGATCCATAAGCGCGAATATCCCGGGAATTTCGTCTTTGTCCTCCCCGTATTCCGTCAGGGTCTCCTCGGGCACGCGGGCAAAGGCGGAAGGGAAATCCACCAGCACGTTATCCATGTCCAAGTACAGAATCTTCTTCATATCGAAAGTTTCAGATCACGTAACGTTCCCAAGGAATATCGTTCTTGTGCATGAGAACTTCGAATTCGCTTGGGCAAGAATCGCGGTATCCATAGATCTTGGCCATCAGAGCGATGACCAACCTATCCTTCTCTTCCCCGGGCACCTCCACGTAAAATTGATAATCCTCGCGCCCTCTCGGTCCCCCCAGTTCATGTACTTGCAGCCCCACACGGTCATCCTCTCCCACGAAGGCCAACACCCGCCTATGAGGAGAATTCCGCCGGGCCACGATCGTTTTGGACTCCTTCCATTCGCCACGCCGTTGGCAAGCAATTCCGTTTTCCTTCGTCAATTCCTCGAAGCCGCTGGCGCAAGACTGGCGCTCCCCGTAGAGCTGTTCGATCAAAGCGACAGTCAACTTATCCTTGAACTCGGCCTTCACCCAAACATGGAACTCGTACTCCTTGCCCCCCTTCAAGTCGTGAACATGCAGGCCCACCCGATCGTCCTTCCCGACATAAGCCACAACCTGCCGTTCAGAGGACTCGGCATCCCCGACAATCGTTCTTGATTCCTTCCAATCGCTCATCAGGCAACGATTGTACTTCCGCCAGCGAGTTTCAAGAAATAAACCCTTTTGAAATTCATTTCGGGTTATGAGTATCCCGCACTAATTCGAGATCGCAAAGGCTAACGCCGGATACCAAGACTCGACCCTTACTACAATCGTTGGGCTTCGAATAGGACCAGGCATACCATTTCTTCAACTCATCAGTACCAGCGAAGCAAAACAACTAGAGAAAGACAAGGTGATGGACGATCCGCTTCAGCATCTTTACTTTTAGGTTATGGAAAACGTAGAATACCCACTAAAAGTATTCGTTTACGGCACGCTCAAGCGCGGGGGCTCGAACCATGACGTCATGGTCCGGGCGGGCGGAACATTCATGTGCGAGGCAAAGACTGCCGAACTGCGCAAACTGATCGTGACCTACCTACCCTACCTGTGCGACGGCCATGCCCCGGACGGCTACCAAGTAGAAGGTGAAATCTTCGAGATCCCCGAGGCTCAAGGCCTCGACCTCATCGACACCCTCGAAGGCAATGGATCTTTCTACCAACGCCGCCTCGACGACTTCATCGAATTGGATTCAGCCAAGGAACACACCGCCTGGGTCTATTACATCATGCGGGACATGGACGGCGAACCGCGGAAGAGCTTCTAGCACGGTCGGGTTGTAGCGCGGGATCAGTTGATTCAGATTGGAGTATCTTGAGTACATAGAATTGGTTAGGTCACTCTCTGGAATGCTCGCCTCAAGGATTCCGCCACATCCTCCATATATGGTTTGAGCAAGGGCGAAACCGGGCTCCAAACTAGGCTAATGGTTCTCTTCAGTGAACTCAACCTACCGGACTTGAACCTTTCCACGTCGCTCAAATTATTTTGATCGACTAGATATTCGGGTAAGATTCCACAACACACTCCCGAGCGAATGGCAGTCGCAATCTGGCCCAATGAAGTACAATTGAGTTCAGGCAATAAAGCTCTACCCTCCTTGGTTGCGAATTCTTCAATTGTTGTCCTTAACTCACCGCTTCCTTCGAGGGTTGCAAAAGGAAGTTCAAAAATCGAAGAGAGTGGATTTTTTGCGTTCACACGGGATGCCCATTTTGTCGGAACAATCAACTCGTATCCAAAACTCAATAACTTACACCTCTTGAACCTGGGTTTGAGCTTTTTTGTATCCGAAATAATCCCTACGTCAATCGACTCGGTGTCCAAAGCCTCGAGAATTTGATTGCTTCTCATATTCCTTAAACTAACGCCGATGTCACCGGACCCCTTTTTTATCATTTCCAGTTTTGGTATGAGAAACATTTCTATGTAAGCCTGTCCGGCTCCAACAACAACCGATGGCCTGCGTCCATCAAGCCTAGCCTGAAATTCTTCCAATCTACGAAAGAAGTTCTTGGTTATTTCGGCCAACTCGGCCCCTTCGTCATTCAGCTTGGCCAGCTTTCCCTCCTTCCTTCTTAACCCTTTTCCAAAGAACCTCTCAAGTTCTCCTATCTGCCTGCTGATTTGATTGGCTCTTATACGGTCTCCTCCTGCTGCTTTGGCGATGTATCCGAACCGTTCCACATCCATCAACCTCCGCAACCTATCCAGGGAAAAACCCTTTTTCAATAAATCTCATATTGCTTACTTAATAGTAAGCTATGAATTATTTCAATTTCTTTATAATGCTATTGTTTTTTCGTATATTAACGGCATGCACTTGAACGAAAGAACAGCCCTCAACAACTCAGAAAAGACAATTG
>JAOLZO010000094.1 GCA_028343845.1 Verrucomicrobiota bacterium | reverse complement strand
GTTGCCGAGCGCATTGTTTGTCATTGATTCTCATAACGAGGCAATTGCAATCGCCGAGGCAAATCGACTTAAGATACCGGTGATTGCCTTGGTTGATAGTAATTCCGATCCCTCACTTCTTACTCATCCTATTCCAGGAAACGATGACTCGACCAAGTCTATCAGAATCATCGTGGACGTAATATTGGATGCGATCCAAAATGGTGCATCCCGCCGCGTTGAAGCTCCTACGCGCAGAAAGGATATTACGCCCGTCGCTCAAGAACCTGACTTTTTGGATCAAGAGGATGAGCCTGAGGTTACCTTGCCCGAAGGGTACGACGAGAACGACTTTGACGAAAGGAAGAAACCTGCTGACGACACGCCGGAAGTAGAGGCGAAGGAGGAGGTTTCAAAAGAAGAATCCAAGCCAGCTGAAGGCGAGAAGGCTGTGGAAGAGGAAAATCAAGACGACCCTGGATCCAAAGAGGACGATACGTCCGAAGACGCTCCCGCTGAAGAGGCTGCCAAATCCTGATCTTTTACATAAATTTTCGTAATCTTAATTAACAAATTAAAATGTCCGCTATATCCAAAGCCTTCCAATGGTCTATTCGTTGCGGTTCCCTTTCCTTTGCATTAGCTCGCATCGGAAAGTCCGTCTTGGGAAGGTTTAGCGTATCCTTAAGCTTTTCTGCCTGATTCATCGGAGACTTTGTAAATTATACAAGAAGCCTAGGGAAAATGCTAGAATATCGGTTCAAGTCAAGGGTCGAAAATATAGGCAATTCGATTCTACTTGCCTTAACCCCACTTAAATTCACTCTTTTCGCCTTTAATTCAAGTGTATCAATTTCTCACAAACCTCACTCAACAGATCAGTAATGATCCAAGCTACGGGTACCTCGCCGCCCTTATCATTGCGATGGTTCTGGGTCTGCTTATGCTCACAAAGGGAGGTGATTACCTCAGCGACCATAGTTCTTGCATAGCAGAGGCATTGGGTGTCCCGAGGGTTGTCATTGGTCTGACCATCGTATCCATCGCAACTTCCGCACCAGAATTATTTACCTCCATCGCGGCCATTAGAGGACAAGCGGATGGTCTAATACTGGGGAACATAATCGGTTCGAACATTGCCAACATAAGCCTTATCTTAGGCCTCGCGCTACTGATTAAACCGATACAAACAAAGGGGGCCATCTCGAATAACCAAATCATCGTCCTCCTATTGCTGACAATTGCGTTTTGTCTCGTTCTCTTCTTAAGTCCGACCCAAACCCTTTCCTTCGAGGTTGGTGCCTTTCTATTAGCCTTTATTTCTGTTTACCTTTTTTGGATGACTTCAAGGGCTCTCAAGAAAAGAAATTCCAACATAATCGAGCAAGGGTTGGAGTCAAACGGGGGCGAAAGCTCGAATTCACTAGCGTTTTCATCACTTGTCATTCTACTTGCGACCCTCGCATTGTGGATCGGCTCGGATTGCCTCGTTTTCGGTGCAAAAAATCTCGCCACCTTGGCAGGCATCCCGGAAGAGTTAATAGGCTTCACCATTCTAGCAATCGGAACCAGTTTGCCTGAACTTGCTACTTCCATATCATTGGTAAGAAAAGCAGAAACCGAAATGCTTTTGGGAAACATCGTCGGGTCCAATCTTTTCAACATTGGATTGGTAGGCGGATCTGCCGGAGTTCTGGGTCCCGTCAGTTCGCAAACGCCTCACCCATGGATAGATTATCTCTTTCTCGTTTTGATTACCGCGCTGTTCTGTTACTGGCTCAAGGGTCGGAGGCTGCAGAGTAAAGATGGCATACTCTTGTTAACCATATATCTATCTGCATCTCTTTGCACTTGGATTTGGAACGGATAGCTCTGGAGCGGAATCACATCCGTGCATAAAACCGCTACAGTTGAGGGAGCAATCCCTCAATGCCAAACAAGCAAAAGAAACACTAGGCGTCCTCGCCTACTTGGAACCGGAGAAACTTTTCAACCTTTAATTCGCATCCGGCCTCTTGCCCTACGGCATGCAATAGCTCCTTGATTGAATTATCCGGATCCTTAACAAAAGGTTGCTCAAGCAGGCAAGAATTGGAAAAGTATTTATCAAGCTTTCCCTGCACGATCTTTTCTATCGCTTGGGGAGGTTTGCCTTCCGCTTGAGCCTTTGCAATATCCTGCTCCTTTAAAACCAATTCCTCAGGCACGTCCTCCCTTGAAACGCAAACGGGAGAGGTAGCGGCTATATGCATACACAAATCCTTTGCTAGGGACGATATGTTCGAATCACTCGCTGCATCTCCGGAATCGGCACCCAAAGAAAGAAGTACAGCCACTTTTCCGCCCGTATGCACGTAAGATTCAACAATTCCCTCACTAGCCACCGAAATACCTTGCGAACGAGAGATTCTAATGTTCTCCCCAATCTTTGCAACTTGCTCCGTTCGAGTGGTTTCAAGGTCGGCATCAGGATCATCAAGTAGAATCCCCGCCACTTCACTGGCAAAAGTGACAAAATCCTCATTC
>JAOLZO010000093.1 GCA_028343845.1 Verrucomicrobiota bacterium | reverse complement strand
ACCGACAATTAATGGTCTTCAGGGAGACAAGCATTTAAAAATCAGAAAAGAATTAATACAACTAAGCCCTCGAATAATTGGAGGGGCGATTCGTCAAACAATTTCGGGTATCCACAATCGGACATGCGTAGTGACTAAAATCAAAATCCTTGTACTCCTCATGATCGGTCGCCACAAGTATAAGGTCATAAGAATCGTTAATTTCAGCAGATTTCTTCCCCGTCAAATGAGGGTGCTCACGAGTATCTGGTATCACAGGTACGAAGGGATCGTTGTATTCAACAAAAGTTCCTTTTGCTTGTAGTTTTTCCATCAGTACAAAAGAAGGAGACTCTCTGCAGTCGTCTATGTTTGCCTTGTAAGCAAGTCCAAGGATAAGCACCCTCGATCCCTTTAGGGCTTTCCCCTCTTCATTAAGAGTATCCGTTACCTTAGAAATAACATAGTCCGGCATTCCCGTATTGATTTCACCCGCAAGTTCAATGAATCTGGTATTCTTATCAAATTCTCGTGCCTTCCAAGTCAGGTAGAACGGATCGATGGGGATACAATGCCCACCCAATCCGGGCCCAGGCCGGAAAGCCATAAAACCGAAAGGCTTAGTAGCTGCGGCCGAAATCACTTCATGGACATCTATATCCATCGCGTCGTAGACGACTTTAAGCTCGTTAACAAGAGCTATGTTGACACTCCTAAAGATGTTTTCGAGTAACTTAGTGGCTTCTGCAACTCGACAAGAAGAGACACGATGTATGCGATCAAGGGCACGAGAATACAATGCTTCGGTCAGTTCGGCACATAAAGGAGTAAAACCGCCAACTACTTTGGGAATTGTTTTAACGGAAGCATCCGCTCTACCTGGATCTTCCCTCTCGGGAGAATAAGCAAGATGAAAATCAACACCGGCTTTCATCCCCGAAGCCTGCTCCAAAACAAGCCTTAACTCCTCCTCCGTTGTTCCAGGATAAGTAGTCGATTCCAGTACCACAAGGGTGCCAGGTTTAAGGTGAGGCGCAAGTGTTTCGGCAGTATCAAGAACAAAAGACAGATCTGGTTCTCTGTACTCGTTAAGCGGGGTAGGAACGCAAATCAAGATAGCATCTGTCTCAGAAACTCTGGATGGATCCGATGTTGCCTCGAATCGTTCAGCATTGACCTGCTCCGCTATAACCTCTGAAGGAAAATGCTTGAGGTACGATTTACCATTGTTGATCGATGAGACTTTGCTTGAATCGAGGTCCAGTCCCAATACGGATACTCCGGACTTTGCGAATTGAAGCGAAAGGGGAAGGCCTACGTAACCAAGGCCCACGACAGAAATTTTGTTAAAAGTTTTTGGCATCGTATCGTTAACCGGATTTTGAAAGAGCATTCAATTTTTTTAAGAACTCAAAAAGAAAAATCACAAATAGACTCAAAAGACAGCCCAAGAGAAGCCCCCCAACAATGATTAATTTTCGATTTGGCTCAAATGGCTCCCTCGGAGGAATCGCAGGATCAATAACCTCAAGGGCGAAATCCTCTTTGACATTGGCCAGCATGGCTTTCTGCTTTTCCGATTCCAGCAGTTTGTAAAGAACGTCGCGCATATCTTTGAGGGACGTCTTTGCCAACTCCTGCTCCAAATATCCGACACGATTTTGTGACTCGATAATCGCTTCATTTCTTAATTGCTCATTCAACTGAGTAACCATCTCGTTGGCCCACGTGGAAGCCAATTCCGGATCTTCCCACGACACTGACAAGGTTATAAGCCGGGATTTCGCATCGTCAGTCACCGAAAGAATAGCGGACAGGAGTCTGACAGCCTTTGCAAGGGTAGGCTTTCGCTCTTCCTCAACGGGTTTCCATTCCCCCTTGCTGGCATCCCAAGAACCTTTGAAAAATATCGGCATGAGATTCTTTTTTGTGATAAAAAATCGAAGGAAACCCCTAGATTTAAGTGTGGCAATGATTCGTTCAGTATCGGAACCACCAGGGATTGAAATACCTGCAATGGCAGCCAACCCCCCAAACTGTTGCAGAGAACCAGACGAAGTCTTTTCCTTTTTGGCGGCTGCCAAAAGAGTATGAGCCCTGTAAACCTCAGGAGCCGAGAAGGCGTAAAAGGAAGCTACTGCACCAACCAGCAAAGTCATTCCAAGAATCAGTTTCCAAGCCCGAAAAATAGTTAAAGTTAATTGAAGCAAGTCAACCTCATCTGCTGATGTGGAACCGAACTCTTTGTTTTGCAAATCATTTCCCTTTGTATTTTTCATCGTTTACTCCAAGCTACCGCCCTTAGCCATTCGCAATTCGCGAGACCAATCGAGCAACTTTATTATTTCTACTAATCAGTGCTTTTTTTAAGTAATCGATCGCTTTTTCCCACGATCATCTTAACCAACGGGAGCAATCGACTCATTTGCCGATGCCATCCGGATAAAATCGATTCCCGACGAACACCTCGCTTTTGGGATTCCACTCCCTCCTCCGCAGATAAAAGTTTCCGGAGGTGTTCGAGCCGGGAAATCCCTTTCT
>JAOLZO010000092.1 GCA_028343845.1 Verrucomicrobiota bacterium | reverse complement strand
CCTCTTTGACGTAGTGACTGACGCGACCGGGAGCCCGCGCTCGATGTCCGGAGCGCTTGAATTCGTCGGGCACACCGGATCCCTCGTCTACGTCGGAATCACGACCCAGGAAGTCTCCTTCGTCCATCCCGCCCTCCACCGCAAGGAAATGAACCTGCTTGCCTCGCGCAACGCCCTTCCGCAGGATTTCCCTCGAATCATCCGCTTGATCGAAGACGGAACGATCGACACCGTGCCCTGGATAACCCACCGTTTGGCATTCGACGAAGTCAGCGAACGCTTCGAAGGCTTGATCCAGCCGGACTCCGGGGTTTTGAAGGCCATCATCGAGGTGACCGACTGAAACCCGGACAGGCAAACCCTTCCCCCACCACTCATCCTTTCACCTCGCTAGGATGAGGTTTCACCCTATCCTTATGGTTTGAGATGGAACATACGATCACTACCTTCTACCAATTTGCGGATCTTACGGATTTGCAGGAATGGAAGAGCCGGTTGGAAGAACTGGGGGAAAAGGAACAGGTTCTGGGCACTGTAATTTTGGGCAAGGAGGGAATCAATGCCACCATCTCCGGCCCAGAAGAGGGGGTTCGTGATTTCATGGCATTCATTCGGGCAGACGAACGCTTTGCCGGCATGCCGAGTCGTTCCACCTTCACCTCCAGGGAAACCTTCTACCGTTTGCGCGTTGTGATAAGGGATGAAATCGTAACCCTCGGGGTTCCCGGAATCGATCCCACTGAAGTAGTCGGGCAATACGTCGAACCCGAGGATTGGAATGCCTTGATTGATGATCCGGATGTCCTCCTCGTGGACACCCGTAATGACTACGAGGTCGAACTGGGCACCTTCAAGGGGGCGCTCGACCCGGATACCCAGAACTTTTCCGAATGGCCGGATTTCGTAAAGGACTCCCTGAAAAAATCCCCGAAACGAAAGATTGCGATGTTTTGCACAGGGGGGATCCGGTGCGAGAAAGCATCCTCCCATCTTTTGCAAAACGGATTCGACGAAGTTTATCATCTGAAGGGAGGCATCCTCAATTATTTGGAAAAGATTGAGCCTGAGGAAAGCCTATGGGAAGGGGAATGCTTTGTCTTTAATCATCAGGTCTCGGTCACGCACGGCCTCAAGGATGGGCAAGCCGTCCTTTGCTTCGGATGCCGATGGCCTCTCTCGGACGATGACCTATCCTCCCCAGATTACGAGAAAGGCGTATCCTGCCCGAAATGCAACAAGGAGTTGAGCGATTCAAAGCGTGAAAGTTTGCGCGAGCGCCAGCGACAAGTCGAACTCGCCCGCCGGCGCCAGGAAACTCACATCGGGCGAAAGATGCCAGTGCCCAAAGCGTCCGTAAAAACGCCTCCGCCTGCTTGATTATCGGCCAAAACCAGAATCCTTTTCGCAGCCGCAGGCATCGCCCTGTACGCCTTGTTCCAGCAATAAGGCTAAGATCAGAGGTCGGGGAAGAGGCTTCCGCCCTTGCCGATCTTGCTAGCCCGGCAATCCTTGCATACGCAATTCGCACCGTGGTCGCTCAAGTCCGGTTTCTTCTTACCACCGCTGGGAATTTGAGCTGGTAACTGATCCAGCACGTTTTCAGGTTTTTGCGGACCTTTCGGACGACCCTTGGCAATTCTCGGGGCATTCGTTTCTCCCCCCCGTTTCGCCGGTTGAAGCGGGTTGGGCGACCCCGGCCGGCTGGTTGGCGGAGGGAATCTGAGAAGAAAGACGGACGGCTGGTTTTGGTTTCGGTCTGGGTGCCAGTGGATTAGCCATTTGCGGTCCTACCGGAGCCGCTCCCTTTGCATACTTCTCATATTTTGGTTTCACCGCTTCCACAAAATTGGAATTGGCTATGTGCATGGAAGCATAAAACTTATTTCCTACCGGTTGGTACACAATCAGGCCATCAGGCGAGGACGGATGAAATTGCATAGCCCGCAACGCACCCCCAACCGCGACCGGAACCTGGGCAAGTTTGTTGGCATCCTGCAAGGTGACCGTCCGCCTGGTCACCTTGACCGCGCAAGGAAAGATCAGAGTGGTATTCTTTTTGGCCCAGGCGAGAATCTCTTCGGATTCCGACTTGCTCGTCTGGACGGGTGCCGGGGAGCCCGGTCCGACAGCTGGCTGAGTCGATGGAGTCACGCGCTGAGCCCGGACAAGATCGTCCTTGGCCTCTGACAAATCGCGTTTAGCTTCCCGCAACTCGTCGCGCAGCTCCTGAATATCGCTCATCGAGCGGGATTCCTTGGAAGCAAGTTCCTCGGTTAAGGTTTCGTTCTTCGAGGCAAGTTCCTTGCGCTCGCTGGACAACTGCTTGTTCTGACCCTCCATCTGCTGCTTCATGGAAAGGTAGAATTTTTCATTCTCCTTGAGCACCTTTACCTCTTCGGACAGGGAAGCGGCCTCGCGAACCGAGGAATCATCGCTCGCGATGAACATGCCTACCAATCCAAGTGTACTCAGCAAGGCAACCGTACAGGCCGCCACGGCCACCCAGTTGCTCTTTGATTTTTGGACTGCGCTACCCTTGAACGCATTCTGCATATTGGCCACCTTGCCCTGCATTTGCTTGAGCGCTTGATCCTTTTGGGTACCGGCGGAAGCCACCTGTT
>JAOLZO010000091.1 GCA_028343845.1 Verrucomicrobiota bacterium | reverse complement strand
AGGCTTAGGAATCAGGAGTTTCATAAGCCGAGATGATGGCACTAACAAGAGGATGACGAACAACGTCGTCATGATCAAACTCGTGAAAATGCAAGTTTGGAACTCCTGACAAAACCTTTTGGGCATGGATTAGTCCGGATTCTTGGCGGGAAGGCAAGTCGACTTGCGTGACGTCACCGGTAATGACCATTTTGCTTCCCTCCCCCAGCCGGGTCAAAAACATCATCATTTGGGAGCGCGTAGTGTTTTGAGCCTCATCTAGAAGAGCGAAGCACTTGCCCAATGTGCGTCCCCGCATGTAGGCTAAAGGAGCAATCTCGACAACTCCTGCTTCGACTAAATTTCTGGCCTCGACAGGTCCTAAAACCTCGTCCATCGCATCATAGAGCGGTCGTAGATAAGGCAATAGCTTTTCCTCAAGATCTCCGGGCAGAAAGCCCAAGGCTTCACCTGCCTCCACCGCGGGGCGGGCCAAAACAATCCGCTGAACGGACCCCTCAATCAATGCATGGAGGGCTGCAATCATGGCCAGAAAGGTCTTGCCCGTTCCGGCAGGACCAATACCAAAAACCATATCGTTACCAAGAATCAAATCGAGAAAATCTCTTTGTCCGAGATTTCTGGGAACCACTGATTTCTTTCTGATCTTCAGAACCAATGGATTATCCAAAAGATCGCGTAATTCTCCTGATTTGTCCTTTGAAACCTTTTCAAGAAAGCGCCTAAAGTCTGCTTTTCCGGAAACAAATCCCTGCTCACGCCCTTTCAGCAGTAGAGAAAAAAGTTCCTCGCAACAGGACAAATCCGAAGGCTCTCCCTTCATCGAGAGACAATTCCCGCGGGCCACAAGTCCCACGGAAAGAACTCGTTCGACCTCGCTTAAGTTTTCAGGGCTCTCAGCATATAGCTTGTGCAACTGTCTCTCTGATTCAAATTCTATCTTTTGTTCGGCCATGAAACGATGTATCTAGTCAAAAAAACTTTATTTGATAATGCCAAAAGGATTGCGGAAGACCCCGATTAATTGGGATTCCAGTTCAAACGCGCTGCGAATCCGTAAAAAGATGCCATTCGACGGCAAAGAAGAAGTCGAATGAAGGGTGGGCGATTGGATGACATGCGCAGGAGGATCCCATTGACTGGAACAAGTAAATCCTGCAATCAGCATTCCGCAAGCTCGTAATCGGGAGCGTTCTTCGCGAACAAATGAAATTGCCAAGCTCTCCAAAAAACGTCATGACAGACATTTTCTCTGCAAATTTCACTTTCATGAAAGTTCTCTTCGTAAGCCCTGAAGTCAGTCCGCTGGTCCGAACAGGTGGTTTGGGAGACGTGGTCGGCAGCTTGCCCATTGCCCTACGCTCGATTGGAGTCGACGTGCGCATCCTTTGTCCGTTGCACCGAGAATGCAAAACGCTCGAAACTCGTTTTTTTACAAAGAAGCTTCGACTCAAGCTAGGCAAAAAAACACTCCCTCTCAGGCTTGGTCAAACAACACTCGGACCTTCGGGCGTTCCGGTATACCTTATAGAAAACGACGCGCTCTTCGACCGGCCCGGAATTTATGCCGACGAGAAAGGTGATTATCCCGATAACCCTGAACGCGCATTCGTACTTTCGAAAACAGCTTTGCACATATCGCAAATTTGCGGATGGAGTCCAGACGTCTTCCATGCCCATGATTGGATGGCTGCGTCGATGCCCGCATATTTGAATGCGGCTGATCCGAAAAACAAGAGAGGAAAGCCTCGAAAATCAGTTCTTACCATTCACAACTTGGAACATCAGGGAATTTTCTCGCATGAGAATTTCCTTCAATCCGGTTTGCCAAAGGATTACTGGGGAATCGAAGGATTCGAGCATAATGCTTGCATGAATCTGCTTAAGGGAGGAATCCAACACGCGGACAAAATCACCACTGTCAGCCCAACTTATGCGCAGGAAATAAGAACCAAAGCGTTCGGTCATGGATTAGAGGAATGCCTGAAGTATCGAGGAGCGGATCTCGTTGGGATCCTGAACGGAATTGACGGGGATGGTTGGAATCCCATGGAGGATCCGGCTCTTCCTGCCCCCATCGACCCTCTTGCCCCCAAGCAAGGAAAGAAAGCCTGTAAAAAATCGCTCCTCAAGGAGATGAAAATGCCAAGTTCTTCAACTGCTCCTCTGTTCGGCGTAGTCTCCCGGCTTTACAGCCAAAAAGGTCTGGACTTGCTCATCCAGGTCTTGCCGTCCCTCATGTCCAATTCGAACGCGAAATTCGTCATTTTGGGGAGCGGTGCGAAGGAGGAAGAGAATGCATTTCTTGACCTCTCAAGCAAATTCCCCAAACGCATCGGTGTATTCATAGGCTTTGATGATGGACTTGCTCGACGAATCTTTGCGGGAACCGATTTCTTCCTTATGCCCAGCCGATTCGAGCCATGCGGATTGGCCCAGCAGTACGCAATGCGCTACGGCTCGCTCCCCATCGCCCGGAAGACAGGAGGATTGGCAGATACGGTCAAGCATTTCTCCCGATCCCTTCAGTCGGCGAACGGATTTCTCTTCAACCGGGCAAATGCGGAAGACTTGAAAAAGGTTATTAACAGGGCGATCAAACTCTTCGGCAATCAATCTCAATATGCCAAGATTCAAGCAAACGCCCTGACGACTCGATGTTCATGGGATTTTGCCGCCAAGCAGTACT
>JAOLZO010000090.1 GCA_028343845.1 Verrucomicrobiota bacterium | reverse complement strand
ATCATCGCTGGCCCGCACGACCAAGTCGACCGGTCGCCCGAGCAAGGCAATGAGATTGGTTTCGGGGGATATGAGTTCCACCCGTGGTGACTGGTCGGACGTCACTTGCAGAAAAGATCGCGGACTGGTAAATTGAAACCCGTGTTCCCGGTCCATCCAAGAGAAGGCGTATCCCCTGGAGGCATCCACCACCTCGGCGACAACCAACTCTCTGCCTTCGTCTACCTCAAAGGGTTTGGGATCTTCGCCATCCCGATTGAGAACCGCATCACGGACGGGGCGGTCGAGGGTGAGCTTCCAGCGGATTTTCGTTTCCTCAGGCACGGACAAAGTGAGTGCCTCGACTTTTTCGCGGACCCGTTCGAGGTAGCTGGGAAACTCGAGCTCAACTTCGACTTTCTTGATGCGGGGTGGGGGAATCACCCTTACTTGCAGCCAATCGCTGCGCGCATCCCCAGCCTTTACCCGATAGGCAAAGTCACGCGAAGCCGAAGCGATGACGTATTCGCAACCCCCGTCGGTGATCTCAATTTCCAATTTACGTTCGCTTCCCGCGCCAGTACGCAAGTAGAGATTCGCCTTGTCGGGAATCACCCCGGATACTCCGATTGCGATCTTTGCCCGTTCTCCCTCCTTGACCACCAAATCTTCCTCTTGCAAGTGAAGCTTGGTATCGGTTGGGTAGGCCACTTCGACCCAAGGAGTGAAAATTCGGGTCAAACCGACGGAAAGAAACGGTCCGTTCAGGATTGCGAAGAGCGCAATCACTCCCGCAAACCCCACGGCCACTTGTAGAGGTCGCCGAATTACCTTGAAATCAACAATCTCCCGGGGTTGCAACTTCTGAGCCGCTCCCTCGGCCTTTTGCAACGTCACTTCACTAAGTGACTCGGAATTTCCGGAAGTTGGCTTGCTCTTCCCGAACTGGACTGCACTCACAAGGAGGCTCTCCATTCCACCATGCCGGTCTTCGACCTCCAGAGCGGTCCGAGTGGCATCGAATTCACGAATATGGAGCCAACCGTGTTTCCATGCCTGGTAGAAAGAGACGCTTACGAGAACGAGCAATACCACGGCCCTTCCTGAAGATGGCAGGTAAGTCAACCAGTCGATCGTAACCCCAAGAAGAAAAAGCGGAATCCCCCATCGGCATAACGCGAGCAGACCGGCGAAGAAGTGTCTTTGCTGGGTACGATTCCAAACCGCTCTCAAGCCTGGTTCCAAGGCCGATTCTTGCTTGTCCTTGCTCATCGCAGATCGTACCTCCTCCGCAGAATCCATTCGGCACCCAATAAAGCGACCAACAGGAAGGCAACGATGCCATTGTCCCAAAGCGGACGCTCGGAGCGAAGCTCGGTCGTAATGAGCCGGTCGTTCACAAGCGAGCTCAGCTCAGGCAATTCCTTTGGTTCGAGAATGGCCCCCCCGGTCAATTCGGCAATCCGCTCCAAGTAGGACAAGCTCATGTCGGTGTCGATGAGCTCCTTGCGAATCTCGGTCACTTGAAATTCAGTCGTGTTCGAGGTCTTGCTGTCCTCCTCATTTGCCTCCAATCGGTAGCGGCCCGTTTCCGGAGGTGAAAAATAGCCCTCGTACAGTCCGGGCTGGGATTTGTCGGGTCGCAGGCTTACCAGCTGTTTATTTTGTCCGCCCTCAAGATTCGAAACGTAAGCCTCGAACACGGACTGGACAACCGGTTCGAAACTCTCATCCATCACGTGAGCATACAGGCGACACTGACCCGCGAGGGGGTACGTCGAACGGTCCGTCTCCAATCGGATGCGCTTGTGCTCACCCATCAAACGCGAGAGCGTCATGAACTGGATGCACTGGGACCAAACGCGCCAATGGTATTTGTCACCTGTTCTGTAACGCAGGCGCCACAACCTGTCGGAAGCGATCGACATGCACTTGCCCGTTCCGTAGCGCTGCCAGGCAACCAGGGGGTAGCCCTGCCCGCGGGAAGTACTGTCCGAGAGAACGGCAAGAACGGTGGCCCCGGGCTTTGCGGAAAGAAGGGGGGGCAACTGATCCATCGGAGCCATCCGGCTCCATACACGGTCATTGAGTTCCCCATTGTTTTCCAACGTCATGACCAAACTGCTTCGACCTTCGGGTGTTAAGACCGGGTAAACGGTTTCGGCAACGTTTTCCCAATCGGAATCGGAATCAAAACGCACCGGAAGCATGGTTTCAACCGAGGTGCCCGCATAGGAACCGGGCGAATGCATAGGCCCGCAAAGCATGAGCAAAGAAGCCCCGCGGTCCCTGATAAGTTCTTCCAGCAAGCCGAGTTCTTCATCGGTGAAAAAAGAGGCATCGACGTCTCCAAGAATGACCAGGTCGTACTGGAATGCATCTTCCCGGTCGTCGGGAAAACGCTCGATGTGCTCGGGCGAGTTACGGGCAACCTCAGGTCCTGCGTTGGACGAGATGAAGGTCGCATTGATCCGTGGATCGCGCTTCAGAATGGCACGCAAGTAGCGATACTCCCAGCGGGCATTCCCCTCGACGTAGAGCACGTTGACTTTTTCGTTTACGATCCGGACGGTTCGGGAAACCCGGTTGTTTACCATCGAAATTTCATTATCAAAGGGTTCGATGAGCACGTCGATTTGCACGGCGCCTTTCTCATAAACGTCTACCCGAAAATCAACCTCTTCAAATTGCAGTCCGCCGTCCAAGCGGACAATGCGTGAGGAGACTCTCC
>JAOLZO010000009.1 GCA_028343845.1 Verrucomicrobiota bacterium | reverse complement strand
CGGCCGCCAGGAATCTGGAGGGAATGGGTAACGTCGAAGACGACCGGGCAACCGGTCCGTTTCATGATTCCGAAATTGAGAGGGTCGACGACCAGGTTGTTATACCCAAAGGAGGACCCGCGCTCGCAGAGCAGAACTTTTTCGTTACCGGCTTCTTCGAACTTCTTGATGATGTGTCTCATCTCATGGGCGGCGAGAAACTGTGCTTTCTTGACGTTGACCGGCCGTCCTGTTTCGGCCAAAGCCACGACGAGATCGGTTTGACGGCAAAGGAAGGCGGGGAGCTGGAGTACGTCGATTACTTCGGCGGCGGGTTTGGCCTGATGTGGTTCGTGGACGTCGGAGATCACTGGCACCCCATGGGTTTCCTTGATCTCGGCAAGAATTTCCAAGCCTTTTTCCAACCCGGGCCCCCGAAAGGATGAGATGGAAGAACGGTTGGCCTTGTCGAAAGATGCCTTGAAAACGTAAGGAATGCCGAGTTTGGCGGTCACTTCCTTGTAGGCGGCCGCGACCTCGAGGGCTAGCTCCCTGGATTCCAGAACGTTCATCCCTCCGAATAGGGTGAATGCTCCGTCGTTGGATACGGTAAGGTCAGCGACTTGAATTTTCTTTGGGAGAGTCATGCCTTAAAGTAAATTGGGCGGGTTCCCATGTTCGGCCAGGACCTTGATCCCAATTCCGCCCCGGGCGTTGAAGTCGACTTCGACCCGGCACCATTTGGGGGATAGGGCATCGACCAGATCGTTGAGCAACAAGTTTGCGAAATGTTCGTGGAAAACCCCCTCGTTCCGATAAGTCCATAGGTAGAGCTTGAGGGATTTGGATTCCACGATCTTTTGATCGGGGACGTAGCGGATGAAGATTTCGGCGAAGTCCGGTTGGCCGGTCTTGGGACAGAGGCAGGTGAACTCATCGGTACGCAGTTCGACGACGTACGCTCGTTCGGGATCTCGGTTGGGGAAGGTTTCCAACTCTCTTTTCGGTTGAGTGGCTCCTTCTCCAAGCTTGGTCAGGTCTTCGTGTTCGGGATTGTTTTCTGTCATCGAAGGCTCATTTTCTCATTTTCGGGCAATGGGAGCAATTACGAAGATCAGGTTTCCTTTTTCCACTCAATCGATAGCTCTTCCCCTGTCAGTCCTTCTTCTAACAAATCAAGAAAAAGGGAGCGTTCGGTTTCCCGAGCCCCCATGCTTTCCAAATGCGGGTTGGAAACCTGACAGTCGATAAAAAGGAATTGATTGCGGATTGCGATTTCGACCAGTTTTGCCATGCAAACCTTGGAAGCTTCCGGGACGAGATGAAACATGGATTCCCCGAAAAAGAGATTCCCTATCGAGAGCCCGTACAGCCCGCCTTTCAATTCTCCATCCTGATAAGCCTCGATCGAATGGGCGATTCCCAGTTCGTGCAAGCGTACGTAATCTTCGATCAAATCGGATTCTATCCAAGTACTCTCCTCATGAGACCGCTTGACCGAAGCGCATTTCTCGATGATGGAGCGAAAGTCCCGATCGATCTTGATTTCAAATCGATTTTCTTTGATTGCCTTTCCCAGACTGCGTGAAACTTTAAATTCCTTCGGGAACAAAAGCATTCGTGGGTCAGGGGAAAACCAGCACCAGAGAAAGGGCGGGTAGTCCATTTTTAACCAGGGGAAGATTCCGTTTCGGTAGGCATGAATCAACCGGTCGACTCCGAGTGTCCTGCTTACTGCGACCAGACCGTCCGGGTCGCTTTCCCTCGGGTCGGGGAAAAATTGCGGGTTGTCCTCGTCGAGTAGTTGAATGTCGCCCCCCTCAGGTTGAGACAAGTTCGAGCAGGCTGATCTCCGGGCGGCAGTTAAGCCGGATTCCATAATGATTGCCAACTCCCCGGGTAACGTGGATTTGCCTGCTTTCCCATTGGTGCAATCCTTCCGTTATGGACCGGTCCATGACAGGTGCGAACGGAGCGTAGCCAAGGAAGGGCACTCTGAACTGCCCGCCGTGAGTATGTCCGCTGAGCATAAGATCCCAATCATAACCCTTGAGCAATTCCTTGGCATCGGGGTTGTGGCAGAGCAAGAGGTTGACCTCGGGTTTGTTTGGCTTTTGCGGATCGAGCGGGCGCAGGCAAGCTTTCGGACGGCATGATTCCGACCAGTAGTCACCCACGCCCGTCAGCACGATCGGTTGTCCTTTGAGAAAGATCGATTGTTTTCTGTTGTCGAGCAGGTTGACTTTTGCAGATGCCAGAGTGGCCTTTACCTTGTCCGGAGTTTTATAGCCCCCGTGTTTGGCCGCCCAGCTTCCGCCGTCGTGATTGCCCAGGCAGGCGAAAGTGGGAACTTGGGAAGCGTATTTGCGCAAGGTATTTCCGAGTTTCTCGAATTCTTCGTCCGCCAATGGTCCGGTTATGAAATCTCCGGTAAGGAGCATGACGTCCGGAGATTTACGGACACCTTCCTTGAGGGCGAAGTCGATGTCATCGATCGAAACGACTGAAGACAGGTGAAGATCGGCCAGGTGAAGAACTTTCACCCGGGCGTCCTTTCTGAAATGATCGAGCTTTATGGTTTTTTTTGTCAGTTCCAGCCAATTTGCCTCGAACCGCAAGTACGCTCCGCCTGCCACGATGGCAACGATTCCGGCTGCGAGTTTTTTGAACCAACCTCTTCTCGTGGAGGATTCCTTTCTCCGTAACCTGGCTTTCCTCGCCTGCGTTTCCTGGTAGTCTGGAATGTCAGGTTCCATTCAAGCGATTATTCTCCGGTTGCAATTCCACCTTCTTGGTCGAGCTTTTCCAAATGAGCCAGAAGGGTGGGCTTTTTAAAGCTTTCCTCGCCCCCGGTGCGCAAATCTTTGACCTTGATCGTCCCGGTGGATGATTCTTCCTCCCCGATGATCAGAGCGTAGCGGGCTCCGCTTTTGCCCGCTTCCTTGAATTGTTTGCCAAAGCCTGCCTGTTTGAACGAATAGGAAACTGAAAACCCTCCTTTGCGAACGGCGCTTGTCGTGGCTAGGACTTCGCTTCCCTGTTCCTCTCCACCGATAACGAAGATGTCGGGCGCGATGACGTAAGTAGGTAGCAAGCCATTGCTTTCCAAGCAGTCTGAGAGAGTCATGTCCCCAATGGCAAAGCCCGCGGCGGGCATATCCACGTTTCCAGAGAGTTTCTTGATCAGGTGATCGTATCTTCCCCCCCCGGCGAGAGCCCGGCCTTCTCCGGTCTTTTCGAAAACCTCGTAGACAAACCCGGTGTAGTACGCCAACCCCCGGACGATCGAGAGATCGATCTTTATACATGGCATGGCCCCGTGGGCCTCTAGCAGGGCAAGCAGTTTGCTCCAGTCTTCGCCTCGGGATTTTCCACCCTCTCCGCATTGTTCCAATTGCTCGACTAAGGTTTCCATCGAATCAATCGACTTGATCTCGCGAATCCGCTCCCAGAGTTCACTCCCTCTTCCGGGCACCGATTTGTCCAAAGCTTCCTGAGTCTGTTCGGGTTTCCGGCGCTCGCTTTTGTCTATTGCGTCAAGTACGCCTGGCCTTTGCTCATCCGAAATACCAAGGGAATCCAGGAAATGAACCCAGGTTGTCCGATCGCTCAACCGAACGGTAAAAAGTTCGGAGTTCAGACCGAGCGTCTCGAAGATTGCGACGAGCAAAGCGATCAGTTCGGCATCGGCGAGGATTCCGGATTCCCCGAGCAGGTCGGCATTGAATTGATAAAAGGACCGGCCTCTTCCCTTTTGCGGACGTTCGTAGCGGAAGTGTTCCCCCACGTTGAACCACTTGATTGGCTTGGGGAGGGAATTCGCCCGGGACGCCACCATTCGGGCAAGGGTTGGGGTAAGCTCGGGACGGAGGGCTACCTTCCGCTCTCCTTTGTCCTCAAAGTGGAATAACTGACCAACGATCTCCTCTCCTGATTTCTCGACATAGAGATCCAGAGGTTCGAGTATGGGGGCATCGTACTCTTGAAAGTCGAAGGCCCGGGCTACTGTTTTGAAGACTCGAAACAAATGGTTCCTGCGGGCACATGCTTCGGGGGGGAAATCCCGAAAGCCAGGCAAGGTTTCGAACATCTTACGGCCCCGTCAAAGACTAGGCGGAATCAATCTCGTCAAGATCCAGTTGCTTGAGTCCGTTCTTCATTTCCTTGCCTGCCTTGAACTTAACCACGACACGGCGGGGGATAATGACATCCGTCTCAGGACGGTTGGGGTTTCTTCCAACCCTGGACTTGCGAACTTGCAACTCAAAGACTCCGAAGTTTCGGAGCTCGACGTTCTTGCCCTCGGTCAAAGCACCGGATATGCATTCCAACGTTTTCTGAACGATCTGGCTGACGTCCTTGTGGTTGAAATCGGCGCTTTCGTAAATTTTTTGAACGATTTGTCTTTTGGTAAGATTATTGGACATGGTTGAAAACAGATTGAAAAGCCTAGGGTATTGGGGTTATGTTTAAATCAGCATACGAAAATTCCCGACCCTAAACTACCTGTCAAACCCATTCTCAAGATAAATGTCTAAGAAAGAAGAAGAAAAAACCGTTGATGACATTCATAAACAGCTGCGTGACTTGCTTAATAATAAGAACGTACAGGTAGCATTTGCTCCTTTTATGGAGTCCATCAAAGCTGGTTCGGAAGAGTTTTCCGAAGATGATGACGGAGGGGGAAGCGATGAAAGCCCTTTGTCAGAGCCGTCCCGTGACGAAAAGCTCGATGCGATCCGAAGCTTCGACCGACGGCCCAAGGAAATCAGGGACTACCTTGACCGGTTCGTGATCAAGCAAGAGCAAGCCAAGCGGGTACTCTCCGTTGCGGTTTGCGATCACTACAATCACGTGCGCAGTTGCCTGGGTGACGAAAAACTTGCCAAGATGGAATACGTCAAGCCGAACGTCCTGCTCTTGGGACCGACTGGCGTGGGGAAGACTTTTCTCATGCGCAACGTCGCGAAGTTGATAGGAGTGCCTTTCGTCAAGGCTGATGCCACCAAGTTTTCCGAGACCGGATACGTCGGATATGACGTCGATGATCTTGTCCGTGACTTGGTGAAGTCTGCGGATGGTGACGTCGAATTGGCCGAGTACGGGATCATTTACGTTGATGAGATAGATAAGATCGCTTCTCAGGCATCCAACTCGGGAAGAGACGTATCGGGCAGGGGAGTCCAGATCAATTTGCTCAAGCTCATGGAGGAGACCGAGGTAAACTTGCATTCCCCTCAGGACATGATGGGGCAAATGAAGGCATTCATGGATATGCAGAAAGGGGCAACTCCGAACAAGTCGACGATTTCGACCAAGAACATTCTTTTTATCGTGAGCGGAGCATTCGATCAACTCGCGGAGAACGTCCGCAAGCGGCTTGACGTTAACCGGATAGGTTTTGGATCGCCTGACGAAAAAGAATCGGGTGAAGAGTCGGTCAACCGCTTCCTATCCAAGGCAGAGACCCGTGACTTTATCGATTACGGTTTTGAACCAGAGTTCGTCGGTCGTCTTCCGGTCCGCGTAGCCTGCGAGGAATTGAACAAGGATGACCTGGGGGAGATATTGCATTCCTCGGAGGGCAACGTGCTCGAGCAGTACAAGGGGGACTTTGCAGGATATGACATTAAGTTTTCCATTGACGATGGAGCGATTGAAAAGATTGCCGAACAGGCGGCGGAGGAAAAGACGGGGGCTCGTGGACTCGTAACCGTTTTGGAGCGCACTTTCAGGGACTTTAAATTCGAACTTCCTTCGGTGGCGATCCGGTCCTTTGACGTGACTGCCCAAACGGTCGACGATCCCAAGAGTGCCTTGTCCGAACTCCTCGAGGAAAACCGTGATCAACTGGATGATTCAATGCTTGCTGACGTCGATCGCTTTACGGAGAGCTTTAAGCGCGAGCATGGCTTCGTCCTGAAAATTCGAAAGGCGGCGAAGGTTGTCATCGTAAAGACTGCGCTCAAGGAAAACCGGTCCGTCCGCGCGGTATGCGAGAAAAAGTTTTCCGATTTCGAGCACGGGCTAACCATCATTTCCCAAAGAACCGGAAAAAAGGATTTCGTAATCGACAAAAAAGCCATCGATGATCCGGATAAGGAACTTTCCCGCTGGGTGGTGGAAAGCTTCGGTCAGAAGGATTCTAAAGAGTGACCAACCCCGAGCCCGCCGCTGTGCGCGCCACTTTCTCCGGCGTTGCTCACCGATATGATTTGGCTAACCATATTCTCTCCGGAGGCATAGACTTCCTTTGGCGGTCGAAACTAGTCGAGTGGGCTGCCTCGGACCAATCCGGCAAGGTCTTGGATCTGGCAACCGGGAGCGGTGACGTAGCCTTTGCCTTACGCCGGGGCTTGCCTGAAGAAACCTCTATCGTGGGGGCTGATTTTTGTCCGCCCATGTTGGATCAAGCCCGGCGTAAGTGCGAACGCTTGGGATTGGATCCCCAAAGCAACCGTTTCGTGGAAGAGGATTGCCTGAACCTTTCTTTTGACGATGACTCCTTTGACCTCGTAACCATTGCCTTTGGGTTGAGAAATTTGTCTGACAGGGACCGTGGCCTGAAGGAGATGAGGAGAGTGCTCAAGCCCGGAGGCAAGTTGATCGTCTTGGAATTCAGTCAGCCCAGCTTTTGGTTCCGTCCGTTTTACTATCTTTACCTCAGAGGCGTCTTGCCTTGGTTGGCCTGGGTCTTGACCGGAGACAGGAAGGCCTACCTTTATCTGGGGAGTAGCATATCATCCTTTCCCGACCGGGATAGCCTGTCCTCAGAACTTGAGCAGGCTGGCTTTGCAAAGGTCCGCTCCCAAGGGATGACCTTTTCCGTAGTGGCCCTCCACGAGGGCTTGAAACCCGACTAGGGCGAGGGTTTCTTCTCTAGCCTGGCGGCTAGTTTTGCCGGATTGTTTTCCGGGCGCTCGCAGGTTTGGTTTTGGCAAATGAAGACGGTCGGCAAACCGTTCGTCATTTTCTGGTGTCGTAGAAAAGGCGCCAGCTTCAAGAGTTCCTCACTTGGGTTTTTCGGTTCGCGAAACAAGAGCACCGATGCGGGCAAGAACCGACCGTTGATTTCCCTGACCAAAGCTTGGGTCTTTTCGTCCGTCCTTTCCCCGCAGATCACGATTTCAGACGGTTCGGCCAGAGCAAAGTGCAGGGCATGCAGCAAGACTTCCGCACCCTGTGGGTTTTTTTCCAGAAACCCGGAGAAGGCGGAGAACAAGCGGTTGGCGCAATCAAGGTATTTCTTGTCTCCCGACACCTTGTTCAATCGGAGCAGGTTGAGGGCCATGACGGAATTTCCCGACGGGATGGCGCCATCGTAGATTTCCTTGGCCCGGATGAGGAGTTTTTCCCCGTCATCCGCAGTGAGAAAGAACCCCCCTTTTTCCTTGTCCTCGAAATGGACGAGGGTGAGGTCGGTGAGTTCCTTGGCCGCCTTCAGGTATCCGGGGTCGAAGGTCGCCTCATACAAATCGAGCAGGCCTTGGGTGAAAAAGGCATAGTCTTCCAAGTGGGCGGGCAGACCGGCCTTTCCCTTGCGCCATCGCTTGAGCAACCGTCCATCCTTGTCTCGAAGTTCCTTAAGGCAGAAATCAGCCGCTTTCCCGGCAACCTGGATATATGCCTTTTCGTCAAGCGCCCTTCCGCAACGGGCGAAGGCGGAGATCATCAACCCATTCCAGTCCGTCAGCACTTTATCGTCTTTCTGAGGATGAATTCTACTTTTCCTTCGTTCGAATAATTTCTCTCGTATGCTTTCCACCTTCGCGAGAAATTCTCTTGGTTTCATATCGTGTTTGGCCGCCAGTTCGGAAAGAGGGGCTTTCAAATGGGGGATGTTACGACCGTTTTTCTTGCGTGTGGCCTCATCCAGGTAGTTGCCTTCTTTTTCAAAATTGAAAACCCCGGCATAGAAGTCTCCGTCTTCCTTCCCTAGCGCCTCCCTCGCTTCCTGCTCGCTCCAGAGGTAGAACTTTCCTTCCTCTCCCTCACTGTCCGCATCTTCGGCGGAGTAAAATCCACCCGCGGGAGAAGTGAGGTCTCTCATGACGTATGCAAGCGTATCCTTGCAGGAATCCAGAAAGAAGGGATCGTTTGTAACTTGGTGGCATTCCAAGTTGGCCATGGCAAAGAGGGCTTGGTCGTAGAGCATCTTCTCGAAGTGCGGAACGAGCCATCTTTCGTCCGTCGAATAACGATGAAGCCCAAGGCCGACATGATCGTAAACGCCTCCCAAGCGAATTCCCCGAAGCGTTGTGGTGACCATTTCGAGGGCCCGTTTCTCACCAGTCAACTGATGGTATCTGAGGAGGAAGCCGAGCGTGTGAGGGGTTGGGAATTTAGGTCGAACGCTGAAGCCACCGTGTACGGGATCGAAACTTCTGCTCAGTCCCTGATAGCAAGCATCCAAGTGTGTCGAATTGAGATCTCCTCCGGCTTGTCCGGACTGAAGCTCCCGGAGGCTTTTCGTAATGGCTTCCCCGACTTTCTTGACTTCGGACCTCTGGTTTTCCCAAACTGCTGAGAAGTGGGGGAGGAGCTGCTTCATGTCAGACTTGGGGAAATAGGTTCCGGCAAAGAAAGGCACTTTCTGAGGAGACATGAGTACGGTCATGGGCCACCCTCCGCGGCCCGTCATCATTTGGGTGACCGTCATATATACGTTGTCGACGTCCGGGCGTTCCTCACGGTCGACCTTGATGCAGACGAAATGCTTGTTCATGAGGGCAGCCACTTCCTCATCCTCGAACGATTCGTGTTCCATGACGTGGCACCAGTGGCAGGTGGTGTACCCGACCGACAGAAAGACCGGCTTGTCAAGTTTGGCCGCTTCGGCGAAGGCTTCCTTTCCCCAAGGGCGCCAGTCGATGGGGTTTCGGGCATGCTGGAGCAGGTAGGGGCTGCTTTCGAAGATCAAACGATTGAATTCCTTCCCTCCGTCCTTTGGCAAGAGCTTGATCTCTTCATCCGAGGGCAGGGGAAGGCGAATGCCGTGGGGCGGTTCCCCGACCGTATCTTCAGTTGAGCTTGGCGGGTTGGTTCCGCTAGAGTTTGAATCTGCCTGGGCTGGATTGGAAGGATCGGCCCCCTCAGAACTTGCTTCGCACCCAACCAAGAGAGAGAGAAGGATGAAGACGATCGAGCAAGCTCCGATGAGATGGTTCTTTTTTGAGATCACGAAGCGAGCATGACGGGCACGCGGGCCTTTCGGCAAGACCGGATTGCTTAGTTTGTACTGATCAATTGCCGGAGGCTTTCGGCCCGATCGGCAATGGCTGTCACGCCGGCAGACTCCAATCGATCGCATCCGAATTCCTCGACTGTCAAACTGGCCGTGCAGGTCGCGTAAATCATAGCTTCCTTGATGGCTAGGAAATCGGTTTTCCGACGGGAGGCGAGCCGGCCGATCAAGGCGCCGGCAAAGGAATCGCCCGCTCCGGTCGGATCGCGTAACTCGGTTACCGGAAAGGCGGGGAGGGAAAACATCCCTTCCTTATGAAAGAGGATAGCCCCGTGCTCGCCTTTTTTCACGATGACGCTTTCGGGACCCATTTCCATAAGCTTTTTCCCTGCCAGGATGACGTTCGACTCGTTGGTTAACTCCTCGGCTTCCGAATCATTGATCACGAACAGGCTGACTTTCTTAATCAGGGCCAGCAAGGCTTCGCGCTCGATATCGATCCACAGGTCGATGGTATCCGCCAGGACGAAGGGATCGGTCTGAAGCTGGTCGAGCACGTGCATTTGCAGGGCCGGGTGGATGTTGCCGAGCAATACGTATTCGGAGTCAAGGTAGGACTCGGGCAGATCGGGGCGGAAATTCTCAAATACGTTGAGCTGGATATCGAGGGTATCCCTGCGGTTGAAGTTCTCGTGGTATTTTCCCTTCCAAAAAAACGTTGGTCCGGATTCGTCCCGCTGCACACCCTCCAAATCAATCCCTCTGGAGCGCAGGCGCTCAAGATGTTCGTCGCCAAAATCGTTGCCAATTACACCGACCATGCGGACCTGAGCGTAATAGCTCGCGGCAAACGAACAGTAGGAGGCTGCTCCGCCAAGGATATGCTCCTTCTGCCCAAATGGGGTGATGACGTTGTCAAAGGCAACCGACCCCACCACCAAAAGAGGCGCGGGGGAAGGTGCGTCGGATGGAATTCGATCTGCCATGGCTTCCGACTCTATCGGAAGGGGCGATCCGGTTCAAGAGGCAACGGAGGACTACTTTTGGCTGCCCCGGCTTTTCCAGCTATCAAGGACAAAGGAGACAATCGGCTGAGGGTCCTTGAGGCTGTGCGGGTGATGGCCGATGCCTTTCTTGCGGATTACCTTAATCGATCCTCCTAGAGATCGATAGCTCTTCTCGAGCAAGTCGGTGTTTTCCTCGACCGGCACAACGGTGTCCGCTTGCCCGACGACGTGAAGCAAGGGAACCTTTTGCTTGGCCAGACTTTCCAATCCGTAGAGGGGCAGTCCCCGAAAGGTTTCGGCTTCCTTTTCCGTCAGTCCGTAGACTTGCAGGCATTTTGCCCAGGTGCCTTTGGATCCCTTGCCCTTGCCTTTCCCTCCGGGCCAGCTTTCGAAGTGGAGAACGGGAGCGTCTGCATAGATGCAAAGTGTTTTCCCTGGGTTTTTCTTCGCCCAATTGTAGATGATCAACCCGCCTCTGCTCATTCCTTCGAGGGCAACTCTTTTGGCCAAACCATGCTCGTTGGTCATCTTCTCGTGAAACTTGTCCCAGAGGGCAACGGCTTGAGGCGCCCCGAAAAGATTTCCCACGTCCGAGTAGGCAACGTGCCACCCTCTGTCCAATAAGGCCAAATCCGTTTGCGGCTCATGACCCCAGAAGCGGGCCCGCCAGATCCATGGCCGTCCGGGAGCCTCTTTTTTTGGGCGTACGACCTTGCAGTTGCGGTTTCCGAGCTGGAATTCGTTCATGGCAAAGCCTTTCCATGATGACTGTTTCCCGGGGAAGGGAGCGATCGTACCTTTGCGCGGGTTTTCATACCAAACGAGGTTTGAACTGAAGTGACCGGCGATCAGTACGTCGAGATCTTCGTCTCCATCCATGTCAACGCTCCTCAGGTCGTAACTGCTCTGATTCTTCCCGAGCAGGTGTCGGGTGAACTTGCCTTTTCCGTCGTTCTCGTACCAAACGGCTTCTCCGGTGACCAGGCTTCCGCAGGTGGCCGCGTCCATGTCACCGTCCCGGTCGAAGTCGGCGAGGGCGAGTGAGTGAGGACGCTCAATGCTGGGGTCGATTTCAATCGGCTTGAAGTCCGGGCTGAACTTTCCTCCCTTGATGGAATTGGCTTCCGCCTTGAACCAGAGCACTCCTTTGCCATGGCCCCGGGATGCGAGGTAGTCGACGAGACCGTCGCCGTCCAAGTCGCCGGGAATGATGTTGGAGGCACCGGGTTGCCTGTCCGAGAGGATGCGTTTTTTCCAAGGGCTCTTCCCGTCCCTGCCTTGTTCCCAAACGGCGAACCATTCGCCGCCGGGGAACTTCTCCCCGCCCTTGGCTCCGCAGGCGACGTCAGGGAGGCCGTCCCGGTTGACGTCTCCGAATCCCATGTAGTGAGAGCCCCCCGGGGCATCCTTGTCGGCAAAGACGTGGCGTGTCCATGGAGTCGCTGACTTTGGGTTTGCCGGAGCTTGAAGCCAGACGATGGAGTTGGGGAAGGCGGTGTTCTCACTCCGGCCTGAGTTGGCGATCAAGTCGAGCTTGCCGTCTTGGTCGACGTCCCCGGTAATCAGGCAATGGGTCCCTAGAATTTGCTCATCGATTACCCGGAAGGTCCAGTCCTGTTCGAAGGGCTTGTCTGGGCACTCCAACCAAAAAACCATTTGGTTGGAGCCGACGAAGTCCTGGTCGCCGTCCTGGTCAACGTCAAGCAGGCAACCGTGAATGCATCCGCTGCGGATTTTTCTTTCGCCTTCGTAGGCATCTTTGAACCGAGTCACCTGGCGGGACGTCTTCCAGTCAGGTCCACGAAAGACGGTTACTCCATCGCTGAAGGAGGTCATTGCGTCGACATGTCCGTCCTGATCAAAATCTGCCGCTACGGCCACGTTTATGCTTCCCTTGCCTTGAAAAATGACGTGTTTTTCCCACTCCCCCATCCCTGAAACCTGGCTAAGCAAAAGGCTACCAAGAAGAAATATGGGCGAGTGCCTGCCCATCAGATTTTCCCCCAGATCTTTGCCATCAGCGCGAAGGTTTCGGGATCATGCTCCTTCAGCTCAGCCCGGACAAACGGATAAAAGTCATTCACTCCGAGGTAGGATTCCGTCATTTCAGCGAAGAACTCCTTGTGGTTGGTTCTGGCGTAGTGGCGGGTTTTGCCTCCGCGGTAGAGGAGAACCCGCGCATAGAGCCCTTCCTTTTCCGATCGGTTGTAGGCCTTGATCACTTCCGGATGATCGAAGCTGAGGACTTGGTCGTGGTAGGCGTGGGCAAGTTCGTGAAGGATTACGTAAGGGTGCTTGGCCCAAGTGCTCCGGGCGAGAAGGCTTCGAGCCCGCGGCACGTGCACGCGCTTCTCTAGGGAAGGATCATGCCCATTGGCGGTCAGCCATCTTTTGGAAGGGTGGTATTGCATGCTGGTAAGCTTGTGCTCGAGATCAATCCGGATGATGAGCTTGCGCAGAGCCTCGGTTTTCTCAGGGGGCAGAATGTAGATGATTCGTTGAAGGTGGTTGGCCATCGCCTTTTTTACGTTTTCGAGGAGTTCGCGTTGTTCGGGTTCCTTGAGGGCGGGGTCGAACTCGATCGTCCACCCCTCGATTTTTTCGATGACCGGTTTGGGGAATTCGGACGAGCCGGACTTGCCGTTCTTGGCCGGGTGAGCGGAGTGCGAGATCAGGCAGAACGCGAGCAATAGTTGAAGAATTCGTATCATTGTTCAGGTTAGTTGTTTTTGGTGATGGCAAAGGTGCTGGCGAGAACGACTTGATCGTCAATCTCGATGAGAATCGAATAGTTGCCCGGTTTTTCGAACTTCAAGCGGTGGATGTCGTTGATCAGGTTGATCCGGTGATGGGGGCCGGGGGATTCGAAATCCCTTTCGATTATGACCCGGGGCTCTTCCTCGGACATGGGCAGTCCGATTGATATCTTGAGTTTGTGAGATCCCAGGGTGAGGTCTGAAAAAGAAAGGAACCAAATCATCCGCGGATGAGTGATGGGAAATTCATTGGCCCGGAGATTGGAAAAGATTCCGAGCAGGGTGTGTTTTCCGGTTGCCGGGTCTACGTAGACCGAGTCGCAGGTAATCCAGGCAAGAACTTGGGGGTTGGTGGACATGGCAGTCGTTGCTCTCCTAAGCGAGGCCAGAGCGTTCGAGTAACGCTTGGGGGTCGGGATCCCGCCCCATGAAATCACGGAATAGTTCCTCTGCGGGCTTGGAGTTTCCCTTGCTCAGGATGCATTCCCGAAAGGCAAGACCGGTCTCCGGGTTCATGATGCCTTCCTTTTGAAAGCGGGTGAAGGCATCCGCATCCAATACCTCTGACCATTTGTAGGAATAGTAAGCGCAGGCGTACCCGACCGGGTCGCTGAACAGATGCCCGAACTGCCTGGCAATGGTGGGTGGAGTCGTCTTGAATTTTGCCCGGTAGTCCTCGATGAGTGGTTCGAGCGCCTCCTCGAGATCCCCGTAACCCTCGATGATCAGCTTGCGGTGGAGGAGCAGGTCCATTTTTCCAAGGCACAACTGACGCATCTGCATAAAGCCCGCATGGTAGTTCCGGGCCCGGATGAGTTTGTCAAAAAGCTCTTCCGGGATCGGTTCATCGGTCTCGTGATGACGGGCGAACAAATCCAGGCTTTCCCTTTCCCAAAGCCAGTTTTCCATGATCTGGGAGGGAAGTTCGACATAGTCCCAGGGGACGTTGCCCATGCTTAGCTTCTTGAATTTGACCTCCGCGCAGAGGTGATGAAGAAGATGCCCGAACTCGTGGAAGACGGTGTTGGCTTCATAGTGGGTGAGCAGAGCGGGCTTGCCTTCGACGGGGGCGGTCATGTTTCCGCACATCAGCCCGAGATGGGGACCTCGGGGGGAATCGTCCTCGCCGGGAACTCCCATCTTGAAATAGTTCATCCAGGCTCCGGAACGCTTGTCCGGGCGGGGATGCCAATCGGCATAGAATGACCCGAGGTGACGGTTGTCGGCCGAATCAAAGATTTCATAGAATTTAACTTCGGGATGCCAAACCTCGACCGGATCCCGACTATCTCCTTCGATTCGGTGGATAGCTTTTCCGTCGTGTGAAGTCGATCGTTCTTCGATCCGAAGGCGGAAGATTTCAGTCACCAACGAAAACATGCCCGAAAGGACTGAATCGATGGGCAAGTAGGGTCGCATCGCCTCATCGTCAAAGTCGTATTTCTCCTTCATTTGCTTCTCCGTCCAATAACTTTGCTCCCAAGGCTCGAGGGGGTCGGCCGGTTGCCCTGTTTTCTGAGCCTTGAAGGCGATCAATTGCTCGTTCTCACGAGCGAAAGCATCGATGGTTTTGTCCTTGAGACCGGAGACGAACTCGTCCGCCCGGGCTCCGGAACCCGCCATTCTGCGCTCCAGGACGACGTCCGCATAATCCCGCTTCCCCAGAATCGTGGCCTTCTCCTGCCTTAATTCGAGAATTTTTCGAATCAATTCGGTGTTGTCGCGCTCGCCTTCCCAGCCCACCTTGCAAGAAGCCTCCCAGAATTCCTTGCGCATGGCGCCATCATCGAGGTATTTCATGATGGGCATAATGGAGGGGGCATGGAGAGTGAATGCCCATCCCTCCAATTCCTTTTGCTTGGCCGTTTCCTTCGCTGCCATCCTGGCGCTTTCGGGAAGCCCTGCGAGAAGGGATTCGTCCAAAACGTTCTTGTGCCAGTCATTGGTTGAATCGAGAACGTTTTCAGAAAATTTCTGAGTGGTCTGGGCTAGCTCGGAGGAGAGCCTTTCGAGCCGTAACCGCTTGTCTTCGGGAAGATCGGCACCCGCCTCCACGAAATCCGCCACCAATTCGTCGAGCAACCTTTTCTCCTGAGCATCGAGAGCCTGGGCTTCCTCAGTTGCGGCAAATGCCTTGACTTGATTCCATAGCCCTTGGTCAAGCAGCGCCTTGGCGCCGAATGCGGTCACCTTGGGAAGCATCTCGTTGTATGCCTCACGCAAGGCCTCGGAGTTTCGGACTTGGTCCAGATGCGATACGACGTTCCAGATTTCCGACAAATCCTCCTGCGCTTTGCAGAAGCGCAAGGGAACGTTCTTGAAGTCGACTTGCTCAGGGGGCAGGTTTCGGATTTCCTCCAGTTCGGCTTCCGCTCTTTGCAACGCCAGGGTCAGGTCAGGCACGACCCTTTCGGGTTCGAGTTCGGACCAAGGGATGAGAAAAGAATCGTCAAGAAAGGGGTTCATGGGAACTGGGGTGGATGTTTGGGCAAGTCAATTGATGCAGAATTCCATAATGCGGGCAGCGGAACCTTTGCCTGTCTTGATGGAGAGTACGATCTCGTGAGGACCAGGTGACAAATCGTGGGCAAACATAACGGAGCGCGGGTAATGAAGTCCTCCGCTGTATCGATGGTGTAGGTCGATGCTTCCCTTACGTTTCCCATCAATGACAAATTCGAGGATTCCGGCATCAGGACCGGCGCTGACGAAGGCTCCGATCGCCCGGCCTTCGAACTTAAGCCGGAATGGCTTGCCTGGGGTTTCGCTGTGGAGCAAAGGGCGACCCAGGTATCTTGAGCGTTTTTTGCCGGAGATGTTTTTCCAATCGGGTTCGGAAAACTTCCACCCATCGGTAAGGGTTGCTTCTCGGGGAGAAAGGAATCGGCCATTGAAGTAGCTGTTGGGGGCGATCGGTTGGGCGGGAATCTTTTTATCCTTGGAAGCTTTGATTTTTTTAGCGCTCCATGCCTTCTCGATCATTTCCATATGCATATTGGCGCACAGCCGGTTTCCAGGTTCCTTAGGGTGAGTCCCTCCGAACTTTTTCCAGGAAAAGGAGCCGTTCTTGATTTGATGGGCGAGTTCACGGGCGAGGTGGACTCGGGAAACCCCGTATTCTTCAAGCACGCGTTCATGAGCGTTCATGGAAACCGGATTCTTTCCTGCCTGAAGTTGTTCGAGCATGCCCGGGTTGACGAAATAGGTGACTGCCAAATCGGTCTTTGGACTCTTCGTGCGAATTTGACGGATAATTCCCTCCATGCCACGAATGCAAGATTCTTTTGAATGCCCGGCATCCTGATCGTCGTTGACCGCGAACTCGATGAAGAATAAATCGATGGGGCCGTGATCGAGGACGTCTCTGCGCAAGCGGAAGGCGCCGGTTGTCGAGCAAGTGGAGGAAATGCCCGCATTGATGAACTCGAACTTGGTCTTGGGAAATTTTTGCTCAAGCCATTTTGAAAGCATCGGGCGGTATCCGTTCATTTCGGTTATCGAACCACCCATAAAGGCTACCCGTGCGGTTTTGTTCTTCTCGAACGCTTCCAGAGAATTGGAAAAGGAACACCGAGCAGTCAGGTTCTCGGACTCAAAGCCAAGAAGCGCGCTTGCGCAGGAAAAAGCGAGCAGAGTCGCTAGGGCGGGTTTGAAGTTCATGTGGGACGATTACCTAGGGAAAGGGCCTCGATGGCAAGCCCCGTAATCTTTTCGAAGTCTTTATTTTCGATCGAGTCCTTGGGGGTTAGCCAGGACCCCCCGACTGTCAGGACTGCCTCGTCAAGAAGGTATGGACCGACTTTGTCCCGTCCTATTCCTCCTGTCGGGAGATACCGGATGCCCAGCGGGCGGAAAGGGGCGATCAATGATTTTAGATAGGAAATTCCGCCGACCGGTTCTATAGGGAAAACCTTAAGCGTCCGACATCCGGCCCGATAGGCCGAAGTGAGTTCGGTCGGTGTAAGGATTCCGGGGAAAAAGGGTAGGTCCACCTCTTGGGATTGGGTCCAAAGTTCCTCGCTCCAACCCGGGCTTACCCCGAAGTCGATCCCTAGCTCCTTGGCTTGCGTCACCTGGTCCTTGTTAAGTATCGTTCCGGCCCCGAGGGTCAGTTCGGGGAATTCTTTGCGGACTGCTTGCAACGTTTGCAGGGCTTCCGGGCTTCGCAAGGTGATCTCAAAAACCTTGATTCCTCCGGCGATCAAAGCTTCGGTTACCCGCAGGGCAGAATCCCTGTCGGCAAAGTTCAGAATGGGAAGGACGGGTTGCCCGTCCAGTCGGTCAAGAATTCCCACGCTTGTTTTTTTGCAAGTTGTACTTGTGTCTCATGAGGAGGAATTGAATGCCCATGGCAAACCCCATGGGCACGTAGATCAACTGTTTGTCCACTTGCTTGCCCATGCCCTCCATGAAAATCGTTATTCCGATCACGATGAGAAAGGAAAGAGCCAGAACCTTGAGCGCGACGTGCTTGAGTATGAAGTCTCCTATGGGCTTGGCGAAAAACATGATGATGATAAAGGAGAACAATACTGCGACGATGATCACCCATTTGTTATCCGTCAGCCCGACCGCAGTGATGACCGAGTCAAGAGAGAACACGACGTCTAGAATGAGGATTTGAAGGACGACCCCGAAAAAGCTGCTCTTTGCTTTGCGCTCGTCGCCGTGATCCTCCAGTTCCACGGTGGAATGGATTTCCTTGACCGCTTTCCAAATCAGGAACAATCCGCCCGCGAGCAAAGCCAAGTCCTTCCATGAGTATTGAAACCACTCGGGGCCGTCGGGCCACGCCGGGGCGGTCAGTTCAAGAAGTTTCAGCCCCGCAATGACCATAACTATGCGGGCTAACAAGGCCACGGCCAAGCCCATGATCCGGGTCGAGTTCCTTTTGTGCTCGGGCAACCTGGAAACCAGGATTGCAATGACGAGAATGTTATCGACCCCGAGTATTAGCTCGAGACCGACTAACAAGGCAAATAAACCGATGAGATCTCCGTCCATCCCTTACATCATCAATACCTCGAGCGGATTGAAAAGGAAAAAGAGAACGTAATGGAGTTTGACCCGACATATTTTTTCTTTCACTCCTTTGCCATGCCATCATCTGATTTCGACGTTCGCATTCTTTCCTCCAGCTTGGAATTCGTTCCAATCGAAACAAGAGTGCCCCTGAAGTTCGGGACCGAAGTTCTCAACTCAGTCACTTGCGCCCGGGTGCGCTTGGTCGTAGCCGGAAGGGATGGTCGGGAGTCGGTGGGATGGGGAGAGACCCCCTTGAGCGTTCAGTGGGTCTGGCCATCGGAAACATCCTATGCCGACCGTCTCGACGCCCTGTTGGATTTTTGCGCAAAGCTTTCCGACATATGGTCGGACGATGGAGCCTGTGGGCATGCCCTTGAGCTCGGGCACGCTCTTTTGTTCGAACGTTTGCCGCATATTCTTGACTCTTATAACCGCGTGGAACGCACGGGGTTGGAGCCCGTTCCCTGGCTTGCCGCCTTGGTTTGCGCGTCGCCCTACGACCTTGCCTTGCACGATGCCTATGGGGTTGCCAACGGACAGCCCGTTTACGAGTGCTACGGTGAGGTTTTTTGCAACCGGGATCTCTCCTCTTTCCTCGAGCCTGCGGAAAATTCTGAAGTTGAATTCGGAGGCAAATTCGTCGCGGACTTTCTTGTCTCGAACCGGCCGGACAAGATCCCTGTTTGGCATCTCGTCGGAGGCCTTGACCCTCTCGACGTGAGTGAATTGACGGGAGACGAACCGGAAGACGGGTATCCCGTTCATTTGGAGGAATGGATCGAAGCGGATGGACTGAACTGCCTGAAGATCAAGCTTCGGGGAAATGATGCGGACTGGGACTACGAGCGGCTCAAGTCAATCGGGCGGATCGCTCAATCCAAATCCGTCGGGTATCTGACGACCGATTTCAACTGCACCGTGACCGAGCCTGCATACGTCAATGAGATCCTTGACCGGTTGAAGATTGATGATCCAGTTACTCATGAGAAAATCCTCTATGTAGAGCAACCCTTTCCTTACGACTTGGAAGCCCATCGAATAGACGTTCATTCGGTCGCCCAAAGGAAACCCCTCTTTATGGATGAAAGCGCCCATGATTGGGAGCACGTCCGCCTTGGGCGCGAGCTCGGATGGACCGGGGTAGCCCTCAAAACTTGCAAGACCCAGACGGGCGCATTGCTTTCGCTTTGCTGGGCGAAGGCTCATGGGATGGACTTGATGGTACAGGACTTGACGAACCCGACGCTGGCTCAGATTCCTCACGTGCTGCTTGGAGCTCATGCGGGAACGATCATGGGGGTCGAGAGCAATGGCATGCAGTTCTATCCGGAAGCTTCGGCCAGGGAGGCAGTGGTGCATCCGGGCATCTACAGGCGCCGTGGGGGCGAGCTTGATCTGAGTACCTTGACCGGTCCCGGTTTTGGTTATCGCTTGGGAGAGATGGAGAAGTAATCGGTTTGCCTCTTCTTGTATCGAGAAATCTAGGGTGAAAGAGGTCGGGAGGAGTTTTGTCGAGCGGATGATCGGGAGGTGGTCGGGGTTGAACGAAAGCCGGGTTTTGCTTGAATCCTACCTGTTGTGCTCCCTCTTGCCCGCGGCTTTTTTCCTCCTGCCTTCATGGTTCGAGGTTAGCCATGGTATGATTCACCGGGACGGAGTGGTGGATTACAGCATGGGACTGGTGGCTATTCTTCTGGCCCCGATTCTCGAAACGATTTTTATCTTTGTTCCCATTCTGGAAGTTTGCAGGCATTTGAAGCTCAGGGCATTATGGGTCGTCTTGTGCTTCGCGTTTTTTTTCGAAGCCATTCATACCCAGAGAGACTTGTTGGGACACCTGATGTTGTATCCCACCATGATTTCGATGACCATGGTCTATCTCGCCATGCGGGAAAAATCATTTCTTCACGCCCTGCTTTTCACGGCAGTGGTGCATGAAGTCTATAATTTTACGGTGCTCATGGGGAGCGCCTATACTTACGACCGGTTTTTCTACTGAATTTCCTGGCCTAACTAGGCTTGCGGTCGTTTTTTGTCAGTTGGCGACAAGCTTTCTGCCCAAGGCTTGCTTCAGCCAAGCTACGTCCCCGTACTTGACGGCTCCCGGAAGAAATTTCGGATTCCGGTAATCAGTGATCGATGCAAAGGTGAAGTCGCTTTTCTGTGCTTTTAGCTCCGTAACGGCAGACCCAGCAAGATAGGCTGCGACCATTGCCTGAGCCCTCATCCCTCCGGCGCTGTGAATGACAAGCTTTGTCCCATGAGTCTGGTTGAGATAGGAAATGACCGATAGAAGGTCATGCACTTGACGGGCGAATCTGGAATGATTGAACCCGTGGGTGTATCCGGCAAATTCACGTTTGTTGGCAACTGTGCGGGTGGGCCCGTCTTTTCCTTCCATGAAGACCCGGACCAGGTAATGGACGTCTTTGCTTTTTTCCAACCCCTTGATTTCTTGGCTTCCCTCCGCAAACCCCAACCAGATGGTGGCCGAATCGGATTCGCTCGATGAGTTGATCGCTTCGAGACGGATTTGTTCATTCGTGTCCAAGTTGATCAGTTGCTTTTTCTTGTAAGCGAAAGTGGAGTCTTCGTCGTACTTTCTACCAATGATCGTTTCCCACGCCTTTCTGTATACGGTCTTCTTTTGGGCTGCAGGGAGGTTGCGCAGAAGGGAGTCGTCCTGTTCGGCGAGCCACTTGGTCAATTTCCTCTCCAGCTTTTCACCCCCTTCGGGTTTGGGGTGTTCATCGTCCCAAACGGCATGCTCCTCCGTGCTGAGTAGCTTGAAGTCTTCTTCCACGATCGGCTCCTTGTGCCCGAGTTTCATGTGCTTGTTAAACCAAGCGTACATGACCGCCCGGCTGACGTAATTGTAGTTGTGCTTGAAGTGCGTCAGGTCGGGGCAAATGGTGTGGTTGGGTTTTCCAAGAAGGGTATATAGTTTCTTGATCTCGGAGAATCCTTTGCCTGGCATAAGCATTTCCCTGGTCCAGTCATCGGCCGCAGTCATTCCAAGAGGCTTGGGGGCAAAAAGGGCGGCAAGCTCGACGTTGCCTGTGCCGATCCTGAGCAAGCTTGCATTCTCACAAGTGCATCCCCCTTGCATCGAACTTGAAACCATGCCGTTGGGGAAGGAAACGATCGGGCGCGGATCGAGAGCGCCCAGAATGATGGTTTGCGTTCCGCCTCCGCTGCCTCCCGTTACCCCGATGCGCTTTGGGTCGACGTCGGGCAGGCCGGCGAGAAAATCGAGGGCCCGGATCGAGTTCCAGGCTTGCAGACCGAAGATCGACTGCAGGCGGAGCTCGGCTTGGGCGCTGAACAATCCCCAGCTTTCCGATCCTTCGAAGCTAGGTCTTTGCTTGGCGAAACGGTGGGCCAATTGATAGGAAATTTGCTGGTTGTCGGCATATCCGATCATGTCGTAGAGGAAGGTTACGCATCCCAGTCGGGCGAGTGTGGCGCAACGGGCGATCTTGGGCATTCTTCCTGATTCCTCGAATCGTTCCGCTCCGATGACAATCTGCCGACGTACTCCTTCCTTGCCCAAGTCATGCAGGCGGCCACCGTGTCCATGAGGGGAAAGAACTGCCGGGCGCTTCTCGGCCGTCTCGGTTTCCGGGCGAAAGAGCAAGCCGGTCACGAAGAAACCCGGTACGCTCTCAAAGTAAACTTTCTCAACGGTAAAGCCCGGGCGTTCGACTTTGCCATGAATGACCGGATTCAAAGGGGTTTTTTCAGGCATCGGCCACAAGCCGTTTGCCACAAGGAGGCGAAGTTTGAGCTCCTCCGAACGTTTTGTCCAAGCCTCACTGGTTGCAGGGGGATCAAAGGGAAAGAATCCGTTGAGGTCCTTGGGCGGGCCGGATCGGATGTCTTGAGCGGGTAGGACGGATGAGAGCAGCAGGTAGGCAAGGGTGGCGAGGCAAGGCCGGAATGAAGCGCGAGGAGTAGTCTTTTTCATCTTCGAATGTCTTGAGTTGTGCGGAGGCTAGCGGAATCGATAGCTCAATAAAGTTCGAAACCTAGTTAACGAAATGATCAAGTTAAATAAGCTTGGGCGATTTGCTTTTTGATTCACCCTCCAAAACCTTCGCTTGCCACCGGAACGTTAAAAGTTCATGCTCTCCGCCCTTCATGAGTTCACCTACCATCCAGTCGGACAAGATCAGAAACTTGGCCATCGTCGCTCACGTCGATCACGGGAAAACCACCTTGGTCGACCAATTGCTCAGGCACTCCGGAGCCTTCCGTGACAATCAGGTTCTGGAGGAACGGGCTATGGATTCGATGGATCAGGAAAGGGAGCGTGGAATCACGATCAAGGCGAAGAATACCTCCGTCAAGTGGGGGGAGCATTTGATCAACATCGTCGATACCCCCGGGCATGCCGATTTCGGAGGCGAGGTCGAGAGGGTTATGAAGATGGTGGATGGCGTGATGCTCGTGGTGGATGCGTACGAGGGACCCCAGGCTCAAACCCGGTTCGTCTTGCAAAAGGCCTTGGCGGCTGGCTTGAATCCGGTTGTTTTCGTCAACAAGATTGACCGGCCTAATGCCCGTCCCGAAGAAATGCAGGATTTGGTTTTGGAACTTTTTCTCGAACTTGAAGCAAGCGAGGATCAATTCAATGCACCCTTTCTCTTCGGAAGCGCCAAGGATGGTTTTGCAAAGCGTTCCCTGGATGACGAAGGCGATGACATGACCCCTTTGTTCGAAGCGATTGTGGAGAGCGTTCCAGCTCCGCAGATTGAGGAGAGCCCGACCTTCAGGATGCTTGTGTCGAACGTCGATTGGTCGGATTACGTCGGACGCATTGCGATCGGCAAGGTTCTTTCTGGAGGCGTCCGGATTGGGGATTCCCTTTGGCGTTTGCGCAAAGGAGACAAACCCGAGCGAGCGAAGGTAACGAAAGTTTTTGAATATTCCGCCCTTGCTACAAATGATGCCAGCGAGGGCGTCGCGGGAAACATTATCGGCGTTTCCGGTTTTGAGGAAGTGGATATAGGGGAGACCTTGGCCGGGGAAGCCGAGGCCGAAGCTTTGCCATTCGTAGAGATCGACCCGCCGACCGTCATGATGTCATTTTCCGTTAACGATGGCCCTATGGCAGGCAGGGAAGGAGATCGCGTGACTTCACGGGAGATCCGTGACCGCCTGATCAAGGAAGCCCGTACCAACATTTCGATCAAGTTCGAGGAGACCGGGGAGTCGACTGAGTTCCGGGTGAATGCCCGTGGCGCCATGCAGGTCGCCGTCGTGGTGGAGGAAATGAGAAGGGAAGGGTTCGAAGTTTTGGTCAGTCGGCCCACCGTGATCAAAAAGGAAATCGACGGGCGTTCCCACGAGCCTTTCGAAACTCTTTACGTCGAGGTTCCGGATGACGCAGTGGGCGGATGCATGCAGGCGCTTGCAAACAGAAAGGGGCAAGTCGAGTCCATGTCGGCAATCCGGGGCCGCACTTCGATTCAGGCAACCATCCCCACCCGCGGGCTGATCGGCTTTGAATTCGAGTTGCTCAATTTGACCAGCGGAGAAGGCATCATGTCTCACCTGTTCAAGGAATACAGGCCGGATACCGGAGATATCCGGACGAGGAGAACCGGTACCTTGGTGTCGATGGACAAGGGTGAGTCAAATACTTATGCCCTGCGAAACATTGAAACGCGGGGGAAATTATTCGTTGGTGCGGGGGAGGAGGTCTACGAGGGAATGATCGTGGGTGAAAATCCGCGCACCGAGGACCTTCCGGTAAACCCCACCAAGGCCAAGCACGTGACCAATCACAGGGCAGCGGGAAGTGATAAGACGGAAGCTCTCACTCCGGCACTGCGCTTCTCGCTCGAGAGAGCGATCGAGTACATAGCCCCGGACGAACTGGTTGAGGTCACGCCCAAGGGCATCAGGCTGCGCAAGCGAATTCTTGATGCCAATCTCCGGAAGAGGGAATCGAAAAAAACATCTTCTGCGTAAACCAGTCCTTGAGCGCTCCCTCGGCTTTTAATAGAACGAAGAAATGAAATTTCTAATTCCGCTATCGATCTTTTTCTCGATCATCTGCTTTTCCGGATGCGGGGTGGGTAGCCTCTACAACGCTTCCAATTACGGCGAAACCACACTCGGGGAGAACCTGAGCAGGGTTACTTTCCGCGGTGCTCATCATCCGGTTACGGGCGAACTTTGCCTGCTCCGTTGCGCCGAGCTTTGTCGCGAAGGTGGATTTTCTCACTTCGAGGTGGTTGATTCGGAAACCGGTAGCTCTTTGCATCACGTACCTTCCGCTTACCCCTTTCATCAGCATTACCATATGGACGAGCCTTTCATTGAAGAGACCCCTTTCGCAACCAAGACCATTCGCATGAGAAACGGCCAGCCCGAGGGTGGGTTTGCATACGATGCCCGGAAAATCGAGGAAACCATAAAGAGAAAGTATGAAATCGCCAAGTGAACACGCACCTCCTTCATTGACGAAAGAGCTATTAACCGATTAAATAAAAACCATGAGTCAACAACCCTTTGAAATAAACATACCCGATTACGTCCGCAAAGGATTCTTCGTCTGGTTGGTTTTGATCGCGACCTTTCTTTTCGGCTTGGTCACCTCTGTCTACAAGGTGGATACCGAGTACGAGGCCGTGATCTTGCGCTTTGGCAAGGCCCAGCCGGAGGTCGTGGGGCCTGGGCTTCATTTTAAATTGCCTTTCGGTATTGACGAAGTCTTGATCGAGCCAGTCGGAAGGACATTGAAGCAAGATTATGGGTTTGGTACCGAAGGAGCTACCGATCCGAGTCAAACTTCCGATCCCCGTACCTGGGGAAGTGTAAGGAGCATGGTCTCTGGCGATTTGAATGCCGTCCAAGTCGAATGGTCCGTGCAGTATCAAATCATTGATCAATCCGAATTTTTGTTTACTGATTCCAACCCCAAGGAAACCCTCCGTAGTCTTTCCGAATCAGTCATGAGGTCGGTCGTGGGGGACCGTACCGTGGACGACTGCATTGTCGGCCTCAGTGAGAACCAAGACCGAGCCAAGGAACTGTTGAGCGTTTTGGTGAAGGACTATGGCTTGGGAATTAAGATCGAGAATATTCAGTTCAAGAGAGTCGTTCCTCCCCAGGAAGTCTTTGCCGCCTTCGAGGAGGTCAACTCAGCCGAACAAATGAAAGTCGGTTTTGTAGATCAGGCTCTCAAAGAATACAACGACGCCGTTCCCTTGGCCGAGGGGCAAAAAGAGGAGAAGATCCTGCTAGCCCAAGGGTATGCTTCCGAGCGGGTGAACAGGGCCAAGGGCGATGTCGCGAAATTCAACGCCGAGCTTAGGGAGTTCGAAAAGGCTCCCGAAATCACGAAGACCCGTCTTTATCTTGAGGCGATGAGCAAAGTGATTCCCCAACTGGGCAGAAAGATCATTATCGATGAGGATGCCTCTCAAATCTTGCCTCTTCTGCAATTGCAAACCGGAGAGAAGGGAGGGTTTGGAAGATGAGTATCAAATCGCAACTCGTGCTCGTACCCATTTTGCTGATTGTTTTTATCGGCTACCTATCCACCTACGTGGTCAGGGAAACCGAACAAGTGATTATCACGAAATTCGGAGAAATCGTCGGTACTCCTGATACGAAGCCCGGTCTGTATTTCAAAATCCCCTTCATTCACGAAGTCAACCGGATGGAGAAACGCTTTCTTCCTTGGGACGGAAGGCCAGACCGCATGCTTAACAAGGATAAGGAGTATTTGATTATAGATTCTTTTGCCCGCTGGCGCATAATCAAACCCATTGAGTATTTTACCTCCTTGAGAGATCGGCGCAGAGCTATTTCCCGTATTGATGACATACTTCAAGCTGCGACCAAAAGCGCGGTAGCGAATCACGGAGTAGAACAGATTTTTCGATCCGAGCCTGGGAGGCCGCTCGATTCGAACGGGAGCTTGGCTGAATCGACTGAAGGCACAGGCGGGTTGGAGAGCAACAAGACAGGACGCAATGAAATCGAGGCCAAAATCCTTGCCAATGCGGCTCCCCGACTCCTCGAGTTCGGGATCGAGTTGAAAGACGTCCGTTTCAAGCGGATCAATTACGATGTAGTGGTTCAAGAGAAAATCTTCAACCGCATGCGGATCGAACGTCAGAAAATTGCCGCTGAAAAATTGGGTAAAGGACGTGGAGACGCCCGCGAGATCACGGGGTCAATGAAAAAGAAGCTTTTGGAGCTCGAGTCCGAAGCTTACAAGGAAGCCGAGGAAATCAAAGGTGAGGCGGACGCGAATGCTTCCCGCATATATGCCGAGGCTTACAATAGAAGCCCTCAGGCTTCATCCTATTACGAATTCAAAAAGACACTTGAAGCCTATGAGCAGATTCTCAACTCGGACGTTTCCTTGATTCTGACTACGGATTCACCGCTCTTCAGGTTGTTCAAGACTTTTGATTCCACAGTCGTTCCCGAGAACCCGGAGTAAAGGATTTATGAAGATCATTCACCTGGCAAACCAACTCCCTGACTGGTTGCCTGATTGGTTGCCCCAGACCCTGTCCAAGAAATTGGTGGCAGGCAATGACGGTTGGCAACTCACGCAGTTTTTTCTTTCCCTTCTTCTCCTTTGGTTGTCCGCAAGGATAGCCAAGGCATGGCTTGGCAAACTTGCCTCAAAGGCGGGAGGCGAGGAGTCGGTCCGGGCCGTCCTGCTGCGTTCAATCGGCAAAGCTTTGCCCCTTTTCGGTATTTGGGGAGGCCTCCGAGTCGGGGTGATTTTCATTTATCTAGGGGCTGCCGAAGGAATCGTTCTGACCTCGCTTGAGGTTTTGCTTACCGTTTCGGTGGCTTTGCTCGTTTATTATTTGGTGGACGTTCCCGACCGTTGGCTCCGTACGCAAACCAGTAAGACGGAAACGAAGTTCGATGATATGCTCGTCCCCATTGTGCGGAAGAGCTTGCGGGTAACCGTCGCTCTCTTTGCCGTGGTGAGCATTGCGCAGATTCTCAGTGACAAACCGGTCAGCGCCCTGATAGCCGGGCTTGGGTTGGGAGGCTTGGCTTTTGCCTTGGCGGCTCAAGATACGATCAAGAACCTTTTCGGATCCCTCGTGATCTTTACTGACAAACCCTTTGGCCTGGGCGACCGCATAACTTACGACGGGCATGACGGAACGGTCGAGGAGGTCGGACTGCGCTCGACGCGCATTCGCCGTTCGGATGGTCACGTGGTCACGATTCCCAACGGTGGGTTGGCCAACAATACGATTCATAACATTAGCGAGCGTCCCTTTATCCGGCGCAATTTCACGATTGGCGTGACGTATGACACGAGCCCCGAAAAAGTGAAGGAGGCCAAGGAAATCCTTGAGGACGTGCTCAAGGATCACGAAGGCTTGGATCCCGAGGGCGAACGTCTCCCGCGGGTTTACTTCAGTGATTTCTCCGCGTCATCCATGGATTTGAAATGCACCTACTGGTATTATCCGGCCGCTTATTGGGATTTCATGGAATTTACCGAGCGGGTTAATTTGGAAATCCTGACCCGTTTCAACGAGGCCGGGATCGAGTTCGCCTTTCCCACTCAGACCATTCACTTGGCTAAGTCCGGGCAAGGGAACGATTGACCGGAAATGATCTGGTATCTGATCAAGGTTGTTCTCTCCGCGATCCTGATCGTCCTGATTTCGGAGATTTCCAAAAAATTGCCTTTGCTCGGTAGCTTGATCGCATCCTTGCCTCTCATTTCGGTGATCGGGATGATTTGGATGTATGGAGAAAAAGCCGATTCCGAGAAAATAGCCTCTCATTCGGAAGGAACCTTTTGGTACGTCTTGCCTTCTCTTCCCTTGTTTCTCGTCTTGCCTTGGCTTATGCGCAAGTGGGGGATTTCGTTTCCCCTCGCACTTGGCATTGGCGTTGTCCTGACGGGAGTCCTTTATCTGCTGATGACCCGAATTCTCGCCAAGTTCGGGATGAACCTATAACCCGAGCCTTACTCTTCGAACCACTCGTCCTCCGGGTCGAAGGCGGGAACGGGGACGTTTAATATTTTCAGTTCCCCGACTGCCCGGTGTAACTTGCCCGGTGGTATGAGAACGGAAACGCCGGGCTTGAGGGCAACGGCGTCTCCATCGATCTCGAGTTTTCCCTCTCCTTCCAAAACATAGTAAATTTCGGTCATCTTCTTGTGAAAATGAGGTCGACTGTCTTTGGAGATTTCCACGACGTGCATGGATGCGACCTTGTTGTCATCATGAATGAAGGCGCGCTTCGATTGACCGCATGGGCAAGGAGTCGGACTGATTTGCGAGAAATCTGCGACCAAGTAGCTCTTTTCGTCGTTCATAGGGAACTGAATGTTTGGCAAACAACGTTGCTCGACAAGAAAAAATTAAATTCCGGGAAGCGAGTTTCATATCGGTTCGGGGACTTTCCGGCACTCTGCTCCATGGGATTGCGTTGGGTAGACCAACCTGTTCGGATTGAAGGAATGCAGATTTTTATCTCTTGGCTCTTGCCTTGATTTAGGTTAAAAAACAATAATTATAGGGAAACCGAAAGAAGGGATAGCATAATGAACAAGGCCATTTTAATTTTTATCTGGGTACTTACCGCAGCGAGCGCATATTGGTTGGGCTTGGAAACGAGACCCGAGGCATTGAATAACCCAAGCGTTGCTCAACCGGGCGACAAGGAGAAGGCAAGGAACGGAATCGTTCCCGCCTTGCCGCCCAAGCCGAGTTCCGTGGCCTCTTACGAGGCGTATGCCTCTTCTTTTGAGAGTCGCCAGGAGCTAGCGGTCGGTAAGTTTGATTCCCGTGATTCGAGCCCCAATGACATGAGTGTTTTGGAGAGGATCGAATCGAGTAACCCCGTTGTCCGGATGCAGGCCTTTGCCGAGCTCTTGCAGGGGGGGGATGCCGAGTCCATTCAAGCCGCGATCGAAGCTTACAAGAAACTTCCCGAAGGACCGAGCCGTTTTAGTGAGTTGAGGATGCTTGCTTTCAGTTGGGCTCAAGTCGATCCCGAGGGGGCAATGAAGTGGACCCAGGAACAGGGGCGCATGGAAAAGTATATCGGTTCCGGCGCGGTCATGGATTCCTGGTCGAGAAGTGATCCGCAGGGCGCCATTGCGTGGGCCAAGGAGAATTTCGAAGGTGAGGACAATCCGTACTTTATTGGGATTGTCCGTGGAATGTCCGAGACCGACATGGTCGGAGCGACCGAGCTGATGACCTCCATGGCCTATGGCAGATCTCGCGGTCGGGCCGCGTCCATTCTGTTGGAAAGATCCTGGACGGAAGGGGAGGACGTGGCCATGAACTGGGCAGGGAATTTGCCTGATGGCTCACTCAAGAACTATGCCTATGGCGAAATTGGCAAGAAGATCGCCCGAGATGATCTAGGTCGGGCTGTTGAATGGGTCGATGGCATGGAAGAGTCGGAGGTCAAGACCCAAGTAGGTGAAGACGTTGCTGAACGTTGGGCTAGGGAAGACCCTGCCAAGGCGGCGGAATGGGTTGCCCGGATGCCAGAAGGAGAAACGCGTTCCGAGAGTATGGAGGAGGTGGTCAGCCAATGGGCCCGCAAGGATCCGACCGCTACCGCTGAATGGCTCAACCAATTTCCCGCCGGTGAGCTCATGGACGAGCCGATTCAGCGTTTTGTCAGGGAAGTGGTCCGCAAGGATCCTGAGACCGCGTTGACTTGGGCCGAGGCCATTGTGGACGAGGAGCGCAAGGAGCGAACGGTTGCGGACGTCAAACGGGTTGCCGAGCGAGTGGCTAGAGAAGCCGAGGCAGCGGAATCAGGCGAGACTCCGCCCCAGCAGGAAGGGCAAGATCGTGGACCTGGTGGGCGTGGGCCCGGAGGCGGGCGTGGCGGACCATCTTTCTTGCAACCGCGCTGATCTTTTCCTCAGCTTATTCACTGCGAGAGAATATATCTCTCGCGAAGTTTTCCCTTTCTGTATTTCCTCGGGGGATGAAAATCGAGTTTTCGAGGGATGAGTACAGGGCGTTGGTCGAAGTTTTTTCGTTAACCGGGATGGTCCTGGATGCTTATGGTCGAGGACAGGTTCCGGAAAAGAAACCGTTGTACGAATTGGAGCAGAAGATCTACGCCAGTTGTGATGATTTTGGCTCGGGCGATCTGATCCGGCGGGACGAACGAAGCAATGAGCTGGCGCGTAAGTGGGATGAGAAAAGCTCCCATCAGATGGTCCGTATCTATGACCAATTCGTAGACGATGCATTTTGGGAAGAATTGATTATTCGGATGGCTGCTCGGGACTTGCGTCAGGAAATGTCTTGGAGCGGGGTTGGGGAAGAAGCCTTCGGTGAGGAAAAATGGCAGAAGCGCAAAAGCGAACTTGAGCTACATTACGAAAACTCGTTCCGCCAGCATGGGTTGGAAGGGGTTCGCATGGCTCAAGATAGCGAGGGTAGCAACTGAGGCGTTCATCCCTTTACCAATCTTGGTAAGGAAACTTGTTTTCCTTTGCGTTTTTGCAATGAATCAATGATCATTTGAGGAGATTTCCGGTCTTCGCCAATGAAGAAAATAGAAAGATTCATAATCCCATTTGGCTCCCTTCTGTTGGGGTGTACCTTTCTGTATGGAGAAATTGATTTCAACAGGCAAATCCGTCCTATTCTTGCCCAAAGCTGTTTTGCTTGCCATGGCTTGGACGAACCGAAAAGCGATCTGCGACTTGACTTCTCCGAGTTTGCCTACAAGCGAGGGAAGTCGGGCCGACCTGCCATTGTTCCGGGGAAACCCGAACAAAGCGAGGTTATCCTTCGGGTCACTGCGCATGGGGAAGATCGGATGCCTGCCAAAGGCGAGGCCCTGTCGGAAGCTCAGGTTTCTTTGCTTAGGCAATGGATCAAGGAGGGTGCCCGTTATGCCAAGCACTGGGCATACGAAAAACCCGTCCGTCCGGAAGTCGCTCGGGAAAAAGAAAGACCTTTTATACGCAATCCGATCGATTCTTTCGTCTTGAAAGGGCTTGACGCCCGCGGTTGGAAACCGAGCGGCCCTGCGGACAAGGCCCGTTGGTTGCGCAGGGTCAGCTTGGGGCTGATCGGGTTGCCCCCGACCATCGAGGAAATCGAAGACTTTCTTGCTGATCAATCCCCGGAAGCCCGGGAAAAAGTAGTCGACCGCCTGCTTGCCTCCCCCCGTTACGGCGAGCACTGGGCAAGGCAATGGCTGGACTTGGCCCGCTATGCCGATTCCAATGGTTTTCAAGCCGATCAACTGCGGGACAGCTGGGCGTTTCGGGACTGGGTAATCGATGCAATGAATGCGGACATGCCCTTCGACCGGTTCACCATCGAGCAACTTGCCGGTGACCTTTTGCCAGAGGCCAGTGTCTCTCAGAAAATTGCCACCGGTTTTCACCGGACACCAACTTGTAACGTCGAGGCCGGAGTGCACCCCGAAGAAAACCGGGTCAATCAAGTCGTCGATCGCGTGAACGCCACGGGGTTGACCTGGTTGGGAACCACCTTGGAATGCGCCCAGTGTCATAGCCACAAATACGATCCCATTTCCCAGGAAGACTATTTTCAATTCTTCGCTTTTTTCAATAACACGCCATTGGAAGTTCAAAACAAAAGTGGAAAGGGTGTGTCTTACGATTTCTGGGGGCCGAAAATGGAGCTTCCACTTGATCCCGCGAGCGAAGAGAAGAGGGCAGAGCTTGCGAGGGAATTGGCTTCAGTCAAAAAAGAATTGAAAGAAGCCGAGGCGAAGTCGAACAAGGAGTTCCCCGAATGGATTACTAGCCAAAAACAGAGACTTTCTACCAAGAATACAAAGGTTCCTGTCTGGCAGGTTCTCAGACCCTTGGAAGCAACTTCCGATGGTGGTGAAAGCTTCGAAACAATGAAGGATGGAAGCCTGCTTGCCCAAGGCGCTTCAGGAGATAAATCGACTTACTCAATTACCCTACAAGCGGATTCGGGAAACTGGAAAACCTTCCGGTTGGAAACCCTTCTGCACAAAAGTATGAAGCGACAAGGTCCGGGTCGGAATACCGTGAATGCCAATCCGAATTTCGTCCTTACCGAACTAAAGCTTTTTCTCGAAGGAGGAGAAGTTCCGATTGGGTTTTCCCGGGCTAGGGCCGACTTTAGCCAAAGTAGCTTTGGCGCGGTTCAATTGATCGATGGGGACTTGACTTCGAGAAACGGCTGGGCTGTCTCGCCCGAATTTGGGAAGGAGCATTGGGTTCAACTAGAGTTTGCCGAGCCATTGTCGCTGAACAAGCCTTCCATCTTGCGCGTCGAGATGCAGCACCTCTACGGGGGTGGTCGAAACGTCGGGAGACCGCGCTTCTCTTTATCTTCGGACGTCCTCGCAGAGCAGGGTAGGCCAACCCGGCGCCTTTTGGAATTGGCGGAGAAGAAAAAAAGAACCGGTAAGGAAGAGAACGAATTGAAAGCCCTCTTTGAACAAGACCGCCCAACCTTGCTTGTTCTGCGTAAGCGATCCAAAGAAAAGGAAGCGGCCCTCAAGAAAATTTCTCCTGCCACCACTTTGGTTATGGTTGAGATGAACCAAACGCGCGAGACCCATGTCATGGCCCGGGGCAACTACCTCAGCCCCAAGCAAAAAGTTGATGCGGACGTGCCGGAGAGCCTTCACGCTTGGAATGAGGATTGGCCGCGCAACCGGCTGGGCTTGGCCAAGTGGTTGGTCCACCCGGACAACCCTCTGGTAGCCCGGGTGACGGTGAACCGCTGGTGGGGACAGTTCTTCGGAGCGGGGATTGTCTCGACGGAGGCGGATTTCGGATCCCAGAGCGAACCTCCCACTCATCCCGAGCTTCTCGATTGGCTGGCTGTCGAGTTCATGGAGAACGGATGGTCGATGAAACATATTCACAAGCTGATCGCATTGAGCGGAACCTATGGGCAAAGCTCGAACGTCACGCCTTCCATGCTCGAGCAAGATCCGAACAATTTGTTTTTCATGCGCGGGCCGCGTCTTAGAATGTCTGCCGAAATGATACGGGACAACGGGTTGCGCATTTCCGGTTTGCTGTCCGAAAAGATGGGTGGACCTCCGGTCTACCCTCCGCAACCGGACGGGCTTTGGCGGCAGACGGGCCGCAATGAACCAAAATACGTTGCGGCCAAAAACGAGGATCGTTTCCGGCGAGGCGTTTACGTCATTTGGCGTCGTGCCGCTCCCTATGCCAGCTTCGTTAATTTCGACGGTCCCGACCGTTCATCCTGCTTACCCAAGCGGAGCCGGACCAACACGCCCTTGCAGGCCCTGACTCTCCTGAATGACCAAGCATATGTGGAAATGGCTCTTGGGTTCGCCGCTTCCATCATTCAGGAGAAAGGCGGCTCAGGCGACGGGGATGCGATTCGCATGGCTTTTAGCAGAACTCTCTCGAGAAAGCCAACGGGCAAGGAGGTTTCAGTTCTTCGGGAGCTCCTGCAAAAGGAACGAAAGCGACTGCAAGCGAACCCAAAGGATGTAAAAGATCTCGTGCGTAGCGGTGCGGCGCTCAAGCTTTCCCCAGGGCTTAGCGAGGTGGAACTCGCATCTTGGTTCTTCGTCGCCAATGCCTTGCTCAATTTGGATGAAACAATAACCAAAGGATGAACCCGCTCGCTACTTTTCAACAGACCCTTACCCGCCGGCAACTTTTCCAACGGGTTGGCATGGGTGTGGGTGGATTCGCTTTGGCCGAGATGCTCGGACAGGATCTTGGCGCCAGAACCGCGCCTTCGATTGCCCACTTCGCGCCCAAGGCTAAGAGCGTGATCTATTTTCATTTGGTCGGAGCCCCTTCTCACCTCGACCTTTTCGATTACAAACCCGAGCTTCAGAAGCGAGACGGTGAGCTTTGTCCAAAGGAAATGTTCGAAGGCAAGCAACTCGCCTTTATCCGTGCACGCCCCAAGTTGATGGGCACCTCCAAAGACCCGAAATTCAATTTCCGTCGCTGTGGTCAATCGGGCATTCGAATTTCCGATCTTCTTCCGAATTTGCAGACCTGTGCGGACGAAATGTGCTTCATTCGCACTTTGCACACCGACCAATTCAATCATGCGCCGGCCCAGATGTTCATGCAGACCGGTTTCGAGCGCTTCGGCCGCCCCAGTCTCGGGGCTTGGACCAACTACGGACTTGGTTCCATGAACAAGGATCTGCCCGGTTTCGTGGTCATGGTTACCGGACAATACCCCGGGGCCGGAAACAGTATATTCGGGAGCGGGTTTCTTCCCTCCGTCTATCAGGGGATCGAGTTCCGGGGAAAGGGAGACCCCGTTCTTTTCCTCTCCAATCCAAAGGGCGTCGATTCGGCGGCCCGCAAGCGCGTCGTCGATGCCGTCAACAAGTTAAACCGGGAACAGTTGCAAGGGGTGGGGGATCCTGAGATCGCCACCCGTATCAGTCAGTACGAAATGGCTTACCGCATGCAGTCAAGCGTACCTGAGCTCAAGGACTTGACCACCGAATCAACGAAGACCTTGGAAGCATACGGAGCGAAGGTGGGAGGTTCGGGGTTTTCCAACAACTGTCTGCTTGCCAGGCGTATGGTCGAGCGGGGCGTGCGTTTCGTCCAGTTGTTCGACCAGGGTTGGGATCACCATAGTGGCCTGCAGGGCAGTTTGCCCAACAAGTGCAAGCAGGTTGATCAACCGATCGGAGCCCTGATCAAGGATCTTAAGGAAAGGGGTCTGCTTGACGAGACTCTGGTTGTCTGGAGCGCTGAATTTGGTCGTACTCCGATGGCTCAGGGAACCGGTCGCGACCATCACAAGGAAGCTTTTACGGTTTGGATGGCAGGAGGCGGAGTGAAACCGGGACATGTCCATGGACGAACCGATGAACTGGGTTACGGAATCGCCGACCGCCCGGTTCACGTCAATGATTTCAACGCCACTCTTCTACACCTGCTTGGTTTGGATCATGAAAAATTGACCTACCGCTCGCTTGGTCTCGATCAACGTCTCACCGGGGTCGAGGAACACCACGTGGTTAGAGAAGTGGTCGCCTGATCAGGCCCGGCGCAAGGGGCGAGATCCAAGCTTTATTTCTTTTTCTTGGGCTTGAAAGCGAGGGCTGGTCCGTTGTCCGGAGGCATGGACTTGTGCCAAGCAGTCACAGCCTTGGTCAGTCGGGAAACTACCTCGGGATGCTGCTTGGACAAATCCTTGGTCTCTCCCCGGTCTTTCTGCATGTCGTAAAGAAGGGCATCGGCCCCGTCGTATTCGCAGAGAAGTTTCCATTTCCCTGAGCGAACCGCCAGGTCGGGCAGATCCTTTACCCCGTAAAAGGAGTCGCGATCCGGAGGGCGGCGAAAGAAGAGTGGCTGCTTGCGGGAGGCTTCGCTTTTCCCGAGCAAAACGTCGGGTAGGGATTCCCCGTCGTACTTGACGCCTTTGGCGTGGGGGACTTCAGCCAATTCCAGCAAAGTGGGAACCAAATCCACCGAGGAGAAGACCGACTTCAAGTTCACTTTCCCTGTATCCTCATTCTTGTTGGATGGAATCAAGCCGGGCCCCCAGGCCACAAGCGATGAACGGATCCCTCCCTCGAACAGGTGTGTCTTGAATCCCCGGAATGGACCGGAGACTCCAGCCCCTTTTTCAGCTCCGTTGTCCGAGCAAGCCAGAATCAGGGTGTTGCCAGCGAGCTTCGGGTCGTTGCGGATAAAGTCGAACAATTTTCCAAGTTGCTCATCCATGGTCTCGAGGACGGAAAGGTAAAGCCTGCGTTTCGAGCCGTCCCCCCACTTGACCGTGGGAGGCCAGAAAGGGCTATGGACGTCGTCCGGCCAGAGGTTGACGTAAAAAGGTTTATTGGCGGACTTGGCTTTTTTGATGAAAGGGATGGCTTCCTCCACAAAACCTTCGGTAATGTTGGACCGTTGCATCCAACGCACTCCTTTTCCGAGCCGTTCGGCATCCCCCCAAATTTTACCTGGCTTGTTAGGATCCTGACCCGGCTTGAGGGTGAGAGGGAGAAGTTTCGGCCCCATTCCCTCGAAATTGGTCAGTGATTCGTCAAAGCCGTATTCGGTAATGGCGGGGGCGTCGGCTACGTTTCGTTGGCCGCCCATGTGCCATTTCCCGAAGTGTCCGGTGGCGTAACCTGCCTTTTGCAATGATCGGGCCAGCATGGGGGCCTTGGGATCGAGCCATTGAGCCATGCCCCGTTGCTTGTTATGGTCACGGTTGCTCAAGTAGGAAGTGATCCTCCATCGTTGCGGATACTGTCCGGTCGAGATTGCGGTGCGTGAAGGGGAGCAGATGGGGGAATTGACGTAGAACTGTTCGAAGCGGATGCCTTCCTTGGCCAAGCGGTCGATATGAGGCGTTTGGGCAGCTTCGTTGCCGAAGCAGGAAAAATCTCCCCATCCCATGTCGTCAATGAAGACCAATATGACGTTTGGCTTTGCTCCCATGCCGGTGAGGGTGCAAAAAAGTGATAAGAAAAATGCTTTTGAGATCGGGTTCATCTTGGAGAATCTGATGATCAACGGATGCTTTTTCAATAGGGAAAAAAGCTTTTGTTTTATTATTTTGTATGTTTTTATGGAAATTATCGTTTTTTTATTATCCCCAACCCAACGGTAAAATGAAAGTAGTTATGTTTTTTTCACTGTCCTTGATCGGACTCATGGCGTTGGTTTCCGGTTTGTCCGCAAAACATCACGAGGGTGATGACCTGCGTGATTTCGGGGCCAAGCTCAAGCAAGCGGTACAGGAGGGCAAGCTTTCCAAAGAGGATGCCATGGCCAAGTGGAAGGCGGCAGCTCAAAAAATGCAGGGAGAGCACCACGAGAAAGGTGATCGCCATGGGGACCATGGCAAAAAGGATTGGGGGCATCGCGGGCATGATAAAAAGGATCGACATGACGGCCATGATTCGCACTCCGATCTAAAAGAGTATGGAGAAAAGCTCAAGCATGCGGTCGAGGACGGCAAGCTTTCCAAAGAGGATGCCATGGCCAAGTGGAAGGCCGCAGCTCAAAAGATGAAAGGAGAGCACCACGGCAAGGGAGGTCATGAAGACCATAAATCAAAAATGATGGAGGCCATCAAGCGAGCCGTTGAACAAGGTAAGCTCTCGGAGAGGGAAGCCAAGGCCAAGTGGATGGCAATCCGTGGCGAACACGGAGGAGATCACCATGACCGAGATCGTCATCACGATAAACATGACGATAGCCGTCATCACGGAGACCGTCACGACCGGGATCGTCATCACGATAAACATGACGATGGCCGTCATCACGGAGACCGTCACGACCGGGATCGTCATCACGAAGACCATGACGATCATGGAGACGATGAATTGGAAGATAAGCACATGGAAATCGAGCGCATGCACCTGGAGCTTGAGCTCAGAAAGCTTCACTTTGAGTTGGAGCGGATTGAATTCGATCAAGACCGTGAGCGCATGAAGTGGGATATGGAAAGAATGCGTATGGATCATGACCGCCAGCGGATGCAACGGGAAATGGAGCAACGCTCGCATGGTCCGCGTCCTCCGCATGATGCCCATCGTTCCGGTGGACCTCGCAAGGGGCCTACTCACATGGGTAAACGAGGTTGTCCTTCCAAAGGAGCATGCCCTCCTCACGGAATCAAAGGCAAGGGTTCCGGCGACCGCAAGGGACCTCCGCACGGCATGAAGCCCGGTGGTCCTCGCAAAGGACCTTCACACATGGGGAACCGAGGCGGTTCTTCCAAAGGGCCTCGTCCTCCTCACGGAATCAAAGGTAAGGGTTCCCGCGACCGCAAGGGACCTCCTCCAAATGGAATGCGCAAAGGAGACGTCCCTAAGAATCTGCCATTCCGAGGTCGTTCCCGGGGCGGACGCTAAAGTTCAAGTCAAACGGAATCTCGCTTTGCTGATCCTACCGGTTCCGTGCTTGGGGGTCCGAGGATTCTTCCAAGGCTTGGATCATTGAAACGCTCAAAGCGTAAGCCTGAATAGGAAATCTATGCTGCTGATCGCGAGGGTTTTTCATCTGCGATAACCTGTTTTCCCATTCAGTCTGCATAACAGCAAAAAGCTTGGATTGTAATCCCTTAGGCGGAAGATAGTAAGTATTGATGGAAAAGTTTTTTCGAACCGTCTTTCTTTCAGTCCTACTCACCCTTGTAGTCTTTAAGTCTTATGGTCTGAAAAGCCTTAAGTCGAAGTATCAGCGCTGGAATGAATCGAGCAATCGGATTTCGGTCGAATCTCTTTACCTCAAAGCAGAGATTGAGCTTTCTTCAACTTGGTCCCTTGGTTTCGTAGGAATCTATGACTCGATATCAGGTGCCACGCCAACAGGGAAACCCGCATCTACAAGCTCGAACGATTGGCTTGCCTACTTGGAAGAAGAGCGAACGGCCGGTGTTTTGAGTCTCTCGAGAAAGGGAGAGGTTTTTGATCAGACTTTTGATCTTGGGCATAGTGACGAACCGGATTATCTATCCAGAACTTTCGGATACAAGCTCTCCCGTGGCTTTGCTGAGGATACTTTAATCGTGTCAGCGGGCCTGTCTCTACAGGATGACCGTGTTGATTCGTCCGTTCCCGGTGGCCCCGGCCTCGGCATCAAGGACAAACGCACACCTGAATTCTCCTTAGGTCTTTATCGAATTCTGAATCCCAAGACAACTCTTGCCGTTAATTTTGCATGGTCCCGCCCCAAGGGATATCTAAGTGATCCGTACAAGCAGGTCGGGTTGACCGAAACTTTGTTTCCCGGAGATCCCGCTCTGGAAAGAGATGTCTTTTACCTATATCCGGAAAACCGTCCCGACAAAAGAAAGACTTTTGTTTTTTACACACAAGGAGTGAGGTTCTTTGAGCAAACGAATTCAAGTCTGGACGCTTCTTACCGCTACTTTACGGATGATGCGGGTTTGAATGGTCATACCTACGAGCTCAGTTGGCTTAAGAGAATGGGCGAAAAATTCATCATTCAGCCTATTGGAAGGCTATACTTGCAAGATGCGGCCGATTTTTACATGACTACCCTGGATGGTTCATCGATTGCCCCTTCGGTTCAACCCGACGGCACGGGGCCGTATTACTCTGCCGACTATCGGATTTCCGCTCTCAAAACGTCCTCATTCGGAATCAAGCTCACCTATTTCCATAAAGAAAATTTAAGTTTTGACCTGTCTTTTGACAGGTATCACATGCGGGGCACCGACGGAGTTACCTCTCAACTTGTCTACCCCGATGCAAATGTTCTGACTCTTGGTTTCCAATGGGAGCTCTAATGAAGCACGAATCGGATTCGCACGCCATCGCTCAACGACCCGACGGGTTTTTTGAGGTGAGTTTTCATGCGATGGGAACCCATTGCATACTACTTTACGATTGCGATAACGAAAGATTGGCAAATGAGGTCGCTCTGGAGGCGGTAAACTGGGTCAGGTTCTTCGAGCGTCGTTATTCCAGGTTTCTCAAGGACAGTTTTGTTTCCACGGTCAATTCGCTTGCTGGCGTCGAGCCGGTTGCCTTGGAAGAGGAGGACAGGAGACTGCTTGGTCTTTGTCAGAGTCTCAACTTCATTACCAAGGGACTCTTCGATCCGACCACTCTGCCACTTTCAATTCTTTGGGATTTCAAAAGGAAATCTCCCGAAGTTCCTTCTGAAATCAAAATAAAAGAGGCCATGAAACGGGTCGGATGGAATCGGGTCGTTTTGAAACAAGACGAGGTTTTCCTCCCCCATTCCGGCATGGGTTTGGATTTTGGGGGATTTGGCAAAGAGTATGCGGTTGATCGGGTAATCGAAATCATCAATTCTTTTGGGGTCGGAAACGCGATGGTTAACTTGGGGGGCGACATCCACACGTTAGGCAGACCAAAAGACGCGGCCAACTGGATTATAGGCATCGAAAACCCCAAAGAACCCGGCCGCCCTTCTTTTGCCCTCGAGTTGTCGGGAATGGCTGTGGCCACATCAGGTACCTACGCCCGTTTTTTTGAGAAGGAGCAGAAACGCTACAGTCATTTGATTGACCACCGGACCGGTTATCCTGTTTCCAGTAACGTTTTTTCAGCGAGTGTGGTCTCATCCACTTGCTTGGAGGCGGGCGCATTAGCCACCTGCTCCTTACTTTGCGAAAGAAAAGAGGGCTTGGGGCTGATTGAGAACTATTTTGGGGCGGAAGGTTGTCTCCGTACGGATCAATCGCTTTACTGGTCAAAGGGCTTCGATCAATTCATATGCAAGAATCAATGAAAAAAACTATACTTACTCTCATCGGAATCATCCCGATTCTGATTTTTTCGGGATGTTCGCCAAAGGTAACTGTCAATCAAATGGATCGAGCATATCTCGCAGATTATCTTATGCGTCCCGACCGTGACGATCTTGCCTCCATGATGTACGATCATGCTTACTTCAGCAGGGAGGCTTCCCGTGGAGGGAAAGCCATTTCCGCAGGAGGTTGCGGATGCAATTGAATGCCTCTATCCATTCCTTTACCGGAATTCGACTTCAAGCTGGCTCTACGACCAATCGGAGGACCGAGCGGAAATTTTGGTATTATGCGGGCAACAAGGAGTTTTCTCTCCCCAAGAAGTAGCCACTCGGTTTTCCTGAAACAGAAACTCGGACGTCTCATACAAATTATGTGATAATAGGTATTTTTTCTTTGCGGAGAGTTTTTCTTGTCTTATTGAAGGTCATTCTAAAAAGTTTACCAAAACCAAGTAAATTCATAATGAAAAACAACCCCCTTCTTATTTCCCTTTTATTGACCTTTGCAGCCTTCCCGCTTTTTTCTCTATTGGGTGAGGATCACCAAAAGGACATCGATCCCCGTTTTCAGCGCTTCCGTCATGCCGAGCTCGAAATGTCCGCCGCGGTAAGAGATGGTAAAATCACCCGGGAGGAAGCCCGCGAAAAATTAAACGCAATCAAAGACCGACTTTGGGGTGACGAGGGTAAAAAAGACCGAGAGTTAGAGAAGCGGAATTCCGGCCATGATCTTCGCCAAGCTGGGCGCAGGATCCACGAAGATATCGGGAAGATCCAAGAAGCGATCGAGAAGGGTGAAATTTCCCACGAGGAGGCCCGCAAGAAATTGATCGAGTTTCATGAGGCTCAAAAAAAGGCAAGCCGGGATCGCGAGTGGGAGATGATCAAGGGGCGGATCGAGGGAGCCGTCCGTGAAGGCAAAATGAGCCGGGAGCAGGCGAACGAGGAATATGAACGGATCGAGCGCCGCATGCATAGTCGGGATAAGATTGCCCGCGAGTCCAACGAAAGAGTGAGGAAGGCCGAGCTCGAAATTCATGAGGGACTGGAAGCCGGTGAGATTTCTCATGAAGAAGCCCGTCAAGCCATACGCGAGGTACATGAGGAGATGAATCACGTCGTCCGGCGCAAGCATTTGGCACTCGAGCTTGAAGATCATGAGAGAAGGATCGAGCGGGCTTTTGAATCCGGAGAGATCAGCAAGCGCCAGGCAGAGGAAAAAATGATCGAAGTCCGCCAACGCCTGTCCAGGCAGTTCGGAGTGGAGCTGGGGCATGAGGAATCCAAGGTTCGGAGAGGTTCGGATGAACGGGAAGGACGAGAACACCGTCACCAACAAGAGGAACGCGAACTTTGGGAGGCGGTCGAGCGTGGCCTGGATGCAGCCGTCAGGTTGGGTAAGCTTGACGAGGAGGAAGCCCGTGAGATCTGGGAAGATTTCAGAAGCGAGGACGGGGATCACGAAGAAGAAGCCTTCGAGCAAGACGAGCCCGAGTGATTTCCCATTTGTTTGGCCAAAGGTAACCCAATAGGGTTTTCGGCTGTGACTTTAGGATAAAATGACGGCCAAACGATACCACGACCTGGATGCGCTGCGGGCCTTTGCCATGCTTTTGGGCATCCTTCTGCACGGTTTGCTTTCGTTTATAGGTTTGGGCTTTTGGCCTGCCCAGGACGTCAACCAATCCGAGTATTATTTCCTTCCCCTCATGTTCATTCATGGATTCCGCATGTCCTTGTTCTTTTTCGTGAGCGGATTCTTTACCATGATGATGTGGCAAAGAAGAGGCACGGCGGGGTTGTTGGTCCACCGCTTCAAACGCATCGTTCTCCCCTTTTTCGTATTTGGATTCCTGGTTTTTCCCATGCTCAACAACATGAAGGCATTTGCCGAATGGATGGGGGAGGGCCGAGAGGAAAGAGTTTCCGGCTCTAGTGAGGAGAAAGAAGCCGTGGCCCCGAAGTATACGGTCCCGGATGATCTGGGAGGGGCGGCCAGGCAGGGAGACCTCGATGCGATCGTGAAATTCCTGAATGAGGGTGCCGATATAGACGGAAAATACGACATGGACTTTACGCCCTTGCACTGGGCGGCTGCCATGGGGGAACCCAGGGCCATTGCCTTGCTTGCCGACAAGGGCGCGGACTTGAACTCCAGGGACGGCCACCAGTCGACACCCATTCTCTTGGCGGCCTTCTTCGGCCGGCCTGAGTGCGTTCGCATCCTGCTCGAAAAGGGAGCTGATCCGGAACTTGCGAACAAGGACGGCTCTCGTCCTCTCGAAGCGATGAAGGCCGGTCGGGAAATTACGAAATGGGTGGCGACGGATATCCTCAAGGTCCCCATGGTCTGGTCTGAGGTTCGGGAGGGGAGAAAAGAAGTGAGAAAGCTTCTCGGGGGTGGTGATTTGCAGACTGTCCGAAGTGGTGAAGACAAACTGGTGCAACAAGACGATTGGTTTGCCCGTAACTATATGCCTGATGGCAGCTTCATTACCCATCACCTTTGGTTTCTCTACGACTTGGTTTACTTGGTGCTCGCTTTCGTTCTAGTGGCAAGTAGTTTCAAGTATTTTCCTTTGGCCGGTCTTCCCAAGTGGTTGGCGCAATCTCCCCTTCGCCTGCTTTGGCTGGTTCCCTTGACCTTTTGGGCCCAGTATTCCATGGGCGGCGGTGGAGAGGATGGGTTGTTCGGACCTTCGACTGCAGTTTGGCTCGAGCCTGACTGGATCAAACTGAGCTATTATGGGATCTTCTTCGGGTATGGGGCACTCTGCTTTCAGCACAAGGGCTTTCATCAGAAAGTTGGACGGCACTGGCCATTTCATCTCCTCGTTTCAGTGCTGATCTTCCTCGCCGCGCTGAGCCTTATGGAACGTACAGACTTGGAGTTTCGCTACGAAATCATTTCCCTTTGCTCCGCACTTTTCGTCTGGCTTATGATCTTCGGGCTCATCGGGGTTTTTCGTAAATTCTTTTCCGGGGAGAGTCCGCAAGTTCGTTTCGTTTCTGATTCCGCCTACTGGCTCTACATTGCTCACCTGCCACTGATCCAAGTAGTGCAGATCTGGGTTTCGGATTGGCCTTTTCCGAGCCTTTTCAAACTCGCCGTGGTCTGCTTCGTAACTACTGGCTTGCTCCTTATCTCATACCGCTATCTGATCCGCCACACCCCGGTCGGAACGATGCTCAATGGCAAGATGACCAAAACGGCGTGAAGCTAGGGTACAAAATTGCAACGCAGCATCGTGCCACCTTCCATTCGCTTGGGTCGCCAAGTCGTCTCACAGGTCCTAAAACAGAGTCATTTGGTCGTTTTTTGGCTTATTGCTTCGGCGTTTGAATCTGCTCCGTTTTGATCCGTGATCGGTTAAGTTTTGCTTGGTTTCGATCTTCCCTGCATTACTTTTTCGAATGGCAAAGACCCTGCGTTTCATCTCGGCAGCGTTGTTCTTGAAATCAGTATCGAGCGATAGGTAAGAGTTCGTCGGATTATTTTCCAATAGGGAGATTTCTGTTGGGCTCAGATCCTCCAATTCGGGTACCCATTTCTTAACGAAGAATCCCTCTGGGTCGTGATCCCGGAACTGTTTGTAGGGGTTGTAGACTCTGATCGTGTTGAACCCCACGACGCCCGCTTGCATCTGCAACTGCGGGAGATGAATTCCCGGCTCGTAATCGAGAAAAACTTTGGCCAGCGGCTCATGAATGAATTTCCATGAAAGCTTGAAACCGAAGCATGCGAAACTGACGAGCATGGCCCTCATTCTAAAGTTAAGATAACCTGTTTCATTGAGGCACCTCATGCAGGCATCTATCATGGGAACCCCGGTTTGCCCCAAACGCCATGCTTCCAAGAGGTCTGCGTTATCCTCATATTCAAGCGCTGCATAGGCTTTGTTAATGGGGTGGTTTTCCATATTCGGAAAAGCCTCTAGCCGCTGAATGAAATGATCACGCCAATGTAACCTAGACTCGAAAGCCTTTAGGCTACGCCTCCATTTTTTTGATTCGGGGTCTTGGTCCAATGCTGCTCTCTTAATCCTCAACTCGTTGAAAATGGTCCTCAGACTTATTGTCCCCCAAGCCAAATGAACGGAGAGTCGTGATCCAAGGTCGCAGGCTGTGTTTGGCGATGATATCCCTCCCGAATATCCCAACCCTCTATGATCCAAAAAACTTCTTAGGGTCGAAAGGGCAGACTCCTCATCGACTTTTTGCACTCGATCCACAAGGAGATGGCAGTCGTGGATATTTGCAAACTTACCAACCTCATCGAGGTTTGGTACGCTTTTGAAAAGTGTTTTGTTCTTAGGACTTTTCAAAAGAACGGGATCACCAATCGGAGAGGTCATTCGAGGATCACACGTCCCTCTCTTTTTTCTTTTGGATGCGGCATTGCCTCCGCGTTGGACCGAAGAGGCATTGCACTCGACCCACCTTATGCCATGATGAGAACACCAATTGGCAACCGCGAGGTCGGTTTCGTAACTTAATAAGTTTCCGGTTTCCTGGTGGGAATAAAGGACATCGAACCGGTATGACTTGAGAAGTTCTTCCAACTGTTCGATCACAGATCCGTGGCAAAAGCGCAGGCCACTTCCGCGGGATGAAAGGGCTTGTTCGAGCGACCGTAACGCTTGCCACTGGGCAAGGAGGTGAAAGCTTGAGAAATCACCACTACTCACCTTGGCATTCTCAAGACAGTATAGTGGCAATAATTCCTCGCAATCGAGAGTTGCGATGGCAAGGCACTGATTATCCGAAACCCGGAAGTCCCTCTTGATCCACCAGAGTCCCTTCATTCCGTTACTTATGCCAAACCTAGCTTACTGCGGTTAAAATTTTGACCAAGCATCCAGTGTGTAATCATAGATACGAGGCGAGCTTGTGGAGACAAGGACAATGTAACCCCATTCACCCTTGGACTGTGACCATAAAAAAGAGTCTTGGTATCTAGTTGGATCAGTCCATAGCCAACCATGACCATCCTTCCATATCCATGCTCCGCCAGAAGTGTCGAAGCTAAGGTAAATCCAACCGAGTTGAAAATGATAACACCATTCGTTTCCAGACTCATAAAAGGTACCAAACCAGGAAGAAAACCAATTCGCGCCCAAATCCTCTGCATTTGACAAAGAAGAAGCGGGGAGCTTTACGAAGTTGGCCGTCAGGGTGGTGTCGGCAAGTAGGTTAAAAGATGTAGTCGAGTTACTTTGCCCAGAAAAAGAAGACCCGGTCCAACCGCTGAACGCATAATTGTTATCAGGGGATGCGGTTACGGTGACGGAATCACCGTATGAAAAAGTACCGCCCCCAGAGACAGACCCGCCGTCGCCCGAAGATAGTTGAAGAGTATGTTTGATAGGAGTGAAGGAGGAGGTCAAATTGAGGTCACTAAGGACGGTGACTTGGGTCGAGGAGGAATTTGAGTCCGCGACCGTGCCGCCGGTCCAACCCGCGAATCTAAAACCCACTTGGGCAGTAGCGTTGATATCAATGACACTGCCATGAGTAAAAGTTCCAGAGCCGCTGGCAACCCCACCTTCCGTATGCACTAGAACGACCGAGTAGGATTTTGGTGAGAAAATGGCAGTCAGGTTCCTGTCTTCGGATATGGATGCAGTGGTCGAGGAAACGCTAGGGTTGGAAACACCCGATCCTTCCCATCGGTAAAAGGTATAACCAGCAGAAGGAGTGGCGGAAATCGGAACGGATGCTCCAAAAGTGAAGGTGCCCCCTCCTGAAACCGTCCCAGCACCGATTGTGCCCAGTGTCAAAGAGAAGGTTTTCAGCGAAAAAAGAGCGGTCAGGTTGCTGTCGGAAGAAAGCAATACGGAAGTCGTGGCAGAATTCGAGTCGGCAATTCCGCTTCCTGTCCAACCAGTAAAATCGTAACCTGTAGAGGGAGTCGCGCTGATGGTAACGGTTGTACCCGGCGAAAAGCTCCCTGAACCAACAGCAATTCCGCCGGAAATAGGGGAGGAGGTAAGGATGAGTGAATGGTCGTCAGCGGTTTTGACGGCAAAGTTTGCAGTGATGGTCGTGTCACCTGTTACGGTAGCAAAGGTGGAGGAAGAATTTGCGTCGTCCAATCCGGCACCGGACCAACTAAGAAAGGTGTAATTAAGATCGGGTATGGCGTTAATGGGTATCTTTTCGCCATACGAAGCGACACCCCCACCCGAAACATTCCCTCCACTTAGTGCGACGAGGCTGAGGGTGTAATCTATGGCCGAGAAGGAGGCGTTAACGGAACGGGAAGAATTCATGGAAACGGTTGTTGTCGCGGAATTCGCGTCACCGACACCCGCACCGACCCACGAATTGAAAACATAGCCGGTGTTTGGTGTAGCCACGATAGTTGGCGTGTCCCCGTGAGAAAAGGAACCAGACCCGGATACACTACCACCTGCGCCGGAAGATAAGGTTAATGGGTAAGATAAAGGAGTGAAACTTGCACTGATATCTCGGGGTTGAGTCATGGTCGCTGATGTGATTGGATTGCCCGGGTTCGTGACGCCGCTGCCCGACCATGACGAGAATGAATAACCTGTGTTGGGTGTGGCGGTTATCGTTGGGGTCGAACCATGGCTGTAAACGCCTTCTCCGCCTACGCTTCCACCAGTGCCGGCTGTTAAGGACAAAGTATGAGTCGCAGGTATAAAGCTAGCGCTGACAGACCTTGCTTGCGTCATGTTCACAGTCGTGGAAGCAGAGGCGGGATTCACAACGCCGTCCCCCGACCAAGAAGAGAAAACATACCCCGCACCCGCAGTTGCTGTAATGCTCGGACTCTGCCCATGGGTGAAGTTCCCAGAGCCGGTAACGCTCCCACCGGTGCCTGCAATGAGGTTCAGGGCGTAAGTCAATGGCTGGAAGTTAGCTGTCACAGTTCGTGTTCCAGTCATGCTGACGGTCGTCGAAGCGTTTGAAGGGTTGGTCACGCCTGAACCGGACCACGAAAGAAAAGCGTGGCCGACCGAAGGAGAGGCCGTGATGGAAGGAGTGTTTCCATAGTTGTAAGTACCACTGCCTGTCGCGCTTCCGCCGAGACCGGAGTTGACCGTCAGGGAATAGGAAAGGGGTGAAAAGTTAGCGCTCACGGTCCTCGCTTGAGACATATTGACGGTGGTAGATGCGGAAAGAGGACTCGTGACACCGTTACCCGTCCAAGAAGTAAAGGCATAACCCGTGTTGGGCGAGGCTAGGATCGTAGGAAAGGAACCTTGCTGGTAAGAACCACCACCGCTTACGGAACCCCCTGATCCGGCAGATACAGATAGGTTATGGTTTTGGATTCCGGTAACAGTTAGAGAAAGATTGTAAGCTGGGGTGGAATTCCCGGACAACCCGTAATATCTGTAGCCTGTAATCGCTATGTTGTAATTGCCGGGTGACGGGAGAGTACCGCTGATGTTTGGGGCATTAGCATTGCCATTGTAGGACAAACCGGTTGGCAAACCATCAACTTTAAAGCTGTAAGCCCGGTAGTTTCCGCCGGTCCAAAAAGGAAAACTGAAGGAATCTCCTGAAGAACCTTGCACCGAATTTGAGGAATTGGAAGTAACGTAAGTGGTTGCTCCGGATAAGGAATGCATGGATAAAGTGCTTACCGATGCGGGGACGATAGCTTTCCAAGTCCAAGGCTTCAGAACCGTGGGGGAGAGCATTTTCAGCAATGATGAGATATGAAGGACTGGGGTCTTGCAAAAAAGTGCAAAAACAAGGAACAAGTTACGAAAATTAGTCAGAAATTTCATATACTAACAAATACATCGTGCGGGAGAATGTTTGGGATCATTTGACTTCAAAATGTTCAGGCATCTTCTTTTCTGAATATCTAACCAAAAAGGTTCCCCCTCTTATTTTAGAAACTACGGCGTTTCATTGATTCCTTTCGCTTTTGCTCAAGCTTACAATTGGATCTGTTATTACCTCCGCCTTGATTTTTCGTAATGAAATAAAACCTCAGCTCAGAGCTCTGATTTCATTCAATGGGAATCAGTAAAACCTTTGCGGTAAGAAAATAAGACAATGCATTTCGAAGATTTCCCAAAAAGAACCTTTTTTACGTAACCTATTGATACCATCCCGCTGTGTATACATAGTGAGAAAACAAATGGAGCTTTCCGAAGAATTTATTCTTGAGCTGACTGAGGTGCAGCAAAGGCTTTTCGGCTTCCTGTTCAAGCGATTGGCCGATCGTGAACAAGCCCGTGAGGTTTTGCAGCGAACCAATCTCGTGCTTTGCAGGAAGTCCTCGGCCCGGAACAAATTTCAAGGACTGGGCGATGACCGTGGCCAACTACGAGGTAATGGCCTATCGGAAAAAATCAGGTGCGCGACCACTTGCGCGCCAAGATCGCAGTCGTTTACGTTTATTTAAACTTTGGCAAAGAACCACAACCACAACCAACCATATCCAAACATGAAAAAACTCATTCTCACCCTCCTCGCGGGATTCATTCTAGCCTTCGGCGCCTACGCCGACAAGAAGAAGGAAACCGACCCAGCGAAACCCGCCAAGACCGAAAAGGCCGACAAAGCAAAGAAAGACAAAAAGGAAAAAGGTGAAGAAGTCACTGTCGTCGGCGCTTTGAAACATCACTCTTCAGGCGCCCCCGTCCTGCTGACACATAAGAAGTTTAAGGGTGGCGAGTCCCGCATGTACTTCCTCATGGGAAAGGTCGCCAAGACATTCGCCAAGGAAAACCCAAAAGCGGAGAAAGTAGAGGCAAGCGGTCTGGCTTTCGAAACCGATCCAGGCGAGCAGCGCTTTGTTCTCATTGTCGCAAAGATTGCGAAAAATAAATAGCTGATTCCAATCTGAAGTGGGCGCGGGTGAATAGGTTTCTTGTTGGGTTATGAACCGAAGAATACTTTGTGTGGATGACGAGGAAGCGATTCTGAAAGCTCTGCACCTTCACTTACGCAAGGTATTCGAAATGTCCACAGCCAACAGCGGGTCGGAGGGGTTGGAAGTTTTTGAGAAGGAAGGTCCTTTCTCCGTGGTGACTGCCGAAATGCGAATGCCAGGGATGGATGGGGCGACCTTTTTGGCCAAAGTAAAGGAACTGGATCTCTGTGTCAGCACGGTCCTCCTCACGGTGGATGCCGATTTCGAGTTCGGGGGAGCGACCGCCTTGCAGACAGGCAAAATGTTCAGCATTCTCACGAAACCCTGCCCTCCCGTACTATTCAAGAAAACCATCGAGGATGGGATTGAGGCGTATCATGCTGCCAAGACCAAAGCGTAATGCCCTAACTCGACTTTTTTGGTGCGGGCGGCGGGAATCGAACGCGCCCTGGTCCCTACGCCCCTAGATTTATCGTAACCCATCTATAACTTTCGCTGTATATTTAATATGACTTTTATTGCTTATGGAGCTTTCTCCCCCTTGGGAAGAATCCCTCCCTTTGGGAAAATTCTTATGAAACCACCCGTCCGTTTTGCAGCCTCTCTGTTGGCTTTTCTTTTAGCGAGTTGCCTCGCATGGGCCGACTGGAAACCAGTTGGCGACAAGATCAAGACGAGATGGGCCCAAAAGGTTACGCCCGATAATGCATGGCGAGAATACCCCCGACCGCAGATGGTGCGTGAGGATTGGCAGAACCTCAATGGTCTTTGGGATTATACCGTGCGGCAACGCTCCGTTCCGGAAAATAATACCGCCCCGGAAACTTGGGTTGGGAAAATTCTGGTTCCTTATTGCATCGAGTCCAGTCTGTCCGGGGTAGGCCGCATTCTTCAACCGAACGAAGAACTCTGGTACCAAAGGACCTTTGACGTTTCGAAAAAGAACAGCCGGAAACTGCTTCACTTCGAAGCGGTGGATTACCAGTGCGAGGTTTGGATCAACGGGCAGCGCGTGGGCACGCACAAGGGCGGAAACACACCATTCTCATTCGACGTCACCAAGGCAGTGACCGAAGGTGAGAACACCGTCCGTCTGAAAGTCATCGACGAAACCGCCGATTATCAATTGCGTGGCAAGCAGGTGCGCCGACCTGGCGGAATCTACTATACCCGTGTCTCTGGCATCTGGCAGACCGTGTGGCTGGAATCCGTACCGAGAACCTATGTCAAAAGCCTCCGGATCAATTCGGATGCGACCAAGGGAACCATTGACGTAAAGACGGAGATCGATGGAGACGCCGACATGGTGCCGAGCGTTAAGATCAGTGCTTCATTTGAAGGCCGGGAGGTTGGATCGGTTACAGGTTCCGTCAAAGGCACCCGCTTGACGGTGAAAGCACCTCAACTCTGGTCACCAGACAAACCAAACCTATACGACCTGAAGGTCGAACTGATCCTGCGCGGTCAAACGATCGACGTGGTCGAGTCCTACGTAGGTATCCGTAGTGTCGGGAAGCATTTGGATGCCAACGGAAACTGGCGGTTCACACTGAATGGCAAAGAGATCTTTCATCTGGGCCCGCTCGATCAGGGATGGTTCCCGGATGGTCTGCTGACACCCGCTTCGGACGAGGCAATGGTTTTCGACATCGATTACCTGAAAGCCGCGGGGTTCAATTGCATTCGTAATCACATCAAAGTGCGACCGCGGCGGTATTATGCTTACTGCGATCGGGTGGGCATGATGATCTGGCAGGACCAAGTTTCCGGAACTCCGCACCCGAAATGGACACGACTCCAACCCAATCCCAAGGACAAAGACTGGCCCGACGAAGCGCACGAACAGTTCATGTATGAACTCAAGGAAATGATCGATTACCTCTACAACGCCCCGAGCATTGTGAGCTGGGTTCCCTTCAACGAAGCTTGGGGACAGCATCGAACACTTGAAGTCGGGAAGTGGACCGTGGCCTACGATCCATCACGACTCGTCAACGTCGCCAGCGGTGGCAACTTCTGGCCGGTTGGCGACGTGGTTGACCACCACAGTTATCCCCACCCCCACTTTCCGGTATACGATTCGCGATTCAAGGATTACCTCAAAGTCGTCGGAGAATTCGGCGGGCACGGATTCGTCGTGGACAAGAAACACGTGTGGAATCCCGGAGCGAAAAATTGGGGATATGGCGGTCTGCCCAAGAGCAAGGAGGAACTGCTCGGTCGCTACCGGGAATCAATTCAGCGAATGATACGGCTCAAGCAAGCCGGTCTGGCCGGAGGAATTTACACCCAGACAACCGATGTCGAGGCGGAGGTGAACGGTCTCATGACATACGATCGAGAAGTGCAAAAGTTCCCGGCCGAAGAATTGAGACGTTTGCATGAAAAACTCTACGCGGCAAAATTGTTAGGCAAGCCGGCCTTGCCCGTGGCGGCGCAAAACAAGGTTCCGGTTCGTTACACAACGACCGAACCAGTGGGCGACTGGATGAAACCTGGTTTCGACGATCACAAGTGGAAACAGGGCGCTGCGGGCCTGGGGGCGCCCGGCACACCAAACGCCAATATCAAAACGATATGGAATACGCCCCGGGTCTGGATCAGGACCTCATTCGACTACGATCCGATCAAAGGAAAATTGCTGCTGAACGTCTTTTGGGATGAAAACCCCACCATCTACGTCAACGGTGTAGTGGCTGCCAAACTGGACGGGTATACCGCGCACTACGAACTAAGGAAAATTTCGGATGCCGCGCAGGCATCATTGAAGAAAGGCAAAAACACACTCGCCATTCACTGCCAAAACACTCTCGGGGGGCAGTATGTCGATGTCTCGCTGGTGTATGAGTAGGAACAGGCGGGCGATTGAAGTTTGAGTGCAAATTATATCTTTTATGAAAAATGCTTCGTCCACGGCCTTTCTGTTGGCTGAGCTTTTTTTAGAAAAGTTTTTCGTAACCCATCTTTAATTTATGCTGTATATTTAGTATGACTTTTATTGCTTATGGAGCTTTCCGAAGAATTTATTCTTGAGCTGACCCAGGTGCAGCAGCGGCTTTTCGGGTTTTTGTTCAAGCGATTGGCCGATCGCGAACAAGCCCGTGAGGTCTTGCAGTTAACCAATTTGGTTTTGTGCCGTAAGGCAGACAACTACGAACTGGGAACCAATTTCAAGGCTTGGGCGATGACCGTGGCCAACTACGAAGTGATGGCCTATCGAAAAACGCAGGTTCGCGAACGCTTGGTGTTCACCGACGAAGTGGATGCCATGATTGGTCCGGATGAGGATGGCAGATCGTCCGCTCAATCGGATCGGGTGGCTCACCTGAGTCATTGCCTCAAAGGTATGTCTTCGAAAAACCGGGAACTTCTTGAATGGCGATACCAAGGAGAACGTACCATGGAGAAAATCGCCGAAGACGTAGGTAGCACGATTGGGGCGATGAAGGTGAAACTGCATCGCCTGCGCCGACAATTGCTAGGCTGCATTCAAAACCGCATGAAAGAGGACGGAATATGAAAGAAGAAGAAAAGTTATGGAAAGATGAACTGGATGCCTTGCTCGGCAAACTGCTGGACGAGGATGTCACGGTTGGAGACGAGGCGCGGTTGAACGAGATCCTGCAAACCGAACCCGGGGCTCGGGAGTTCTTGAAGGAGGGAACTTACACCATCGAAGTGATGCGCCGACAATTGATGGGCTACATTCAAAACCGCATGCAAGAGGACGGAATATGAAAGAAGAAGAAAAATTATGGAAAAATGAACTGGATGCCCTGCTCGGCAAACTGGTGGACGATGGTCTCACGGTTGCAGACAAGACCCGTCTGAACGAAATCCTGCAAGCCGAACCCGGGGCTCGGGAGTTCTACCATGAATACCTCGACCTTCATGGGGCCTTGGAGGAACGTCTGTGTGTCCCGAACTTCTCCCCGCTCAACGCCGTAATCGATCCCGACACCAAGGAGGAATCCAAACCAGTCTCCATTCCTTTCGGAAATTGGGGATGGGCGGTGGCGGCCGTGGTGGTGATCGGACTCTTCATCCAGTTTTCAGGACAGCAACCGGAAGCAAAGCCCGAATTGCCAATCGCGCAAATTACGAAATTAAGCGGTCCTCTGCTTTGGACGGGCAATGGTGGTCAAGTGAATCGCAACCTGCAAGCAGGTTCCCAACTATTTGGCGGAACCATCGAGGGCATGGCGCCTGACGCTTGGTTTGAACTGAGGTTCAACGATGGTTCGCAAGTCGTGATCTCTGGCAACTCGATGCTGACCATTTCCGATCTCGGACAAAAGGAACTGCGTCTGAGGGAGGGGAGCTTTTCCGCCAACGTCGTGCCGCAACCCGAAGGCAAACCGATGCTGGTTTCTACCCGAACGGCATTGTTCGAGGTGATGGGCACGCGATTCAGCGTGGATGCCGAGTTATTCTCCTCCACGCTCACGGTTAACGAAGGGAAGGTGCAAGCGACGCGACTCAGTGACGGCAGCACCGCCGAAGTGTCCGCCAAGCACCGGGTAGTCGCTGCCCTGGATTGCGAACTCGTACCCGAAAAAATGCCGGAGTCCGTTACCCTTTGGCAAAGCCATTTGGAAAACGGCAGAAAACGCAACCACGGCGAATGGATGCCGGCCAACGGATCCGAACCGGCTCACCTGAAGACCGTGCCTTATACCTTGCCCGCCAAGGACGACCGAAAGCAAAGAACCATTCACACCTTGAGCATGCCGGTTTCCAGCGGCGACCATCCCCCGGTGATCTTGCAACCTGAAACCAAAATTCGCGTTCGAGGGAAGATCGCTTCCAGTCACCGTATTTGGTTTGGTATGACTCTAAGTCGCGAAAACGGTGATTTCGCCGGGCGCTTTCAGACCATCCTTCCCTCCGAAGAATTCCAGAGCGGAGGTCTTCAAGCGGGTGCCGGTCAGCCGGCTGGCAAGCCTCGCCCCGAGGTTGAAAAACCTGATAAACCTGATCCAGTTGAGGAATACAGGAGAGTCGAGAAATGGCTTGAAGGCCATAAAGCAGAGGCAGCTAAGGCCGAGCGCGATCTGGATGTCAAGATCGCGGAGTTAAGGAAAAACGGGCCTTCACCCGGCGAACGTGGCTTTGATGAAGTTGAAAAGCAGACCGAAATCCTCATCGACAAGCATAATGCCTTTCTGACTGCCCATGCCGGCGAGGCCAAGAATCTTGAAGGCCGCTTGGCCGAGGCCAAGAACGATCTGGTTGAAAAACACAGGAATCTGGAGAAAGTGCTTGCAGGCAATAAAGCATGGTCAGCTAAGGCCAAGCGCGATCTGGAAGTCAAGATCGCCGAGGCCAATAAAAATCCCGACAAGAGAGAAGTTGAAATCCACGTCAAAGATCTCGTCGCCAGGCATGATGCCGCTATGGCAGGCCATGCCGGCGAGACCAAGCACCTTGAAGACCGCTTGGAAGAACTTAAGAAAATACCCGAAGTGGCCGAGCTCAAGGAACCTTTCGAGGTCGTCTTGAACCTAAGCGACTATCATCTGGATCCCGCTCTTGCCCAATGGGCGGACTCTTTGCCCAAGACTCCCTACGGGTTGATCGTCAAGGGCGTCTGGTGCCACACGCTGTGGGATCCGGTCGGCTTGCAGGTTTCCGAAATCGCGCTGACGACCCCAACCGACAAATGAAGGGACGTCCGGACATTTCCCCGAAAACGGTGAGCAGAAACGCCTTCTCATTGGCTATCTGTCTGAGCTTCGTTGCGGTCGCGTCCCCCGATGGCTTTGGGCAAGCCAAGCCCAAAGCGACTAGTATTGAGGAGAAGACCAAGATTCATCGGCTGGCGAGCGCCAATCGCTCGGTCTACGATGCCTTCGTATACTTGAACCGCATACCGGATAAAGTGGAGGAAGATGAGGAGATACTCGATTTTACGGCTCGCGTTTACAGCCTGTTGGCCAATCAAGAGGGGCGGGTCCTGATCAAGCTTCCCAAAGGCATGAACCGCGAAGCGTATCTCGGTTACAAGACCTTCCTGAGCACCGACGCGGAGGTGAGAAACGGCAACTGCATCGTCTGTCACGTACCTGAAAAATTTACCGACCTCAAAAATCACGCGTTGAGCGAGGGCGGTAAGGCGCTGCCTACTCCTTCCCTGCGCAACATGAACAAGCGCAAGGTGGATATCTCCAAAGCGCTGCGCGCCAAACTCGTCGCAGCTCAGAAACCCGGCGCGCCGAAGGATTATCAGTCGATCAAATTGGACAAAGACGATCTCACTCACCTCGAGGCGTTCCTCAAGCTGCTTGATGACGTGGAAGACAAAAATTTTCGGGATCTCATTATTCAAGCCAAGGTTTTGGATACCTCACAAAATTAATATGAAACAAAAAATAATTCTTTCTCTCTTAGCCTTCGCGTTGTCGGTTTCGTTGGCGAAGGCTAACGAAATTCGTGGCAAGGTCACAAAAGATGGCATAGGGGTTGGCGGCGTGTTCGTTTCCGCTCACGATACGGAAAACCGCAAGGCCTCGGGCGTATTTACCGCTGCCGACGGTACCTATGTAATCGACGACCTGCGCGAAAAGGATTATCGAGTACGCGCCCGGCAAAAGGGCCTGATCGACGTTTTGCTTTACGATATCACCGCCGGCTCAACAGGCATCGAAATCAAGATGACGAATGCCACCGGCTGGAAACTGGAGCGCCAACGTACGGCCGATAGCGCATTCGGCATGCTCAAATTTGATGACATGCGGGACAAGCTGAACTTCAAGATGTACTGCACCTACTGCCACCAGGTTGGCACGGTGGGCTTCCGCACACCGGAAGAACCTGTGGACTGGGAAACCATGATCCGTCGCATGAACGGCTTTGGCGCCCTCTACCCGCATACCAAGCGCACCATCGTAAAGCGCATCATGGACACTTACACAGGGGATGCCGTCGACAAGTGGCCGAAGTATGCGCCACCATCCCCTCCTACTGGGGCAGCCACCAAGGCGAAGATCACCTGGTGGGAGATGGGCAAACGCTACGAGTCGCAGTACCATGACATCGATCTCAGCCCGGATGGTCGATTGATCTATGCCGTAAATATAACTAAGAATTATATTGTGACTGTGGATACTAAAACCGACAAACAGGTTTACAAAAAATTCCCGCGTGGCTCTTACGGAGCGCATTCCATTGAGCCGGATAACGACGGCCACATGTGGGTCACCATGTGCGCCTCAGGCCAGATGGCAAAGTACGACATCCATAATAAAGAGATTGAGATATACAGCAGTGCGGAGGCTCCCGCGAAAAGAGGCGGGTATCCGCACACCTTACGGATCAACCCAAAGGATCCCGAGGGACTCATATGGTATACGGACGCCGGTCGGAACTCCGTCTTCTGGATTCATCCCAAAACCAAGGAAGTGAAGGAATACCATCTTTTGAGCGCCAACCAAGCCGTCGCCGCCGGTAAAGGAGAGAGTAAAGGTATCACGCCCTACGGCATCGACTACTCGCCAATCGACGGCATGATTTGGTACAGCAAACTCAACGGCAACCGAATTGGACGTATCGATCCGAGCAAGCCCGACGGCGACGTCAAGGAATGGAACCCACCTTTCCGCGGACCAAGGCGATTGCACGTGGCGCCCGACGGCATCATCTGGGTGCCGGGCTTCGCTTCAGGGGTATTTGGGAAGTTCGATCCCGATACCGAGGAATGGCTTGTCTACGATCTGCCTGACAAGGACAACCAAATCCCCTACGCTCTCAACGTCGCTCCCAATGGGCACGTGTGGATCTGTGGGACGGGCAACGACACCATTCACCGATTCAATCCAAAGACCGAGATGCTCGTAACCTACCCACTGCCCAACCGTGTTAGTTACACCCGAGAAATCGAGTTTGACGATGATGGCAACGTATGGACACCCACCAGCGGCCCCTCGCGCCACATGGAGACCGGTTACGGGGCGATCATCAAGATTGAACCCAACGACCTTGGCGACTCAGGCGGTATCAAGCTCAAGGGTTATATGCCTGACCGTAGCAAGCTCACCTACGAGCAACCCCGGAAGGTTACCTACACTGGCTCGAATGCCAAGCTGTTGCAAAAGATTCATAAGACCGATCTGCCCGAGGCCTATCTCAACGGCAAACACCAGCCATACGTCGATGCACGAATGAAGAATTTGACCGACCCACAAAAACACCGTATCCATATTTTATGGCAGGAGAAACGCAAGGCCGACCCGGATATGCCCAATGCCGGTCAATCTTTTGTACGGATCATGGAATACGTAGCCAAAAACGGGAAATAACGATGCGCCTCCTTGCTTTATTTCTCCTTTCGACCGCGTCTGCGATTGCCGCGGATATCTCCGGTATCATCAAGCTCGATGGCCCGCAACCCAAGCGTCCGCCGCTACAGCTTACCCCCGAAAGCCGCAAGCTCTACGCAGGCCGCCCGTATCCGCAAGACGAGGTGGAACTGGTCAGCGCCAAAGGCGAAATCCAGAACGTTTTTGTCTATATCCGAAAAGGACTGCCCGCTAGCAAAACCTACCCGGCGCCTAAAAAGGCGGCCTTGCTCGACCAGCAACGATCCATGTTCCGTCCGCGCGTACAGGGCTTGTTCGTCGGCCAGGAATTCGCCATGCGCAACAGCGATCCCATCATTCATAACGTGCGCTCTCTCTCGCAGGAAAATCGGCCCTTTAACGTCGCTCAACCAGCCGGTACGCCTGATCGCTTGAAGCGTTTCAGTGAGAAGGAAGGCCCAATCGAGTTGCGCTGTGACTACCACCGCTGGATGCGGGCGTTTATTTTCGTAATGGAGCATCCCTTCTTCGCCGTTACTGACGAGCAAGGCCGATTTACCATCAAGAATCTTCCGCCCGGCGAATACGTTTTGGCCACTTGGCACGAGTCCTTTGGTGAAAACAAACAAACCATCCAAGTCACCGTTGACGGATTAAAGAACGTAAGCTTCACTTACAAACCGAAGAAAGGATTGAATTTCGAGTGAGAACCCTTTGCCTAATACTGCTTGCGTTGCTGAACGTTTCCTTGGTCGCCGCACCGAGGGAAATAGGTAATCCGTCCTTTCTCAGCCCTCATGCCCGGCCTATCGTTGCGCTCGGGGATTACGTTTTCGTGGCCAATACGCCCTGCGACACGATCGACGTTCTGCATGCCAATTCCGACCGCATACTTCGTCGCATTCCCGTCGGGATTGATCCAGTCAGCCTTGCCCTGCGACCGGACGGAAGGGAACTCTGGGTGTCCAATCATGTTTCCGATTCGGTCAACGTGATCGATCTGGATCAGTCGAAGCCCACCTTCATGCACGTTGTCGCGACTGTTCAAGATATTGACCCGAAGACCAAGGCGACCCGCTTTGACGAGCCCGTGGGAATCGCCTTTGCCAACAACCAGAAGGCTTATGTCGCGCTTTCCTCTGAAAACAAGATCGCTGTTGTGGATGTCGTCTCCCGAAAAGTGACCAAGAGCTTGCCGATCCGGGCTCAGGATCCGCGAGCCATCATGGTTCGCAACGACAGGCTTTACGTCATCCCCTTCGAGTCGAACAACAAGACCCAGCTCTCGGGCGGGTATAAGATCGATGGCAAACTCGTTACCTTTAATGCCCACGAGCATTCCATTGCCAAAAATAACATTCTGTCCTTGGGGCACGTTACCGATATTGTGAAGCATCCCCGCGTTCCCGACCGGGACTTGTTTGTATTCGATGTGAAGACCGACAAGCTGATTCAGACCGTCGATACCCTTGGTACCTTGCTCTATGGACTGACGTTGGACTCCAAGGGCACAGTCTTCGTCGCCCAGACCGATGCCAGGAACGAGGTAAACGGCCTGGCCGGAACCAAAAAGCACGGGCTCAAGGAGCTGGGCAACCGGGCTTTTCTCAACCAGGTTACCCGGGTTCGCTTTGAGGGCGGGAAAGCCCGCAAGCCCGAGTTTCTCGATCTCGAACCCTTGCCCCCCGAAAACCCGACGGATGGGATGGCCTTGGCCACACCCTTTGCCATAGAGGTGAGCGGGGACGATTCCACACTCTTCGTTTCGGCAGCGGGTTCGGACAAGGTTTTCTCGATGGATGCAGTGAGCGGCGAAGTTCTGGGACGGGTTAAGGTCGGGGCCGTTCCCCGCGGAATTGCTCTTTCGCCCGCTCACGGAGGCAAGCCCAAGCGGGCATGGGTCTTGAATGCGGTGGAGAACTCGGTTTCCCTGCTCGACGTTTCCAATCCCAGGAGCCTCCGAGTGGTCCGGACGATTCCCTTGGAGGATCCCACCCATCCCGAGTTCAAGGCTGGTCGGATTGCCTTCAATCAAGCCGATTTTTCGAGCACCAAGTCTTTTTCCTGCGCCAGTTGCCACCCGGACGGGCATTCCGATCAATTGCTTTGGGTCTTGAAGACTCCGATCGTTACGGGAGGTAATCAAATCATGCCCCGTTCGACCATGCCCGTTCGCGGTCTGCGCGATACGGCTCCCTTTCACTGGGACGGAATTCCCGGTGATCCCTATGGAGGTATAAACAGTGCGAGCCTTGACAAGCCGGTCAAGCCAAACAGTGACCCGAACGACCCGGTCAGCGCCACCCGTCACCTGGTCGACGGCGGCTTGGCTTCGACGATGAAACTGGAGGAGGATGCTTCGATCAACGACGAAGGTAAGGCAGGCTTGATGAGTTCAAAGGATCGGGAATTACTTTCCAAGTTCCTGCTCGGAGTGACTTACCCACCGGCCCAGCGCCGTGCCTACGACAACGAGCTTAGCGCAAGGGCCGAGGAAGGTTTCGACCTCTTCCACATCAAGGGAGATAACGACCCGACCAAGCGAAAGCCCAATGTCTGCGGAGATTGCCACCGCATGCCCTTTTGGGTCAGTACCAACACCCCGGGGTCGGGTATGGAGGCCCCGACTTGGAGAGGAGCCTACGATCGTTTCCTGATTCTGCCCCAAGGCAGGCTTAACATCATAGACTTCGACTTTTACCGACGGGTAGCCGAGGAAGGAATTCCCGAGCGCAAGATCTGGAAGTTCTCGTGGGGCGGACGGTCGAGGTTCGATCCCGTTTGGGACATGGTGTTGGAAGGCTCGACCGGATTCTCCGGTTCCTTGGGTCGTCAAGTCACCATCAATTCCTCGACCACGGAGGACAGCCTGTCCAATGATCTGCTTGATGCCCTCGAGCGTTCCTCTTCCGAGGGTGCGGTCGTCCTGCAAGCGGAAGGCCTGATCATCGAAGAAGGGAAGGCTCGGACCGTCATCCTGCAATACGATTCAACCCTGAAGGGAGGGAGTTACGTCGAGACTGCGGGACAGCGAAAGGCGTTTTCACGGGATCGGCTTTTTGAACTGGCGAATGCGAATCGGTTCGTGGGAACTTTTACGGGCAGACATGGCAAGAACGCTGATTACGACAACCCGCAGCCCGGCATCTGGGCCGAAGGCCCGATTGAGAAACAACGCGGAACTCAGAAGTTCCCCGTCCTGTCCAAACGGAACAAGACCATGGTGGTGAGCGGTCGGCACCTGAAGGAGGGAGCCTCTGTCATCGTAAACGGCCGGAAGACGAGGGGTTCGGTGAAATTAGGCGACAATGAACGGGTCGAGATCGAATTGGCAAGCCTTCCGCCCGAAGGGATGCATTTTGTTCAGTTGCAGAACCGCGATGGCTTGTTCACCAATGATTTCATTTTTCACGTCTCGAATAAGAAGGTAGACTCACAGCAGTTGCGGGGAAAGATTGAGGTAGCTATTTACACCGGAAACCTGGCCGAACTTAAGCGCTTGGTGGAATTGGGTGCCGACGTCAATGCGCTGACCAAGGACGCCGACCTTCCCCTAAGTTCGGCCGCCTTTCACGGCCGGCTTGAGCATGTTCGGTTTCTTATCCAAAAGGGAGCCGTCGCGACCGCAAGGAACCGTGATGGCGGAACCCCCTTGCACGTCGCGGCCTTGATGGGACGGTTTGAAATCGCCAAGCTCCTTCTTTCCAAGGGGGCAAAGACAAGTGTTCGAAACAAAAAGGGAGAGTCCTCCATCGACACAGTTTCAGGGGAATGGAACGATGGGATGGTCGGCTTGTACCGCTTCCTCAACGGCCTTACTTCGAACAAGGTCGACCAGCAGGAAATTCGCAAGGCACGCCCGCGCATGCTCAAGCTCCTGAAGGACGGATCAAAGGCCACGCGCCCCCGATGAAAGAATCCGGGAGCAAGCCAAAGAAGCGCTGAGCCTTCATCCTCTCTCTGATCCATCCATTTCGATGCCATCTTATCTTACTCCAGCGTGTTTGTAAGAACATGAAAATCAATCCATCGAAATTATCTCCGAACCGAAGCTTGGTTGCAATGGCGCTGGCAGTCATTTCGGGCCTTTCCGTTTTAGGTCAATCCGAGCATCCGTCGATTTCCGAGGGGCACCGATCGGCTTACTTCAAGGATGGGGAAATCCATGTCAACGTGCTCGGTGAACCCGAGGGCAAGCCTCTCACCACGGGACATTGGGATTTCAAACCCTCCTGGTCCAAGACGGGAAACAAGCTGGTTTTTTTCCGGCGTGTCCAAAATCATCCTCAAGTCGGTATGTGGAAAACGGCGATCTGCATCATCAATGCAGACGGCACGGGTTTTCATCAGATCACCGATGCCACGCAAACCAACTTCAACCAGACTTGGACCCGGGACGGGACGAACACTCCCATCTGGAACCGAAAGAACCCGAAGGGTGGGGGATACCACGTCATGGCGGGTAAGATCGGAGGCAAGCCAGGGGAGGAGATTGCCCTTACCGGCAAGGGCACGCACACTTGGGCCTACACTTGCCTGACGGATGGGCGAATTTTGGTCAACCACGCTCATCCCAAGCAGGGCAGGGGCTACTTCCTGATGACTCCCAAGCCCAAGGGCAAACCGGTTTTTGAGAAGATCAAATGCGACCTGGCAAAAAGCGGGTACCTGGATCGTTTGAGCTTGTCGGTCGACCAGACCAAAATCTGTTTCGAATACCAAAAGGGATTCAAGCGCAAGGTTCCCGGTCGTACCTTGTACCTTGCCGATTTCGATGCTAAGACCCGTGCCATCACCAACGCCAAGCCCTTTGCCAATCAGGAGGGCAGGCAGGTCTGGTTTGCCTACCCGCGCTGGACGCGCGACCAGTCAGCCATCATGTATCAGGCGGGCGGAGCTCTCTACCTGTATGATTTGAAGACCCAAAAGACGAAAAAAGTCTCCACGGACGGTTCGGCCGATTACCGCTATCCCCATGGGGAAGCGACCCCCAAGTAGCCAATGCTTTCGACGGTTCTGAGCATTCTGCGAAGGGCAAAATGCCTGTTTCTCTTAAGCTTCGCATGTCTTTTCCTACAGGCCGGTGAACGACCCAACGTCTTGTTCATTGCAGTTGATGATTTGAACGACTGGGTCGGTTGTCTCGGAGGCCATCCACAGGCCAAGACACCCAATATCGATGCCCTCGCCAAACGAGGCGTGCTCTTCGAACAGGCCCATTGCGCCGCTCCGCTGTGCAGTCCTTCGCGTACCTCCGTCATGATGGGCTTGCGTCCATCGACGACCGGGATCTACGGCAACCTGAACTGGTTTCGCGACATGCCCCAGTACAAGGATTGGGTGACCCTACCTCAATATTTCCGCAACCATGGCTACCTCGCATGGGGCGGCGGTAAACTCTATCACCAAGCCCATGGCAAGTTCTCCGATGCGGAGGCCTGGGATCACGTCTATTCCACCCGCACCGGCGCCACGTTTCCCCCCAAGAGCGAACGCTATAAGCACGGGCTTCGTTCCAAGTTCGAATCCAACCCGATCGTCGCCCGCCTCATCGACTGGGGACCAACCGATCATCCCATCGAGGCCAATCCCGATTGGAAGACCGCAGACGGTGCGGCCCAGTTCCTGCAACGGGATCACGACCAACCTTTTTTCCTCGGTTGCGGAATCTACCTGCCGCATCTCCCCTGGTATGCCCCGCAGAAGTTCTTCGACCTGCATCCACTGGAAGATATCGTGCTACCGCCCCACAAACCGGATGACTTCGACGATGTCCCCGCCGCCGGCAAACGAATGGGCGAACGTCACGTAAAGCACATCCGGGAGAGCGGCAAATGGAAGGAAGCGGTGCAAGCCTGTCTGGCCGCCGATTCCTTTGCCGATGCTTGCGTGGGTCACGTGCTCGATGCCTTGAGCAAGAGTCCGCACAAGGACAATACCATCGTCGTCTTGTGGGGAGACCACGGTTATGACGTCGGGGAAAAGAAAATCGGCAAGATGGCCCTTTGGGAACAAACCACGCGTACCCCCCTCATCATCCACCTGCCCGAGAAGCTGGGAGGAAATTTACAGGCGAAAACCTGCACACGACCGGTCAGCCTACTCGACCTCTATCCAACTCTTCTCGATCTATGCGGACTACCGGAAAACCCGAAGAACGAAGGTCGGAGCATCGCCCCTCTGGTTCGCAATCCAAAGGCCAAGTGGCCCTATCCAACAGTGATCACCCTCTCGCCTCACTGGCTTGGCCCGAATCATGCCGTTCGCTCGGAGCGCTTCCATTACATTCATTACGGCAAGGGGGGCGAAGAACTCTACGAGGCGGCCAAAGACCCCCACCAGTGGAACAACCTGGCCGGGGATCCCAAGTATGCCCAAGCCAAAGCCAAACTTAAGAAATGGCTCCCCAAGAAAAACGCCCCGCACTTTCGGGCAGTCAAACCGTAACTTTTGGGAGCTAAGGGCTGTATATAGAAAGCGAACCGGTAACCATGAAACCCATCCTCAAGTTAACAATGAAGCCCATCCTCAAGTCTTTATGCTCCCTGCCGCTGTTGCTCGGAATCTTATTTCTGACCAGCATCTTAAGCACGTCCTATGGACAAGGTACTCCGCAAACCGGCACCTTCACTGACACGCTGAAATTTAGTAACGGCACGAGCATGAAGTTCAAGGCACGGGTGCCAATGAGCCTGCCCAAAGAAAAGACACTCGGCCTGATTCTTGCCTTTCACCCTCATGGCGGAAATGAAAACTCCATGGTTGATTGGCCATCAAAAACTTTTTTGGAACGTCAAGGAGCTGTCGATGATTACGTAATCATCGGTCATAAATCGCGACGCCCGAACGGGTACAAAGAACACTTGGGCGATTGGGAAAAAGCCGATCACGGGCCATCATACGAAACCTTTCAATGGGCCATGAAAACTTACCCCATCGACAGGCGAAGGGTTCACCTAATTGGATGGTCAAGAGGCGGATTCATGGCCACGCGTTTTATCTGGGACAACCTAAAGCACTTCGCCACCGTGACTGCCTACGCCGGGGCTCATAGCCCGGACTGGACAAAAAAGTCTCTCGGAGGATACCCCAATCAGGATTGGGTGAAACTCAAATGGAAGGATGGCATTGTCAATGGGAAGTGGACGGGAACCAGAATCGATTACGGCGTAGACTTCCATAATCAATCGCTGAAAGAATACCTGCCCCAAAGCAATGGCAAGCTGGCTGACTTTCTCCCCGAGTTCTACCACGTGCACGGCGACAGCGACTATGTTATCGACGTTGATCTTACACGATGCTTTACGCGGGAATTGGGTAAAAAGGGCTTTCGATACGTCTACCGCGAATTGGATGGGGTAAACCACTCCAAGGTCTTTCAAGGCGATCCTATCAATATGGTTGTCAATGATGACGTCTTCAGATGGATCCATGCGACGCGCAACAAGATCCTTCCCCTTGGCGAAACGGACAAGGCAACGCTTGCGACGATCAAAAGGGACGTCGCCACCATGCCAAATTCTCAGGCCATCCCCCTCATTAAGAAAGCTGCCCGCATTGGTGGCCCTCAAGCAGGTGAGGCGCTCATCAAGGCGTTCGATTCCAGACACGCCGACGTTCGTCACGCCGCGGTTGCAAGTGGTTACTCTACAAGCTATGGTCCTGCCTTTATTGCCAAACTTGGCGAAATCATCAGGGACAAAGACCCGAAAAAAGACCAGGACCTTAGGTTCAATGCCTGTCACGTCCTCGGCAGGTATGCAAAATGGCGCCAACTCGATGCCCAGAAAATCATAACCGATGCAGTGCTCGATACGTCTTTTACACGGTATATCAGGTTCCAACTGATCACGGCAATTTCGAGGACCTATGAATTGATGATACCTGGCAACATGCATGACGACAGGAAGATTATCCAGACACTGATCAAACTGCTGGACGACCCGGATGGGGGAGTTCGTGGCTACGCGCATATTATTCTCAAAAAAGGAACGAATGACGTCGGGAAATTCGGATTCAATCCCGGCCACAATAAAACGGACCGACAGGCAGCCATAAGACGTTGGAATGCTTGGGCAACCGAAGTTACAGCCCCGCTTCTCTCCAATAACTTTGTGAGAAAGAGCCCCCCGGCAGAACTTGAAGTCGCCAAAATCTTCAGCAGTAACATGGTCCTCCAGCGAGATGCCGCTTTGCCTGTTTGGGGCTTTGCCAGACCTGGAGAAACGATCACTGTTTCAATTGCAGGGCAGAAAGTCAGTACTGCAGCAAATCCAAGAGGTGAATGGAAGCTAAGCTTGAAGCCACTGGTGCTGTCACACACAGGGCAAACGATGACCATATCCGGCAGTAGCGCCATTCGCCTGGAAAATATTCTCGTAGGTGACGTCTGGCTCTGTTCCGGGCAGTCGAATATGGAATGGGGAATTAAAGATACTGAAAAAGGTCCCGCAGATATTGCCACTGCCAATCACCCTGGGATTCGATTGTTCGTTGTTCCAAAATCTCTGTCTAGCAAGCCCCTGAAAGAGCTGCCCGGAACGAACCTCAAGTGGCGCGTATGCAACCCACAAAACATTCTCGAAGGTACCCATCTGGACGAAAAAACCAAGCAGTCGCAAGGTTTTTCAGGAACAGCGTATTACTTCGGTCGTGAACTATATACAAGACTGGAAAAGAAGGTCCCAATTGGTCTTATTCAAAGTGCATGGGGAGGGTCTCGGATTGAGCCATGGACTGCTCCCGAAGGGTTTGCAGATGAACCTGCTCTAAAGAACCTAAACGTCAATGAAGGCCAACATCACTCGCCAACAGCTATATTTGATGCGATGATCAAGCCAATTGTTCCATGTGCCATCAAGGGAGTTATTTGGTACCAAGGCGAATCTCACGTAGGTGAAGAAGATAGGCTTTACCCTATAAAAATGAAGGCTTTGATCAACGGATGGCGTAAACTCTGGGGACAGGGTGATTTTCCCTTTTATTACGTTCAACTTGCCCCATTTGAGTATGGCGGGACCAAATTAGTTGATTTTTGGGAGAATCAGATGAAGTCGCTTTCACTAAAAAATACCGGTATGGCCATCATTAATGACACCATTGACGTCAATGAACAGAGGGATCATGGAAAGCACTGGTCTGAGCGTATACACCCTAAAAACAAAGAAGACGTCGGACTGCGTTTGGCTTATTTGGCGTTAGCGAAGGACTATGGTCTGGACATTGTTGCTTCCGGTCCGATTTTCAAAAAATACGTAACTAGTGGGAACACAATTCGAATAATCTTTGAGCACACTGGAAGAGAGTTGAAATGGCGTGATAAAAACTCTTCGAACCACTCGTTTCAAATATCCAATGATGGCTCAAGGTTTGTTAAGGCCAACGCCAGAATTGATGGGCATACCGTTATTTTATCAGGTATAAGTAACCCTAGGTACGTAAAATTTGCCTGGAGCAATATTCCCACCGTAAACTTAGTAAATAGTTCAGGCTTGCCGGCATCCTCATTTCGAGCCGCGCCCTAAATTTTTGGTAACCCATCTTATGGGTAGCGATCTAGTAAACATGAAACCCATCCTCACCTTTTTTTGCTTCCTGCTGCTGGTTTGTACCGGTTTTACCAAGGACAAACGCCCGAACATCATCGCTCTACTTGTCGACGACCTGGGGTACCGCGACATTGGCTGCTATGGCGGCCCCGTCAAGACGCCCGTTCTCGACAAGTTGGCCGCTGGGGGCGTGCGCTTCACCGATTTCCACTCGGGCGCGCCGAGTTGTTCCCCTTCGCGCGCCACCTTCCTTACGGGCCGCCACCACTATCGGGCCGGAGTCTATTCAGTCATCACCGAACGCCTTCACAAGATGCATCTCTTGAAGAGCGAAACGACCATCGCCGAAGTGCTCAAGAAAAACGGCTACGCCACCGCTCACTTTGGGAAGTGGCACCTAGGCATACCCGTGCACAATCGCAAGAATCCCACCCCGGCCGAACATGGCTTCGACTACTGGTTCGGCCTCGTTAACGGTCCGGGCCCCAGCCACAAGAACCCAACCCAGTTTCTGCGCAATGGTAAACGCATGGGAGAGATGAAAGGCTACTCCTGCCAAATCGTTGTTAATGAAGCCCTTACTTGGCTTAATGAAAAGCGCGACGCCAAGGAACCCTTCTTTCTCAATCTCTGGTTCAACGAACCCCACGCTCCGATCGCGGCACCCGACGAGATCGTTTCCCAGTATGGTGCGCTCAACGATCAAGCCGCAATCTACAGCGGCACAATCGACAACACCGACCGGGCGATTGGACGACTCATCGCAAGACTGGAAAAACTCGGCGAGCTAGAGAACACCATCATCGTCTACGCCTCCGACAACGGCAGCTACCGGCCGGAGCGTAACGGAGAACTTCGCGGACAGAAAGGATCTCAATTCGAAGGCGGGCACCGCGTCCCCGGCATCTTTTACTGGAAGGGTGGAATCCCCGGAGGGCGGGTCGAGGACGAGCCCTCCGGTGTCGTCGATCTCCTTCCCACGCTCTGCGGATTGATCGGAATCGAGAAACCCGCGAAGGTCCATCTTGACGGCTCTGACCTCACACCTCTGCTTACCCAATCTGGCAAATTCAAGAGGCATCAGCCGCTCTTTTGGATGACAGGCGCGAACATGGTCCTTCGAATGGGTGACCACACTCTTTTTGCCTCCGGCACTGCGAAATCACCGATCGACTTCAAAGCCGCCAATCGACTTACCGAGCAAATCAAGCAAGTCCTCGGCGATGATCTGGAGAAAGTGCTGGACGGAAGGGATGTTAAGGATCTTCGCAACTGCCTGTTTAATATCGAGAGATTAGCCAACCCCGAGGCCGATCGCCTGAAGAGACAGCTTCGGGACTTGTTCTACTTCAACGAAGCGTGGATCCCCGAACTCAAAAAGAGCGAGCTCGGCCGTGTTCAACAACTGTATGACCTATCGAAGGATCTTAAGCAGCAGAACAACATCGTAAAAAACCATCCCGAACTCGTTGCCCGAATGAAAAAGAAAGCGCAAGCCATCTATGCGAGCGTCATGGCCGATTCTCCGGAATGGCTCACTCCGGAAGAACAGGCTGAAGTGAAGAAGGGTCGAGCAAACGAACCGCAACGACCTGCCACCGGAGCACCCGACACCGATACCGCGAAGCTCCTTGCCCGCATCGACAAGAATCCCATCCCCAAGGGCTATCACGGAAGTCGCCACCAGCCTTACGTGGACAAGGTCATGGCCGGGCTCAAACCCGAACAACGCGCTCGGGTCGGCCAACTCTGGAAAGAAAAGCGCCGCCTCAATCCCGACATGCCCAACCCGGGAGCCTCTTTCGTCAGAATTCTCACCCACGTCGTCGCCGGCGCTAAGATAAACAACGTGGTGAAATGAATAGATCCATTGTCATTATACTGCTGCTTGTTATCGGCCTGCCCGCCCATGGACAGGCTTTCAAGGATGCATTGGCGCCATTGGTGGAAGCCTCGTGCATTGATTGCCATGACGCGGATACGGACACCCCTTTGAATTTTGAGAAGATCGGGCATGACCTGTCCGATGCCGTCACCTTTCGCCAATGGGTGAAAATCTTCGACCGGGTGGACAAGGGTGAAATGCCGCCCAAGAAGAAAAAGCGTCCGAACCCAATACTGAAGAACAAGGCGCTGACGGCGCTGGAAGCAGACCTACGCACGGCCAACCTCAAACAACAAGCTGCTCAGGGCCGTGTGGCTGCACGTCGGCTCACCCGACTGGAGTTTGAATACACCCTGCAGGATATCCTTGGCATAGGTGGAAACCTAAAGCGACATTTGCCCCCGGAGAATACCTCGGCCAAGTTTGCCAACGTTGCGGAAAAACAGGGCATCTCGCCCGTGCACATACGCAGCTATCTAACGGCGGTGGATGCCGCGCTGGATGAAGCCATTGCACTCGGCCCCAAGCCCCGTGCCGGTGGGCGCGATATGGATTACCGCAACAACAGGTACAGTAGCATGTGGTTCGACCGCCCGATGCGTAATGGTGGACAGACCGTGATGCGAACCGATGACGCCTACGTGATGTTCAGCTACCGCAGTGAACCATTCGTCGCCCGATCCGACTACATGGGGTATCACTTTCCTTACCCAGGGCTTTACCGGATCACTGCCCAAGGGAGTGGTTACCAAGCCAAGAGCACCATCGGCTTCGGTCTATACAAGGCCAGTGACAAGCACGGCAACACCGAGTTGATTGGCAACTTCGAGATCATGCCCGGCAAATCCCGCAAGATTGAACTCACCCAATATTTCGAGCCGGGTGAATTCTTTTTCCCCGCAGGATTGAACCTCAACGTGGCTCCGGACGGGAAAATGATCTACATGATGCGCGTCAAGGGCGCACGCGGCTACAAGGGTGAAGGGCTCGCCATCAAGTGGCTGAAGATCGAGGGCCCGTTGGAGGAAGAGTGGCCACCAACGCGTACCCGCAATTTGCTCACCGGCGTACCGATCATTTGGCTGCCCAAACATAGCATCTACTGGACGCACCCCACCAAGGAACCCAAGGAACATCTGCGTGACGTCGTCAAGCGACTCGCCCCCAAGGCCTTCCGCAGACCAGTGGCGGACGCGGAAATCGAATCCTTTGTCTCTCTTGCAAAACCGCATCACCCCAAGGACCAACCGATGCACAAAATGGTTCGCGCCCCTCTGCGAGCCATGTTCAGCTCGCCACAGTTTCTCTTTCATGGTGGCCAACCCGGTCTGCTGGACGATCACGCGCTGGCCAGCCGACTTTCGTATTTCCTGTGGAAGACCTTGCCTGATGCCGAATTAGTCCGCCTTGCCAACGATAAGAAACTCACCCAAGCCAAAGTACTCACCGCGCAGGTGGACCGCATGTTGAATGATCCGCGCTCGAACCGATTCATCAACGACTTTCTCGATGGTTGGTTGCACTTGAGCGACATCGACGCCACCACGCCGGACCCAACCCTATACCCTGAGTACGATAATGAATTGCGCCAAGCCATGCTCGCTGAAACACGGCTTTATCTACGCGAACTACTGGCGAAGAACCTGGCTGCCCGCAATTTTATCAAGTCTGACTTTTCCTTCGTCAACCGCCGACTCGCTCGGCATTACGGTATGGCCAACATCTCAGGCGAAAAAATGCGTCGAGTAGCATTGCCTCCTGATAGTGTGCGTGGTGGCCTGATGACCCAAGCCAGCATACTGAAGGTCACCGCCAACGGGACACTTACTTCTCCCGTAAAACGTGGGCACTGGGTGCTTGCCTCGCTGCTCGGTACACCACCCCAACCGCCACCGCCCACCATCAGCGCACTGGAACCGGACATCCGCGGAGCGGTGACCATCCGCGAAACACTCGCCAAGCATCGCGACGTGGCCAGTTGCGCCAGTTGTCATCAACACATCGATCCGCCCGGATTTGCTTTGGAGAGCTTCGATCCCATCGGAGGGTTCCGCCAACGCTATCGCACACCCGGTAAGGGTGACTGGACCAAAGAGCGGTACCTTGCTGCACACCACCTGGGGCACCCTCTCTACCGCTGGGGCCTCGACGTGGACGCCAGCGGTTCGACGGCCAGTGGAGAAAAATTTAGAGGTATCCGCCGCTTCCGGGACCTGCTGCTCAGGCAGGAGGAGCAGGTTGCCCGCAATTTTGTATCGCAACTTATCACTTTCGCCACCGGTGGGGAAGTGCAGTTTGCCGACCGCGCGGAGGTTGAACAAATTCTCGCATCGGCAAAGGCGGATGGCTACCTTGTCAGAGACCTTCTTCATGCCGTAGTGCAAAGCCGATTATTTTTAAACAAATGAAACTAAAGCGAAGAACCTTTTTACGAAGCACCGGTGTGGCAATTGCGTTGCCGTGGCTGGAATCGATGCAACCGGCTTGGGCCAAGGAACAGGCCCCGCCCAAACGGATGGTCTTGATCTGCAACACGCTCGGACTGCACGCGCCGGCGTTGTTCCCGAAAAAGATCGGGGCCGACTACGAATTGACCGATTACCTGAGTATCATCAAGGCTCACCGGAAAGATTTAACCCTCTTCTCCGGGCTTTCCCATCCGCAACAAGGCGGCGAGCACCAGTGCGAGATGACCTGGCTGAGCGCCGCCCCCAACCCCGGTATGGACGGTTTTCGTAACTCGATCTCAGTTGACCAATACGCGGCTGACAAACTCGGATACGTCACGCGTTTTCCCTCCGTGTCACTTAGTAGCGATACTGCAAAAAGCCAGTCATACACCACTAGCGGGGTAATGATCCCAGCCGAGCAACGCCCATCACGTATGTTTGCGAAAATGTTCCTGAGCGGAAAACCGGAGGAGATCGCTCGTCAAAAACAAAAACTCGCCGAGGGCCGCAGCGTGCTGGACGAGTTGCTCAGCCAAACCAAGATAGTGCTCAAGAACGCTCCGTCAGCCGATCGCGAGCGGTTGCAGGAATATTTCGAATCCGTGCGCACCGCTGAGAAGAACCTCGCCGAGGAACAGGTCTGGCTTGACCGTCCCAAGCCGAAAGTTCAGACCAAGGCTCCGCTTGACGTCCACGACAAGACCGACCTCATTGGCCGCATCAAGCTGTTGTTTAACCTTGTCCCGCTCATTGTGCAGACCGATTCCTCGCGAGTGATCAGTATTGTCATCCAACACAACCATGGCATGCCACAGATCGAAGGCGTCGATTCCGAGCACCATAATCTCTCCCATCACGGTCGTGATCCCAAGCGCATTGAGCAGTTGCTCAAGATCGAACGCGCCATCATGGGTTGTTTCGACGAATTCCTCACTGCCATGAAAACCAAGCGCGAAGCGGGTGGCACCTTGCTCGATAACACACTTACCTTACTGGGCAGTAATCTTGGCAACGCCAGCTCGCACGATCCACGCAATAATCCCATCCTGCTGGCCGGGGGCGGCCTCAAGCACGGCCGTTACCTAGCGCATGACGCAAAGAACAATACACCGCTCTGCAACCTCTTCGTGCATATGCTCAACCAGATGAACCTCAACACCGACAAGTTCGCCAGCAGTACCGGCGAATTATCACTTTGAACAATGAAAAACATACTTCTCCTTTGCTCAGCTTGGGCTGCCTTCCTTTTCAACGCCCACGCCACGGATTTCCCACAAGCCAAGTCCAATAACTGGCATCATTGGCGTGGCCCCGAGGCCAATGGCATTGCGCCAACAGCGAAACCACCCACGAAGTGGAGCGAAGAGAAAAACGTTCGATGGAAAGCCCCGATCGACGGCTTTGGAACCTCCACACCAATCATCTGGGGCAACAAGGTATTTCTTCTGACTGCCATCAATACGGGCAAGGTGGATCCTTCTCTCCCTCGCCCGGAAGATCAGCCCAAGCGCGTCTTCGACATTACGCACCCGAATACGACCTACGAGTTCATCGTGCTTTGCTTGGATCGCAAGTCCGGGAAAACCCTTTGGCGGAGGGTGGCCACCAAAATGATTCCGCACGAGGGGACTCACCGGGACAACAACTTTGCCTCGGCCTCTCCCACCACCGATGGCGAGCGCCTCTATTGCTGGTTCGGTTCGGCGGGCTTGTTTTGCTACGACTTGGAGGGCAAGAAACTTTGGGAGCGCAACCTGGGCAAGGTCAAGATCGGGGCGAGCCTGGGGGAGGGGTGCTCACCGGTTTTGCACAAGGGCAAACTGGTTGTGGTTCGAGACAATCGGGGACAGTCGACCATCCATGTTTTGAATGCCAAAAATGGAGAAACCATTTGGATGAAAAACCGGAACACCCGAAACGGATGGTCCACGCCTGCAGTCGTTGAGCATGAAGGCAAAACTCAGGTGATCACCACCGCCTCCAGGCAAAAGGAGGGGGTTCGTTCGAATCCCGGAAAGGTGATCAGCTATGATCTTGAGAATGGGAACGTCATTTGGGAATGCTCCGGCCTGACGGATAATGCGATTCCGTGTCCAATCGTTGAGGATGGCATTGCCTACTGCATGACCGGATACCAAGGCTTTTCCGTACTCGCCGTCCCCATTTCGGGAAAAGGGGATCAGTCGGAGAATATCCTATGGAAGGGTAATTTGGGAACCCCCTACGTCCCGTCCGCCGTGCTTTATGACGGGCTTCTCTACTTTACCCAGTCCAACCAGGCCATCCTTTCCTGTGTCGATGCAAAAACCGGTAAGGTTCTCATGGAGCGAACCCGCATAAAAGGTTTGTCCAACGTCTATGCCTCGCTCACCGGGGCGGGTAATCACGTCTACGTGTTCGGGCGCTACGGAAAGACAGCAGTGATCAAGAGAACGGGCAAGTTCGACTTGGTGTCTACGAACACCTTGGCCGACCGCTTCGACGCATCGCCCGCTGTGGCAGGTGATCAACTTTTCTTGCGTGGCCACCGCTTTCTCTACTGTATTGGTAAGCTGAACTGAATAATGAACCTGAGGAGTGGCGTTGGCTTGATCGAAATAAACGAAATATGAATCACACAAAACACCTTTTAAGTACCTTGGCACTCGTGTGTAGCGGATTTGTCGCCACGGCTGACAATTGGCCCGGGTTTCGTGGGGTAGACGCTGTCGGAGTTTCGACTGAGGATGGCATACCAGATAAGTGGTCCGCCGAGCAGAACGTTGCCTGGAAGGTCAAGGTGCCTGGGCGGGCGTGGTCGTCACCCATTGTCTGGGGGGATCGCGTGATTTTGACGACGGCCGTGACCGATGGCCAGCTCGAGTCACCCAAGAGGGGGCTTTATTTTGGCGGTGAGCGCAAAGAACCTCACAAGCACGTCTACCGCTGGGAAGTACGTTGCTATAGCTTGAAGGACGGGACTCTGCTATGGAAGCAACTGGCCCGTGAGGCCAAGCCGCAATCGCCCATACACCTCAAGAATACCTACGCGTCGGAGACTCCGGTTACGGACGGGAAGCATATCGTCGTTTCCTTCGGTTCGGCCGGGCTATATTGCTACGACATGCAGGGCAGACCGCAATGGCAGAAGGATCTGGGAGTTTTCAAGATGCTTCATTCCTGGGGGACTGCGAGTTCGCCTGTCATCCATGGTGACAGGGTCTATGCGCAGTGCGATAACGAGGAACAGTCCTTCCTGGTGGCCTTGGATAAGGTAACAGGCAAGCAGAAGTGGCGCGTCGACCGTACCAGTACGTCGTCCTGGTCAACGCCATATGTCTGGTTAAACAAACAGCGGGCGGAGTTGATCACCTGCGCCAAAGAGGGTGTGCGTTCGTACGATCCTGCAACGGGGAAGCAATTGTGGCAATTGAGGGGAATGTCGAGGTTCGTGATCACCATGCCGTCTGCCGGCAATGGAATGTTATACGTCAACTCGGGATATGTTGGCGACAAGGTGAAGCCCATCTATGCAATCAAGCCGGGGGGCAAGGGCGATATCACCTTGGGGAAAAACATGACTTCGAACGAGTTCGTGGCTTGGAGCTCAAGTCGGATTGGCTCGTATAACCCGTCACCGTTGTTGCTCGGTGAACGCCTCTACGTTCTCTACGACCGCGGCATTTTCGGTTGCTTCAATGCACTGACTGGTGAGGAGGTTTACAAGGCCCGCCTGACGGGAGGCACCGGCCAATTTACGACATCGCCTTGGTCCCATGACGGAAAGATTTTTTGTTCGAATGAATATGGGCAGACCTGGGTGCTGAAGCCGGGGGATACATTCAAGGTCCTGCACGTGAACGAACTGGACGAAATGTTCATGGCCTCGCCCGCCATCGCCAATGGCGCTCTGATTCTGCGTGGGACGAACTTTCTGTATTGCGTGCGAAGGAAATAGGAGTGAGTCGTTGGATGCTGTAAGGAATGATACGAACGATGACAATAAGCATGACCAAAGAAAACCTTCAGACTTTTCTAGGCTGGTGCACCGTCATTAACCTGGGAATCCTTCTCTACTGGATTATCGCTCTTGTCTTTGCCCGCGACTGGGTGTTTTGGGTTCACACTTCGGCAGTTGAGATATCCAAAGAGAGTTTTGCCGAAATCAATTACGCCATGATGGGTTACTACAAACTGGCGGTGATTCTTTTCAATGTGACCCCGTACTTGGTACTCAGGTTCGCAAAGTTCTCCCGGTAAACCGGAGTGGCGGGGTTTGCGGTTGAACTGCTTTTCTTGAGTGGGCATCGCTTTCTTTACTGCATTGAAACCTAGCGTTTGTTAGGGGATGGGTATGTCCAAGACTTACCTTCTATCTTTGCTTTGCCTGTCTCTTGGTGGATTCGTACTGTCCGGCGCGAACCCGCCCAACGTCATCCTCATGATGGCGGATGACTTGGGGTACAACGATTTGTCCTGCTACGGGAGCAAAAGACAAAAGACCCCCATTCTCGACAAGCTGGCGGAGGAGGGTTTGCGACTGACCAGTTTTTATGCGGGCGCCACCGTTTGCACGCCCTCGCGCATGGCCTTGCTGACGGGAGCTTATCCTCCCCGTTTGGGCTGGAACGGAGGCGTGGTCGGTTACGGGCTGAAGCCCCATAACGGATTGGCTCCGCAAGCCCGGACCATGGGCGAGGTGTTCAAGGGAGCCGGATACAAGACCGCCCTGATCGGGAAATGGCACCTGGGCGATACTTCGGAGTTGCACCCCATGGGCCAGGGGTTCGACCTGACCTATTTCATCGACAAGAGCAACAATCAGACCAAGAAGCTCTGGCGGGGAAGGGAATTGGAAGCCGATCCCTTCGATAACCGCAGGTTGACGGAAAATTTCATCAAGGAGGCGGTCGCCTTCGTCAAATCGAACAAGAAGAACCCCTTCTTCTTGTACCTTCCTTTTAGTGCTCCTCATTTTCCCGCCCAATCCCATCCCGATTGGAAGGGCAAATCGGCCAATGCCGACTATGGGGACGTGGTCGAGGAACTGGACGGGCGGATTGGCGATCTTCTGGGGTTTCTAAAGGACGAAGAGTTGGAGAAGAACACTATCGTGGTCTTCATGTCGGACAACGGAACCGAGCCCGGACAGAGGAAATGGGGGAGCGGCGAGCCTTTCCGCGGTTTGAAATGGAGCGCCCTTGAGGGCGGGACGCGGGTTCCCTGCATCCTGCGTTTCCCTGGACTGATCTCTGCAGGAGAGGTGTCCGACAAACTGACCACCGCGATTGATCTTTTGCCCACCCTCGCGGGGGCTTGCGGGATCAAGTTGAAGGAGGGGCCTGGCATCGTGCCCAAATTGGATGGTTTGAACCTATGGGAGAGTTTGCAAGGCAAGGCCAAGACTCATCCCCGAAAGAGCCTTCTTTACTGGCATGGCTGGGCGATGCCCCAAGCCATACGGGTCGGTGACTGGAAGCTCTACCTCGACAAGGTCAAGGAGATTCCCGGTACGAATAAGGGGCCCGTGCTGATTGATCTGTCCACGGATCCGGCGGAAGAAAAGGACTTGGCTTCCGAGCACCCCGAAAAAGTGAAGGAACTAAAGGAACTAGCGAGCAAACTACTTTCGGAAATCGAGAAAAATTCAATTTCTCTTGGAGGACCGCCAGACCCTCGCAAGAAAAGTCCCAAGCAGGGACATTGGATTCGTTGAAGACCGCGTGGGTTTTGCGCCAACAGACGGCGACACTATTTTCGCATCGCCTCTTCCCATGATTACGAGAGCTTGAGAAGCTTGAGGTTCCTGAACTCGACGGGAGCTCCTTCCGATAGCCGTTCATATCCCGAATTGTAGCATTGCGGGAAATATGTCTGTAACGCATTATCGTTTTACGCTGTTTATAAAATAGCATGTCCGGAACAACCCCCATCAGGCTTACCCACTTACTACTAGGCGTTGCACTAGTTGTCGCCCTTTGGGGTCTGCTCGGTTGCAAGCCCCACAAGTATCGTCGAGCATCGGATAAAGAAGTCTACGAAATCCTTGATGACCGAAGCGAACTGGCCCTCGGTGAGCGCATGCAACATTCGATCGACACTGCATATTCCGAACGAACCCCCGACGACATTTTGGGTACCGAGATCATTCATGACCGCAATCGGACTGACGCCAATCGAACCTTGACCTTGACGGACACCTTGGACTTGGCCGTAAAGAGCAACCGAACCTATCAGTTCAATCGGGAAAAGCTTTACCTGCAGGCTCTGGCTCTGACTGATACACGACATCAATTTACCTTCAGGCTCAAGAGCGTCGAACTGGATGCAGGCTTGAATCGTTCCTCGGACGGTTCCGAGGAAACTGTTTCCAGCGCAAATATAACGGCTGAAAAACTACTGAAAGCCGGGGGCTCTTTTTCCGCGTCTTTGGTGAATGATCTCGTGCTCTATTTCGATGGCACTCCAAAGGTCCCTTCGATCACACTAAGCTTGACCCGACCTTTGCTACGCGGAGCAGGATCGGATATCGCTACCGAAGTGCTCACTCAAGCGGAACGGAACGTCGTATACGAGATTCGGGATTTCACTCATTTTCGCAACGAGTTCGCCCTGGAAATATTTGGGGATTACTTGAACTTGC
>JAOLZO010000089.1 GCA_028343845.1 Verrucomicrobiota bacterium | reverse complement strand
GAGACCTCGGAAGACTGATTCGCCTAATCGAAAGGCCGTCTCGGATAAGAAATCGAAATCTGCCACTCGATCAATGATCGTTGACGAGAACGGTCGACTTCTATATCAGTACTCTCCTTTGTTTCGGGTCGGTAGCTCAATCGGTAGAGCAGTGGCCTTTTAAGCCATTGGTTCCGGGTTCGAGTCCCGGCCGGCCTACCATTCCCTCCCAAGCCCGAAAAACGACTTGTTTTTTTTGCTAAACTAACCTGTCCTCCCGTCCGACTATACAAGGGGTAAGAACAACTCACGCATAACAGCCCGCCCGCACCTGCAAGGGAACGCGGGTATCAATTATGTCATCGATTTTCCCCAGAAACCCATTGCATGAAATCAGCCTCCACTCACGACAAGCGAGGTGGAAGAATTTTGATGTTTGGAAAATCGCCACGCACAAGGTGATAGATCCATGACCGTTGAGCTTAACAACACTTCACTTTCCTTGGCCTTTAATGGAATCCAAGCGGCCAAGGAAGTTGAAAAGTCAACCGCCAAGCTAACGACGGGGAAAAAACACCTGCACGCCGGCGACGACGTCGGTGGTTTCAAGCAGTCCGTTCGAATCGCAAACGAGCAGAACCTCAATTCCCTCACCCTGCAAAACCTGCAGGGCCTCATTTCCTACAGCCAGACCCAAGACGGAGCGCTCGGTCAGGCTGCGAAAGTCCTCCAAAGAATGAACTCTTTGGCCGAACTTTCCTTGGACATGACCAAGACGGATAATGACCGGAACGCTTATAACCACGAATTTCTCGAACTCGCTGATGAGCTCCAATCCATAAAAGGCCTGGAACTGAACGATTTGAACCTCTTTATCAATGATCCGGTTTTCAGCGATCAGAAGAAACAATTCATACAGGTCTTGCAATCTCAATGGCTTAAAGGCGCTGAGCAAGCGGTCTTCGACCGGATTGGACTCCAAGGGAGTGGTCAAAACAACCTGAAGATCGAAATTCCCGAGAGCGATGCCTTCCCGACCATATGGAGCTATTCCTCGGCAACCAAAACTCTTCCAAACGGATCGACGGTTGGAGAAACTCAAGTGCAGTTATTCCTGGACACTTACGTGAAGGCAAATTTTCCCCTTACCACACCTTCCGATTGGGCCGAGCGATACAATGTCACCTTAATGTCCCAATTGGTGATGGCGGATAACCTCTACTTCAATGCCTTGGCAAACGGGAATGAAAACAAAGGTTCTTCAACCGATGGTGGAGCGCAGTGGTTCAAGGAAGGTGTTTCCGAATTCGTGCACGGGGGCGATTATCTGATAGGATCATTCAGCAACTCCGTGGTCAGCGCCATCGGAACCGGCGATGCCCCGACCACTTCGATCCAGCAAAGGATTTCCAATTACGTTGCCGTACGTTACCTCCATGAGGAATTGAAAGCGGCAGGGACTGCCGGAGGGGTGAAGACCATGTTGGGATGGATGTCCGCACAAGTCGCCGCAGGCAAGACCGCGCAAGAAAGTAGCATTGGAGCCGCCTTGGTTAACTTCATCCCCGCAAAATACAATACGGTGGCTACCGCCAACGACGAATTCGTGGCCGATTACGTAGCCAACGGATTTAGTGTCATGGCGAGCAAGCTAAACATATTTAATTCGGACACCGGTGCAATCGGAGGCTTTGATGCGGACGGAGGACCGGTTATCAACCACCAGAATGCGGTTCCCAACAGCGGCCCTGGATATGACCCTGCCGCACCGACGGAAAATCCGATCAGTGGCTTTAATTTGACCTGGGAGCAAGAAGGCGAGGAATTGTTTACCTACGATCCGTCTGGTAACAGCGTGATTTTCGAGACAGCCAAAATGGTCACCATTGACGATACCGGAACCTATAACCTAAAGACCATCGGTTCGGCAAGAACGACGCTGAACATGATGGATGGATGGATGGAAGCCCTAGCCGCAGAAAGGGGCCGTGTCGGAGCCAACATGAAAAGACTCCTCACCGAAAAAGACAGGTACGAGAGGAAGTTCAATTCCCAACAGTCTGCCTTGGAACGAATTGCCGATACGGATTTTGCCGAGGAGAGCACTGCCTTGGCGAAGAATCAGATCCGTACTCAAGCAAGCATCGCCATATTGGCCCAAGGTCAGGAAAGCAACGTATCCCTTCAAAAACTTCTCGCGGGAATCCAGACGAAATCAAAGCGGGCTAACTCCGCTGGGCCAAGTTCTTGATCTCCCTTAGATCGAGTTTCCCGGTTGGCAACAAGGGGATCTTGTCAACTTTTCGGATGTCTCGGGGAATCCACAGGTTGGAGAGGCCTGCATCAACCAAGTCCTTGCGCAATCTATCCGGGTCGCAATCAACGGAAACCAAGAGTATAAGTCGCTCCCCCTTGGCCTCGTCCTCTATCCCGACAACCGCGCAAACGACGTCATCGGCTTCCCCCATCGAAACTCCGAGCGACTTGACAATCGCTTCCTCGACCGTTCCGTGAGGAACCATTTCGCCACCGATTTTCGAGAACCGGGATAACCGTCCCTCGATGAAAAGAAATCCATCCCCATCCATTCGGCCAAGATCACCAGTGACGAACCAACCGTCATCCGTCAGTACGTCACCCGTCTTCTCCGGTTGATTCAAATACCCTAGAAAAACGTTCGGTCCACGGAAACAGAGGATTCCCGTATCCCCTCCAGGCAATTCCTCCTTGGTTTCGGGATGAATGGCTTTGTACTCAATCCCAGGCAGTAA
>JAOLZO010000088.1 GCA_028343845.1 Verrucomicrobiota bacterium | reverse complement strand
AAGAACGGATCCTCTTCAACGGAAAGAACCTCGACGCATTCGAGCTTGCGCCCGGATCATGGGAAATCGAAAAAGACGGCTCGGTCGTTTGCCGGATGGAAAAAACCAAGGACAAAAAAGGCAAGGAACGAATACGTGGAATGGGTTACCTGTGGACCAAGGAGGACTTTTCCGATTTCGAACTAAGTCTGGAGTACAAGCTCTCGGCCGGCGCCAACTCGGGAATTTTTTACCGCAGCGACAAGAACGACCCGGTCCACGGTGGCTTCGAAATTCAATTGATGGATAACGAAGGCTTTCAGAAGAAGGCCAACAAGGTTCTTCCCCCACGAAAGCTCAACGCATCCTTTTACGACGGAGTAGCCCCAAAAGGCGACTTCTCAAAACCCGTAGGGCAATGGAATCAGAGCCGGCTCGTTTGCAAAGGATCGAAGGTTTCCTTCCATCTGAACGGAAAACTCGCTTTCAATATAAACTTGGATAACTGGAAGGAAGCGGGCAAGAACCCGGACGGTTCAGCCAACAAGTTCAAGGTAGCGCTCAGGGACCTCTCGGGAAAGGGACGAATCGGTTTCCAAAACCACGGGCAAGTCGTCTGGTTTAGAAAAATCTCGATCAAGTCGCTGTAAATGAGAGTTCTTCCGTTAGCCCTTGGCTGCACCCTCTTTGCAGGCTTACTCCAAGCCACTGAAAACTGGCCCCGCTTTCGTGGTCCGAATGGTGCCGGAGGGTCGGAATCATCCGTTCCTGCCACGTGGGAAAAGTCTTCCTATCGTTGGGCCGTTCCCTTGAAGGAAAACGGACATGGTTCGCCAGCGGTGTGGGGAAACCGGATTTTCCTAAACTCATCCGCAGACAAGGGAAAGACCCGCAAGGTAATCTGCGTCGATGCAAAGACGGGCAAGATCAACTGGACCCGAGCCTATCCATCGAAGACTCACAAGACCCATCGCTTCAACAGTTTTGCATCCAGTACACCCGCACTCGACGGAAAGAACGTCTACTCGGTTTGGGGTCATTCCACCGAACTGAAAGTGTGCGCCCATACCCACGAAGGAAAACTCCTGTGGGAAAAGGATCTCGGAGGAGTGAAGGGTGGTCATGGCTTTGCCGTTTCGCCGATCGTTTTCGAGGATCTGCTCATCGTGCCCAACGATCAGGAAAAAGGCGGAGGCTCTCACTATGGCTTGGATTGCCTGACGGGGGAAATACGATGGAAAGTCCCGAGGGAAAGCAAGCGGCTGACCTATTCCACCCCCTGCATCTTCTCAGGCCCCAAAGGAAAACCTGAATTGATCTTCACCAACTGGTGGCTTGGGTTCACCAGCCTAGAACCAAGGACGGGCAAGAAACTATGGGAGCTTTCGGTCTTCGGGCGTCCGCATTCCGAACGAGCGATCTCTTCCCCTATCGTTGCCGGGGACTTAGTGCTCGGGGTATGCGGTTTCACCACTTTGGACAAGCACCTCGTGGCCATCCGTCCAGCCTCCATATCCGAAGACGGAAAAGCCCGTGAAATCTGGAGACTCGAAAACACCATGCCTCACATCCCGTCCCCGTTGCTCTCGGGTGACCGGCTCTACCTTTGGGCGGACAACGGAGTCATCACCTGTGTCCGTCCCAAAACCGGGAAACAAGTATGGAAAGCCCGGGTCGAAGGCGTCAAAGACACCTTTTTCGGATCCCCTGTCCGGGCAGGAAACAAGATCTTTTGCGTATCCGCATTCGGCCAAGTCGTCGCGATTGCGGACGGAGACGAGTTCAAACAACTGGGCGTGACCGATCTCAATCAAGTTTGCCGATCGACCCCGGCTTTGGCCAACGGCGACCTTTACTTAAGAACGGGCGAGCAGCTGATTTGCATAAAGGGAGAGTGAGAGCGGAAGTCCGGACGGTCAATTATTCTGAAAATCAGCCATGATGCGCAAGAGCGCTCCCATTGGTATCTTTCCAATGTAACTCATCTTGGTTCTCTTGAAATAAAAGACCTTTTCCTTGCCGCTGGCTTCCACCCAAAAGCACTGCCAGCGCTCCTGTCCTAATTCGTTAAGATCCTTCTCCAAAGCCTTGGTGTCCTTCGGACCATAGGTTACGACCTTGTATTCCCAATCTCCGATATTCTCGATATCCTTGGCCAACCACTCCTTTGATTTCTCGGTCAGGTTCTTGCCGCCCTCGAAGGTCTCGTTGTATTTTTCCTTCGCCCCCTTGACTCCCTCGTCATAGAGCTCCTTTCCCGCCTTGACCTTCTCATCGTACGCTTCCTTGAGGCGCTCGGTGTAGGATTTTTCCTTTTTTTCATCGGCGGCAAAAAGAAAAGCTCCATTGAAAAGACAGAGAGAGATCAGAATCATGGCTTTCATAAGGAATGTGATACGACGAGAACAAGCGACTGGTCAAGCGATTGTCAGTTCCTTCGGATCAGCTTTCAGGTTCAGAAGAGCCTAGTTTGGTTTCTGCAAAATCACAAAATGTGAAACTTGACCATCCCTGCAAAGCCCCGAAAAATGATTTTTCATGAGCCAGCTCATTCCAACCTTTTGCATTTTCGTCCTCACGACCATCCCCATACCGGGGCTCTTCTCGAAGCATCCGATCCCCACACCGGCAGAAGATCCGATCGTCGGTCCGATCGAGCCATTCTTTGTCGAGTGCAACCCTAGGCCCAAGTTCAATTTTGAACACCGTGAAAAAGGACCTCACGGATCACCCAACAGCATCGAGGCCGTTGCCCAGGATGCGGCAGTGGCCTTTGAGGTAAAGAGCGGTT
>JAOLZO010000087.1 GCA_028343845.1 Verrucomicrobiota bacterium | reverse complement strand
CAACGGTTTGCGCTGGTAAGGCAAAGGGGAATGAGGCGAAGGATAATAGGGAGATGAGTAATCTTGGCAAATGCATGGATTTTAAGGGATGAATGCCTGTCTTTAATTTTGTTCGGGGGCTGAAAACACATCTTTACCTTCCGCATCCTTGAGCATGATCTGAGAGCCTTCCTTATGTTGAAGGATGATAGCACGAGGCTTGCCATCCCCGTCTCTCATCGTGATTCCACAACCATTCTGCATGGCCATCATTTTGATGCTTCCTCCATCCTTCTTAAGTTGGCTCACCGCACCCAAAGGGGCGTCCGTCAAGGTTGCCCGGAACTGACCTTGGGCATCGTATACCACCAAACCGTACCCCGCATCGGCGGATCCAAGACGAATCCGCACCTTGCCGTTTTCATCGACAATCTCGAGCTTTCTGGTCTGAATCGTATCGTTATCGGCTTTTGGCTTGGCGGCAATAAATAGCATGGCCACCGCCATCACCATCATTCCGGACAAAGCCAGCGTGAGTCTTTTGCATTTGGTTTCCAAATGCCCGATTCTTTGTTCGTTTGTCATTTTGTTTTCTTTTGAAGTCTTGTTTTAAGGCTACGGTTCACTCTGCCGTCCGGTTCGAGTCCAACTGAACTGTCGAAGCGAGTTCAAAAATACAGCATTCAAACTATTGTTTCTGTGGTTCCATAGTCTTGAAAATATTCATCGCTTCCTGGAATAATTCCTCCGACCCAGAAAACTGTCCGTTCCAAATAACGTCTCCATCCGATACCATATGGACAGACTGTACTCTCCGATTTCCTCTTTTGCTTGTATGTTCGAAGTGAGCTACGTTTCCGGAAACAAATTCTTCTGAAATTTCCTCGTACTGTACTTTGGCATTTTCTTCAATTAGGCTTCCACCCGTCGCTTTGACACTTGCGAATGTGCCTTCGATAATTTTTTGGACAGTGGAAGGCATTTCGGAAGTAGACATTTCGTTGGGCCATTTGGAGATCATGAATACCGATGGCATCTCATTTTTCCTCTTCCACTTGATGGAGTAAAAATGAACTCCGTTTTCCATCACTTTATCCTCAAAGATCGATCCATCGGGAGCATCAATCTTTAATACTCCAAATTCATTTTTATTTCCGAAACATGAAAAGAGCGTGAATAGGAGGAAGAGCAAAGGGAAGTTTTTCATTAATGACGTTAATAAAAGCAAGGACAGATGCTCCTATCTCTAGCCAAATCAAGAACCTAGGTCGATTTTTAACTTACGATGCCCCTTCTGAATGGTCACGATACCACTGTCGTGCTCGGATGATATAAAGGTTCTTTCAAAGAGTTTTTCAGGCGAGATAGAGACATTAATGATCCGAAACAATGACCGCAGGAGCAAAACTGGAAATTTTCCGGCTAGCCTGATCTACTTCATCTGCGAGTTAGAATTCTTTCCGGGAAATCTCTTTACCGTCTTCGTATAGTATTTCTCTCCGCTTCGATCCATCTTCTCGATACCAAATCGACGGACCATGCATTTTGTCATCCAAATAGTTAGTTACTATACGCGATCCGTCCTTGTAGCTCCAAATCTGCGAACCATCCCTTTTGCCGTCCAAGTAAGGAGTTGTCGCCTTAATCGATCCGTCCTCGTGGTACGAAATCCGCGTGCCATGGATTTTGCCTTGAACGTAAGGGGTTTCAATCGAACTCGATCCGTCTTCATGATATCCCATCACCATGCCATGGAGTTTGCCGTCCACCATGGGAGGTTCTACCTTCTTGATTCCGTTTTCATCGTAGTAAGTCGGTATACCGTTATGCTGGTCTGTATCGTAACGCATTTCCTTCCACTTCGATCCATCCTCTCGGTACCAAACCTGAGATTGCCGTTTATGTTTTGCGTAAACGGTTTCACTCTCCTTCGCTCCGTTCCGGCGATACTTAATCGCCGTGCCATTAGCATTGCCGTCTACATAGGGGGTTTCTGAAAACTTCGATCCGTCCTCACGGTATGCAATCTCCATGCCTATGCGTTTGCCATCCACATATGGAGATTCCATCCGCTTCGATCCGTTCTCATGGTATTGAATCTCCATGCCATGCGCCTTGCCGTTTACGAAGGGTTTATTATAAAATGTCGTACCGTCCTTGAAGTACCAAATTTCCATACCGTGGCGGTGACCGTTTTCATGAGGGGTTACCTTCTCCACCGATCCGTCCCCGCGGTACCTAATCTGCATGCCATGCTCCTTACCGTTTACATAGGGGGTTTCTCTCCACTTAGCCACAACCCGCGACTTACTATCAAGGTATTCAACTTTCGTACCGTGACGCTTGCCTTCTACGTAGGGGGTTTCTTCGTCCTTCGATCCATCTCCTCGGTAGGTAATCTGCATGCCATGCTTTTTGCCGTCCACATAAGGGGTTTCTAATCGCCTTCCGTCCTTGGTGTACCTCATTTCCGTTCCGTGCAGTTTGCCGTTTTCATAAACAGACTCCTTACTCTTCGATCCGTCTTTGTTGTACCAAACTCCCATGCCGGTGAAGGGTTCACTTTCGCCTATGACATACATAATGCGAGTCTTGCCCGATTCATCTAGTCGTTTTTCGAGTTCATTACTTCCAACCACTCGGTTAGTGCGGGATGGTCGCGATTTGTGCAAGAATACGCGACCTTGAAGACCGTTCCTTTCCAGCACAACATAAGGATCGTTGTCTCCCTTGACCTGAAGCAATTTGATCCCTCTGCTTCGTTGACCAGGTTTCAACATAAATGAGCTTG
>JAOLZO010000086.1 GCA_028343845.1 Verrucomicrobiota bacterium | reverse complement strand
CGTGGAAAGTTCCGGAGGAGATTTGCCTCCGCTTCCCGGCGAACCCGAACCTGCCTTGCCTCCCGTCCCTGCACCCGGAGGAGACGAGTTGCCTCCGTTGCCCGGAGCGGAGGCTACGGACGAACTTCCTCCTCTCCCTGGTGCGACGCCCGATGAGTTGCCTCCTCTGCCAGGAGCTGACTCTTCCCCTGCGGAATTGCCTCCGCTCCCGCCACTCCCCTGATAGGCTTATTGTCAAACGGAATGGCGCAAGCCTTTTGTGGGAAAGTTTTTTCCTTTGGATCTCTTGTGAATTGAGAAGTTAGCGTTTTCCGTTGTAGGAATAATGGATGATTTTCCGCAAAAAGGGCTTGGTCGCTTAAATTATAGGCTTTCATCGCTCTGCTCCCGTGAGCTAGACGCAAAACAATGGTTGTTTTGCTTTGGATTTTTTCAAAAATTCGTTAATAACGAAATCGTTTAGATGAAAATAATCATATCCAGAGGCGAGCAAACCTTCGGTCCCTACACCAGTGACCAAGCCAAGGGTTTTCTGGAAAGCGGGGAGCTGCTTTCCAACGATCTTGCCACTAGGGAAGGAGGTGAAGAATGGACTCCGCTGGAATCCTTGCTTTCATCCCTCAGCGAATCCGAACAAGAGGAAGCACTTGAGGATGATGAGTCACTCGATGATTTTGATCACGAAAAAATGAAACAATGGGAAGACGTCTTCGTTGATGACGAGGAGGATGAGGAAGCTGCTTCCGACAGTAATCAATTTATTGATGATGACTTTCCTGATGAAGAAGAAGCCTCCTCTCCTGAGTCTGTGCAGGAGCAGTCGGCTCAGTCTGTCCCGCCGCCAATTCCCGAAGCTCCCGCGATTCCCGAAGCCCCTGCAGTTCAAGTTGAACAGACTGCCATCGAGCCTTTGCCGGTTGAAGCGGTTGCTTCTGCTCCCGAAATAGAACAAGACCAAACTGAGGATCCCGATCCTCCGCCGCCTCCTCCCGCTCCGCCTGCCAAGAGAGGCAAGGCCCCCCCCCAATCTTCTTCCAAGGTGGATCCGGATGGGGCTTCCTCCCAATCCATTACGCCAAGGTCCAAGAGAATCAAGGGATTGAACCGTCGCCAAACTGTGATCGTGGTTAAGGGACAAAGCGTATTTTCGAAAATTTACACCACTTCCCTGATATTCCTTATTCTCTTTGTCATAACCTGCTTGATAGCGATAGGCGGCTTGCTTTTCTCCTATGAAAGCGTAGCCCCTGTTCTTGAGGGTATGAATCTGCCTTCCTGGACCTTTAAACCTTTCGAACCTCAAAAGCAATCCTCGGGCATAGAGCGTGATGCGAACGGTTTCGTTCTTTACTCCGCTTCTTGTTTGACCTCCTTTAGCGAGAAAATCAAATCTGGTGGAGGATGAACCTTTACCTGTCCAGGGAGGGTCAGACATTTGGTCCGTATACAGTTGATCAAGCTCGAGAATACCTAGCCGCCGGGCAGTTTTTACCCAACGACTATGCCTTATTCGAGGGGCAAGCCGAATGGAAGCCCCTAGGCGAATTGATCGGAACGGAAACACCTCAGCCCGAAGCTGAGCCGAGCCCAGTCGTTGTTGAACCCGCCGGAGAGGAAGGTCAGGAGGTTGCTGAAGCGACGGATCTTGAGCAGAGAAGCTCCGATGAGGTCCAACCTCAGAAACCCGCCCAATCCCCAAGCTCGAATCGCAAGAGACCGAAGAAAATTGGAGGGATGAACAAGGGGCAGTCCGTTGTGGCCAAACCGCAACGTCGTAGTTTGTCTTCGAAAATAATTTCCACCCTTGTCGTATTTTTGATAACGGCCCTTGTGTTCGGAGGAATTGTGACCGGATTGTATTTTGCGATGCCGGAGAAGGTTACTCCCCTTCTTGCAAGCTTGGGACTTCCGGTCGGCGAAGAAAAAAATGAGCAAGATCAGAATCCCGAATCAGGAGAAAAAGCAGAGGCCTCAACTTCGGGCGAATTGATGTTGGACGAAGACCAAGCCCAAAGACTTCGCATATCGGGCATCCGAATCTTGCCTATGAAAGGTGACACGGGCTTGCAGATCATTTCCTCCCTGGATCCGAAACTATCAATTAAGGATGATGATCTTAGCGCCTTGGCTCCTGTAGCGAGTCAACTGGTTGCCATTGACCTTACTCAATCGAAAATCACGGATCGCGGGTTAGGCCAATTGATTGAGATGAAAAACCTCAAGAGACTGACATTGGAAGGGGTTAAGGAAATTACGCCAGATGGCATTGCCAAGCTCAAGCCATTGGAAAACCTGTCCTCCCTGAATCTGGTGCGTGTTCCACTTGATGATTCCCTGGTGGACGTCCTGATCATGATGGAGAATCTCCGTGAAGTTTATTTGTTCGAAACCGGGCTTTCCGAAGCCGCAATTTCCCGGCTGAAGACAGCCCGGCCAAAGTTATTCGTGATAGAAGGTTAGGCCTTCTTGGTCGTAACTTTATTCTTTCTGTCGGGAAAGCATGATCTGCAGATCATGCATTCCATGCCATGGCATGAGCGGGCAGAACAATGCTCTCGCCCGTAGTATATGATTTGCAAGTGCAATTTGTTCCATCGTTCCTTGGGGAAAACTCTCTTCAGGTCCTTTTCCGTTTGGTTGACGCTTTTTCCGCTCGTTAGCTTCCAACGCTGGGCCAATCTATGAATATGGGTATCCACTGGAAAAGCTGGATGCCCGAAAGCCTGGATCATTACAACCGAAGCTGTTTTATGCCCGACACCTGGAAGTTCCTCG
>JAOLZO010000085.1 GCA_028343845.1 Verrucomicrobiota bacterium | reverse complement strand
CAGGCCTTCGTCTGGGGCAAAGGGAACAAGGTGGATACTCCGCAGATCGATTCTTTGGCCAAAGACGGTTTGATTTGCACGAACTACTTTGCCTCTTCGCCCGTTTGCACGCCCTCCCGGGCATCCCTTGTTTCCGGACTTTATCCGCAGGCCACCGGTTCGCCCAGCAACAATATGCCGCTGAAGGACTCGATCGTCACCTTTGCCGAGGTCTTGCGAAAGCGCGGATACGCGACCTCCTATCTCGGGAAGTGGCACTTGGACGGGGATGCCAAGCCCGGTTGGGCCCCGACCCGCAAATTCGGGTTTTCGGACAACCGCTTCATGTTCAACCGCGGGCATTGGAAAAAATTCGGGATTACCAAGGACGGCCCGCAAGTCGCTTCCCGACAGAAAGGAAAACCGAGTTACGGTTTGGATGGAGCCGACGAGAAGAGCTTTGCCACCGACTGGCTAGTCGACCGTTCCCTGGATATTCTCGAGCGTGACAAGAAAAAGCCTTTTTGCCTGATGCTCGCTCTTCCCGACCCTCACGGACCGAATACCGTCCGGGCTCCCTACGACACGATGTACGACCACCTGACCTTCAAACAACCGGTCACCATGCGCAAGGTGCTTGCCGCTTTGCAGAACCGTCCGGGTTGGGTGACCGGTGGGTCCAATGGGGTCAAGAAGCTCAGCCAGGCGACCCTCTCCAAGTATTTCGGGATGGTTCGCTGCATCGACGATAACGTTGGGAAGATCCTCCGCTTTCTCGAGGAAAACAAGTTGGCCGAAAACACCATCGTGATCTTCACCTCGGACCATGGAGACATGATGTGCGAGCATTGTCGGATGAACAAGGGCCTGCCCTACAAGACCTCGGTGGGCATTCCTTTTGTTTTGCGCTACCCGGCCAAGGTCCCCGCCGGCAAGGTGATTCACACCGCTTACACCACGGTCGATTTCTTTCCCACCCTCATGGGGTTGATGGGCATCAAGAAAGGCTTGCCCGCTTTTCACGGGCTTGATGCATCCGGGGACTTCACCAGTTCATCGAAGGAATTGAGCGAGGATCGGATCGTTTACGTCCGGCACTCCGCAGGTGCTTGGGTGGCTGCCTTTGATCAGCGCTACAAACTCGTGCTTTCCAGTGCGGACAAGCCCTGGTTGTTCGATTTGCAAAAGGATCCCGACGAGTTGAGAAACTTTTTCGGCAGGGAAGGATACGGCGAGGTGACCAAGCGCCTCAAGAAGGAACTTCTTTCTCAGATGAAGGAATTCAAGGAACCCGCCTTGGCCGAGGCCAAGCTTCGCCATGAATAATCTGGCTCTCTTTCTGGCCCTCCTTGTCCCCCTTGCTACGGGAGGCAAGAAGATCGATCTTCTCAAGGGAGACGGGCTTGGCCAGTGGGAAGCCTTCGGCAAGGCAGAATGGAAAGTGAGCGACGGTGTGCTCGAGGGTGGGCAGGATGGCGACCCGAAGCGATCAGGCGTGCTTGCGACCAAGGAGACCTTTCTCGATTTCGATCTCGAATTCGAATACCTCATTGATGAGCACGGCAAGTACAACAGCGGGGTTTATTTCCGCCGCGGAAAAACCAAGGAGGCCCGCAAGGGCCCGTCTTATCAGCTTAACCTCGGACGTGGAAAGGCGGGGGAGTTCGTCGGTCTGTTTCTTGACCGCTGGCTTGACAAGGGCGACGACGAGGACCGCATCCGCAGGGCGAAGGAATGGAACAAGGTACGGTTGCTGGTCGTTGGCCCGAATATCAAGTCTTGGCTCAACGACGAATTGATTGTCGAGTATCTGGATCCCGATCCGCGTCCCGATCTAGCCCGGGCGGGTACCATCGCTCTTCAGACCTATGGTGCGGAAGGGCATGCCGGTTGGGTCAAGTTCAGGAAGATGCGCATCAGAAAAATCAATTGATTCACTTTTTCTTCGATTTCGGTTTCGTAATTCTTCAAGTTGGAGGAAATGAATAAGAAAGACATAGTGAAGGTGCTGGAGCGGATCGGCACCATGATGGAAATCAAGGGGGAGAACCCCTTCAAGGTGCGGGCCTGTTTCTCAGGTGCCCGGACTCTCCAGACAATAGAGGAGGACTTGTGCATCAGCATTCTTCAGACCTGCGATGCCGAAGGTTTTGTCAAAACCTGTTTGCGGTAAAGGCAAACACTGCACACTCCTCAATTAAGGTGTTCAGTTCTACCGCCTTTGCCAGTTTGAGACTGAAATATGAATACCGGCAGCTTTCTGCTTCACCTCGCCGAGGTTTGGTGGAAGAAATAAGCCTTTCCGCTTGAAGTCTTGAGGTAGTAGATCCATTCCGCGGTCTCATGACGGTAGAGCCACGGATAGATGTCCTTCCCCGTCCAGCACCAGCCCTGACCTTCACGCCACAGCCAGATGTTGCCCGCACCGTCCGAAGCGGTGTGAAGCCAACCCAACCCAGTGTGATAAATCCATGGCGTCGGGGTCAAGTGAAAGGAACCGAACCAAGGTAAAGTAAACCAATTCGATACCGCGGAATCCGCTACTTTTGCTTCAGCGAACCATACGGGTAATTTGCCACCGATGGGAGAAGCTGAGATTATCCCATCAACCGCAGACTGGTTGAGTTTTGCCTCTACCTTGTCCGAACGTTCTACAGATGTACCCGTCAGATCCCTCAACCCCAACTGCATTTCTCTGGAGCGCCATGATGCATATTCGTATACACTGGGATCGGACCGAGTAGGAGCTATGGGAATCAATGCAATCGTGTCGCTTGATCTATCCATCGAGACCAGAAAAAGGTCTCCTCTGCCATCCGCAACTACATCTCCGTTTTTAGGCGTGTAACTACCACCACTGGTATTACCGGAGGTAGACACTGCAACTATTCCATCAATCGCTGACTGGCTAAGTTGTGCCTCT
>JAOLZO010000084.1 GCA_028343845.1 Verrucomicrobiota bacterium | reverse complement strand
ATCAAAGGAATGTCTGAATCAGTTGTTACGAAAGAGCCACCACCCCCGCCACTATTGTTTGAAGTACTGTTTAATCCCATTTGGCCGACAAGGATCTTAATTTTGTCTCCAACGCTGAGGTTGAATTTTCCTCTGGCATATGCACCGTATCCGAAATCTGCATTAGCGTCAGGGTTGCGTCCTCCCATTGCCCCTGCAGCTTCCACTACATATGTCCCTGAATGAGGTACTGTCCATTCCTGAATTCCTTGGGTTGTCATACTGACGGTTCCGGCCAAATTGGTTCCCAAGTAAGATGCATTTACTTCAGTCCAAGTCGGGCCATCTTTACCTGAAGCCCCACAATTGGTGAAAATATATTGGGTCGACCCATTGGGGACTTGGGCTCCGTTTTCGATTATGCTGCCATTTATGTCGACGAAAACTCCTGTTGCTCTGGTCGCAATCAAAAATTTAGCATAGCTCTCGAAGTCCGAATCTTTGAGCGGCGAACGGCTGATGGTCAGGTTGCCGTCGGGAAGGGGGAGGGTGAGAAAGTGCAAATCAACGGGGGATGTCCGTCGGGCGTCGTGACAGATGATCTCGAACTTGAGGGTGCCCGTGCTGTCCGTCCAGTCGGGCTTGACGTTCCAGGACACGCGGTGGACTTGGTTAGTTGCAATGGGGGTTCCGATCTTCGAAGCCGTGCCATCGACCCAGGTCTGAGGAAGGATCCATTTGGAGGTATCGGTGAAGGCGCCGTCTTGGGCGGCCAGGATGCCCACGGTTGCATTGGCATCGTCCGGATCGATGATCTCGAAATCCAGGTCGATGATATTGGTCCCGGCACGCTGGGTGATGGCCCGCACGGCAGGCTGGGGGATGACGTTACGGACAGGTAAGCCCTTGGTCCGGTAGGCGCGTTTCCAAATGCGGATTTTGTGGTTGTAGGATTCGATGATGTCGCCTTCGGGGGTGAATAGCGTCCTTGCATCGTCATCAAAGGGTAAATCTCCGATATAACTCATTTCCAGGTTATAAACATGGCCTTGATGCGATATCAGAAGCCCCCCCTTGCTAATTGAAACATATTCCCAGTCCGACGAGTTGCTCTGTTCAGGATGCCTTCTGAGAAATGTGCCATCAGGATTGAAAACGCTGATTCTGCGCCGGTCCGCAGCGTGAATCTTTCCCTCGGAATCAACGGCTAGATTTTTAAGTTCATAAAACTGACCCGGTGCGGTGCCTTGTGATCCAAACTTTCTCAGGAAATTTCCGTTCTTGTCGAGAACTTGAATTCTTCGATTATTTCTTTCAGCAACAAAGATTTCTCCCGTAGAATGGTGAAGCATAATACCTTGCACATTGTCAAACTCTGCATTTCCTGTACCTCCACTCCCATAACTAGAAATTGATGCATTTTTTCCTTTTCGCCATTTGAACGTACCGTCGTTTTCCAAGCAAGTAACTGCATGGTATTCTGCAATATAGATCGTTCCATTTTCGTCGAGGGCAAGATCATTTGCGTAGTTTCTGGAAGTTGCGATGGTGATATGCCTTGCGAGCGACCCGTTCAGGTCATAAACACTGATTTTGGCCGAAGTTCCACTTCCATTGCAGACATAGATTTGTCTGGTGCCGGTAACGTCGTCCTCGTAGTAGGCGACGCCTTTTGTATTGCTAACACTCCATTCGTTGGCCAGGTACCAGTTGTCCTGCTCGGCGGCATGCCCAATCGGGCAGGCAAGCAAAAGGGTGAAAAACAGGGTGAGTTCGCGCGCGTACGTCTTCATAATGTGGTGTGGTTCAATGGAGTCTTAGCGAAAAAAGAGAGGAAAAATACGAGAATTGAATGTTTTTTCCTGCCTTTAAGGTAACTAATTTGAGGGTTTTGTCTAACGAAATAACTCCGCCCAAAGATCGGTTCTAGGCAACAGTAGCGAAAAGCCCCGGATGGACTTCTCCTCGCTTGCCAAAGAGGATGCTTCTGAGATAATTGGCAGGCATGGAAGTACTTCTGATTGCATTGGGCGCGGGTCTCGGTTTTGTCGTGGCCTACCACACCTATGGGAAATGGCTGGGGAGCAAGATCTTCGGTCTGTCTGCCAAGGCAGTCTGTCCATCGATCAAGCTGGAGGATGGGGTGGACTACGTGCCGACCAAGAAATCCGTCATCTTCGGGCATCATTTTACCTCGATTGCGGGGACGGGCCCGATCGTGGGGCCGGCAATCGCCATTATGTGGGGCTGGGTCCCGGCCCTGCTCTGGGTGGTCTTCGGGTCAATCCTGATCGGGGCGGTGCATGATTTCGGAGCACTGGTGGTCAGTTTGCGCAACAACGGACAAACCGTCGGAGACATCGCGGGCAGGTTGCTGAACAAGCGGGTGCGTTTGCTTTTTCTTTTCGTCTTGTTCATGGCTTTGACCGTGGTGCTGGCGATTTTCGGTTTGGTCATTGCGGCGGTGTTCAAGCAGTATCCGGCGGCGATCTTTCCTTGCGTGGTGCAGATTCCCATTGCGGTGGCCATCGGCATGATCCTTCACCGAAAAGGGGTCGGGCTGCTGATGCCTTCCCTCGGGGCTTTGGGCGTGATGTACTTCTCGGTGATCTTCGGCGACTCGGGCTTTCTCGGCAGCATTAACGCGACGATGGCGGGTTGGTCGGTTTGGACTTGGGTGGTCGTGCTGCTGGGCTATTCCTACGTCGCATCCGTTCTGCCGGTCTGGACCTTGCTCCAACCTAGGGACTACGTGAATTCGCTCCAGCTGATTTCGGCCCTTGCTTTGATCGTGCTCGGGCTCTTTGCGGCCGCCTTTGCCGGAGGGCAGGGCGGAGCCGAGCTGACCATGGTGGCTCCGGCTTTCAACCCGACGCCCGAAGGGGCTCCCATGATCTTTCCCTTTCTTTTCATCACCATAGCATGTGGCGCGGTGAGCGGTTTTCATTGCCTGGTCAGCAGCGGG
>JAOLZO010000083.1 GCA_028343845.1 Verrucomicrobiota bacterium | reverse complement strand
CAAGGACCATTCCAGGTCGCCGTTGGTAATCCCGGAAAGTTTGGCACGAAGATGAGATCCATCCTGAGGCATTTCCTCATAGTTTTGGAAGCGGGACAAACCCAGTGCCGAAACGGTCTCTCCGGGGACCGCGGTCGCTTGCCAAGAGGCGGGAATCAAGGCAGGGGATACAAGTTGTACCGGAATGGGTGTTGTTGGATCGGTGGGGTTGAAAACAAGAAGCCGGGCGGTCAGATCCAAAATGTGATCAACCCGTCGAGTGGCAAAACCACCAGCGATGGTAAGGTCAAGATCCATGGCAATTTCCTTGTCGAATCGAAAACCTGCCTTGCGGGCATAACCATCGTCACGGGCAGGCAATCCGGACATTAGCTCCCCTTCGGAATATTCCTGGTCCCTGACCCAGACGCGATAGAAAGAATCCTCGCCTATCTGCCCACCATGTACGTATTCGCCTAAAAAGGTACCATCGTCCTCTATGAGAAGACGGACACTGTTTCCCTGGGTTGCGGCGGCATGCTTGGTAACGACGTTAACCACTCCGCTAACCGCATTGGTTCCCCAAATGGATGCGCCAGGTCCGCGAATGATCTCCACGCGGTCAAGAATGGCCAAAGGCACGTCCTCGGTCGTCCAGTTAATCGTTCCTCCCATTAATTGGAGAACTTCACGACCATCCACCATGGTAAGAAACTTCTCGGTGGCCGAACCACTGAAGTTGCGCATGGTGACGAAATCGTCGTACCCCACTCCACGAGTGACGTACATTCCAGCAACGTTACGGAAGGCGTCAACTGTGAGCGGATGCCCGTTCAGTCTGAGGTCGTCCGGCCGGATTACGTGAACGGAAGCCGGATTACGCCAATGCTGCTGCTCATAGCCTAGAACACCACGGATCGGGGTTCGGGAAAGATCACGAAAATCAAGATCCAACAACCTTCTGAGCTCGGCCTTTTCAAAGGGACTCAGGCCATCGGACGCATTTTGATCAGCAACAGGTTGTGCGCTTGCTTTTACAAAAAAAGCAAGAAGGGAAAGTAAGCATACCTGAAGAAATTTACTCAAAATCAAACGTTTCCAATCAAAAAAGTCTAAAAAGTAGGACTAAAAAGCCCTATATAGATTGCAAAAGATTGAAATAAACAAGCTTTTTCGATCAAAAAAGATCAACCTTCGACTACTCCGATCATCGCCTTGAGAATGGCGTTCCAGGTACCGGGGTTTTCAAGAGTGGCGTTCGGGAACATGCAACCGTCCCAGCAAATGTGCTTGATTCCACGATCTTCGAAATCCTTCAGCCAGTAGCTTGAGCAACGGGTGATGTCGAGCTTGCCGTTCGGGTCGTCCGCAGGGCAATGCTTACCCGTCTTGTCGTGATCACCGGCTCCGTGAACTTCGCCATCGTTTTGAGCGACGTGAAAATCGATGGTCCAGGGACGGAGCTTGTCCGTCATTTGCTCGTAAGCGGGCCAAAACTCCTCATCCGAATAACCATCCTGCAAAAGAGCGTGCTCAGAGGCATTGTATCCCATGAGGTAAAGGTAGGTATGGGCAAGGTCGGCCTGAAAGCCAAGGGTCTCGGGCATTCCCACTCCCTCGAGAAGATCGAGCATATCCTTCCAGCTATGCATGCCAGCCCAGCAAATTTCCCCTTCCGCAGCCAAGCGCTCGCCATGATCGGCGGCAATTTCAGCGGCTTTTTTGAAAGTGTCGACAATCCGCGCCGTGCCTTCTCCGGGGCTTTCCTTCCATTTCTCCACACCGAACTCGGCGGAATCGATTCGGATTACCCCACCCTTGCGAGCCCCATGCTCGTTAAAGACTTTGCCAATACGGCAGGCCATCTTCACCGCATCCAAGAATTTTTCCTGTTGTTCGTCGGTACCCATGGCGGAATCCCCCACCGTACCCGGCCAGACCGGAGCAACCAGAGAACCAATGTCAAAGCCCTTGCCTTGGATAAGATCGGCTATTCCCTTGAGCTCATCATCACTTGCCTCGGGGTTGGTATGGGGCAGAAAAAGAAAGTAGTCGATACCATCGAACTTTCTGCCACCCACTTCGGCGGCGGCGGAAAAGTCGAGCATATCCTCGAGACTGATGGGGGGTTCCTGCCCTTCGTCGTCGCCTTTGCCAACGAGACCGGGCCACATTGCATTATGAAGTTTAAGGGATGAGAGGCTCATGGGAATTAGGATGGTTAACGTTTTATTTCAAAATCGATAAGCTTTCGAAATCGACTTGGATGGGCAAGAAAAAAGAGGAGCCCTTGATTTTATTTCTCGCATTTTCATCGGGTACATTCCATCGTTAGGACAGATACGCACACCTAACAACCCTCGTTCCAACTACTATGAAAAAAATCATCCCTCTCATCCTCGCGGTTACTTCCACCCTATTGATCTCCGGTCTTTCGGCTGTAGGAAAAGAAAAGGGTTCCTCAAGCGCCACCGATTTGTTCGACGGTCCCCTGCTTGACGCAAAAGGAACCGAAGTTTCCAAGGAAGCCTTGGCCGGAAAGACCATCGGTATCTATTTCTCAGCCCACTGGTGCCCTCCTTGCCGCACTTTCACCCCGAAGCTGGTCAAGTTCCGTGACGCCAACAAGAAAGACTTCGAAGTCGTGTTCGTGAGCTCCGACCGCAACCCCAAAGCCCAAATGGCTTACATGAAGGAGACCGGAATGAAATGGTACACCATGCCACATCGCTCGGGCCCCGCAAATGCACTCGCCAAAAAGTACGGCGTACGTGGAATCCCCGCTCTTATCATCGTTTCCCCTGATGGAGAAACCGTGACCAAGAATGGTCGTGGAGACGTGACCACGAACGCCAAAGGCGCCCTCAAGGCCTGGGGCAAGAAATCCTCCTAAACGGCTTTCATAACTTTTAAGCCTCTCCGTGCCAAACGGAGAGGCTTTTTGATTCCTACATGTCGAGCGCCCATAATAGACAGTCCGTACTC
>JAOLZO010000082.1 GCA_028343845.1 Verrucomicrobiota bacterium | reverse complement strand
ATTCACACCGGTAGAGCTGGAATTCTGGCAAGTCGAAAAAGCGGACGAAGAGTAATTTTACCATGTCAAAAAAAGCAGTAGGACAAATCAAACTTCAATTGCCAGCCGGTGCGGCAAACCCCGCACCCCCTGTTGGCCCAGCCTTGGGTGCTCAAGGGGTTAACATCATGGGGTTCTGCAAGGAGTTCAATGCGAAGACCAAAGACCAATCCGGGCTGATATTGCCTGTGGTAATTACGGTCTATTCAGACCGCTCCTTTAGTTTCATCCTTAAATCTCCACCCGCCGCGGTTCTTTTGAAGAAAGCAGCCGGACTTGCCAAGGGTTCAGGTGTTCCAAACCGAGACAAAGTCGGTACGGTTACCAGGGATCAGATTAAGGAAATAGTTAAGACCAAGCAAAATGATCTAAATGCGGACGACGAAGATGCCGCGTGCAGAATCATCGAAGGAACGGCCCGAAGCATGGGAATCGAAGTCGCCTAAGTTCCGAACTAGTTAACATTTCACATCCAATGATCGCGCGTAGCAAGAGATATACAAATTCCATTAAAGACCTTTCCGTTGACGACAGCTTAAGCATGCCAGATGCCCTTGGCAGGCTTGATGGTTTTGAAAAGGTGAAATTTGACGAGACCGTTGAACTTTCTTTTTCCTTGGGAGTTGATCCCAAGCAAAGCTCCCAAGGCGTCAGAGGAACGGTAAACCTGCCCCACGGGAGTGGAAAGGAAATCAAGGTTCTTGTTTTTACCGAGAAGACTGAGGAAGCCCTTTCCGCTGGTGCTGATATTGCCGGCTTGGATGACTTGATTGCCAAAATTAAAGATGGTTGGATGGAATTTGACGTAGCACTGTCAACAACCGAGGCAATGAAATCCGTTCGTAGCGTTGCCCGGGTGTTAGGTCCGCGAGGACTCATGCCTACGCCGAAAGCCGGAACGGTTACGGACAATGTAGAGGAAGCAATTCAGGCAGTGAAAGCAGGTCGAGTGGAGTTTAAGATGGATAAAACAGGAGTCCTCGCGGTGGTGATCGGAAAGAGATCCTTTTCTAAGGAACAACTAGAAGAAAACGCCCAAGCCGCATTGGAGGCCGTTGTCTCGTCTCGACCGGAAGGCTTCAAGGGAAGATTTATAAAGACCGTTCACTTGAGCAGCACTATGAGCCCGAGTGTTCGTATTAATTCGACTTCCGTAAACTAATAACAAGCACGATATGAGACCAGAAAAAGCATACTTGGTAAAGGAAGCGACGGACTATCTCTCTCGCTCGGAATATGTTTTCTTGGCTGATTACCAAGGTATAAACGCGGAAGAGACTTCGGAACTAAGAAAAAAATTAGCCGAGCGCGGCGCCGAGTTTCACGTCGTAAAAAATTCATCCCTGCTCCTTGCCGCAAAAGAGCAGAACTTACCCGATATTTCTGAACACCTTACAGGACATACCGCAATTGTCGTGGGTGGTGAAGATGCATCGGCGGTAGCCAAGGCCTTGGGACTGTATTTCAAGGATACTAAAAAAGTTACCGTGAAGGGGGGAACCCTGGGTGATAGAGTTCTTGATGCCGGCGAAGTAAAGATGCTCGCCAAACTCCCGGGCCTCGAAAGCCTGCGCGCCCAATTGCTATCCCTCTTCACAACCTCCCCAAGCCAACTTGTTGGCGTACTTAGCGCACCATCGCGCGGTATGGTCACGGTGCTTAGGGCGAAAGCGGATGCGGACCAATCCTAACAAACCATTAAAATACAAATTTTGAGGGCTCTAATCCCCCGAAAACGAACAACCAACAACCACCAACCTAGAAGAAATTAGGGGCAAAGCCCTTAAACTCCGATAGGAACTAATCATATTCAGGCAAGGAGGTAATTATAACATGTCAGACATAACAAAAGACCAAGTAGTTGATTGGCTAAGCGGCCAATCCGTCATAGAAATCGCAGATCTCGTAAAAGAACTCGAAGAGAAATGGGGAGTAAGTGCAGCCGCACCGGCTGCCGTAGCCGTAGCCGCACCGGCGGGAGGCGGAGGAGATGGGGATGCTGCAGGAGGCGAGGAAAAAACGGAATTCGACGTAATCCTTTCAGAGTTCGGTGGCAATAAGATTGCCGTTATCAAGGAAGTCCGTGGAATTACGGGACTCGGACTGAAGGAAGCCAAAGATCTCGTCGAAGGTGCCCCTAAACCGGTGAAGGAGGGAGTGTCAAAGGACGAAGCGGATGAAATCTCCAAGAAATTGGAAGCAGCTGGAGCCAAAGCAGAAATCAAGTAATGCTCCTTTACCCGTTCTTGTAATTTTCAAATAAGCCGTACGGTTGTATGACAACCTGCGGCTTTTTCAGTTTATTTCCACCTTTTCCAAACCAGAGCAAATCATTATGGATTCATCAAAAAGACAAAATTTCGGCAAACTTTCCGAAGTCATTGACCCGCCAAACTTGATTCAGAATCAAGTCGATTCCTTTCATGATTTTTTACAGAGGGACGTACCCTCTACCCACCGCAAGGAAGCTGGTTTGGAAGCGGTGTTCAAGGAAGTCTTTCCGATCCTCAGCTACGATAAGAACTCCAGCCTCGAGTATGTGAGTTATTCTGTTGGCGAGACCAAGCTTACGGAAATGGACTGCATTGACCAAAACTGCACCTACTCTGCCCGTTGCAGGTCAAATTAAAGTTGGTTCTGGATTTGGAAGGGCAGCCCAAGCACAACAGCGAGGAAGAAATCTTCATGGGCGAACTGCCCGTCGTTACCGAACGCGGATCCTTCATTATTAACGGAGCCGAGCGGGTTGTCGTTAGCCAACTTCACCGGTCGCCAGGCGTAAGTTTTGAGGAATCAACTCATACCAGTGGAAAAACCCTGCATGGCTTTCGCATCATTCCTGATCGAGGGACTTGGATCGAGGCGCAGTTCGATCAACATGATTTGCTCTACGTATATCTGGACCGCCGCCGCCGCCGCCGCAAGTTTCTCATTACTACG
>JAOLZO010000081.1 GCA_028343845.1 Verrucomicrobiota bacterium | reverse complement strand
AAATGGAAGCAATGGGGGCAAAGCGTTCGTTAATGGTGGAGAAGGAGGAGGGTCTTACGGAGGTTTCGGCGGAGGAGGAAGTGGTCATTACAATGATTCGGGAGGCGGAGGGGGTGGTTATTCAGGCGGATCAACATTTAATGCCAAACCTGGTGGAGGTGGTGGATCCTTCAATGCGGACGTAAACGGCAGCACCGCTTTCGGTTCAAATCTTGGACACGGCAAAGTTGTGATAACCAGAGTCACGAACTCTGAGATGGAAAGATCCATTCCTCAGATCATTCTCACAAAAAATATGCTAAGCACTGGTGCAAGCCCTGAATTAGTTGCATCTCGTATCGGTTATCGACTCGCCACCCCCGAGGAAGTCCAAAAGGCCCGCGAGGCCGCTACCGCCGGCGGGGTAAACCAATGGACGGCAAACCGTCCCGTCCAGCCGAGAAATTTGCCCAACAAGGTCAATGAGTATGGATTCGATACCGGAGACCACGGCAATCGCGCTTGGTGGATCGTCCAAGAGTAGAAAGAAATAAGAGCAATCATCACGAAGTAGAACGAGCAGGAAAACGAAAACGGTGAAAACCAAGGGTAATAAAAGCACGATGCGAACGATCCGTTCGCTCGCTTGGCTGGTTCCCTTCGCCCTGCCCCTTTCCTCGTTCGGCTCGATCTTCCAAGTCGTCCAGCTCTCCGAGCCGGCCGGTTTTCTTTCCCAGACCGATGCCATTCATCAAGGGACCAACCACCCAAGCGTCTCCCCCACCCTCTCCTCCAACGGCTATGCCTTCGGGTACTGGACGATCGACGACGTCCGGGTAGCCGGACCGGACGGGCGCTCCCTCACCCAGGTATCGAGCGTCATCCAGGCCGCATCCACTTACAAGGCCCATTACTTCCAAGAGAATGCGGACTCCGATTCCGACGGCATCATGGACTGGTTCGAATACCGCATGTTCGGGGATCTCTCCCGCGGTCCCGGGGACGACCCCGACGGGGACGGATTTACCAACCAACGCGAAGACCAGCTCGCACAGGATCCTCTGGTCAAGGATCTGATCCGGGACGGAGGACTTTCCTCCCGTACCTCCACCTCCTTCGTCTACGCCGACACCTCCATGGTCAAGGCCACCATCAAGAGTGATCCGGCCGGGTTCGTCACCCAGAGCGAAAACTTTCTCGCCCTCAACTCCAACGTTTCCACCACCAGCCTGAACGGAGAGACCAACGGGTACCACTTCGCCTACTGGTCGGTCAACGGAGTCCGCCAGGCGGCTCCCAACGGGACGGCCTCCAGCCAGGTCGACCTCAACGTCTCGGTCACCAGCGAGATCGTCGCCCATTATCTCCCCAGCAACGAGGACAGTGATTCGGACGGCGTCATGGACTGGTTCGAGCTGAACCAGTTCGGCAGCCTCACCCTCGGCCCGAACGATGATCCCGACGGGGACGGGTTCTCCAACAAATTGGAGGGCGAGCTCGGGCAGGAAGCGAGAATCAAGGATTTGGTGAGGGACGGGGGACTTTCCTCGCGCACCTCCAACGCCTTCGTCTATGCGGACACTTCCATGGTGCAAGCCACCATCAGGAGCGACCCGGCCGGGTTCGTCACCCAGTCCGAAAACTACCTCGCCCTCAACGCAAACGTTTCCACCGCCAGCCTGAACGGGGAGACCAACGGGTACCACTTCGCCTACTGGTCGGTCAACGGAGTCCGCCAGACGGCTCCCAACGGAACCTCCGCCAGCCAGGTCGATATGAACCTGACCGTGACTAGCCAGATCGTGGCCCATTATTTGCCGAGCAACGAAGACAGTGATTCCGACGGCGTGATGGACTGGTTCGAGCTCCACCAATTTGGAAACCTCATCCTCGGCCCGAACGACGATCCGGACGGGGACGGATTTTCCAACAAAAGGGAAGGCGAGCTCGGACAGGAAGCACGGGTCAAGGACCTGGTCCGGGACGGAGGACTCTCCTCAAGAACTTCTCCGAGCATCCTGTATTTTCTGCAAGTCAACAACCCGCCCGACGGGCTTGATTTGAACGATACCATTGTCCATGCCAACAAACCGGCGGGTGAACTGGTCGGCATATTCCAACCGAGCGACCCGGACGATCCCAGCGGGCAAAACGCTTATCAACTGAGCTTCCTCGATGGCAACGGATCGACCGACAAGAATCTCTTCACGATCTCCGGAATGAACCTCCTGAGCTCCGCCTCTTTGCAGGTGGGCAACTACTCGGTCAACATCCGGGTCGCGGACGACGAGAACGCATCCTTCGATAAGAACTTTACCATTCAAGCCATCCACGACCCGAACAAGGACGACGACAACGACGGGCTGACCTACGCTCAGGAACAGGCCCTCGGGACCAGCGATTCCAACCCCGATACCGACGGGGACGGATTCGGGGACGCCCTCGAGGCAAGCTACGGTTCCAACCCTGCCGACCCGAACTCGGTGGCCAACACTTCCCCCACAGACCTGAACTCCACCGCTCCGCTCAGCGTGGCCGAGAACCAACCCGCAGGCACGGTGGTTGGCGCATTCTCTGCGACCGATCCGGATGCGGGGGCTACCCTCGCCTACCACTTGGTGAACGGGGCCGCCCAGAACGACAATTTCCTCTTCACGCTTGATGCCAACGGGACGCTCCGGACCTCCGCCAGTTTTGACTTCGAAGCTAACCCTGTTCTTACCGTCCGGGTTCAGGTAACAGACGAACACAATGCATCCATGGCTGGTGATTTTACGGTTTCTCTCACCGACGACTCGACCGACAACCCCGCCCCCGAGCAGGAATACCAAACGCCCACAGGGAACTATCAAACGCCGGGCGGGGAATACCAAAGCCCGACGGGTGGACATGTTCCCATGGATGGCAACGCGACCGAGCACAACCCCTCCATCCCCTACCCGACCGATGCTTACGTTCCGATCTCGCATACTTTTTTCCATCAACCGGATGCCAACGGGAGCTTCCGTTTTTCGGGCATGGTGCTGACC
>JAOLZO010000080.1 GCA_028343845.1 Verrucomicrobiota bacterium | reverse complement strand
CCCTGACCTCACCTTTGAAAGTGGGGACGGAATAGTCGGTCATGAACCAAAGGGTATGGCTCCAGACAAAACTCTTGGTGTGAGGGGAGTGAACATCCTCCTCGGTGTCGGAATGACGATGGTGTCTTCGGTGATGAGCCGCCCACCATAGTGGTCCGCGCTGTCCCGATGAACACGCGACGAATGCGCCGATGAACTGAACGATCCTGCCCGTCTTGAAGGTGCGGTGGGAAAAGTAGCGATGGTAAAAGGCCGTGATCGCGAACATTCTTACCAAATAGGAAAGCATCGCGATCAAGATGCAAGGAAGGGTAACGGGGTAAAGGAATGCCAGAAGCGCCGCCAAATGTATCGCCACATAGGGCAGACACCTGAACCACTCTACCTTCTCTTCCTCTGCGGAAGGTTCCTCGAAAGTTTCAGGTGGTGGGCAGATCCATTTGAGTAGAGAAAATGACATGCTAGTTGGCAGAATCCAAAATGAGAGAGAGTTGTAAAGGACTCATCTTGTTTTTGCCATCCAAATCGGAGCCGACTAGCTTATCAACTTTGCCAAAATCGATTTCTCCGCCTTCAAGAAGGACTGCTCTTAACTTACGCAAGCCCAGAGATTCCAACTGCCGAACCCTTTCTCCAGACACACGAAGCTCATCTGCAATGTCGTAAAGCTTCATGCACTCACCGTTCTCCATGCCGAAGCGCATGCGGAGGACTTTGCTTTCTCTTTCATCCAAAAAGCTGAGGGCTACCTTCATGTCGTCGGCAAGCGAGCCATGCTCGCGATAGGAGTCCAATGTATCCGAATCTTCGCTCATAACGTCGGATATGGTTTGTCGGGAATCATCCATCAAAGGCTGATCCATCGAAACATGCCCCTTTGGAGCAAATTTAACCCGGTTTGCGACTTTATATTCCTGCCCCAATGCCTCCTCCAACTCATCATCGTTTGGAGGTCTGCCGAGTTCAGTCTGTAGGTGATCACGAATCTTTTGCATTTTGCGCTTTCCCTGCGACACGTCATGCGGAACGGAAACCGCGGTTGACATCTTACCAACTAGTCTCTGTATGCGCTGTCTGATCCACCACGATGCGTAGGTGCTTAGCTTGACGCCGCGGGTGTGGTCAAACTTATCCAAGGCAATGACGAGACCCTCTATACCTTCAGCCATAATATCCTCCATAAGAACGTTGGACATCCGAAACTTGAGGGCAATCGAAGCCACCAAGCGGACATGCCTCTCAATCAATTCATTGCGAGCTGACTCGGAACCCTCATCCATCCGCTCAAATAGTTCTTTGTATTCTTTAGCGGTGGGAGGGGCCATGCGTGAACGTTTGGACATGAACCGACCAATTGGGTCCAAGGTGTTCTTGTCGTATTGAACTAGTGAAGTAACCATGACTATAGTACGACGAAAACAACCCTGGGGATCATTTTTTATGCGCTTTATTTATTGCCAGGCTCGAAACTAGAAATCAGATCGAAGATTGAAGTCTTGCGATGTAATCGGAGATCAGCGTTTCAACCCCAACTTGAAGGCCTTCAGGTTTTGAGCAGCACTCGTTTTCCTGTCTACGATCGGGTTTGGGTAATCTATGCCTATTATACATTTGGAATCAGACTGCAGGGAATCGGGAGCCAAGTGGGGTTCATAAATATATTTGGGAGGGAAATTCTCTAGCTCGGGAATCCAAAACTTTATGAATTGAGCGGATTTGGTTTCGACATTGAGACTGGATTTGGAATCAGGACATGGATTATAGAGCCTGAAGTAAGGCATAGAGAATGGAGCTACCCCGGATAACCAAAGCCAATTGGCGTTGTTGAGAGCCCAATCGCTGTCGAGAAGTTTTCTTTCAAATACGTCCCGGCCTTTCTTCCAGTGTTGCCAGAGTTGGCCCCGGGTCAGGAAACAGGAGACGGCATGCCTTCCCAAGTGATGCATCCAACCCGTTGCTTCAAGTTGCCTCATCATTGCGTCGATATAAGGGAAGCCCGTTAACCCTTTCTCCCATGCCTGCATTTTTTCTTCCTCATCTCCCCAGTCAATTTGCTTGCACATTGAATTCCCGACATCGTTATCCCAATGATCGACTGAACGTGAAAGAAGGTAGAACATTTCCCTGAAAAGAAGTTGTCCGTGGAGGGACTCCGGAGGTTGGGTGTGCTCGCAAGTCCGATTGTGTTTCTCCGTTTCCTCCCAAAGCCTTCGGACTGAAAGGCATCCGGTGCTTAAGTATGGGGAAAGACCGGTCGTGCTAGGTTCAAGCGGATCGGCAGGTTGATTGGTCGAGAAGGTCTTCGGTTTCCTAAAGGAATTAACGAAGTCAGGCGCCCCCGTGACTTTTCGAAGATTTTGATCGGTAAGGATGGCAAACCAATCGAAAGATTCGGAAGCATGACTTCGCCCAGTTCCAAGAAACTGGTCAAGGCCCTCGAGCAGGCTTTGGAAAAGTAGTTCGAGTCTCTTCCCCTCCCTTCCCTCTGCCATGAAACCTCTTGTTTTGCTTTCAGGCATCCTTGCCTTCGCCGGATGCGTGAACGTCGAATGGAGAGGTAGTATGCTCCCTCATCTGGGTATTAAGGGTAAAGAATCCGAGATCGCCAGCCAATCGGTTGGAGAAAGGCCGCAACTACGGAACGTCTCTTCCGGTTGGCCCCAATTTCGCGGACCTAACCGGGACGGCGTGGCCCCAGTTCAGGGAACCGAGATAAACTGGTCGAACGCTCCACTTCTCAGGTGGCGGGTTTCCGCAGGCGAAGGACATTCCTCTATCATCACCTTCGGTCAATCCGTCATCACGATGGAGCAGGACGGACCAGAAGAGCTCGTCATCGCGCGTTCTCTCAAAGATGGAAACATCCTTTGGAAACATGCCGTAAAAACCCGTTGGGGAGATTTCATGAGCGGGGTCGGTCCGCGTTCCACCCCGACCCTGTTCGCAGGCAAACTTTATGCCCTCTTTACCGATGGTTCCCTCGTTTGTCTGCAAGCGGATTCCGGGAAA
>JAOLZO010000008.1 GCA_028343845.1 Verrucomicrobiota bacterium | reverse complement strand
CCTTCTGTCTTTTTTCAAGTACTCTGCCTTCTTGTCTTTTGCAGCCTTCTTCAGGCTGACTGGTCCACTTGGCGGGGCCCCGATAACGACGGACTGAGCGATTCCATCAAGCTTCCGGATTCCTGGAGCGAAACGGAAAACCTGGACTGGAAGTTTTCTCTTCCTGCGGCCGGTTCCTCCACCCCCATTGTGGTGAAGGACAAGATTTTCCTGACCTTCGAACAGAACAACGAGGTCAAGGCAATGGCTATAGGGGTGGATGGACGGGAATTGTGGACCCGTGTCGTATGCCAAACCAAAGGCAAGGGCAATGGGGAGAAAACCTTTGCTTCCCCCACTCCCTCATCGGATGGAAAACTTCTCTTTGTCACCACCGGGACGGGGGAGGTCGTGGCTTTCGATCTCGAGGGGCTTGAAAAATGGCGCTTCAATGCTCAGGAGCGCTATGGCAAGTTCCGCTTTGGCTTCGGGTTTCATTCCACGACCGTTCTTCACGAGGGTCGTCTCTATCTCCAACTGATTCATTCCGCGGCTCAGCTGGTCGTTTGCATCGATGGGCAATCGGGCAAGGAAGTATGGAAAGTCGAAAGGGAGAGCGATGGAGTGGCCGAGTGCGAGCATTCGTACGCATCCCCCACGGCTTACCGAAAGGACGACCTGAACATGCTGATCACTCATGGCAACGACTACTGTGTCGGCCATGACCCGGTCACCGGAAAGGAACTTTGGCGGGTTGCCGGGCTGAACCCGAAGAATCAATACAACCGAACTCTCCGTTTCGTTGCCTCCCCTGTTGCCAGCCAAGGCTTGCTCGTGGTTCCTTCGGCCAAGAACCGGGGCGTGTCCGTCGTCCGCCTCTCCGAAGCCAAGGGCCGAATCGAGAAGGGTGGGGCGGGTGAACTGTGGAGAATGGATCGAGGCACGACCGACGTCACGACACCACTCCTTTACCGAGGGCTCCTTTACCTTTGCAAAGAGAACGGCACCATTCTTTGCCTGGATGCATTGACGGGTGAACAGCTCTATCAGGAGCGCTTTCACGCCCAAACCTACCGGGGGTCTCCCGTGGCCGCCAACGGCCGGGTTTTCCTGACTGCCCGGGACGGCACCTTCACCGTCCTCAAGGCAGGCAAAACCTATGAAGTCATTGGCAAAAACAAACTCGACGACCAATTTACCTCTTCCCCAATCGTCGCTCACGACCGCTTTTATCTTCGTGGACATCGGTATCTTTACGCAATCCGAGCAAAATAACATACTTCGTCCCAATTCTTGAACATGAGATTTTCGATCCTTCTGCTCCTCGTTGTTTTCCCACTTTGGTCCAAGCGTCCGAACGTGGTTTTTCTCGTTTCCGAGGATAATTCAATTCATTACCTCAAGCACTACGGAGCCAAGTTCGGTTCCATGCCCAATATCGAGAAAATGGCCGAGGCGGGATTGACCTTTAATCATGCCTTTTCAAACGCACCGGTCTGCTCGGTTGCCCGATCGACATTGGCCACAGGCATACTGGCCCCCAGGGCAGGCTTCCAGTACCACCGCAAATCCGCCTTGGCCAAGGGAGTGAAGCCTTGGACCGCTTTACTCAGAAAAGCGGGTTATTATTGCGCTAATAACAGCAAGACGGATTATAACTTCGCCACCGCAAAGGGAGAGGCATGGAACGAATCATCGCGCAAAGCTTCCTGGCGCAAGCGTCCGGACAAGCAAGCCCCCTTTTTCTATATGCAGTCTTTTGCCGTCTGCCATGAGAGTTCTCTGCATTTTCCGGCAAAGCTCATGCAATCCGAAAAGACGAAAACGCCCGTCGCCCGAGTGAGCCTTCACCCGTACCATCCGGATACCCCCACCTTCCGCTATACCCATGCCCGGTATTTTGACCGCATGAGCGTGGTGGACGCCCAAATGGGGTCGGTCGTGGAAAAACTTAAGGCGGATGGACTGCTTGAGGATACTTTCGTTTTCTACTTTGGTGATCATGGAGGGGTGCTTCCGCGCGGAAAGGGATATGCTTACGAATCCGGTCTGCACGTGCCCCTGGTCGTCCGCATTCCCGAGAACTTCAAACACCTGACCGATCATGCGCGGGGAACACGAACCGATGGCTTCGTGAGCTTCATCGATTTCGGGCCCACGGTCTTGAACCTTGCCGGTCTATCCGTTCCCGGAGAAATGGACGGATCGGCCTTCTTGGGAAAAGGAACTTCGGCCAAGGAACTCGCCTCCAGGGACGAGGCATTCGGTTATGCCGACCGCTTCGACGAGAAGTACGATTTGGTCAGAACCATCCGGAGGGGAAAGTGGGAATACGTCCGGAATTATCAAGGGTTCTATCCGGACGGTTTGCAGAACAACTATCGTTACCGCATGCTCGCCTTTGCCGAATGGCGGGAACTGCACAAGGCAGGAAAACTGAATTCCGCCCAAAGCCAATTTTTCGAACCCCGCCCCGCAGAGCAACTTTTCGATCTTTCGAAGGATCCTCACGAGGTAAACGACCTTTCGCAACACCCTGCTCATCGCGAAGTTCTTCTGGATATGCGCGAACGCATGACCACGAAGGTCAAGGCGATACACGACCTGAGTTTCTACCCCGAGAGTCATATGGTTGCTCATGCTTTGGAGGATGGGATCGCATTCGGCAAAAAACATGCCCGGGAGATTGGCGAGTTGGTGGATATTGCCGATCTCTCCTTGATTTCTTTCCCAAAAGCCGAACGAAAACTGTCAACTGCAATGCGTTCCGAGAACCCATGGAAGCGTTACTGGGCTTGCATCAGCGCAACCCTGCATGGCAAGCAGGCCCAATCCCTCGTTCCCGTTGCCAAGAAGTTACTTGATGACAAGAACCTGATGGTTCGGGTACGGGCCGCCGAATTTCTCGGTGCCCTAAAGGCGAGCGATCCGATGCCCACCCTCCTGAAAGTGGTGAACCAATCGACCTCTCCGCAGGAAGTCCTGCTCGCTTTCAATGCCGTGGTCTACTTGCGCGATTTTTGGGGTTATGCTTTTGATTCTTCAAAAGTGGCGCTCAAAGTGAAAGCGGGAGAAAGCGCCCGGCGAATGGACTATCTCTCCGGCAAGGCTAAATTGTAAAGGGTGGGTTCGGCATGGGGAGCTTTGCTCTTTGGATATGACATGCCTTGCTAGCCTTCCAATTCCTGTTTTTGGTGCGAAATATTTACACAATCCAGTGGGAAAACGGAAGAATATGTCCCAAAATAAAGATTCAGGGTTATAAGCTTGCATCTGCTTTTAAAGTCAGAAGTCATCTGGCTCTACATAAAGGCAGTTGCCAAGTGGGCATGTGGTTCGGGCAAACCACATGCCCTTTTTTATTTTCATGGACAATGGTTGTCGTTACCAATGTTAAAGATGATCAATTTCTGGAATAGCACCAAATATCTGATCTGGGGTATTTCAGCTGCTCTATTGCTCATCTTTGGCATCCGTTGCCAGCAATCCGGTTTCGATTCCCTCCGCAAGATGAGGCAGATGGAACGAATCCCCAAAGTGTCCGTCCATCACGTAGTCCCGGGTGAGGTAAGCATGGAAGGGCGGGCCCGAAGCTCCGAGAAGGTCGTGCATGCGAGGTATACGAAGACGTCGTGCTATTATTATTTTTATCGAAAGGAGGAGGAGAAAAGAGATGAGGACGGTGACAAATATTGGAGCACGGTTGATTCCGGTTCTGCGGGCACTAACTTTTTTCTTGCCGACGAAACGGGAAGAATACTCGTCGAACTGAAAATGCGCGGAGTCAGGCCCGATCTCAAACTTGACTACCGGGAAGAGAGAGGGGACTACAGGTATTCCGAATGGAGAATCGATAAAGGCGAGCGTCTGTTTGCAATGGCCATGGCAAACAAGAAAAAAGAGGGTTTTTCCCTGCGGTTCGACTTGCCGGGTTCCTATCCGCCCATCCTTTCCAATTATGACGCATTGGAGAACCGGTCTGACTTTGGCACCAGCGGAGTAATGAAAAGCCTTCTGAGCGTCGCTTTCCTTTGTTTTGGCTGCCTTTTGCTTTGTTTTGTCTTCCGCGTTCACCGGGTTTTGGTCTTTCTGACCATCGTTTCGGCATCCACAAGTTTGGCGATGATCTATCTCGGGCTCGCCATGATGCGAACCGATCTGACGGATGGATATGAGCGCTTGGAGCGATTGGAAAAAGCATCATCATCCGAAATTGAGGAATTGCTCGGTTACGAACCTGATTGGAGGAATCTTCCCTTGGAGATTGATTCGCTTGACGAAAGAGATCAAAACCGGGCCTTGGGGATCCGTGAAGATTTGATTTCTTCGATCGAACGAACCAATGCAATTGGGAACCGTTTTCCGGAGAGATGGCTCGCTCCCCTTTGGGACATCAAGCCCTGGCCTTCTCTTCGAGCTGATGGCGAGCCTGCTTCGGTGGAGTCCTTCATAGGTGAAACACCAATCGGATGGGGGGTTTCCACTTCGGTTTACGTACTTGCGCTAGGCATGTTTTTTTGGGGTGCCATTACCGGTTTTAGAAGGATCAAGACCAAGCGGCACGTCGAAAACATACCTACCTCAAAGTCCGCCGGGCTCGCTTATGGACCTGCCGAAATCAAGGGCAAGGCAGAGCCCTCTGATGACCGTACTCTCAAGGGTCCGCTCACGAAAGAAGAATGCGTCTATTATCATTACGTGGTCACTGAGCGGAGGGGGTCGGGCAAGGACGCTTATACGGTCGTGCTCCAGAATGACGAGGAATTCGTTCCCTTTCACTGCCGGGATTCCGAAGGCGTTACGGGTATTGATCCTCAGGGTGCCGAGGTAACCGTCACGCTGAAGAAGAGAACGAGATCGGGCCGGCGAACTTATTCGGAATGGAATATTGCTCCGGGGGCCGAGTTGTACGTTCTTGGGTCAGCCGAGGTGGATCCGCAAAAAGGAGACCGTTTGATCATGTCGGATGGTAACGACGATGGCTTTCCCTATTTGATTTCGGACGATTCGGAAACCGAGGTCATGTTGCGGCAAAGCAGGAAGGGCTTGATGCGCATCGGCCTTGCTCAAATCGGTACGATTTTCCTCGGGATCACCTTTTTTGCTTCGCATGGTTCCTTTGCTGCAACGGATTTCCTTTTTTCGGCTCTCGTGTCTCCCCTGTTTTTGGCTTTGAGTATGTTCATTCTGATGTTCAACGATCTTGTTTTCCTGCGTAATCGGGTCAAGCGGGCCTGGGCAAATATCGAGGTTTCTCTCAAAAAGCGGGCCGACTTGATCCCCAACCTAGAACAGGTCGTGAAGACCTATCTGTCTCACGAGCAGTCGGTCATGGATGCCGTTGCCCGTCTCCGTTCTGCTTTCGTGGGCAAGGGCTCCTATACTCCTGCCGAGGTGGATGCCGCTATGAAAGAGGAGAAGGCCTTGGCGGGGCGCTTGATCGCCCTGCAGGAGGACTACCCTGACCTGAAGGGCAATCAAATGATGGAGGATTTCATGAACCGGTTGGCCTGGATGGAAAATGAGGTTGCCTTGATGAGATCGGGATACAACGACGGAATCGAACGCTACCGGGATTTGAAGAGGCGGATACCGGAAGTTTTCATAGCCATGGCATTCAGGTTCGAGGACGTCGAATACCTCAAGTTCGCGCTGGAAGTTCGAGAGGTTCCCTCCTTGAATTTTGATTCGGATAGCGAGGATGAAACCTCAGACGAAGAGGAGGGTTAAGGCTTTTCTCTGGGTTTTGGCCTGTTGCGGTAGCGCTCGTAGAGTCGAGTATGCCGACTGTCGAGGCTGGTTCTTTTTCCTGCGATGATCATGTGGTTGACGGAAGTGCGGATATCAAGCAAATCTCCCGACGTGGCAATGAAAGTCGCATCCTTGCCGACTTCCAGGCTACCAAGCCGATCCGAGACACCGGCGATCTTGGCTGGCTCGATGGTGATGGATGCGAGGGCCTTTGACCTGGGCAGTCCATGGGCGACCGCATGAGCCGCGTGATAGGGCAGGTTGCGCTGGTGGGCCGCTGACCAACCACCGAGGCGCAACCCGATGGAAAGAGGGACCCCTGCCTGGGCCAGGATTCCAGGAGCCCGGAATTGCAAGTCATGGGGCAAGTCGCTGTGCGCCGGGGCGGTGAAGACGTGGTGGTAGATCACGGGAACCTTTTTGTCTGCCAACAAACCGGTCAGTTTCCATGCATCCCGCCCGCCCGAGATGATAACCCGAAAATTTCTTTTTGAGGCCCACTCGATTGCCGCTCTGATTCGGCGTACTTCATCGGCATGGATAATGATGGGAATCTTCCCTTCAATGACCGGAAGCATGGCTTCCCAGGCAGGGATTTTCCTGAAGCCCTCGGCTTTGGACTTCTTGGTCCGCCAGTATGCCTCTGCTTGGTTGAAGAACTCGTCTATCTGGCGTACCCGATGGTCACGATCCTTTGCCTGTTCCTTGATTGACTTCGGTTGAGATCCACCGGAAGCGCCGGGTTGGGGAAGGGAAAACCCGTGACTGGGCCACCAAACGTGCAGGGCTACCTTTTGGCTGATCGTCATCTCCTCGACACCCCATCCATCCAAAGCGATCAATCCCGAGACTCCTGAAATCATTCCTCCCATGGGAGCAACCACGGCATGGGTTATGCCGTTTGCCCTGGCCACAGGGATCAGTTCGGAGTCCGGGTTGACTGCTACCCAAGCCTCCACGTCGGTGGTATGGTCTCCGACCTCCCGTTCGTCCCGGGTCGGACGCAATGCGCTGATTTCGGTTAACCCCAGAGACGAGCCCGGGCTAATCAGACCAGGATAAATTTCCATATCCTTCCATTCGGTGATCTTGGCCCCTTTGGGGACCTTGACTGATTTTCCTATGGCCCGGATCTTTCCATCCTCCACGAGGATTTCTCCAGGTTGAAAGACTTGAGTAGCGGTAGCCTGAATTTTCTTCGCCCGGTAAACCGTTTGTCCGGAAAGGATTCCACCGAGGGTTGAAAAGACAAGAACAAGGAGAGCGGACTTGTTCATCGCTGACCTCCCTTGAGGTGGTTGCATTGAGAACGGCAGGAGTGAGGAAACAGATCACATGCGGTTTCCAAAGAAGATCGGAAGAACTTTTGCTTGGCTTCCTCGGATGCGCCCGTCTCCTTTCCTTCCCCTAGCGATTTGCGGGCCTTGGCAACCAAGTCAGTCCTTTCCTTCGCTCTGTCCTTCTCCCGTTCCCGGGTCCTTTTGAGTTCGTGATACAAGTGGCCGTCAATCCAAGTCTGCTTGCATACCGTCCGGTAATCGAGGGGATTGGTAGACCAGACCGCGAGGTCTGCATCTTTACCCACCTCAAGGGAGCCTACCTGCTTGTCGATGCCAAGTTGTTTGGCCGGGTTGAGGGTTACGAATTTAAGGGCCTCCGCTTCGGAAAGGGCGCCATATTTGACCGCCTTGGCGGCTTCCAGGTTCATGCGCCGGGCATGATCGGATGAATCGGAATTGAAACTGACCACGCATCCGCGCTCATGCATGAGAGCGCCCGCATAGGGGATCGCGTCGTAGACTTCGAACTTGTAGGCCCACCAGTCTGAAAAGGTGGAGGCGCCCGCTCCATGCCGAGCGATCTCGTCCGCAATCTTGTACCCTTCCAAAACGTGCTGGAGGCTGGCGACCCGGACTCCGAAGCTTTCCATGGTTCTCAAGAATACCAAGATCTCGTCCTGCCGGTAGGAATGGCAATGAATGAGTCTCTCGCCGCGTATGATCTCCAGGATCGCCTCCAGTTCGAGGTTCCTGCGTACAGGTGGTCCGGTTCCTTGCTTTGCTTGTTTGAGTTGGATCCCGTATTGGCGGGCCGCCGTGAAACGGTTGGAAAAAAAGGTCTTCACCCCCATCCTGCTTTGCGGGAAGCGCGAGGTGTACTTGTCTCCCCAGTTGGCCTGCTTGACGTTTTCCCCAAGGGCGAACTTGATCCCGCTGGGGGCCGCTTTGAGCAGCATTTCATCCGGCTGCTGACCGAGCCTGAGCTTGATGACGGCATTTTGCCCGCCAATTGGATTGGCCGAACCATGAAGCAAGTTGCAGGCAGTTACTCCTCCGGCCAATTGTCGCTCGATGTTGATGCTTTCCGAATTGACCACGTCTGCGATGCGGACCATGGCAGTGGAGGGCAGAGTGGACTCGTTCACCCTGCCCAGGATCATGGAATGACTGTGGCAGTCGATGATTCCGGGGGTCAGGTGCATGCCTTTGCTCTGGACGATCTTGCAACCCTTGGGAGCCTTGGCTTGCAGGTTCGGGCCGATGGCGGAGATCTTTCCATCTTTGACCAATAGATCATGTCCGCTCAAGATACCCTTGGCGGTGCAGGTCCAGAGCTTGAATCCGGTGAAGAGCGTTGAGCTCGGAGTCTCGATCACCTTGCGGTCGTCATGAGGAAACCTAGCCGTTCTCTTTTCAGGTTCCTTCTCCTCGGTGGCGTTTGCCTCCTCTGCTTCTTCATCGGCTTCCGCATCTTTTATCGGATATTCGAATGGAAGGCCTCTGATCCAAGTCGAGCTGATCTGCGCTTTCTTGTCAAAATAGGTATCGCCTTCCACCACCACCAAGTTCGCCATCTTCCCTTTTTCGAGCGTTCCCGTGAACTGTTCGATCCCGCAAATTCGGGCTGGATTGATGGTAAGGGCAGCCAAGGCTTTTCCCTCGGGCAGACCACGATCGACTGCCTTGAGCAGGTTAGCGTGAAATTCACCTAACCCGATGCCGCTTGTTGTCAACGACAGGGATTTGGAATTCTTGGATATGAGAGAGGGATTACCAGGCGCATGATCCCATGCCCGGAGCTGGTCGAGCGAAATTTGCTCCCAATCCTCGTCTGCGGGCAATTTGGAAAGAGCGGGGAAAAGGAGGGGAGATACGTAGGCATGATCCTTGGAAAGGGCGAGGTCCGGTCTTCTCCACTCATCTCCGGTAGCTATGATGACCGGATGAAAACCGAATTCCTTGGCTAGGATCAAGGCGCGGTTTTCCATGAGGCAACTTCCGGGCTCGATCCATACAGGGAAGGGCTCTTTTTTATTCAGGACTTTCTGCAAGCTCCGGATTCCGGGGTGTGGAAGGTGGAGAGAGGGGGAAGGTTTTTTCTTCAGGTAAAGGTTTTTTTCCCGATCGTGAATCACATCAAGAAAAGCCTGCCTGATTACGGCAAGGGCACCCATGAGAGAATTCGGGTAAACCGGCGGCGACTGGTTCTTTCCGACCGGATCGAAGGCCATGACCTGAGCCACCTCCTCCTTGAGCGTCAACTGGTTCGGATTCCCTTGCCCGAGCAGGACGCATGGCCCGGTTCCCCGTATGATCCCTTCGGAAGGAGCGAGGTGGGCGATAGTGAAACCGTGCTTGCGAAGGCTTTTCCATTTTTCCTCATCGGGTTGAAAATCATTGATGCCCTTCTTCTCGGGATGAACCCCCGAGACTTCGAAGCCCGGTCCCTTTTCTCCCGGGTCCGCCCGGGTGGAAGGGGTTCCGATAAAGGACAGCCCGGCGGTCGCGCGGAGGTGTTGTTGGTCATGTTTGAGGTCGAGTAGTTTCCCTGAATTCGCACCGGTAAGAAGGTAGGGGTCGATAAACCCGGCATAGATCGTTTTTCCGGACATATCCCACTTCCGGTAGCCCGGGGGAACCTTTTTTCCCTTCTCTGCCTTCTCGATCATTCCGTCTCGGATCAGCAATACGCCGCTTTTGATCCTCGTCTCCGGGTTTACCTGCAAGTCGGCTCCAACCAAGGCGTGTAAGTTCAGCCCCCGAGGTTTTTCACCAGGGAAGGGAAACCTTTCCTCATTCGCCGTCAAACAAAAGGGTACGAGAAAGGAGAGGGTTATGAAAGTCAGGGGATTGAATGCCATGGACACAAGGATGCTTTTCCGTTCGGGCAGGGCAAACCCTTAATCAAGCTTCGATAACCGATCGGAAATCACCGGAAGAAAAGAATCCGCGACGTGAAATTTTCATATTCAAGATTGCAAAGGACATAAGCTTATGAATCTTTGATGCCTATGAAACTCCCTCTCCTTCTCTCCTGTTTGTTTTTAAGCGCGTTTTGTGCCGTAGGAAAAGCCAACCACTGGACCACCATGCTCCAGGATGCCGGAGCCGGAGTCGACCGCTTCGCCGATGCCAACGCCACGGCCCATTCCATCTGGGGATAGAGGGTATTCCTTAAGCGTGTGGTGTGCGGGAGCACATCCTCGATTTAGGATTTGATGAACCGCACAAGTATCTAACGGCTCGCCTCATACCTCGTGCCTCGATGCTTGGCATACCTTTTAGCTCAAGGTATAAGGCTGAAATGAAGAAAGAACTCTTTATTGATGGCGTGCCGGAACTACTTCTACTCCGCCTGCTCGCACAAAATGAAATGTACGGCTACGAGCTGGTGGCAAAGATTCACTCGATATCGGACGGCGCCTTTAGCTTTGGGGAGGGTTGCATTTATCCTATCCTGCACCGCCTCGTTGGAGACCGTTGCCTGAGTATTCGCAAAGAAACGGTTTCCGGACGCCCCCGCCGTTACTATCGCCTTACGGCCAAGGGAAATAAAAGATTATCTCAACTTGAAGATTCATGGAGCAAAGTCTCCGCAGGAATCAGTAAATTTGGAAAGGACATTATCCATGCAACAGCGTGAATTTCTTGGAAGGGCCCGAAAGGCTCTCATTAAACATGGCATAATTGGATCGCGGGCAAAAGCTCTGCTCGAAGAATGGAACGATCATCTCCAAAGCGAGATGGAAAAACTCGTAGCAGGAGGCCAGGACCGTGAATCCTCTTACCAAGATGCATGCAAGGCTTTGGGTGAACCTGAATCACTGGTTGATTCCGCGGCCAAGCAATTGGCGATGGAATCATGGCAAGGACGCAACCCTGTCCTGTCTTCAGGAATCCTAAGTTTAGTTGTTTTTTTACTCGGCATATTCGCAATGGTAGCAGGTGGCACTCTACTTAAGACAAGCTTTGACCATCTTTCTACTGAAATGCTAAAGCACCTTGCTACTTTTATCGGCACCTTGCCATGGCTCTTATGTCTGGGCTGGCTTGCTTACCATGCTCGTAAGATGCCACTCGGATGGAAAGGATTATGGTTTGTCACCACTTTTACCGCCATAATACCAGGCTTTCTGGGTTTTGCCTGCGACTCTCCCAGTAAAACTATGTCTATTTTCATGGCTTTCCCACCTTCTGATTTCATTTTGAAATTTATCATCACCTTCGGCATCTCATTCTTCTTCTGGTGGTATCAGACAAGAGGCAAAAAACTGGAAGACGGAAACCACTTATACTCCTAAACCGATCCGAACCCTCTAAGAAAGGCGGGTAGAATGCTTTTATTTTATTCCGCCGCTACATAAGAAAACGAGTCTCTGTTACATACCTGAATGAATGTAAAATCTATCTTTCTCTTCCAACAGAACCATTCGAAATCTCATTTCAAGCACGAATCACATGCAAAAGATACTAACATCCGCAATCTCCCTGATAATTTCAGTATCGCTCTTAGTCGGTGCTCCAGTCACAGAAAAGGAGGGTGATAAAGATTCGCTTCAGGAGGAAAAGTCGGCCGTGGACAGTCCCCGTCTACAAGTTCAGGTTTCCTCCCGTTTTATAGATGGTGACGATGTTCTTGCCGCTCCGCGGGTGCTTACGGCAGTTGGACAGGAGGCAGTCATCCAGGTCGCGCAGGAGGTTGGCGATCATTTGGACGGAGTTGTCCTTGCCGTTACGCCCAGTGTTTCCGATGGTAAGGTATTTCTTGAGGGCTTTGCTTTTGCCGGAAAGGGAAAACTCGGTGGCGATGACGGCATCAAGTCACGAGCCAAGAGGGCATTGGAGAATTTGAAGGGAAAGGGGGGAGATATTGACAAGATCGATATGCGTGGCCTGTTTTCGATCGGAGGGAAACCGCGGGTTTCCCTCACCGTTGGCGGAGGTAGCGCCTTTTGGTTACAACCCGGGCAGTCTCAGCGAGGTATTAAACTTCTCCGAGTTGAGGGAGACAAAGACCCTTATGCCGTACTTGAAACGAGTGCTCGCCAAATCCACGTATACTTGAATGCAACCAAAAGATCCGAACTTGTGCCTATGGTTTCAATGAAAGGAGGGGGGGGGGCGTTTTTTTACGCGAAATGGTTCCAGGGAAAAAGTGGATCTTTCCCCTTTTGAGAGAGGACGGAACAAGTTGCAAGGTCGAGCTGAGTGCCCAAGTTGTCACACCTTGACCCCTCCTCATTCTTGGCGTTTGCAATTTTTTTCATTATTTCTTCTAATAAAGGGTCGTTTGGCGCGTCCTAAGGGTTCATGTTGAACCCAATATTCGACAAACCGGGAGCTTGCTCCCTTTACGCTTACTAAATCCATTCGAAGCATGAAGAAAATCATTCCACTTGCAGCCTCGTCGCTGTTTCTTGCCTTTGCCGTTTTCCTGATCGGTCAAAAAGCCCAACCCATAAGCCTTGTCAGTCAATGGGAAGAAGTCGAGGAGGCGACAAAGAAGGGATTGCCCAAGACGGCGATTGAGAAGCTCGAGCCCCTGATCGATCGGGCTCTGAAGGAGAAAGCCCATGCAGTGGCCATCCGTGCCATTGCCCAGAAGATCAACTTGGAGGGAGCCATTCAGGGAAACAAGCCCGAGGAAAAGATTGCCCGGATGGAAGCGGAGATGGCCAAGGCCCCCAAGGAACTGCAACCCATGATGAACGCGGTGCTTTCCAACTGGTATTGGCAGTACTTCCAGCGAAACCGTTGGCGTTTCACCCAAAGGACCCGGACTGCGGAAGCTCCGGGGGGGGATATCACCACTTGGGACTTGCCCCGGATCCTTTCGGAAATCGACAAGCAGTTCCAAAAGACCCTGTCCCATCACGAGATCCTTAAAAAGGAAGCGGTCAAAGATTATAACTTTCTTCTCAATCCGGGGTCCGTTCCCGACAGCTACCGTCCCACCTTATATGATTTCGTGGTTCACGATGCCTTGCGTTTTTATTCCGCAGGCGAGCAAGGCGGATCCAAGGCGCAGGATGCCTTCGTTCTCTCCGCTGACAGTCCGATCTTCGCATCGGCCAAGGACTTCATGGCTTGGGAAATCGATTCGGAGGACGATGAGTCCCCAAAGATCAAGGCGATCGGACTTTATCAGGACCTTCTCGGCTTTCATCAGGACGGTGAAAACCAGGATGCATTCGTTGAGGCCGACCTTCTTCGTTTGCGTTTCGGATATAGCCAATCTTTCGGAGAAGAGAAAAAGGCCCGCTACAAGGCCGCGCTCAAGCGTTTCGTCCAGGAATGGGCCGATCACGAGATGTCGGCCCGGGCCATGTTCCGCCATGCCGAGGTCCTGCGGGGTGAAGGTGAGCTCGTCGAAGCCCATAAGCTCGCCAAGCGCGGAGCGGCGGTTTTTCCGGACAGCGTGGGAGGCAAGGAATGCAAGAACCTGATCAACCAGATCGAAGCCAAGTCCTCCTCGGTTTCCACCGAGCGGGTTTGGAACGCTCCCTTACCCAAGATCCAATTGCGCTATCGTAACCTGACCAAGGCTTACTTCAGGATCATCCCTTATGATTGGCTGAGCCGGTTAAAGCAGACCCAGCGCCACCCCGAGTACGTCGATCATCGCCAAAAAGGGGAGTGGCTTAACAAGCAGCCCCTCAAGGAATGGTCCGTCGATCTTCCCCTCACCGATGATTTTAATGAAAGGGTCGAGAAGATCGATCCTCCCAAGGACTTGAAACCCGGTTCCTACTTTCTTTTTGCCAGTCATGACCCGAAGTTCGGAGAGCAGGAGAATAGAGTGAGCTATTCGAGCTTTTGGGTGAGCGACATTTCCCTAGTCATGCGCACGCGCCAGGGCTCTGGAGCTCTGGAGGGTTTCGTACTCAACGCGATTACGGGCGAACCCATCCCGGGGGCAACGGTCCGTTCCTGGAAGCGCGAACGCAATAACCGACAAGTCGAGCTCAGGGCCACCCGAACCGATGCCAACGGGCTCTTCAATATAAAGACCGGGCGTACCAGCCTTACCGTACTTGCCTCCCATCAGGGCCAATCCCTTTCCACGGCAAACACCTATTACGTAAATGATCACAATAGTCAGCGCAGGCCATATGAGCGTTCGGTTTTCTTCACCGACCGGAGCCTCTACCGTCCCGGCCAGACCATCCGCTACAAGGGCGTTTCCTATCGTATCGATCAAGAGAACGATAACTACAAGGTGATCCCCAACCGAGACCTCACGGTGGTCTTCCGCGATCGCAACAACCAGGAGATTGCCCGGGCCAAGCACCGTACCAATGATTACGGCTCCTTCGACGGGAGTTTCACCGCCCCGCGCGACCGCCTCATGGGCAGGATGCGCATCCAAATCGAGGGCGCGAACTCACCGGGCGGTTCCACCTTGGTAACCGTTGAGGAGTACAAGCGCCCAAAATTTCAGGTAACGGTTGATGCTCCCGCCGAGCCCGCCGTGCTCAATGGCAAGGTCAAGGTCCGCGGTTCGGCCATGGCCTATACCGGGGCCGCCATCAATGACGCTCAGGTCAAGTACCGCGTCGTCAGGCAGGTGCGCTTTCCGCCCTGGTTGCGCTATCATTACTGGTGGAGACCCTTCCCGTCCTCGCCTGCTCAGGAAATTTCTCATGGCACTGCACGGACCGGAGCGGACGGTTCCTTCGAGGTCGAGTTCACGGCCAAGCCCGATCCCTCTGTTCTCGAGAAGGACGAGCCCACTTTCAGCTATACCGTCCATGCGGACGTGGTGGACGGCACTGGCGAGACCCGTTCGGGGGAACGCAGCGTAAACGTCGGTTTCGTCGCATTGCAGGCAGCCCTCTCGGCTGAGGATTGGCAAAACGCGGGCAAACCCGTGAAGGTCACCCTCAAGACCACCTCCCTCGATGGCGAGGGACGGATCGCCGAAGGGTCTCTCAAAATTCACCGGCTCAAGCAACCCGAGCAGGTCCAGCGGGCCAAGCTTGGTGGCCAGCATCATCGTCCTTTTCACAACGGTGGCATGGGTAGGGATCATAAGCCCGAGCCTGATCTTTCCAATACCAGTTCATGGGAATTGGGCGAGGTAGTCGCAACCCGTGGATTCACGACCGATGCCGAAGGGAACAAGGAATTTTCCTTTGATTTGGAAGAAGGCGCCTACCGGGCCGTTTTGCTAACCGAGGATCGTTTCGGCAAAGAGGTCAAGGGGCTTCTGCCCATTCTCGTTCTCAACCCCGATGCAAGGCGCTTCGGGATCAAGGTTCCCAATCACGTCGCGGCTCCTTCCTGGCGGGTGGAGCCCGGTGATTCCTTGGAGGCTCTCTGGGGCACGGGGTACCCGAGGGGACGGGCCTTCGTCGAGATCATCCACCGCAAGAAGCCTCTCCAAGCTTATTGGACGGATGCCAAGGCTACGCAGGCAAGCATTTCTCAGAAAGTGACCGAGGCGATGCGGGGAGGCTTTACCGTGCACCTAACTTACGTCCGTGAAAACCGGGCCTACTTGACAACTCGGCAGGTTGACGTTCCTTGGACGAACAAGGACTTGAGCGTAAAATGGGAACGATTTACTTCCAAACTCGAGCCGGCGGCCAAGGAGACTTGGACGGCGGTAATCACGGGGAATGATGCCAAGAAGGCGGTAGCGGAGATGGTGGCAGCCCTTTACGACGAATCCCTTGATGCGTACAAGCCCCACAACTGGCAAAAGACGTTCTCCAACCTCTTTCGTCGGGATCGCACCAACCTGTCCTCCCGCTTCGAGAACGCATCGCTGAACTTTCGTCACCTGCATGGGGGATGGAAGAGAAAGTACGAGCGTATCGACTGGTCTCATCGGGGATGGCGCCCCGACATGATCGGAGCCCTTTGGGCCTTCAGTGGCGGAAGGCAAGCGTTGTCCAGAAGCTTCAATTCCTCAGCTGCCTTCGCTGCTCCTGGCGCACCGCTGATGGAGATGGCGATGGATTCCGCTCCCGCCCCGGAGGGCGCACCGATGATGGCGATGCGCAAATCCGCGGAGGCGGGTGGCTCTGCCGAAGAGCAGAGCGACAAGGCTTCTGCTGGCCCGGGGGCTCCTCCGAAGGGTCCCGACCTTTCCAAGGTCACCGCCCGCAAGAACCTCAACGAGACGGCCTTTTTCTTTCCCAAGCTCATTTCCAGTGAGGACGGGGAGATCCGTATGGAATTCACGATGCCCGAGGCCCTGACCAAGTGGAAGTTTCTCGGGTTCGCCCACGACAAGGAAATGCGCTCGGGATTCCTCACCGACAGCATGGTCACGGCCAAGGACATCATGGTCCAGCCCAACCCGCCCCGCTTTCTGAGAGAGGGGGACATGATCGAGTTTACGGTCAAGGTTTCCAACCAATCACCGACCATTCAGAAGGGGGCGGTCCGCCTGACCTTCAACGATGCTCGCACAAACAAACGCGTGGATACGCGTCTCGGGAACAAGGTTACGGATCTGGCTTTCGAAGTCCCGGCCAAGCAATCCCGTACTTTTTCATGGAAAATCTCCGTTCCCGATGACATGGGTGTCCTGACCTACACGGCAATCGGTGGAACGGGCAAGATTTCCGATGGTGAGGAGGGCTACCTGCCCGTCCTTTCTCGCCGGATCTTCGTGACCGAGTCGATGCCCCTGCCCATTCGAGGGGCACAGACCAAGAAGTTCAACTTCGCCAAGCTGATAGCCTCGGGCAATTCCAAGACTCTGCAGCACAAGAACTTCACCGTCCAGATGGTTTCCAACCCATCCTGGTATGCGGTGATGGCTTTGCCCTACCTGATGGAGTTTCCTCATGAGTGTTCCGAGCAGACCTTCAACCGTTTGTATGCCAACTCTTTGGCCCGCGAGATCGCCAATTCCGATCCCAAGATCCGGCGCGTGTTCGACCAGTGGAAGGGGACCAAGACCTTGGACAGTCCCTTGGAAAAGAACGAGGACCTGAAATCGGTCGCATTGATGGAAACGCCCTGGGTCCGCCAGGCCAAGAATGAGAGCGAAGCCCGGCGCAACGTGGGTATCCTCTTTGACGACAACCGTCTCAATGACGAGGAACGCCGGAACTTTGAGAAGCTCAAGCAAATGCAACTGGGCGATGGTTCCTGGCCGTGGTTCCCGGGTGGGCGAGGGAACGACTACATCACCCTCTACATCACGACGGGTTTCGGCCGGTTGGGACATCTCGGGGTGGACGTCGATCCATCCCTGGCCATCAAGTCCCTCAACCGTTTGGACAATTGGATCAACAAGACCTACCGTAGCGTGCTTAAGCACGGAAAGAAGGAGGATAACCACATGTCTTCCACCATTGCCCTGTATCTTTACGGGCGCAGCTTCTTCCTCAAGCAGCAGAAGATAAATCCCAATGCCCAGGAGGCCGTGGACTACTACTTGGGACAGGCCAAGAAATATTGGCTCGAACTGGGCAACCGTCAGTCACAGGGGCACGTGGCTCTTGCTCTCCAGCGTTTTGGCAAGGATAAAGATACGCCCAAAGCCATCATGCGTTCGCTCAAGGAGCGCTCGGTGAGTGATGAGGAGATGGGCATGTTCTGGAGGGACGAGGAATTGTCTTGGTGGTGGCATCGCGCTCCCATTGAGACCCAAGCCGTGATGATCGAGGCCTTTGACGAGGTAATGAACGATCAGAAGTCTGTCGAGGACTGCAAGGTCTGGTTGCTCAAGCAGAAGCAGACTCAGGACTGGAAGACCACCAAGGCCACCGCCGATGCGGTCTATGCTCTCGTTCTGAGAGGGAGCGACCTGCTCGCCTCCGACGAACTGGTCAAGGTATCCCTTGCCGACATGGCTCCGATCAAGCCCGAGAACGTGGAAGCCGGGACCGGGTTCTATGAGAAGCGTTTTGTTGGTCCCGAGATCAAGCCGGACTTTGGAAAGGTTACCGTGACCAAGGTGGACGAGGGAGTGGCTTGGGGAAGCGTTCATTGGCAATACATGGAGGACATTTCCAAGATCACGCCTCATGAGGGAACGCCCTTGAAGATCAAGAAGGCCCTCTATGTCAAGGAATACACCAAGAAGGGTCCTGTCATCTCACCGGTCCGCGGACCGGTTGCGGTGGGGGACGAATTGGTCGTCCGGATCGAGCTGCGTACCGACCGGGATATGGAGTACGTCCACATGAAGGATCACCGCGGAAGCGGGACCGAACCGGTCAACGTCCTTTCCCGTTACAAGTATCAGGACGGCCTTGGTTATTACGAGTCCACCCGGGACACGGCTTCGCACTTCTACTTGGATTACCTGCCCAGGGGTACCTACGTCTTCGAATATTCCGTTCGGGTCCAGCACCGCGGTGAGTATCAGACCGGCATGACCAACGTGCAGTGCATGTATGCCCCCGAGTTCAACAGTCATTCGCAAAGTATCGGTCTGGAGGTTAAGTAGTCATTCCTTGAGATAGACCCTGTTCCGCTTGCGGTTTCTTCTTCGAATTCCTAACCATAGACCTGTAATGAATAGAAAAACGTTTTCATCCGCCCTCCTTGTCCTTTCCCTTTTCGGCTGTTCCTGGCTTGTCCACGCCAAGTCCGTCAAAGGTCCCAAGCGGGTGGCTTGCGTGGGTGACAGCATAACCTTCGGGGCCGCGATCAAGGACCGGGCCAAGAACTGCTATCCCGCCCAGTTGGGCAGGATGTTGGGCGAGGGATGGGACGTTGCGAATTTCGGGGTCAACGGAGCGACCCTGTTGAAAAAGGGAGACAAGCCCTATTGGAAGCAAAGAGCCTTTGGGCAAGCCCATGCCTTCGAACCCCAGGTGGTGATCATCAAATTGGGAACCAACGATTCGAAGCCTCAGAACTGGAAGCACAAGGCCGATTACGTGGCCGATTACGTGGCGTTGATCGAGAGTTTTCGCAAACTCCAGAGCAAGCCTCAGGTGTTCCTCTGCTATCCGGTACCCGCTTATCCCGGGCGCTGGGGGATTACCGACAAGGTAATGAAGGAGGAGGTCATGCCCAGGCTTGACGAGGTGGCCAAGAAGAGTGGGTGCAAGGTAATCGATTTGTACTCGGCGTTGAGCGACAAGAAGGCAATGTTCCCTGACCGCGTCCACCCGAATGCAGAGGGTGCGACGGTGATTGCCAAGCAGGTCGCTTCCACGATTTCCAGGAAGAAAAAATAGCTTTCCGTACCTCTCATAGCCCATACGATCAGAATCAAGGTGTGGAGAAGCTGTTTTCATACGGGACGCTGCAATTGCCCCAAGTGCAGGAATCCCTTTTTGGAAGGATTCTTTCCGGAACGGAGGAGGAATTGCCTGGGTACAAGGTCGAAAAACTTAAGATCACGGATCAAGCCGTGATCGAGAAGAGCGGTACCGATATGCACCCCATTCTTGTTCGGACAAGAGAGCCTGCAGACCTCGTTTCAGGCATGGTCTTTGAGATTACGCAAGCCGAGCTTGAAAAAGCCGACGAATACGAAGTCGATGACTACCTGAGGAATTTGGCCACCATGAGCTCGGGGACCCAAGCGTGGATTTATTGCTCTGCCAGCGGGTGATCTTGGATATCTCCTCCGGCTATTCCGTTTTGGCAGTCGTTTTGTAATAGCCTTTGGTCTGCGTTTTTTGCTAGGATTGTCCTTCATGCCAATTTTTCCGACCAAGCTTTCTTAATGATTGAAATTACAGAACTGATCGAAGCGGACGAGGGAACCCTTTCCTCGGTCAACCACTTGTTGCCCCAGTTGTCCGGTTCGGCCCAATTGATTTCACTCGAGCGCCTGCAGACGCTTGCCTCCTCCGAGAGCACCCGTCTTTATCTGGCCAAGGAGGGTGATCATATCCATGGCATGCTCAGTCTGGTTGTTTTTGGCATCCCGACCGGGACCAAGGCTTGGGTGGAAGACGTCGTGGTGGATGACGGAGCTCGAGGCAAAGGGGTGGGGAAGAGTCTCATGCGTCACGCCATTGAGCAGGCTCAACAACTGGGTGCCAAGGCAGTCGATTTGACCTCCCGCCCATCCAGGGAAGCCGCCAACAAGCTCTACCAGTCTCTTGGCTTTGAAACTCGAGAAACCAATGTCTACAGGTACTTGGGTTGACAAGTTCCTTCAATTTCTTTCCCTCGTTAACTAGCTATCTCCAACAAAGACGTAACCCTAGGAAGCTGATTGTTGTATTTATCAATAATCCACCAAGGCATTTAATTAAAAGTATAGAATCTATCCCTATAACCAACCAACCCATCCCATCATGAAATCGCGTTACTTATCCCTCCTCCTTCTGTGTCTGACCCCATTTGCCTTTCTGTCCGGTCAGCCCTCCGAGGATTTTTCTTTTCGGATCGACGTAAGTTCCATGCGCGAGAGCGGTTTCATGAAGCTCCTCGAGGAAAAATTTCCACAGGCCAAGATGCTTATGGACCAAGCTGAGCAGGATGAGGATTTTAAGGAATTCACCAAGCTCACGGGGATCAAGCTTGAGGACATGGAAAGCTTTGAAGTCTCGGCCACCGGGGTCGACAAGGTCATGGCTGCTCAGGCTCAGGGCCGCGAGCCAAAGATGGGGTCTGAAGTGGGTTTCGTTGTGGTTGCCAAGACAAAGAGCAAAGTGAATTTCGATGCCGTGATGAAGCTCATGATGAATAGCCTTGAGGAAGAGGAGGGTCCGGAGGCAAGGAAGAAGGTCGAGGGGACGCGCAAGAGTAAGGGAGGTACGACTTACCTGACCCTTCCGAAGGAGCTTCTGGACGATCCGAACATTGATTCTGACATGCTGGTGTCCATGAGCTCGGGGGATAAGGGCTCGGTCCTTGCCTTTGGCGTTCCCGCCCAAGTCATGGCATACCATGAAAAGGGAAAACTGGATCCGTCCTTCGCTTGTTTGAGCGTCTTGGCCAAGGACAGGCAGGTAACGTTTGCGATGAACGTTCCTCCTTCTGTCTGGACGCAACCGGGTATGGATTTCGACCAACAGAACCCGCTGATGGCTGGGCTTGCCAATGCGGTCAAGGGCATACGGGAGGTAGGCTTTTCAGTCAGTTTCCGTGAGAAAACACTTGGGATGGAGGTTTGCCTGAATTGCGTGGACGCGCAATCCGCCCTTGGGTTGTGGACCGTTGCTCAAGGCGGTCTGGGAATGGCCCAACTGGCTGCATCTCAAGAGGGACAGGCACCTGCCATTCTCAATCGGATCAAGACTCAGGCATTGGAAAAGAACGTTTTGGTCAAAGTGGAGGTTCTCTCCTCGGATTTGGATGAATTTGCCAGAATGGCAGGTCTTGGGGAGCCCGAAGGGGATTTTGAGATTGAGGCTCCCGCTCCTGAACGAGCATCGGATTCTTTGGTTGGTTCTCCAGCGCCATCGGTCAAGGCAAACCTTTTGGACGGTACGGAATTCGACTTGTCCAAGCATAAGGGCAAGGTAGTAGTCCTGGACTTCTGGGCGACTTGGTGTGGTCCTTGCGTGCGAGCATTGCCCGAGCTGATGGAGGCGACTTCTTCCTTTCCCAAGAACAAAGTTGCGTTCATTGCGGTCAACCAAGGCGAGAAACCCAAGCAAATAAAGAAATTTCTTAAGCAAAAGAAATGGGAAAGTCTTTCCGTTGCCCTCGATCCACGGTCGGTTGCAGGGAAAAGCTTTAAAGTCGAAGGTATTCCGCAAACCGTGATCATTGATAAGCAAGGAAAAGTTCGGCACGTGCATGTCGGATTCTCTCCGAATATCGGAAATCGGTTGAAAAAAGAAATTCAGGCCCTCCTTTCCGAGTAATTTTTTATACTTATAAGTGTTTGCCTGTCAGGCGAATACGATGAGGCCGACGTAGAAATCAACTTTCGTTGTCCTAAGGGTCTGAAGATAGGCTATTTGGGTTATACAATTTGTTTTAATCCAATAACGCCTGAAAGGAGATCCCGATATGATGAAAGTCAATGACTTCCTGAGATATGAAATCAGCCTTAGCATTTCATATGAAGATTACTTCCGCCTGATATACGATAACAAATACCTCATTGAGGCCAGGTTAGGTCCTGATCGAACTTTTATAGCCAAAAAGTCGGTTTACGGGAATAGTCGCAAAAAGGCCGTTCAAAAAGCGGTTCAATGGTTTTGGAAGGACTTCAAAGGAGTGTTGGGACCTGCCCACAAGATCATGACGGTAAACGATCCCCATGATGAGGTGGTTTACGACGATGATTTTGCCTGCAACGACTTGGGCAACAAGTATCTGGATGAGCCAACGATTGATCGAATATTGGAAGAGGCCGATGGTGAGTTGGCCAGAGATGAAAGCCAAGGTTCTGAGAATCATCCCCCAAATAGCGTGAAGCGTATCAAGCGTCGCAGAAAGCAAAGCGTTCAGTTGACTTCCCGTCTCACTCAATCTCCGGGAGGAACGATTTACTACCGGATGACCGAAATGCCCGCGGCGAAGAATGCCCGTCCCAAGACCAAAAACGTTAAATTGGCTTCAAAGAGCCTGAACAAGGCATTGAAGGAAGTTGCCCGTCGAGGACTCGACAAATTCGAAAAATTCGAGGATAATGCAAAGAGGAAAAAAGTTTCCTCTCCCAAGGCAAAGCAAGCCGCTTAATTATTTGGTTTTAATCGAATGTCCTCCGATCCTCCAGATCGCTCCGCCGAGTTGGTTCAGTTGATGATGAAGTATCAGCGACGTATTTTCGCCTATATTCATACCCTTGTGCCATCCCGCAGCGATGCCGAGGACATCCTGCAAGAAACCAGCCTTACGATTTGCGAGAAATTCAAGGATTTTGAACTTGGCACGAACTTCTATTCCTGGGCCTGCCAAATTGGATATTGGAAAGTACGGGCCGCCCGCAAAAAATTCGCTACGGCCAAAGTGGTGTTCAATCAGGAGGTCGTGGACGTGATCTCGCAAACCCGCGGGGAAATGGAAGAGGAACTGGATCCTCGTCACGGAGCCCTGTCCCGTTGCTTGCAAAAGCTCAACGATCGGGACCGCAGGATGGTTTTGACCCGGTACGAGTCCGGGAAGAACGTTTCCGCCGCCGCCCAAGCTTGCGGTCGTTCGATTCAGGGAGCCTACAAGGCTCTTACACGGATACGCAAGGCGCTCTTTGATTGCGTTTCATTCGAAGTTTCAACGGAACAGGTAAGATGACTCTGACGGACGAAGAAACCCTGGAACTTCACGAACTTTTGGACGGGTTGGTTGAGAACAACCTGTCTCCTGCCAAGAAAGCCAAGCTCGAGAAATGGATCATGGAGTCTGATGAAGTCAGGAGAAGATACGTCTACTTCATGGATATGTCTTCGAGTCTCGTTCATTTTGCGGACGAGCTCATAAGTGATGAGACTTCTGAGGAAAAAGGGCTTTCAGTTGGTGAAAAGATTGTTCGTTTCGTTCGCCCGGTTGCCTTGATCGCCGCTCTTTTGGTCGCCGGATTCTACCTGCCCCGCATGTTTGTTGATGAACAGAATGATGTGGGCGGCCTTGTCTCATCCGTTGACGGAAGTTCACCTTCCGGCGTTGCCCAGGAGGAAGTCATTGTAGACTCAGTCGCCGTTCTTACGAATACGGTAAGGGTCAAATGGGCTGAAGAAGCCGAAATCAAGCCTGAATTGGGTAAAACCCTGGAGCCATGTACCCTCAAATTGGAAAGTGGACTTGCCCAAATCGAATTTTTGCAAGGCTCCACCATTGTATTGGAAGGTCCCGTCGAATTTGAAATTGTAAACCCGAATGGCGGAGAGCTTTTGTTTGGAAAGTTACGGGCTAGCGTTCCTCAGGTAGCCACCGGGTTTAGCGTAGAAGTTCCAAACGGAAAAGTCATCGACCTCGGAACCGAATTTGGGTTGCACGTTCACAAGGGTGGTTCGACCGAGGTCTTCGTTTACAAGGGCAGGGTCCTTTACGAAGGGGTTGCTGGAGAGGACGAAGACGTCTTCCGTGAAATTTCCGGGGGAGAATCCGTTTTCGTTGATCCTTACGGATTTCCAAGGTGGGTCGAAATGCCAACGGAGCCTTTCATGGGCAAAGCCGAATTGGCCTATAGGTCGATGGAGGAGTCGCAACGCAGGCATTCGGCATGGGTTCAGTTGAGCAAGGAGATTGCCCAGAACCCCAAAACCCGTCTGTACTTTACTTTCGAGAATCAAGACGACTGGTCTCGTGTGCTTCCGGATACGAGTACTTCCGGTCAGACTCCGAGCAATGGCGCTGTAATCGGATGCAAGTGGGAGGAGGGTCGTTGGGCGGGCAAAGGAGCGCTTTCATTCAAGCGCAACAATGACCGGGTTCGTTTGAACCTTCCGCAACATTTGTCGTCCGCAACCCTTGCGGCATGGATTAAGATCGATTCCTTGCCTCTGACGGTCGCTCCGATCATTTGCGCCGAGCCTCTTTCTTTGGGTGCTGCCTGTTGGTCGATCAACAAGCAAGGCAAACTTACTCTTCGCGTAAAGTCGGCCAAGGAACTGAACGTTTATGAGTCGGCGGTAGCTTTTGGCAAGGAACGCGTCGGCAGGTGGACTCACGTCGCTACGACTTTGGATTCCAAATCGAAAATGATTAGCCACTATGTTAATGGCCGTTCTTTCAGCCATGAAAAAATGAGTGAATTGGTTCCTCTTAACTTCGAGAAGTCACTACTCGGACATTCGAGTTCCTTGCCAGAGGGACCCAAGGGGGTTGCTTTGCGCGGAAGCATAGATGAGTTCGTCCTTTTCGAGGAAGCGTATCAGGAAGACGAAATTCGTAGATTATATGAGATTGGAAGGCCTAACGAGCCAACCAATCCCTTCGGTTCTAATTCTCCCTGATTGCTGCCCCGGTATTACTCTCTGATTCCCCAAAGCGCTTGGAACTTCGTTCCCATGTGAACAGGGTGGATGATTTCCTTGAGTGTTTGCATCTTTTGGCTGGTCGGGTGGTCACTCGCTTGAGAGAAGATCTCTTGTATTTTACCACTTGCATGGTTCATTAGAAAAGACTCTTGGCTTGAAAGCGCGCTTTGGGAGAATTCTCTCTCATCGAGCACGTTTAACAGTTCATCCCAACATAGGTGGCAAGTGATGTCTTGTTCTCCAGTCCGAGCGAGCAAGTCTTTCTCCATTACGTGCCTGTAATAAGAGCGGGCCGTGCCCAGTGGCCTTTCCCTAAGCAAGACCTGTTTGCTCAATCCATAATCGAAGGTCAGAAACAGCCCTTTCCATGATTCTTTGCAGAGATGGTCAAGAATATCAATCGATCCCGACGGCCAATCGATTTGATAAGCGTTCGAATAATCCTTCGGAAAGATAGTTTCCGTCATGCTCGAGCAAAGGTCAGGGTCCAGTATCTTATCTATAAAAGAATTGTTTTCCAGGGAGACCCCTAACTCGTGCCAGGTTTTGGATTCAGGACAAAAGCGGAACCGCTTGAAGGGTTGGGCATCAAGCCATTCGTTCGAGTATACGATAGCTGGCGATGGAATCTTTATCTCGTTTCCCTGACGAATAGTCAGAGACTTTCCGAACGGGTGCTTGAGACCTTTCAGCACGGATTCTTCAGGTTCTGCGGCAATCTCGACGAAAGTGTAATGACCGAGCGTTTCTTTATGGAGGATTTTCTTACAGGCGTCGACAATCAGTTCACCCCAAAGAGGACCCAAGGATGAAGATGTGTAGAAATCCGTCTTTTCCGATCTCCCGACTCTTTGTTTCGGGCGGGTGTAGTAACCGGTTTCTTTGTCGTAAAGAGCGAATTCCATGAACTCGTCGAAAGGCATGACCTCTCGATTGCGCAATCGTTTGCCAAAGGCGAGGATCACGCTATCCTTTTGCTTTGTCGTTGGCATTGTCTATACGGTTGGATAAATCGTTATCGGTGAAACTCAAGAGAGTAGTTAAGTGGAAGGTTTCGTTGACGCAAGTTTTGCTCTTCGTGATTTCGGGGTTACTGGGATTCGCCGGTGCCATGTTTTATGTGAATCCTACCCTTAAGACTTGGTTTGATTATGAGTATTGGAGTGCAATGAGCCGGTTCGACGAGTCTCTGCGCTTGGCCCATGCAAGGCATGTTGATGAGGAAAAGGCGAGCTTTGATACCCTTGCTCAGGAAGCAATTGCGGGGATGGTTGAAAGTTTGGACCGTCATTCGAGTTATTATGCCCCGGTTGAATACAAAGAATTTCAGAACAGGACCCACGGAAAGTATGTGGGGATTGGCGTGATGCTCCGAAAGGTGAAAAAGGGCGTTCTGTTGACCAAGGTTTTTCCGGAGGGTCCGGCGGAGGAAGCCGGTTTGAAAGCGGGAGATTTCATTTTGGCTGTTGAAGGCGAATCCTTGGTGGGTTGGGAGCTCGATCAGGTGATTTCAAAAATCAAAGGAGTGCGGAAAACCTTGGTGGAATTAAAGATTTTGTCTTTGGATGGGGAGCAACGAATAGTTCCGGTCCGCCGGGATGAAATTGAAATTTCATCGATCGAGGATTCAAGTGTGGATGAAAACGGAACGGGCTATCTCCGTGTCATGCAGTTTACGGATCGTACCTGTCAGGAAATCCAAGACGCATTGGCCAAGTTGGAGGAGCAAGGGATGAAGCGGTTGGTATTTGATCTGAGGGACAATTTGGGCGGTTTGCTGGAGTCTGCGGTTGAGGTTTCCGACTTGTTTCTGGATAAGGACCTTTTGGTCGTTTCCATCAAGGGGCGAGAGATAGCCGGTAGCCTGGACCGGAACTCAACTACGGCCCAAACGTATGCTTTTCCATTAGTTGTTCTTGTGAATGAGGCAAGCGCCAGTGCTTCGGAGATTGTCGCTGGCGCTCTTTCGGTTCATGGTCGGGCTGAACTGGTGGGGGAGAAATCTTACGGAAAGGGTTCGGTCCAAACGATCTTTTCATTGAGTGACGAATCCGGAATGAAATTAACCACGGCCATGTACTTTCTTCCCGATGGCACGACCATCCACGAGCAAGGTATCGAACCTGATCATTACGTGCCATGTAGCGAAGATAACGAAACCAAACTCCGTGTGCAAAGATATGGGCGACGAGATCTTGGTGAAGCGGAGTTTCTCGAGCTTTTTGGCTTTTCTCCGATTCCTGACATGCAAAAGTTAAAAGCGAAGGATATTTTGATTCAAGGTGCCGGTGTTCGTGAAAAGGAATAGGTTTGCGCTCTGGTAAAGCCATGATTTTAGGAATCGAAAGCTCCTGTGACGAATCGGCCTTATCTCTTTATGACCCAAAGCGAGGCATTGTCGGGGAATGGGTTCATAGCCAGATCGAGAAGCACGCGGAGTATGGAGGCGTCGTTCCGGATTTGGCTGTAAGCGAACATTTGACTCATTTTTTTCCTCTCTTGGATCGTGCCCGAAGCAAGTTTGAATTACCTGGAGATTTGTCGAGGATTGCGGTGACTTGCGGACCGGGGTTGGTCGGTTGCCTTGGCATCGGTTTGTCGGTAGCCAAGGCTCTGGGATTGCTTTGGGGTATTCCCGTCGAGGGGGTCAATCATTTGCGGGGTCACGCTTTCTCTCCTTTCATGGGTTTGAGGATGGCGGAGTCTGATTGGCAAACCGTTCTGCCCCACCTCGGGTTGATTGTTTCCGGTGGTAATACGCTCCTTTTCAAGATGGATGAAGACAGGCAAATTGAGGTTCTTGCGAGAACTCTCGATGATGCTGCTGGTGAGGCCTTGGACAAGGGGGCAAAGCTTTTGGGCATTCCATATCCGGGCGGAGCGGAGCTTGAGAGAAGAGCGAGGGAAGGGGACGCAAGCGCCTTTCCCTTTCCCCGTGCCTTTCCAGGGAGGAATGAAAGGAAATTCAGCTTCTCCGGGCTCAAGACAAGCTTGCTTTATACACTTCGCAAGATGACGGAGAAAGAAATTGATCATCGTTATGCCGATCTTTGCGCATCCTATCAAGCTGCTGCTGTTGATCAGTTGTTGGTCAAGACCAGGCAAGTATTGCAGGAATATGGGTTTCGTAGCTTGGGCTTGTCAGGGGGGGTTGCCAACAATTCGGTTTTGAGGTCGGCGATGGAAGGGTTGTCGAATGACGAAAGCGTACGGTTTCTCGCTTCGGAGATGCGACATACGGGAGACAATGCATCCATGATAGCCTTTGCCGCGGATGTGGACCGGGAGCATCTTTGGTCCAATGAAAACCACCAGCTATCCTTCAATCCTTCGCTCCAGTTGGATGAATCGGAAAGAGTAAGGAACTAGCGTTCAAGAGTCTCGTTTCTCAATCCCTCTTGTTGGGCATGGTCTCCGTGCCCGTGATTGGATTCAGTCCGTTTTCGTTCCTGTTGACATGGGTATATTATACCATATTATGGTTAGGCTTATGGCAGAAATCCAATCATACCCAATGCCTAGTCACGCAGGTTCGGGTCCATCGAAAGTCATTTCTTTTCTTTTGAAAAAGGATGACTTGGCTTTGCTGGACGAGATGGTCGCTGAATTTCCTTCTCAAGTAAATCGATCGGACGTGCTTCGCGAGATGATTATGCCGCATCTGCACGCCTTGCGTTTGGCGAAGAAAGGCAACGATTGGGAAGAGGTTCTCGAGCGAGGGAACGGGTTGGCTTATCTGCGGAATTTAGTTCGCAAGGCGGAGACGGAATCTGCTTTAGCTTTTTCATTCTCTATATAGAATCACCTTTGCCCGACATGACATCCCAATCAGATTCCGAAAAACCAAAGAGGCTTTCCAAAAACGAGAGTATAAAGGAGGAAAGCGATTTTTTGCGTGGTACCATAGCCGAAGGCCTCGCGGATGACTCGACTGGTTCGATCTCCTCAACCGACGCCCAACTTACCAAGTTTCACGGTACTTACCTGCAGGATAATCGTGACGAGCGAAAGGCTTTGCTCAAGGAAAGGAAGGAAAAGGCGTTTTCCTTTATGATACGCGTTCGAGTCCCGGGTGGGGTATGCACTCCCGCCCAATGGCTTGGGATTGATGAACTTTCCGACAAGTTTGCAGACGGGACCTTGAAGCTTACGACCCGGCAAGCCTTCCAATTGCATGGGGTTCTCAAGCGTAATCTCAAGCAAACCATGAAGGAGATAAACGATACTTTGCTTGATACGTTGGCGGCATGTGGAGACGTGAACCGTAACGTCATGAGCCCATCGAACCCTTTTGAGTCGAGTTTGCATGGAGAGGCCTTGTCTTTAGCCCAAGACATTCACGATCATTTGACCCCTCAAACCACTGCTTATGCAGAGATCTGGCTCGATGAGGAAAAGATTTCCGTGGGTGAGAGAGTCGTCGAGCCGATTTACGGAAAGACTTACCTTCCCAGGAAGTTCAAGATCGCCGTGGCCTTGCCTCCGCGCAATGACGTGGATGTTTTTTCCAATTGCCTCGGATATGTCGGGATTGCCGAAGAGGGAAGGATCGTCGGCTACAACGTTTTGGTCGGTGGCGGTTTAGGCATGACTCATGGGAAGACAACCACCTTCCCCCGTTTGGCCGACGTCATAGGCTTTTGTTTGCCTGAGCAAGCCGTTCAGGTTGCCGAGGAGGTGGTTAAGATACAACGCGACTATGGAGACCGGAGTGATCGGAGGCAGGCTCGCCTCAAGTATACGATCGAGAACCGCGGGGTGGATTGGTTTAAGGATGAACTTCATGCGCGGCTTGGCTGGAACTTGGAGGAGGCGAGGGAATTCTCATTCGAATCTACGACAGATCGTTACGGTTGGACCGAAGATGCCGATGGAAAGTGTGCCTTTGGTTTATTTGTCCAGGGGGGGCGATTGCGTGATATCAATGGCCAAAATGAAAAAAAGGCAATCCAGTCCATCGCCCGTGAGATTCCTTGCGAATTCCGGCTTACTGCAAACCAGAATTTGGTCATTGCAAGGGTTTCGCCTGAGGACAAGAGCAAGGTAAATGACATTCTTCGATCCAATGGCGTCCCCTTGCCCGAAGGGCTTTCCGGTTTGAGGCTCAATTCCATTTCCTGTACGGCTCTTCCGACATGCAGTTTGGCGATGGCTGAGAGCGAGAGGTATCTTCCCACCCTCATGGACGAGCTTGACGAAATCTTGATTGCGTTGGGTTTGAGCGAGGACTCCATTGCGATCCGCTCAACGGGATGCCCCAATGGATGCGGTCGTCCCTTTCTTGGCGAAATCGGTTTGGTCGGGAAAGCGCCGGGCAAATACAACCTGTATCTCGGGGCTGGCCTTGATGGCATGCGTTTAAACAAACTTTATAAACAGGCTATCACCCACGATGAAATCGTTGGTGAATTAAAGCCCGTGCTTGAGGACTTCGCGGGGAATAGAAATGATCAAGAGCGGTTCGGTGACTTTTGCATCAGGCAGGGTTATGTCAAGGCAACGGGTCAAGGTTCGGATTTTCATGACTGAAATTTCAATCCCGGCGCTTGAAGCCCTTCCTCATAAGGTTATTCATTGATGGGGCGCCGATTTTCCAAATCCTTGGGCAGGAAAACCCATGGTAATCCTCAAGCTAGCATCTCGACTCTGAACGAAGACGAAGCGCTTGAATTTATCGAGTCCTTTGATGGCGATCCTTTCGTTCTACTTTTGGACCAAGTTCAGGACCCCCGAAACCTCGGGGCTTGTTTGCGTTCAGCAGATGGGGCAGGGGTTGATTTGGTCGTGATTCCAACCGATCGTTCGGCTGGGTTGACGGAAGTCGTACGACATGTGGCAGCTGGGGCGGCGGAGTCGCTTAGCCTTGCCCGGGCCAAAAACCTTTCCCGCTTCATGGCTCGGCTCAAGGAGCTCGGCGTCAAGTTGGTAGGTACCAGCGATCAAGCGAAGCATTCCATTTTCGAGTCTGATTTGCAGGGTCCGATTGGTCTGGTGGTTGGTGCTGAGGGAACAGGAATCAGACGATTGACTGCCGACAATTGCGACCTGTTGGCGAACATTCCTATGACTGGAGGCGTAGACTGCCTGAACGTTTCGGTAGCTACTGGTGTTTGTCTTTTCGAAATCCGCCGACAAAGATCCTTCTCTTCTTCCGGCTCTTGACGCCAGGGTGTGTTAACTGATCCTTAATTGGAGCTGACAGGTCTGGGGTTGCTTATGGCGGGAGAGGCGGGCGCCTTGATTCGAAGGGCAATCCATCCGAGCGCTGCCGTAAAGAGAATCGTGCTGGCCAAGGTGTTGCGGAGAAAAAGGTAGGCGGGAGCAAACCCTGGTTCGCCTATGGTTAATGCTTGGAGAAAACCGCTTGCCGATTTTGCGTATGCAGGGTTTCCAAGCCATGCGAAACCACAGGTTATGAAATGAAAAAGAAGGGCTCCTGCGATGCCGCCTCCGATCAGTTTTCCAAGGCTTCTTGTCGAACTGAGTTTTTTTCCAAGGAGGAAAATCAAAAAATAAGATAGAAGAGTAACGAGCATGAAAGGTTCAAGCAGGCTTAAACCGTAGGAGGGGTTGATGATTAGATCGGTGACCAAGATTGCGCAAAGCGGGGTGACCCAGGACCAATATCCTCGAAGGCTTGCGCCAGAGAGGAGCACAAGGGCGAGGATGGGCGAGAAATTGGATAATTCCGGGTAAGAAAGAGGGATGTGGCGGGAAAGACCTATGACGAGCAGAAGTCCAACAAAACGCAATTGGTTTTGATGGGGTGATTTTGTTTGTTGGTTAATTTCTGGCATTGCAAAAACAGGCTAGCTTACTGATGAGATATTTTCAAACCTTCCTTTGCTTCAAGTGTTGGCTATTTGGGTAGTTTTTCAAGGAGGCGGTCAATGAAGGGCTCTTGCTCTACCCTCAGTTTTTTTTTGGCCGCAACGGGATTGAGCATTAATGCGCGATCTATTTCAGGAAAGGTCCAGGTCTTGCCCGACCCCTTGGGGAACTCTAACGTGATTTCGTTGCACTCGGGTTTTTTCCCTGCTGGCCAAGTGCCTTCGAATGCCCAGGCATAGACGCGTTTCCCGTTCTTTTGCAAGATATCCCCAAGCTTGATATAGGGACCTTTCGGGGCCAAGCCTGTTTCTTCTTCGAATTCACGCAAGGCTGCCTGAAAGATCTCCTCTCCATCTTCGGGTTCCCCTTTGGGGATACTCCACCAGCCTTCGTCCTTGTTCGTGAAGAAAGGTCCCCCCGGGTGGGCGACGAGCATCAGTGGGCCTTCTTCGCAGGCGTTATCGAACAGGAGCAGACCTCCGCTGGTTTTTGCACCCCCGCTCACTTCTTTCGGGCAGGATCGAAAGAGGGCAGGTCCAGAGACATGATGACGAGATCCTGCCACTCATCACCGACCTTCCGGCATTTTGGTTTTACAAATACAGGTCTAAACCCCAAAGCCTTATAGCAGGACATGGCCGCCGTGTTGCGTCCAAAGGTGTTTAAGTGAACCTTGCGGTAACCCCCTTTCTCCTTTGCCCATGTGAGCAAATCCTCGCAAAAAGCTTTCCCCAAACCCTTTCCTCTCCGATTTGGGCGAACGATTACACGGCAGAGAATGCCTGTTCTTTCTTTGCCCTGCACGATATCGGCATAGCAAAGCAAGTTTCCTTCATCGTCCAACTGAGCGAAGGAATGCAGATCTTTTCGTTTCAGGTGCTCCTGCATCCTTTTGCGTGAAAAACCTTTGCGGAAAGTGTTTCCCGACCATGTGGACAGCTCGACTTCGTTCCTTATCCAGGAAACCAAGGTGTTGACCGATTTTATTCGGACCGGACAAAGCTTTCTTTTGGGTTTTGCCCCGATCACGGCAACCGCAAGGATTTGCTTTTTGCTCTGAGGATTTCGGCAGGTTCGGGATTAAACCGAGCAACTTTATTTCTGTTGGGAGGGTATAGCCCTTTTGTTTCAGCGAGGATTTTGCGGGCTTTCTTGTCCATCTTGTCAGCCTTGTCGAATTTTCCCTGATTGAGCAGAATAAGGGCGATGCATGAATAGGATGCTCCGACATCGGTATGGTTTTCCCCGAATTTGTCTACGCGGGCTGTCAAAGCCAGGTTGATTTGCTCCAACGCTTCGACGTATTTTTCCTGCCCTTGAAGGGCCAAAGCCAATCCTTCCCTGCAATCCGCAATCTCAGTATGCTTGGCTCCGATTTTAGGAAGCTTGTTTCGAATGCATTCTTCAAAGCTTTTTTGCGCTTTCTTGAACTGGTTTTTGGATTCCTCGATAAAGGCGAGGTTTGTTTGAACGGTTATGACGTCACGGTGATTGGCTCCAAGTGCAGGCAAAAGTGATTGCAATGCTTGTTCATAGGCATTCTTTGCCTTTTCCGTCTCCCCCAAATAGTAAAGAGCCACCCCTGTATTGTTGTAAGTGGACCCTATGTCGCGATGTTTTTTACCTTGAAAGGGGAGTCGCCCCTTCAGTACCAGTTCATACTGCTTTACGGCTTCCTCGTAGTTTCCAAGTTTACAGAGGTTGTCCGCCACCCGGTGGCGGTTAGCCCAATCTCCGAGACTGGGTTGCGCCAAGGTGGACAAAACCGGAAGGATTGAAGCGACGAGGATGGAGAGCAGCTTTTTCATACTTGAAAAATAATTTATTGAGAAGGAAAGGCAACAGGTAGAATCGAAAGGGAAAGATAGCGAATGGAAAGGAAAAAATACGATTTAGAATCGAAATCCCTTTGCCATTTGCTCTCATCTTTTATTGTTAGGAGTTTTAAAACTTCAATAACGGATGGAGAAAATCAATATGAATAGAAATAAAAGAGTGGTAATTGGGTTGTTTTGCGTGCTGGCGGCTTCCCTTTTTATGGGAGCGATCTTCGAGAAATCGGAAGCCAAGCTAAAGGTAATCAAGGCGGGCGTTGACCAAAACGGGCATCCCGTTTGCATTAATAAGAGCCAAGTCTACCTATTTAAGAAAGATCAGGCTCAGAATAAGATACTGTTTTTCTATCACGACGCTCAAGACCCCAAGGCATCTGTGACCAAGTCCTTTTCCAGTTCCGAAAGCTTGGACGGTTATTGGGAAGAGCTATTGAAGAACTGGTAGCTTTAAGGAGAGTAATGGAAGCCAAGTGCCTCTCGGATTGAGTGGCACCGGGGATGAATTGTCTTCTGCAGGTTCTCGGTCTTAAGTTCTAAGGCGGTCGACCCGATTGTTCATCAAGGAGAAAATGCGTTTTCATTTGCTTGGTATGTTGGGAGTGCCTCATTGGATTTCCCTGAAGTTCTTGATTCTTACTCCGCCTTTTTTATCCATCGGCAAGATCTCACAAGTCTTGCAGTGAGACGGTCCTATGACGAAGCGCTTGAGATCCCCATCGGAGTCTAGCTTGATGGCCAGGCCTTTTCTCGGTTCGATTTCCACACACTCGATCAAGTCCTTCCCGTTATATCCTTTTTCATTCGACTCGGTGTACAAACCTTCCGGATGAACGAAGCTAACGATCTTCCCATAGCGAACTCGTAAATGGCCTTTATGCTTGATCACGTCACCGATGCAAAAGGTTTTCTTCTCGCGGTACTTGAATTCGTTCAACCTTTTGCATTGATCTTCCCTCAGACGGAAGAATTTTAATTGTTCGTTGTTGTGTCGATGAAGAGGCGAAAGATCGTGACGGTTGAGTTGCAAGAGTTCGAATTTTCGTCTTCTGCCCTCAATAACGAACATGATTTCTCCGATTCGCTTTCTTTGGCCAATTGGAAATCTTTCTATCACTCGATCTCCTATGACGAGCGGCGCTTTTTTCTGCATTTTTCCCTTGGAGTTCATGAGCTAACTTCTTCCATAAGATAACCCAAGAGGGCGGTTTTTGCGAGAAATAGTTTAAATAGATAAAAACACTAAATGGATTCCCCTGCACGACAGGTCAATCTTCGTTCGGTGAAGCTCCGGGGCGTTTTTTGTTTGGATCCTTCCTGAAACTTTCTTTTGTCAGTGAACCAAAACAGCAACGAGGTTACGGTTTGCCTCGTTACCACAAAGACCGGAAAGCTCAAGCCTGCCGGGCAACCCGTTTCTAGCCCGTGCCCGGTATGCTTGGGACTCGTGTCGAAACCTTAGCTTATTTCTCGACGATCCAGATGTTCCTGAACTGAAGGGGGTTGCCATGTCCTTGTAACTTGATCGGACCAGGCGTGCCTTCGGGCTCTCCCCTTGAACCACCGGTTTTTCTGGGGATCTCGAAATTTTCATGAATGACAAGGCCGTTCAACCGAACGGTAATCTTGGCGTTCTTGACTTTCTTTCCATCTTTTGAACGGGCATTGGTGAAGTCGACGTCGTAAGCCTGCCAGCTCAGTGGAGGCAGGCAGGCGTTCACGTCCGAGTCCTTGATCGAGTATATGCCACCGCATTCGTTGTGTACGCCTTCCAAGCCAAATGAATCGAGGATTTGGACCTCGAAATGATCGATTTGATAAAAGCCACTGTTTCCCCGGCCTTGACCTCTGGCGGCCGGTCGGTAAGGGAGCAGGAATTCGATATGCATATGATAGTCGTTGAATTTCCTCTTGGTGCGGATGTCCGAACCGTCCGTGTTGAGCAATTTCGTTTTTTCGTCCAACCGGCCTCCTTGCCATTCGTCCTTGTTCGAGCCGTCAAAGAGGGTGATTGCTCCCTTGGGCGCCTTTTTACCCATAGTCGGGGGCGTTCTTGTGATTTTCTTCAAGTTTAGATTCTTGCCCAGGGTCAAGCTCCCCTTGGAAATGCTTCCGGAATAGGGTTTGTGACCTTCGGGGGGAAACTTTTTGGTCGCGCTAAAGTCTTCCGCTGATCCCGCAAGGTACTTTCTGTTTCCATCGGCGGGGCTTAGGGTAACTTTCTTACCTTCCAGTTTTCCACTAAGCAGGCTCCTGTTCTTTCCGTCCCATCCTGCCCCAGGTAATCCTCCCGGGTAAAGAACGGCCTGGAATGCTCCTTTGTCGAGTCCGATGACCTGAGCTCCCATCCCATTTCCCGAATACTCTCCTTGAAAGGCAAAGTCGGCCGGGATGTTGGGATCCTTGGGGTCGACGTAGGTCCCGGAGAATTGCTTCTTGGCCGAGATGCAAAGAATGGGGAGGGCAAGGGAAACGATAAGGTAGGATATTGATTTCATGTGGACTCCTATAGTTGCCAAAGGGCGACCATTGCAAGATGGAAGAAAGCAAATCCCTCAAATATCAGTAGGCAAGCAACCTATTTTGGGATGGTTTGCGACTTCTCGATCAAGTCTGCGTAGCTTAGCATATATTCGATGACGTCTTCCTTGACGTTGCGACGAAGGTATCGGAATCCACCGTTGAGGTTTTCCAAAATCTTTTGATCCGACAAGTTTTCCAATTTCACTATGTCCGAGTGAGTCATGCCGTGCCTTTCCATGGCAAGAAAGATATCCTCCACCTTGCTTCCGGTGCAGGAGCAATAGTCCGTTGCATGCTCGGACCATTCGTCCAGTTTGAAATCCACTGATTCAACGATTTCAAAACTGCTCATGCCGGTGATGGTCTGAATGAGATGACCGGCGTTGCACTGACCCATATGACCCCACTGGTACTCCGTATCCTTTTTCTCAAGTCGCTCGGAGGTTGCCCGTAATGCGTCGACGAGGAAGCGCCTCGTGGGAGCGGAATTTGCAGTATGCGTTTTAGGGTTCATCAAAAGGATTGGATACTAGGTCATATTAAAACGAAGCTTTGGGGGAATTCAAACCTTTCGGGCTGATTTGCCATTCTCATTCGTGATCTTGTTTCTCTGCCCGTTGGTCCGTGAATACCGGTTGAGTCCACGCATAGTACTCAAGCAGGGAACCGTCCTCCCTCTTTATGCGACGAGTCACCTTGCATCGCAGGTAGGGGAGGTGGACTGGGCATGAAGCCTTCGTCTCAAGGCTCGATTGGATGACTTTCCCCCTGGGGCCTATGAATTCAACTAAGTAGCCGGGCTTTCCCTCTTTCACAACGCGTCCGATAAGGATGGGGGAAGCCAATTCCTTGTCCGTGGCAATTTCGTCTACCTCGATGGAGATTTCATCGGTATGCCGGACTACTTTTTTCAACATTACCCCGGAGGAAGAATAGAAGTCCCCCCTTGTCATTGCATCTGTCAGCGCTTTGGAAGTCAGTTCCTTTGCCTGAACCATGACCCAACCGCGACCGGGGTTGGATTTCTTGGGCGCCCACTCGGCGAAGTGGTGGGCATCGTCTGAGCCCACTCCGTAAATGGTCATGCCTTGAGTCAGAAGATCGTCCCAGAGTTGTTCGGTAGAGGGATGCCTGGGGTCACCGAAATTGCGAACCGAAGGATGTCCGTTGTAGAGTTCGAATAGGTAAAGCTTTTTGACCGGTAACATGTCCTTGGCCTGGACCGCCCAACCGAAGTTCGGATGGTTCAAGATGGTGGCTCCCCCCGCCTTGACCGTTTCGTCGACGTGTTTTTGGATGATTTTCGAACGATGTTGGTGGTTGAAGTTCCAAGGGATCAGCCGGTTTACGTTCATCGCGGTGCTGTGAATGGTCTTGTGCCCGGTTACTTCTTCGCCGGGGACGAGGAGAAAGTCTTTTCGGACGACCCCCTTCAGTTTGACTGTCTTGGGGTCGATGAACTTGTTGTGTTCACTTAGGATGACAAAATTGTATCCGTGGTCATGATACCATTGGGCCACGACCGGCGGTTTCGAGTCGGCGTGCCCGCAGAGCGTGGTGTGAGCATGGGTGTTGCCCTTGTACCATGTCTGGGCATGGGAAAAGAAGGGCAGGGCCAACAGGAGAGCGGAGAAGAAGTGTTTCATCAGGTGATTTTTTCTTGGGTTGGGATTCGTATGTCCGAGTTGACCAAATTCCATCCTTACTTCATTTGACCGTCAACGTCGTTTGATCAAGGTTTCTCTGAGTTCGTTCGGAATTCCTCCTGTGCGCGCCCTTTGCATTTGCGTCGCCAGTGAGCCTTCTTAAGTTGTCTATGGAATATGAAAACCTCCCGAACCTGCTTGATATCATCTCTTGACCCTGTGCGCAGAAAAAGTACCTTTGATTACGTGAGGTTTTGCACTTCCGTAGTGTTGCTTATGTGCTTCTGTTCTTTTTCCTGGGCAGAGGAAGAAGTGGTCGTGACCAATGATGAGATTGGTTGGCGGAAGAGCGATGGAAACCTGATCTACTACAGAAATACGGAAAAGCTTTTTAGTGGCCGGGTTCAGGTTTTGCGACCTGATGGTTCCTCGCAAAAGGAGTATGGCGTCTTGAACGGATTGAGAAACGGGTTATGGACCGAATGGTACGAGAATGGCCAAAAACTGATGGAGGCCAATTGGAAGGAAGGGGAAAAGTATGGCGCGACTACTTGGTGGTATGAAACCGGAAAGAAGTGGAAAGAAATTCATTTTGACGAAAATGGGAAGTACTTGGCGTCCGAATTTTACGATAACGGTCCTAAATTGAAAGACACTGCCTGGAAAGGCGGGAAAATGCACGGCAAAGGGAAAACCTACTACGAGAGCGGAGAGGTTTTGCGTGAGGTCACTTTTGTGGAAGGGAAGAAAGAAGGACCCGTTGTTTGGTGGCATGAAGGAGGGAAGAAATGGAAAGAGTATACCTATGCCAACGGCAAGATGAACGGCATGTACGTCTTATGGCGCGAAAATGGACAGAAGTGGAAGGAGTACGGAGTTTTGAATGACCAAATGGAAGGCAGACACACGACTTGGCAAACCAATGGAAACAAGTTGAAGGAAATCTTTTACGAAAACGGAAAATTGAACGGGCCCTCGACGAGCTGGTGGATTAACGGGGTCATTCAAGAAAGCGGGATATTCAAGAACGATCAGAAGAACGGAGTTTTTACAGGCTTCCACGAGAATGGACGGAAAGCTTATGAGGCGCGTTTTGAGAATGGGCTGAGGGTGAGCCTTGAGACTTGGTCGGTCACTGGCGAACCGATCACCAGAGAAGTGCCTCAAGTTTTCGAGGCTCCCGTGGTCATCCCGAACGAATAATATCCATCCTTGGCGGGCTAAGCCAAGTTCAGGCACGGGGAAAGGCCGTTTGCGCCTGAATCAATCGAGAAAACTACAGCAATAATCGGTAATGGTGGTGACCTTGACTTGAAACCTGGAGTTCCCCGGCACCTCGAAACTCTCACCTCCATAAACTTTTCTTGCTTCGGAGTCGGGTAAAAGGACCTCCAGTTCACCACTTAGAATTTCCATCAATTCCTTGGCCTCCGTGTTGAACTCGTATTCTCCGGGAAGCATGATTCCCAGAGTTTTCCTCGTGCCGTCCGAAAAGACGATCGTCCGGCTTGTGACCTTGCCGTCGAAGTAGACGTTTGCGTTTTTAATGACCGAGACTTGATCGAACTGCTCCATGATGAGAGTGTATGTAGGTTGAGGGTTTGCGGGTGAAGCGACTGCCTCGATGCTTTCGGTTTTCGCGCAACGAGCCTGTTTGATCTAGGTCAAGTCGACTTGACGGTCAAGCCCGAGGGACTGCTGTTTGCCGATTTCCTTTCCCAACGGATTCCGCGGTGGGTTGGACGCCTTTAGGCGAATTGGCTATTCAATCGGTTCTCCAAGCGAACCGAAATCCTTGCATCTTGCTATTCTCTTGGCCTCTTCCGAAGCGAGGTAGTAGGGGTCAACCTCGAACCCCACTCTTCCTATGTCCAATCGGTCTGCGTCCCAACAGGAACTAATTGTCTCGCAGGTTGTCGGTTTACCATCGGTATGATGCTTGCACGCTTCGAACAGTTGATGGAATTGGAGCTCGTCGAGACGGATCGAATCCCTGTGCGCTTCGGCAAATTCTGCGCCCCGCAAGCCATGTCCGGGGTCAATCTGTTCATTTTCGCGCATACAATCGTGGAAGTAGGCAAAATGAGAAATCACCGCCTCGTCCGCTCCGGTGAATCTACTCAAATACAGTCCGTTTCGTTCCACGGTCCTCCAATGCCTGATCCCGTGAATGGGGCTGTGAAAAAAGGGTGATTCGCGTTCCAGTAATTCTAAGATTTCGTTATCCATGCTCAGTCTTGAAGGTTTAAGCTCGATTAACCTTTGCAAGGTTGGGTTAGGATGGTGCGGGCAGAGGGAATCGAACCCTCGACACCAGCTTGGAAGGCTGGGGTTTTACCCCTAAACTATGCCCGCTTAGGAAGGTGGATGAGCATTACGAGGTTGACCCATCGGGTCAAGTTGTAATTGCTTGTTTCCAAGACAAATCGAACGTTTTGGTGACGTTTGCAGTCTTATGCTTTACCGCTGGTGCAAAGGGATGGGAATCCTGAAAGTTTGCGGGGTAAAGTATAACAGTCAGGAAAAGGGAATCTATGAATAAGAGTATGGTGTGGAAATTGGTAGCGGCGGCATTTGTCTTGAATGCAGTCGGTTTGCTTTGGATCAGGAATGAATTGGTAAATACCGATCGATCAAGCGAGCAAGGCAGGCAGATCCATGGTTTGCAGGTCACGGCCTTTGAACCGAATCAACGAGTGGAACGGGCTGACCGTTTGCTGGTGGTTTTCAACCGGGACCTGGTTCCTGATGGGATGATCGGGCAACCGGTCGGCTGGACTCCTTTTACCATCGAACCCAAGGCGGAAGGCATTTGGCAGTGGAACAGAAAGAATGCAATGGAGTATCGACTAGTCCGTCCGTTGCCTGAAGCGAACAGGTTTTCGGTTAAAGCCACAGAGCGTTTTACCGAGAAATTGGGAGAACCCCTCGAGGGAAACGGGGACTTTTTCCTGCAATCATCACCCTTGGAAGTTCTGCACTGTGAAAAACGGGGGAGGAAGAACGACCGGGTCGAGATCGAACTGCGCTTTAGTTCGGACGTCGAACCGGATGTTCTAGCGGAATGCTTCGAAGCAGTGGGTTCGAATGGGAAGGTTTTGAAGAAGGAAGTCCTCGGAGCAGGGAGGAAGCGGGTTCAGGTTGTTGCGGTCGAGCAACCTGACGGACGTTCCATCGAGGTTAGCCTGAAAAAGGGAATGACCGGGGTGAGTGGTCCCTTGGGGTTGGAGAGGGCTTTTACTTCCAAGATCTTTATCTCGCCTGCGTTTTGCTCATTGAGCGCCCGTACACCCTGGCGCTTGGGGACTGATGAGAAATGCTCGGTAGAACTGAGGTTCAACAAACTGGTGGACGTGCTTCAGGAAAGACCCAAAGTCACCTTGGTCCCTGAAATCGAAGGGCTTGCCGTGAGCTGGACCCAGAAGGGTATTCGTCTCTATGGGGCATTCGAGTCCATTGACCGACATTTTGTCGCCACCGTCGAAAGTGACGTCCATTCGCAGGAGGGTGAAGTTTTGCCCGCTGGTGAACGTTTTTCTTTCGTCATGCCCAAACGTTATCCATCCGTTGCCTTTGTGCAGAACCATGGCGTACTTAGTCCGAAGGGCAACATGGAGGTGGAGCTAAAGACCTGCTCGATCCAAAACCTCAGACTGAGCGCTACGAAAATTTATCCGAATAACCTGGCTTCTCATTTGCGGGGGGATTCGCGTTACCGACCGCAGCGCATAGGGCGGGAATTGTTTTCCACGGTCAAGCCGGTAAGGGATGGTGGGAATTCCGTTTGCACAACCGTGATTAACTTGAGTGACTGGATTGAAAAACCTCTCGGTCTCTATTATCTGCAGGTGGAGAACGAGGAGAGCCGTTGGCGTGATGATCAGGCGGTCGTGGCAGTGACCGACCTCATGATCACTACGAAGACGCATCCCAATGGCGTTACGTCTTGGGTTACCTCCCTAAGCAGTGGAGAGCCGGTCGATGGAGTCAAGGTCTTCGTGCTCTCGACCAAGAATCAGCACCTGGCCGAGGGGCGGACCGATGAGAACGGTCTGGTCGAGTTGACCGCTCCGCAGGATCATCCGTCCGGGGCTCCCTGGGTAGTGGTGGCTGAAAAGGGGAATGATCTGAGCTTTCGCCGGCTTGATCAAAGAAAATGGGATTTGCCCAAGGTGGCCAAGGACGGACGTTATCCGGCCGTTGGGTTGGACGGTTATCTGTACGCTGCAAGGGGCGTGCGCAGACCGGGGGAGCTCGTCCGTCTAACCGGAGTTGTCAGGGACGAGTTCGGGAATGAACCGGATGAAAAGACCCCGCTTGAGCTTCGGGCATTCCGCCCGGATGGGAAACTAGCTCAATCAGTTCCGCTAAGGATGGATCGGGGCGGGGTTTTCCATCACGATTTCCAAACTCCCGAGGAGGCATGGACCGGGGTCTGGAGGTTCGGACTTTTCCTTCCTGGCTCGGATCGTGAGATCGCGGTGATCAAAACGGGAGTGGAAGCATTCATGCCTGTCAGGCTAGAGGTCGAGAGCGAGCCCGTTCAACCTTGGTTCGGGCAAACGGATTCACCCGAGGTGATCATTGCGAGCCGTTATCTTTTCGGGGTGGCGGCGGCCGGCATGCCTTTTCAAGTGCGCGGGGAATGGAAGCAAGCGCCCTTGAAGGTAATTGGGCATGATGGCTTTGTCTTTGGCGACGAATCCGCCTCGGGGAAGGTTACGTTTCAAGCGATCCGAAGTGAGACTGATTTGGATGGGGAGGGCTTGATCTTTCCTTCGACCGATCGGCTCACTCCGGGCTTTTGGAAGGGGGAGGGGTATGTCTCCGTAACCACGCCGGGTGGGGCAACGGTCAGTGATTCCTTTGAGTTGAGTAAGTTTAACGCACCCCGAATGGTAGGCGTTCGGATTGCCAAAGGGCCTGTGCTTGCTGACCGCTCGTTTTTAGTGGAACTGGTAGCTTGCAACCCACTTGCCGATGAAGTTCCGGTCGGGAACGTCGAGCTCGTTTTGGAAAAGATCGAATCGGACTGGGTGCATAAGCAAGTGAATGGAACTTGGACCTGGAGCAGACGGGAAGATGCAATTGAACGGTCGAAATTGCTTGTCGAGCAGGTAGAAGGGGAAACCATGTCGAAAGCGGAGATGATCTGCGAAGAGTCGGGGAATTGGCAACTCGTGGCCCGTGATTTGGTGGGCGGTGCATTGACCAAGATTCGTTTTCAAGTCAGCAGGCCAGGCAGCCCGGTCTCGGTGGCCCGGTCGCCCCATCGTGTCGAATTGAGTTTGGACCGGGAGTCCTACAAACCCGGAGAAACGGCCAAGGTGTCGGTTGATTCACCTTTTGAGGGACAACTTCTTTTGACCCTGGAGACTGACCTAGTGGATTGGGCAAAGAGCATCCCCCTGACTGAAGGAAAGGCACAGATAGAGGTGCCGCTTCCCGAACTTATGCCAGGCGGGGCGTTCGTTACCGCATCCGTCGTTCGCCCCCTTGATGCAAAGTCTTCGGACTGGAAACCTCATCGGGCCTACGGGATGGTGCGTTTGGCAACGGATTTCTCCCCTAGGAAGATCGAGCTTGCTCTTGAACTTCCAAGCGAAGCGAGGCCAGGGACCGAGGTGGAAGTCAAGGTAGGCACGAACCTTTCCGAAAATGCATATGTCCATCTTTGGGCGGTCGACGAGGGTGTCCTGTCGGTTACCGACTTCAATACGCCGGCTCCATCGAAGTCCTTTTTTGCTCCGTGGCGAGCAGTGGTTGATTCCGGAGATCTTTACCTCGAGCTGTTTCCTGATCACAAGCGCTCCAGCTCGATGGAGAGATTCGGAGCCGGGGGGGGAGCATCCCGTCGGTCATTGGTAAAAGCTCACCCCCCAAAAAGCGTGATTCTGTGGAATGAATTCGTCTCGGTTGGTGAAGACGGACTGGTGAAGGCGAAATTTAGCCTTCCTGAAGATTTTACCGGTGAATTGCGATTCATGGCGGTTGCGGTTGCCGGCAACTCGTTTGGTTCGGCGGAAAGTCCGCTTACCGTAACCACGCCTTTGCTTGCCGAGGTTTCCCTCCCCAGGTTCGTAGCTCCCGGGGACAAGTTTCTTTCTCCGGTTACCCTATTCAATACGAGTGAGGAGAAACTAACGGTCGAAACGGTTTTCGAGCTATCCGGTCCAGCCCGTTTGCTGGATGATCCAGTTCGGACTGTTGCTCTTCGGCCAGGTGAATCCGCAACCAGTTGGTTCGAGTTGCAAGCGGACCGCGCAATGGGGCAAGTACTCGTCTCGGTCAAGGCGAACGGAGGAGGGGAATCGGCCTTGGCAAAAGGGGCGTTCTCCGTACGACCTGCGGCCACTTTGGATGCCGAGTACGAAACTTTTGTCATGGAGGCTGGTGAAGAACGATTGATCGAGTCACCCGAACGTTTTCTCGCATCGGGTTTGAAAAGAACGGTAACCATTTCCTCATCCCCCGTGACCGAGTTGGTTCCGGCTCTGGAAGAACTGCTCGGCTTCCCTTACGGGTGCGTCGAGCAGACTACCAGCAAGGCCATGCCTATGATCTACGCTTCCGCTTTATTGGACGCATCGAAGGCGGATTTTGCGAGGGAATCGGTTTTGGCCGGAATCAAGAGACTGGAGCTCATGCAAACGGGCTCAGGTGGGTTGGCGTATTGGCCGGGCGGTACCAAACCCAATCTTTGGGGAACTTGCTATGCCACGGGTTTCCTCATGGAAGCCAAGACTGCGGGTTTCGAAATAGACGAGGGTTTTCTCGGAGGGTTGGTGTCGTATCTACGCAAAGCGCTTCGATCCGGTGAACATGACTTAAACAAACAGGCCTTTATTTGTCAGGCCTTGGCCATGTTCGGGAAACCTGAGAAATCGAGGCAACGCTACCTTCTCGACAAGGTGGAATCCCTCGATCTTGCTGGACTCGCCCGATTGGCCGGAGCATGGCGAGCAAGTGGTCGTCCGGATCTAGCCAGAAGGTGTTTGCGTCAGGAAGCTCTGGAGAAGGAAGTCAAACGTACCTACAATGGCCGGCTAACCTCTGATACCGCCGCCCGCGCGACCATGCTTTCGGTCCTTTTGGACATCGATCCGGACCATCCTTGGGTGGGAACGCTTTCCGAACGAATTCTGCGGGCGAAAAGGGACTTCGGATGGCCGAGTACCTTGGATAACGGGCTTGCTCTAGTATCGTTTTGCAAACTGCATGCCCGGAAGGCAAGCGTGGACACCGACTTTTCCGGAAGTTTGTCCGGGGCGGGTTTCAAGGGTTCGTCCTTTTCTTCAGACAGTACCTTCGGGCAATCCGTTCACGATACGGGGACGATCAAGCTTGCTTCTTCCGGCAAGGGCAATGTTTTCGTGTCCGTGCAAACGCAGGGTCTGGTTTCTCCCGAATCTTTGCAGCCCATCGACCGCGGCATTAGCGCACGCCGCCGTTGGTTGGACGCGGATGGCACGGTTCTGCGGGATTGGAATAGTGTGGAAGGCAATTCCCTGGAACTGTCCGTAGGGGATCTCGTTTGGGTCGAGGTGATGCTACAGTCCAAGGGGCCGAATCTTCATAACGTTGCCGTGGTGGATGCCTTGCCTGGCGGATTTGCGGTGGAAAACCCCCGGTTGGCCACTTCAGCCGTCCGCCTGCCGGGCACCGGAGAAACCTTGAACGCGGGCGACCGGGCAGACCGGACGGAGTTTTTAGACGACCGGGTGGTTCTCTTCGCGTCAGCAAAACCAGACTCTCAAGTCTTTCGCTACGCCATCCGGGCAGTGGCAAGTGGTGAGTTTCTTATGCCGGGAATCCAAGCATCCTGCATGTATGACGAGACCCAGAATTCACTTGGTCCAATCGATTCGGTGAAGGTGGCTGTTCCATGATTGGGTTTGGCATGCTGACAAGAGTTTTCTTCAAGCGCAGGTGCTTGTTGGCTCTGGTTTTCCTTTTGCTGACCGGGCTCGCGTCCTGGCTAAACTGGCATTTGGTATCCAATCCCTTTCCCATTGAACAATTGGAATCCTTGCATTCCAGTCCCGTTCTTTTCGATGCCAGAGGACATGCGCTTTCCCGATCCTTGACGGAGAAGGAACAATGGCGTCTTCCCGTATCTCTTGAGGATATGTCTCCTTGGCTCAGGAAGGCGACCATAGCGGTCGAGGACGAGCGCTTTGCAGGTCATCCTGGGGTTGATTTCGTTTCAATTGGCAGGGCATCTCTGCAGAACCTCTGTGCGGGTCGGGTGGTTTCCGGTGCCAGCACCTTGGATATGCAACTTTGCCGAATGCTTGATCCGCGCCCCCGAACGCTCGGAGCCAAGCTTTCCGAGGCCGCTCGGGCCTGGCAGGCCGATACCTGGTTATCCAAGGAAGAAATTTTGGAAGCTTATCTCAACCTCGCTCCTTATGGCGGCAATCTGCAAGGCGCTGAAGCCGCTTCGCTCCGGTATTTCGGCAAATCTGCGGAAGAACTTTCTTTGCCAGAGGCGGCGCTTCTGGCCGGAATTCCGCAATCACCCGCTCGGTTGCGCCCGGACAGGTATCCCGAAGCGGCGAAAAAGCGCAGGAACAAGGTTCTTTCCAGGATGCAGGCCGAAGGAATGATCAGTCGTGAGGACGCTTTGGACGCGATGTCCCAACCCGTTGGCCTCGAACCTCGTAATCTGACCGCTTCCTTCGCCCGTCATTTCGTTCACGATGCCCTCATCAAGCGTCCTGATGGAGGTCGAAGCTTTTTGGATGCCCAGCTTCAAAGTGAGATCGGAAGGTTGGCCAAGGAAAGGGCGGTCAGCCTTCCGGTGGGAACCGACCTCGCCGTGGCGGTCATCGAAATCGAGACAGGAGGCTTGGTTGCCATGCTCGGGGGGCTTGATTTTAATGATCCTTTGGGTGGCCAGGTAAACGCAGCCAAGGCATGGCGTTCCCCCGGATCTGCGCTAAAGCCATTTGTGTATGCCACCGCTGCGACGGAACGCCGGTTGGATGAGAATACCGTTCTTTCGGATGCTCCGGCTGCCTTTGCCGGGTGGAATCCTGAAAATTTCGATCGTACCTTCTCCGGAGAAGTGACGGCAGGCGAAGCCTTGCGAACCTCATTAAACCTGCCTGCCCTCCAGGTTTCCCGGGAAGTCGGAGCAGCTAAGTCTGCGGGGATAGCCGAAGCTTGCGGGGTACGTTTTCGCGGGGATCCGGTTGGTCAGGGTGGACTTGCCTTCGTTCTTGGAGCAGTGGAGACGAACCTTCTCGACCTAACCAATGCATATGCAACCCTCGGACGTAATGGTGTTCGGAGGAATCTGCGGTATTTTCCGGACGAACCGGTTGTTGAGGTCCCGATTCTCGATCCCCAGGTTTGCGCTTGGTTAGGTCGTGAATTGTCTTCATGGGTTTTGTCTTCTTCGGTTTTCGAGAACTTGTCTATCGACTCGACCCCTTGGTTCATGCGCAAGACGGGGACTTCGTCAGGCAGAAGGGATGCATGGACGGTGGGCCACAATGGCAAATATGCAGTAGGTGTTTGGGTCGGCAGGTTGTCGGGCATGGGAGATCAGGCCTATGTCGGTTCGCGCGCAGCCGAGCCTTTGCTTGCTCGGATTTTCGATTTACCGAGGATTCGAAGGGCAGATGCCCCAAACGACCCGATAGCTTGGGTTGTTGAAACCCCCATACCCATTACGCAGACAGACTTGTTCTCAATCGAGAGGCCGGAGAGTGGTGCTGTTTACAGGCGGGTGAACGAGGGATTCGTGATCCGGCCGAAAGCAAATAGATCGGGTGAACTCCAGTGGTTTCTGAACGGTCGCCCCCTTGATTCCGGGCAAGCCAGACGGATGATGGTCGGTTCGGGTCGTCACGAGTTGCTTTGCCTCACCGAGAACGGTGAATACGCTCTCTCGCGCTTTCAGGTTTATTAGCTTTCCTTCAGTCCGAGAGCCCGGCTTGTTTCCTTCATGAAAATCTTGGAGCCCGCCCGGAAGGGAAAGGATGGCATGGACGGAGTGAATGAAGTCATGGGGAAGCAGGAATCCCGCACAAACCCGAAGGTTGCGCCGGCTCCTTCGCAAATTGGATAACCTGCGGCGCAATCCCAAGGCTTGGGCCGAAATTCGAGACATCCGTCCAAACGTCCGGTTGCGACGTTGGCTAATCCCATGGCGGCTGAGCCCGGACACCGGATCCGCCATTCCATGAGCTTGGGTCGAAGGGCGTCCAAGTCTGCGGTGGGGATTGGGAAATGCATGCAGAAGGTAAGCTTTTCGTTGACCAGTCCACTTGCAGCTCGGACGGGGGTGGTTCCTTCAACCGCCCCAAGTCCGGGACCGCCTTGCAGGATTTTGTCACGGCTGTGATCGTAAATGAAACCGTAAAGGGGGGTGCCGTTTCGCAACAGGGCGAGTGAAATTCCGCATTCGGTTATCCCGACGGCATAGTTGTTTGTTCCGTCTACCGGATCGAGTAACCAGCAAAACTCCGCTTCCAAGGGAATGGGTTCAGGAGTTTCGGCCGATTCTTCCGAGCAATAGTCGTCATCCGGAAACGCCCCTTGCAGGGGTAGAAAGAGCTCTCTGGATATGGTCTCGTCGACAATCGTGACGCGGGTCCCGTCCTTTTTCCAACTGCTTTCGGTTTTCCCGAAGTTTTCCCGGAAGTATTCGATCTGCGAGAGGACCGCAGAATGCCCGGCTAGAATTCTCTCCCTCAAAGGAGAATCGACGCCTGAAAGGTCGGGCGTTTGGTTGATTAGGGTTCTATCCATTTTCCTTCTTCCTTGATTAGTTCGACGAGGCGGTCAACGGCATCGGTCTCGGGGATGCCTAATTTGATTTTGTTTTTTCCTACGTAAAGATCGATCTTTCCAGGTCCGGTTCCAACATATCCAAAGTCAGCGTCAGCCATTTCTCCGGGGCCATTTACGATGCATCCCATGACGGCAATGGTTACCCCTTTGAGGTGTCCGGTTGCCTGCTTTACCCGGTGAGTCGTGCTTTGTAGGTCGAACAGCGTCCGTCCGCAACTTGGACAGGCCACGAATTCCGTTTTCGAAATGCGCGCCCGGGCTCCTTGCAGAAGATTGTAGGCAAGTCCTCGGTTGCGATCCAAATCGCCGGTGTTTTCGACTGAGAGGAGATCCCCAATCCCGTCACAAAGCAACGATCCGGAAAGGACGGATGAATCCAGTAGTCGGGCGGAGAATGAATCGTCTTGGGGAAATAACCTGTCGGATTCCTGGTTTCTGATCCAGATAGGCAAGGTCAGTCCTTCCTTATGCAGAATAGCGGCCAAGGCGCGATATCCGGCAACGGAATTAATTCCGTCGGTTGGCAGGAGGGTAACGATCGGACGGGAGGAAGAGTGGCAAAGAAGCTCTGCCACGTCTTTATTCATCGGCTCGCCAGGAAGGGCCAGAGCGGGCATGCAGTTTGTCTCTTCGCAACTTTTGAGAAAGTCCTTTAGGGCATCGCGATCCGCATAAGCAGTGGAGGAAAGCCAAATGATGCGGGGGGAGTCCTCCCTGCATTGAGGAAGGGAAGGAGCGGGAAGCCGGTCGTCGACGACGATAAAGGGGACGGCTCCGACGAGGGCTGAGCACAAGGTTTCCAATCCTGTGAGATCCTCATGCTTGTATTCGATGAGCAGTCCTTCGACCGGGGCGTCCTTGGAAACGCTTTGCATCCGTGCGACTTCTTGAACGATTTCTGCGAGATCTTTAAGCGGATGATTCGAATGGGCAATAACTGCCGGGGGGTGCTTTTCGCCGATCTTGACCGTTTGAGAAAGCCTGATCTCCGGGCATGTCCGTCTCCGAAAATCAAAGGGGTCGATGGATTCCTCCGGTGGGCTCCATTGCGGGGATGGAGATGACCACCAATCTTCCGCTCGACGAGCTAGGTCACGGGCGACGGGAATTTCCGCAACCGGATCCTCCGTAAGAGAGACACGTATGGTATCACCCAGTCCGTCAAGAAGAAGGGAACCGATCCCAATGGCGCTCTTGATCCGGGCATCCTCACCATCACCTGCTTCCGTTACCCCCAGATGCAGAGGATAGTCCATTTCTTCTTCGCTCATTAGCGCGACGACGACCCGGTATGCCTCGATCATGACCTTGGGATTGCTTGCCTTCATGGAGAGCACGATTTCGTGATAGCCGTGGTCTCTGGCGATGCGGAGAAACTCGAGTGCTGATTCGGCCATTCCGCGAGGGGTATCTCCGAAGCGGTTGAGGATCCGGTCGGAGAGCGATCCGTGATTCGTTCCAATGCGCATGCACCGACCGAGTTCCTTACAGCGCAGAACCAAGGGGGAGAACGTCTCGTGCAAGCGATCGAGTTCCTCTTGATACTGAGAGTCGCTGTACTCTCGTACTTGGAACTTTTTACGGTCTGCGTAGTTGCCCGGGTTGACCCGTACCTTTTCAACGTGCTTGGCCGCCTCCATGGCCGCCCGGGGCGAAAAATGAATGTCCGCAACCAAGGGAAGAGCGAAGCCGGCTTTGCGCACTTCTTGCGCAATCGGACCGAGTGCCTCGGCGGCCGGGACACCAGGAGCGGTAATGCGTACGATTTCGCATCCGGCCTCCGCCAGCTCGATGGTCTGGCGAACGGTGGCTGCAATATCGAGCGTATCCGTCGTGGTCATCGATTGGATTCGCACGGGGTTTTCGCCTCCGGTCAGGATGTTACCGATGGAAACGACTCGAGTCTTTCGTCTGGTTGGATGAAAACGCGAGGCGCAATAGGGGGACGCCGAACGCATGGCAAAAACCTACGGGAATAATCGCTGTACGTCGAAGAAGGTGACGTACAGCATGAAGGAGAAGAGAAGGACGACGAAGAGCATCTGGGTACGCTCGAGAAAGGCAAGGGGGAGGGGTTTGCCCCGAATCTTTTCGACCGTTGCGAAGAGCATGTGTCCACCATCGAGAACGGGAATGGGCAGAAGGTTGAGGATGGCCAGGTTGACGTTGACGAATACGACGAACCAAAGAAGGTTCTTGAAACCGATTTGGGCGAACAGGCTAAGCTTTTCGACGATCCCGAACGGTCCGCTCATGTTACGGAACTTTACGTCGGACTTCGTGCTTACAAGTCCGGAAAGGGTATGGTACATGTCCTTGACCCTGCGAAGAATCAGGGTGAGCGGATTGGGGTAGGTTGTAACGGTTTTGAATGTTGGCTTGAACCCGATCAGCCTTACTTTTCCCATGATAGGCAGAGCTTCTTTAGTGGTGAAGAGACCGAAGAAAGTCTTTTTTTCAACATACCTGGTGCCTACGGGTTGGTCGATTTCCGCTAATTGAAGAGGATAAGTTTCAAGGGTTCCTTCTTCGCCTCCCCTTCGCACGGTCAGGGAAACCGTCTCGTTGGCTTCCCGTTCCTGAAGGTAATCATAGAGGAAATAGAAGGAATGAATGTCGACCCCATCAATCGAAACTGGTTGGTCGCCTTTTTGCAGACCGACCTGTTCGCCCGGCAGACCGTTTGAGAGTTCGCCGATGAAAAAGGTGTGTTTCGGACCGATTCCGATTTCCCTCATCTCTTCTCTACTGGCTACCGTTGGATAAACATCGATCTTCGTTTGCTGCCCATTCCGTAAAATGGTCAAAGTTACAACCCTCCCTCCATCATCCGTTTGACCTTTACCGGTTACGATCAAGCTTCTGATATCCATGAAGTTTTCGACGGATACGCCGTCGACGGCCAAAATCTCATCACCAGGCAAAATACCGGCTTGCTTTGCCGGGCCAACAATTTCCTCGCCCTCCTTCGTGTGCGGGTTCCACTGTTCGACCGTGTCCGCAACGTATCCGACTTTGGTTGCCAGTTGGGAATCGGACACGTCATATCCGAAGACCCAGAGGACGCATGAAAGGACGAATGCAAGGAGAACGTTGAAGACCGCTCCCATGACCGAGACAATCATCTTGTCGTAATAACTGATTTTCGGAAGGGGCGCTTGTCCGGTTTTTTTTCCTTCCTCCTCGTCCTCTTCATCCAATTGATCCCAAGAAGTGAAGGGTTTTGAATCCTCCTCCTGAGCTTCCTTCCCCTCGGAACCTTCCAGTCTACCCATGTCTACCAACTGGGGAAGAGCGACGTAACCCCCAAAGGGAATGGCGGAGAGTCGGTATTCCACGCCATTGCTCGTCCATCCGAATATTTTCGGGCCGAACCCTACGGAGAAGCGCTTAATGACCAATCCTCGTCTGCGGGCGGCAAGAAAATGCCCGAGTTCGTGGATGAAGATCGTAAAACCCAAGGCGAAGAGCGCTACGAAAATAAAGGCAATGTCGTACAAGAAATCCATTGTTGATAAAAAAGTCAGACCGTTTGCTCAACACGAAGAGAAGCCTCTTGGCGTACTTGCGCATCCAATTCCAATAACTCTTCGAGGGAACCCGTTTGCTTATTGCTGATCGTATTCAAGGAATGGTCGATTATGTCCGAAATTTCTAGAAAGCCAATTCGATTCCGTAAAAACGCTTCGACGGCAATTTCATTGGCCGCATTGAATATGAGCGGGGCGGTTCCTCCTTGAGCAAGGGCGTCCGTCCCGAGTCGCAGGCAGGGAAACTTATCGTAGCAAGGAGGTGTAAAGGAGAGATCGAGAGGGTTCGAGAAATCCATAGATTCATCAACCCCGGGAACGCGTTCGGGATAAAGCAGGGCGTTTTGCAGGGCAAAGGTCATGGAGGGAGGGGAGAGCTGGGCGAGACAACAACCATCGACAAACCGGACGATCGCGTGAACCAGGCTGGACGGATGAACGACAACCTCCAATTTTTCCGGAGGAAGGCCGAAAAGCCAGTGAGCCTCGATCAATTCAAGCGCCTTGTTCGCCATGGTGGCCGAGTCGATGCTGATCTTCTTACCCATGGACCAATTCGGGTGGCTGAGCGCTCGTTCGGGGGTAATGCTCTGGAAATCTTCTTCAGGCAAATCCCTGAACGGTCCGCCGGACGCAGTAAGTATTATGGATTCAAGGGATTTTTCAGGCTGCCCATGAAGGCATTGGAATACGGCGTTGTGCTCGCTATCTGCAGGAATGAGTCTAGCCCCATGCCGGGCTGCCGTTTGCGTGACCAGTTCACCACCGACCACGAGAGCTTCCTTGTTCGCCAGGACGACGTCCTTGCCTTCTTTTACTGCCGCGAGGGTAGGGACCAGACCAGCTGCCCCGACCACTGCGACGACGATAAGATCGGCTTCGGGAAGCGCTGCCATGGCTTGGATTCCTTCCTGCCCGCAGAGGAGTTCGGTGTTTTCGGGAAAGGAAGCTTCATACGGAGGGGGATGCTCGAGACAGGCGAAAGGTACGGAGAATTCATCCGCAATTTCAGCGAGCTTGCCTGCTTGTTGCTTGGCTGAGATACCTACTAGCTCGAGCTTGTCCGGGTGTTTTCGCAATACGCGCAGGGTGCTCTCGCCGATCGACCCGGTTGCACCCAACAGGACGAACTTCTTGGGCCGGCTCACGATTGGATGAAGCGCAAAATGAAGTATCCTGTAGGAGCTGCTAGAATGAGGCTGTCCGTAAGGTCAAGTAATCCGCCGATACCAGGAATGGTTCCTCCGGAATCCTTCATTCCGGCCAATCGTTTGAGAACCGAAGCGATCAAGTCTCCGATGACTGCGCTTAGCGCAATCAAGCTTCCCCAAATTGCGCCTTGCGAGGGGGTGAAGACCCAGTCGCCAAACGAGGCGATTTCAGGAAACTGGTTGATCAGGAGCCATGGAATGAGAGCTCCGATTCCTGCGGAGGCGCCGAATCCGCCAACCAGACCTTCGACTGTTTTCCCGGGGCTGATGGAAGGCGCCATTTTGGTTCGTCCGATTGCCTTGCCCACGAGCAACGCTCCGATATCGCTGAATTTGGCCACGATCACGACCCAAAGGCAAAAGAAAAGTCCGAATCCAAGGGTTCCGTCATCGCTTGGCGTACCGGCGAACTGAATGATCCGCACGAAGTAGTGAAGTAGGAAGGAAACGAAGAGAAGGCCGAAGAAGGTCGGCATCAAGCGTTTGATATACATGCCGCGCTGGGCCTGTGGGAAAAGCACGCAGGCGGAGGAGGAGAGAAGGGCTCCGATGGCCAGAACGTCAATGCCCGATCCTTCGAAGTAGAAGGAAATCGGAATCATGCAACCTCCCGTAATCAAACCGGACACCCGATTGGCGGCATACCCGAGCCTGCCTAGGATGGTATAGATCTCAAACAGGGTAAGGGTGGCGCAAAGGTTGAGGATCCACATGGCGCCGACTTCTTTGAGTGAGTAGACGACCCCTCCGATCAGGCTCCATAGAAAAAGGGTTGAGAGTGTGCGTAGGATCATGTGCTTGAGGGAAGGGCGGGTTCGGGTGAAGAGTTGAGCTGGGCACTGGTTTTTTCCAAAGCGGCGTTCTCGCCGAGTATAGTCCTTCAACGCGTCGACGAAAGCTTCCTTTCCGAACTCGGGCCAGTGGAGCGGGGATACGAAGATTTCCGCGTATGCGGCTTGCAGCAAAAGAAAATTGCTTAGACGGAATTCTCCCGAGGTGCGGATGATTAGATCCGGGTCGGGCAAGTCTCTTGTTTCCAAATAGCCGGAGAATTCCGGCCAATCGAGTTCGGTATCCGGGGGCCGGTCTTCGGATGCATAGGCTTGGATGGCCCGAAGGACCTCTTGCCTGCTTCCGTAGTTGAGGGCAAGCGTGAGATTCCACTTGTTGTTCTCCCTGGTTTTTTCGATGGTCTCTTCGACGGCCTTTCTAGCGAAGCCGGGAAGCCCTCCCAAGTCTCCAATTGCCCGAAGGCGTATGCTGTCTCCCATCAAAGTCTTCAACTCGCGTTTCAGGAATTCCTCGAGCAATCTCATCAAACCTGACTTTTCTTCCCCCGGTCGGTTTTGGTTTTCCGTGCTGAAGGCGTAGAGAGTGAGATAGGGAACGCCGATCTTGAAGGCTGTGTTTACGATGCTCCTTACGTTCTCGACTCCATTTCGGTGCCCGAACAGGCGTGGCTTGCCCCGTGACTGAGCCCACCGGCCGTTCCCATCCATAATAATGGCCACGTGCCGTGGAAGCCTCTCGATGTCATCGGGTGTAAGATCGTGCATATGCTTGCCCCATTTCTACGAGTTCCCGTCCAATTGACAACGAGGAAAGTAGAAGCTACCTTCCGAATCATGAATCAACCGATTGGAAAAGAAGAAATCAAAGCAAAGCTTGCAGCGTTGATGGGATGGGATTGGCAAAGCGGGAAGCTTGTGAAATCGTTTCGATTTGGAAGTTTCAGGGAGGCGATGAGCTTCCTTCTGCGGGTTTCCTATGAGGCGGAGCAGAGGGACCATCATCCGGAAATCTTCAATTGCTACTGCGAGGTGAAGCTTTCGCTAAGCACCCATGACGCCGGAGGTCAGGTCACGGACAAGGACTTTGATTTGGCCAAAGCGATCGATTCGATCGCTTGACGGGAAGCCTCCGCGGGGAGACTACTTCTTTTTTGGTGTCTTTCTTGGCTTTTTTTGTCTGCCCAGCGGACGGGTGTCCTCGGGTACCTTGTAAAGTTTGCGGAGGCGTTCGAGCTCGCCCTTGAGTTCCTTGGTCAAGGCGGCGTATTCAGGTTTTCCATAAACCGAATTCAACTCGTTGGGGTCTTTTTCCAAATCGTAGAGTTCCCAACCGTCCAGGTTGTAAAAGTGGATCAGTTTGTGCGTTTCGGTACGCACGCCGTAATGTCTGCGGACGCTGTGAGCGCCGGGGAATTCGTAGTAGTGGTAGTAGAGGGACTTTCTCCAATCGTCCGGTTTCTTACCCTTGAGCAAGGGAACGATTGATTCTCCTTGCATGTCTTTTGGTCCCTTGACGCCGCAAAGGTCGAGAATGGTCTCGGCATAGTCGAGGTTTTGCACGAGGTCATGGTTCTTGCTTCCGGGCTTGGTTACGCCGGGCCAGCGTGCGAGCAAAGGTGTACGGAAGGATTCCTCGTACATCCAGCGCTTGTCATACCAACCGTGCTCCCCGAGGTACCAACCTTGATCGGAGGAGTAGATCACCACGGTGTTCTCAGCCAAGCCGCTTTTGTCCAAGTAATCGAGGATTCGTCCGACGTTCTCGTCGACCGAGTCGATGCAGCGCAGGTAGTCCTTTACGTATCTTTGGTACTTCCATTTCAATAGTTCGTCACCTTCAAGGTTGGCCTCCGCGAAGGCTTTGTTTTTTGGGTCATAGGCTGCATTCCATTTCGCTTTTTGTTCGGGTGTGAGGTTTCCCGGAGCCCGGAGCTTGAGGTCATTCGCAGAGAGGTGGTTCTTCACGGTCATCGCTTGCGTGGCAGCGGGTGAGAGGCGGTTTTTGTAGTCGTCGCGCAAGGTTTCCGGTTCAGGCAGGTCGATCCCATCGTATTTGTTCAAGTGCTTCGGTCCCGGTTGCCAGTTGCGGTGAGGCGCCTTGTGCTGGCTCATAATGAAGAAAGGCTTGTCCTTGTCCCTTCCGTTCTTCAGCCAGTCGAGGGTGACGTCGGTGATGACGTCGGTGGTGTAACCGGTGATTTTCTTTACGCCATCCGGTGTGTTCATGGGCGGGTTGTAGTAGGGCCCTTGTCCTTGCAGGACTTGCCAGAAGTCAAAGCCCGTGGGGTCGCTCTTGAGATGCCATTTTCCGATCATGGCGGTTTGATAACCGTTCTTTTGCAGAAGCTTGGGAAAGGTCTGCTGCTCACCGTCAAAGCGCATGCCATTGGTCAGTTGTCCGTTCAGGTGGCTGTGCTTACCCGTGAGAATGACGGCTCTGGAAGGGGCGCAGATCGAGTTGGTCACGAAGGCCCGGTGAAAGATCATTCCTTCTTTGGCAAGCCGGTCGATGTTGGGGGTCTTGTTCCTGTTCGATCCATAGGCGGAGATCGCCTGGTAGGCGTGATCATCGGCGAAGATGAAGAGAACGTTCAACGGCTTGGCAATCAACGTTGCCTGACAGGCCAAGGCAAATGCGACGAGAAAGAAGGGTAAGGATTTCATGCCAAACCATGGAGGCGCCCCGCTTTTGTCTTGGCAATTGAAAAATTGCAGTTGTTATCCTTTTTCAGATGCACCACCACTCAACTGCAACCGAATGAGTACGGATCCAAGCAAGAGGCCCTTTTATTCGGTCATTCCCCTTCTGTTCTCACAGACCATCGGCGCATTCAACGACAACGCCATGAAGGCGATCCTTCCTGTTATGGCCGCCGTTCAGTTTGGAAAGGAGAGTATGGACGAGGTGAACATACAGGTTTCCATCCTCCTGATTCTTCCCTTTGTGATTTTTGCTCCTCTTGCCGGATGGGTTTCGGACCGGTTTTCCAAGAAGAAGGTGGTGAGCATGACCTTGCTTGCCCAGTTGTTCGGTTTGGGTTTGCTTTCGTACGGATTAGCCAGCGAGTTGCTTTTTACCTCCTTGGTTGGTTTCTTTCTACTTTCCACGCAGTCAGCCTTTCTATCCCCTGCCAAGAAAGGAATCCTCAAGGAACTGATCGGCTCAAACCGACTGGCCATGGCGGTGGGTTGGACGGAAATGCTTGCCATGGTTGGAATTCTGGGCGGTGCATTCGTGGGCGCCATGTCCTTTGATGCCTTGGTCGTTGAAAACGGTGGATGGACTGCCGCCTTGATACTGGCCTCAGCGACCATGGGTTTGGCCTTGTTGTCCTGGTTGGCCTTTTTGCCAACGCCGCCAACCGAGGCTCCCAAGGCTCAACCGTTCAAACCGGGGGTTATCTGGAGCCATTTTGGAGACTTGCGTGATCTGATGACGGACCGGAAATTGAGAGGTGCAGCCTTGGGGGATGCATGGTTTTGGTCGGTCGGTGGTTTTTTCTATCTCGTTCTGGTCAAGCTTTCGGGTGAAGTGGTTGAGGGTGACGTAGGTTTGGGTACGCTTTACGGCTATTGGTTTCTTTTGCTGGGATTGGGAATCATGGCAGGGAGCTTGTTCGTAGCCTACCTGAACCGTGGGAGGATTGAGCTTGGGCTGACCGTTATCGGCGGGTTGATCATGCCGGTTTCCTTAATCGGACTTTATTTCTGTGATCCGTTGACCCTCGTGTTCGAAATCGGTTGTTTGGCTCTTGGTTTCTCGGGTGCTCTGTTTTTCGTACCTTTGAACGGTTACTTGCAGGATCAGGCTGAAGAGGACCGCAGGGGCCGGGTGTTGGCCGCAGCCAACCTTTTTACCCAACTGAGCGGAATCGCGTTCATCGTCTTCCACGCATATCTCTCGGGTTATCTGGGCCTGAGCGCAAAGGAGGAGTTGCTCGTCATGCTGGTTCCTTCCGTCCTCATCGGGTTCGCTACCTTGAGGGCCGTTCGGGGAGGTTCCGGGACACAGCGTCCGTAGCTTTGCAAGTAGGTGGGGCAAGTCGATGGCTTCCTTGTCCCGCCCGAGGGGTTTACGGGCTTTTCCTCTGGAGTTCTTTCTGCTAGGTTGGGAGCTCAACAAGCAAACTTTACCTCATGGCGTCATTCCTCGAAGAATCTTCTGCATTTTCCAGTGCCCTTTCCCAATTGGCGGGTAAATCCGTCCTTGTCCTTGGCCATCGCCGCCCGGATGGGGATTGCGTCGGTTCGCAAGTTGCATTGACCCGAGTTCTCCGTTCCCTGGGAATCGATGCCAAGGCGGTAAACAACGATCCCGTTCCACGGACTTTGCAAAAGTTTGTCGGGGACACTCCGTTTTTTCGTCCTGATGAAGTGGACGGGGACCATTACGTTGCCCTGACGGTCGATTGCGCGGATCACAAGCGGGTAGGGGATGAGCTTGCCGCCCGATTTCCTACTATTTTCCTAAACGTCGATCATCACGTTTCCAATGACCGCTATGCTGAAATCAACTTCGTCTTGCCTGAGGCCTCGGCAACGGGTGAGGTTCTGGGGAAATTCTTTTTGGATAACGAACTGGAGATCGATTCGGTAACCGCAGAGGCTCTTTACTTGGGTATTTGCACGGACACCGGACAGTTTTGTTACTCAGGCACCAATGCGTCTGTTTTCGAGGTTTGCCGACGCTTATGCGAAGCGGGCGCTAACCCTTCTAGCGTAGCCCATGAGCTCTATGAGCGCGAAAAGCCAGGCCGCATTCAGCTCCTCCAAAAATTCCTTGCAAGCTTTCGCATGGAATTCGAAGACCGTGTATGTATCGGTTCGATTCGGGGCGCGGACTATGCCGATACCGGAACAAGTCCCGAGGATGCTGAGAATTTCGTTGATTATTCCCGCTCTCTGGACGGCGTGGATATCGGGAGCCTGCTAGAGGATAGGGATGGACAGATCAAGGGGAGTTTGAGAGCCAAGGATTCCCGCTTTCGTGTCGACTTGCTAGCCAAGAAATTTTCAGGCGGGGGACATACTTGCGCCGCCGGCTTCAATGTGGAAATGGAATTGGATGAATTTTATCCCGAATTTGTCAACGCGATCGGGAAACATCTTGAACGGGTCAAGAACGGAGAACTGGCTACATGAATCAGAGAAAAGGAGATTTCGAAGGAATTTTGCTGGTGGACAAGCCCAAGGGGATTACCTCGCACGACGTGGTCAATCGTCTCCGGCGTAAGCTCAATATGAAAAAGATCGGCCATGCGGGCACCTTGGATCCGATGGCAACGGGTCTTCTTATCATGTTGATAGGCAAGGCGACCAAGGCATCCCAGTATTTGATAAGTTTGGACAAGACCTATGAAGGTACAATCAAATTGGGGGTCGAGACTGACAGTCAGGATGCGGATGGAGAAGTGGTCGTGGAGAAGCCGCTGCCCGAGGATCTTTCCGAGGAGATTGTCCGTAAGGAAATGGATGGCTTTTTGGGGGATCAATACCAAACCCCTCCCATGTTTTCGGCCAAGAAAATTGATGGCGTTCCACTCTACAAGATGGCCCGCAAGGGAAAGACTGTGGAGCGCGAACCGCGGTTCATTCGGATAAACAATTTCGAAACCCTCCGTTTCGAATTGCCCGAGATCGATTTCAGGATGGCCAGCAGCAAGGGGACTTACGTGCGGACCGTTGCCCACGACCTTGGGCAGAGACTCGATTGCGGGGCTCACCTGACTGCGCTGAGACGTACCCTGATCGACCAGTTCGATCTCAAGGACGGTCAAACGCTTGATGAGATCGAGGAAGGTCCGCTTGCTCAATTCGGGGAACGACTGATTCCCGTCCATCAGGCAGTCCCCACCCACGCATTGTGAGTTCGCCCGCAGTCTTTGCTTCTCTTGCCGAATTCGGCAAGCGCGAGCCAAAGCCGGCTTGGTTGGCAATCGGGATGTTCGATGGCGTGCATCTCGGACATCGCGCGGTCTTGAATTTGGCCACGGAGGAAGCTGCGAAGGAAAACGATCTGGTCGCGGCGCTCACGTTTCCCGAGCATCCGGCCAAGTCTCTGAGACCGGGAAAGGAACCTCCCTTGCTCATGGATGCCCGAACCAAGAGCGAAGCCTTGCTCGGTTGCGGGGTTGATCGCGTTGTCATGAAACCATTTGACGAGTCCTTTTCCGATGTTTCATCAGGGGAATTCCTCCCTTACCTGAAGGAAAAGATTCCAAGCCTGTGTGGTATTTGCGTGGGTGAGAATTTTCATTTCGGAAAGGATCGAATCGGAAATGCCGAGTTCTTAAGGGAAAACGGAGCTCTTTCCGGGCTTGAGGTATGCATTGCCAAGGGTGTACTGGAGGATGATCTTCCAATCAGCAGTTCCCGGATCCGGGAGTCCTTGGCCAAGGGTGAGATCGAATTGGTCAACCGGATGTTAGGATTTCCGTATCGCATCACCGGTCAAGTTGTTCCAGGAAACAAGCTGGGGCGTACGATTGGCTTTCCTACCCTGAATCTACGCTGGTTTCCCGAGGCCAGACCCGCCTATGGGGTTTATCTGGTCGAGGTAACCTTTCCGCAAAAGAAAGAGTGCGTCCATGGCGTCGCCAACTACGGTTTGCGACCCACGGTGGAGGAAGAAGAGGTCGAGCCACTCTTCGAGGTTCATTTGTTGGGAGAAGGGGATTACTCGGTTCATCAACCGGGGGATTTGATTTCAGTCAGCCTCCTTTCCTTCATCAGGCCCGAGAAAAAATTCGATTCACTCGAGGGGCTCAAATCGCGGATCTCCAGCGACAAAGCCGAGGCAGAGGAACTCTCGACCCGACTCTAGCCCGTTCCTTCCTCGCCTCTTATTGCTTGGGCGGCTTGGCTTCGCGAATCATTGCCCCCGCCTCGTCATCGAGAACGAGCACCGCGAAACGGTCTACTTGGTCGAGTTGTCCGGTGTTCAGGGAAACGTAGTCGAACTTGCCCCGGAAATCGGTATACCCATCCTTGTAAAAGCGGACCCTTCCGTCGTTCATGCGGGCGTAGACCTTGACGTAGGCGGAGGGCAGGGGCTTCCCGGTTTCGGAGTGAGCGATCTGCACGCGTCCGTAGCTTTCCGCCATCTGAACCTTGAGGTCGTTGGCATAGTAGGCCTTGGCCTCGCGTAAACCGGCGGCGATCACTTCCACCATCACGTTACGGTCGGCGAATTCCTCGGGAATCGGGAAGGAGTGGGCGTCCTTGCCTGCGGGAAGGGCCACGGCCCGGCTCAGGTTCGGAACGATGCTGGTGAAGTGGTCGGTGTCATCCTTCACGAAGGGCTTGCGGGAGAAGAGCAGTTCGACGTCCATGGGGTAGTAGTTGACCGTGCAGTTCTCGAGGTTGCGCGAGGCGATGGTGATCTCGCCCTTGACGATTTCCAACCCAAGGGAGGGCTCCGTCGATGCGAGAACGTCCTGAGCCTGTTCGCGGTTTTCCTCATCCGCCGGCTTGACTCCCTCGCCATCGATCTCTTCAAGCTGTCCGAGCGCATCGAGAAAAAGGTTTCTCCACCGGTCCACCGGGTAGTCGGCGTATTTTTGAGCCCGTTTGCGGGCCGATGCGAGTTCGCCCTTGTAGAAATCAAGGTAGGTCGCCAGATAAGCGTGCTGGAGCTTCTCGTCGATGGATTGCGGATCGACCTTGTCGAAGAATCGGAAACCTTCTTCCACCCGGTCCTGCAGGAAGAGGTAGTAGCTGGTTGCGAGGAGGTCGTCCTGATTGAATTCGTTCTTGTACTTGAGGACTTGCATGAAACCCTTGTACTGAGCGATCAAGCGGTTGTTGAGGATTTCGCGTTTGCCGAGCTGGTGTGCCCGCGCATTGACCAAGGGCTTGTACTCAAGGTGCTGGTGCAGATGGCGTTCGACCGGGTCAATGCTCAGCAAGGGGCTTTCGAGGTGAAGCCCGCACCGGTTGGCCATGGGTGAGCGGGAAAGGTATTCCCTGAGCCGATCGACGTCCTTGTGGTAGAGTGAATAGGACCAAAGGGTTGGGTCATAGGCAAAGCGGGCGGAGAGAAGTTCGAGAGTCTTGCCAAAGAAGGCCTGCCCATCACCTCCCTCGTTTTCGTTTCTCATTCGGAAGGCGATCTTGTCCAGAGATATGCGGTTGAGGTTGTGCTCGCGCAGGTACTGCAGAACTTCCTTGGGCGATGCGTTTTGGGAAACCCATGCCCAGGAGGTTTCGTCCCTCTTGCTCAGTTGGTCGACTACCTTGAAGGTAAAGGCGTCGGCTCCCCCGACGTGGCCCTTGTCGCTTCCCACTTGGATGGGGTATACGGGGAACTCTCCGATGTCGGGGAAATAGAAGTAGAATTCGATGGTGCGTGTGGAATAGGGCTCGAGGCGGAAGGGGCGCCCCTCCGAGTAGAATCCTTGTTGCAGGGGTACGGCTCCGGTCGGGATTTGAGCCAAGTACCGGAGCTTGCGTACGGATGAGGTGGGGTTGGTTATGACCACTTGGCATCCGTAGGCGATTTGCTTGAGGAACTCTTCCTTAACGAAGTTGTCGAGGCGCTCGCCTTCCTCATTGAGGTAACGCGAGTCGGCCCGGTAGAAGTTTTGGCTCAGGAGAATTCCACGGGCATCTCTGGCCTTTCCTGCCTCTCGGATTTCCTGATGGAAAAGAAGGAGAGGCTTGCCCGACCTCAGGGAGAAGGCAACGCCCTCGTTCTCGACTTGATGTTCGTCGGCTTCGAAGGGCAGGTCAAGAACGGCGAGAGCGAGCATCATCTCGGCGAAGTTACCCGTTGCATAAATGAAGTTGCCCGAAATGAAGGGCGTGTCCGCGGGGTGGGAAGCGAAGTCGTTCCAAAAGTGGTTGACCTTGATGAGATCGGCCTTTTGCCGGTGGATGGGCAGACGGTAGTAATTATTTTCAGCCCATTCTTCGGTCGGAGGCAATTTACGGTAGAATTGACGGATTGCTCCTCGTTCTCGTAGGCTCGCGTCGAGGTAACCGAGTTTATTCCGTGACTTCTTGGCCTGTCGATTTGATTTGGCGTCAAACTGGAAAGCCGAGTTCAAGTCCTTTTCACTCGTCTTCTCGAAGTCGCGAAGCGAGATCTCCGAAACGATGTTTTCGTCGAAATTTTTCGCTTCCGCTTGGGCTTTGGCAAGGGATTTGGCGAGTGCAGGTGGCGGGGCGGGAGCGGCAAAGAAACTTTGTTTTTTCAGAGCATTGGAAAAGTCGCTTGAGGGAGCGGGCGCCCCTACTCCCCCGCCTCCTGAGCGTGAGAGTTTGTAGAGCGTATCGGCTTCTTTTAGTTTAAGCTCCCTCAATTCCTTGTCCTTCTGCTGGTTGAATCCCAGATTGTCATCCGATTGGGAATCCAGGGCCGAGCTACCGATTGCAGAATCAAAAAGGCGGTTGAACCTCTCCGGGTCGGGTGGGATCATTTCGCTCAATTCACCGACGTAACGGGCCATGGCTTTGCCTTCATTACCCAGTTTGCGAGCCAAGAGTATCTTCTCCACGGCATTGAGGCGCGAAAAGCGGAATGGTTCGAGGTAGCCCGATAGTTCGTTCCCAAGCAGCCAGTGGTCGAGAAAGGTCTTGTCCTTCTTGTTTGCCAAGTACGGACGGATGACCTTGGCAAAGAATGCGGGGTCCTTTTGGTGAAGAAAGAAATGAAGCTCGTGACAGGCGAATTCAGAGTACTTGGCCCGCTTCTCCTCTTCCTCCAGCCCGGGCCATTGGAGGATGAATCCGAATTTAGTCAGGTCCGAGTTTCCGCTCAGCGTAGAGAGCAAGGCGTATGCTTTGGCCAGAGAGTCGTAGTTGGCTACCTTTGAAGTGGTGACGTCCTCAATCTTGAATTCATCACCCTTGACGAGTGAGGTGAAGAGTTTCTGCTCGGAAAATGATTTTTTTGCGTTTAGAGCACGGACCATGCGCAATTCGCGACGGGGGAGCTCGCTGGAGGAAAGAGCGACGGGGCGGTAGGCCACGTTCCATGCATCGGCTGCGTAGACGTGCAGGCGTTGTTGGCCGGAGATTCCTTTCAGGTCAACGGTTGCGATTCCATCTTCACCCGGCTTGACGTTGGCCCAGAGCAGAGCGTTGTTACGCAGGAAGTCGAGGTTTGGGTAGTCCCTTTCCGAGCGCACGTTGATACGCTTTTGTTCCTCTTGTTCCTTTCCGAACTTAGCCAAGTCGGAAAGCTCTTCGTAGGCTTCTCCGCCTTGCGCATTCTTAATGCCCGTTTCGGTCTTGCGCAGGGACCAGGGATTGAGAATCAGCCCGGGACGGGCAAGCATGTTGCCCGGAAATTTTCTGGCGTACCTGCGGTCCAGAACGTAGCGGTATTCCTCGCCGATGACTCTTTCCTCTACGTAAAGAGATCGTTTTCTGGACAAGCCCATCGAATAAGGCGGAGGCGGACCTCCTACGTCAAAAGCGGAAAAGTTATCCCAGCTCGAGATATAGCGGGTGGCGTAGACATGGACGCGGGTGAGCTTGCCCGCATTGCCGATCAGGATTTTGGCTTTTCCATTCTCGATGGCAATGGCTTGGATCTGGACGGGGTTGAGACGGTTATCCTCAAGGGCACGATTGTCCGAAAGGACGAATCCGCCCATCCTTTTCCCTTCCGTAATGCGAACCGCTATCTTTCGCCTGGAATGCTTGAGGAAGAGCTCGTAGTCCCCGGGGGCTAAACCTCGAATCAGGAGGTATCCTCCCCTGAGGGTGCCAGCGTCCGAGTGATCGGAGGCATAGAAAGACTTTTGCTTGGAAAAAAGGGAGAAGACGGACGCTTTGTCCTGAACGCCCGCTTGCCAGGGAATGGCTACCTCGATCACCTCGTCGGCGGAGGCATGGATTACCGAGGGCTGGACGTTTCGTCCCGCTCGGTCCCGCTCAATGGGCCATTGGTAGCTTGAGCCGTCGGGGTGGTTCACTCGGATTGATTCGATTCCCGGCATCGTGCCGAGCGCGATGAGCCCATTCCCGTCGGTTTTCAATCCAAGCATGCGGGTAGTCGAGAAATCGAGGTGCTTGGCTATGAGGACGACAGCCCGGTCGGTCACCTTCTCTCCGTTCCTACCAAGGGCTTCGAGGAAAAAGCCATCGCCGGTTTGGGACAAAAAGAGGGCCTCTGGGTTGAGTGTCCTGTCCGATTCGTTGATTGTGAACGAGCGGTTGACACCAAGGCTGTCCTTGGCTGCCCGACTCAGGTTCTTGACCTTGGCCGAAAAATTGAATGCTAGGCTTGCGAGGCGTTCGGGAACGGGGAATTCATGAACGAAGTCCCGTCCCTGTTCGAATTTGGGAAGTTCGACCTTGGTCATGTTGGGGATGCCGTCGAGGTCGACCGAACTGATCGTAAGCTCGGTATCTTCCAACAAATCAGTGGAAACGGGGTACCCGTTGAGGCGAAGGAGAGGACGTAGGATGACTTGGGCGGTGGCTCCCTTGACGAGGGCTTCTCGGTCGAGATGAATGGCCGAGTCGAGCTTGTACTTCTCTCCGGCATGATCGAACTGGGAGAGGGCGCAGAAGGAACCGTCACGAAGAACGAGGTCCTTTCGTCCGGGCCGGTTGCTGAAAGGAATACGGATTACCCCTTTTTTGTCCGGAGAATATTCGGTTCCTTCCAACCAGATGGCAGCTTGCGGACGCTTTTTGTTTTTCTCGTCGGTGATCGTGAACTCGTGTCCCGCCGGACCGATTTTCTCAAGAATTCTAAGGTCTCCCTTGGTCACGAGAGCCCGGCTGCTCTTGCCGTTTCCGATGAACTCGACGACATACACACCGGGCTTGTTCAATTCAGGGAAATCGAAGGCCCGTTCGGATCTGATCATGGGAGCGTCCTTGTACTTTACCACGCGTTCCCATGTCGCACTAAGTCCGTCCAAGTTGATGGCGGTGTCGACGGGTCGCAGGTTTCGGGAGTAGTGATTGAAGGTGTTGATCTCGAATGCCTTGATCAGAAGTGTCTGAACGTTCTTGACGGCAAGCTTGAGGCTAACCGCTTCGTTGGCGGAGAAGAATTCCTTGTTGGTGTTCGGAAAGTCAAGATCGACCCGGTCGCGCAGCGCGTTGACGGAGGCTCCGTTGATCATCGAATACCATTTTTCGGGGTCTCCGGTACCGGAGGTGAGCTTGGCCTCGGCAAAGAGCGGCTTGAGGTAGTCGTCACGCACGAGCTGGGAAAAGGCCAGGTAATCTTGGTCCTTGATGAAAAACCGAAGGAGAAAGGACCGTACGAGAGGCTCGTCGTTTAGTATTCTTTCGAGCCCGGTAAAGGAACGGTAGTCGGCATGGGGGTTGACCTCGATGCGCCGGTCCTTGCGGAGTGCCTCCTCCCATTTCTTCGGGTTGACGTATACTCCGCGCCGCGGAAGGGAAAGGTATTTTATGAACAGTTCGCGGTTCCATTCGCCACGGGAGCGCTGCAACTTGAGGAAATGGTAGATTACATTGGCCTTGAGCGAGTTGTGCGCGGGGGCAAGGCGCTGAGCAAAGAGGTGGATCCGGTTGAGGTGCTTTTCCCTCTCCTCAAGGTCATAGGCTAGGTTGACGTCCTTGGAGGGGGCGAGCTTGGTCAGGTAGACGTTGATGAAGTTGGAATTGGCAAGAAGGTTGGGATCGAGCTGTACGAGCTCGTCCAATTGAGCCTTGGTCATGTTACGGTGAATCCCATGCGAGCCGAATCCCCGGCTGTGCTTGGCTTTCAAGTCCTGATGGACCAGTGCGGGAAGGTCGGGCAGGTCCGGCCTTTGCAGGCGGCTGAGGAAGTGCCTGAGCCTGTCCGGATTCAGGATCTTTGCCTCGAGGTTGTCGAGCCCCCTGTCCGATACGCCCTGAACATTCTTATATTTACGGAACGCTTGATCGAGGAAGGTCTTGTAGCTTATTGCCTCTGGGTCGAGCTTGGTGGGGTGGGAGGGCTTTCTTCCTTCGATCAGCCGGCTGTGGTTGAAGTTCGGTCGTAGCTCGTTCTTCAAGTGGGAGTAGGTTTTTTCGGGATCTTTTTGAAAGTGGAGCAAGGCTTGGCGGTTTTGGATTTCCTTGACCTGGCTGTTATGTCCGTACCGCTTGATCCAAGCATCCATGACACTCTTGAGCTCTTGGGCATCTCCTTTGTTCTGAGCGTGAAGGGCATGATAATAATAGTATTCACGGGTGCCCGGAATGAGTTCCTTAAGGACGTCCTCGCGGTTCTCGGAAATTGCGAATTTCTCAAGAAACCCAAGCGGGGCAGCGCTCGCCTGACTGATTGCCAAGGAGGCGAAGAGAATAAGGAAGGAGTGTTTTATTGGAATTTTCATGACAAGAATTCGCGTGGTTCAGAGGTTTTTTTGTAAAAGGGTACGATACATTTAAAGCGGGCGTTTGTGATGCGTGTCAACCTAAGTGACGCATCCGGAAGCAATACCTTAGAAAAAAATTACTTTTTTGAAAGGCGTTGTACAAACGGGCACCAGCAAGTGGTTCGACCGGCAACGGTTTCGCGTACGAGAGGCTTGCCTGATTGCGGGCAATTTCTCCCATCCTTCCAACGGACGTGAAACAACCAGTCCGACGGTGGGTCTCCTCCGCGTTTCCCCACGGTTTTCAGAGCTCCATTGGTAACGAACTTGGTTTCCTCCCAAAGAGCCTTTTGCTTTGCGGGGGATAGGTTTCCCGCTCGTTCGGCTGGGTGGATGCGCGCCCGCCAGAGGATTTCATCCACCATCCAATTTCCGATCCCGGGAAAGAATTCCTGCATGAGCAGGACGGCCTTTACGAGGGCGCGCTTCCTGCGCTCCAAAATGTCCCCGACCCGTTCCAAAGTAAAGGCATCGGAATGGACCTCGGGTGGCAAATCGCTCCACCACCCGGGGGCGTTCTTGCCCTTATGGCAGAGCACGCGACCAAATTGGCGGGGATCCCGGAAAACAAGGCTCCGATCCGCTTGTCGCAGAACGAGTGCGTCGTGCTTTGCGGTTGAATATCCCGTTTCCTCTTCGAAAAGCCAACCGGTCATGCCCAGATGAAGGCCGAGCCATTTTCCTCCTGAAAAACGAAAGAGCATCTTTTTGCCGTGGGTTTCGGATTCTTCGAGGGTGCTTCCCTTGAACATTCGTCTGACAAGGGAGGGATCCAGTTCCCTGAATACCCGGGAGGCGTCCTTCGTCTGGACTTTGAGGATCTTACTTCCCTTGCCCTTTGCCCATGCCTTGGAGGCAAACAAGACTTCGGCAAGCTCGGGCATTTCGTTTGTTTAGGATTCGGGACCAAGGCTGAGAACCTTGAGCCTGGTATCCCGATCCTTCTTACGGTCGGTTCTAATCTCGATCACACGGATTCCTGAGGGCGGATCGGATTCGATCAACTCGATCAGACTTTTCCAGTCAACGGGCAGAACGTGCTCAACGCCGTGGGCTTCGCAAAGCATCTTGAAGTTGCAATCTTGGGGAGTGGCGAAGCATTTTTCGAAGGCTGGCAACCCGGCAACGGATAAATTCTCGAATATCCCTCCTCCTTGATTGTTAACCAGAAATACGGTCAGGCTTCCGGAGAAATGCCGGGAGGCAAGCAGGGCATTGGAGTCGTGGAGGAAAGCCAGTTCCCCGGTAAGTAAAAAGCTTGGGTCTTTGGAATCATGAGCGATTCCGAGGGCGGTTCCGAGAGTCCCGTCGATTCCGTTGACTCCGCGGTTTCCGGATAGAGTTCGCCCAAGATCGCTTCCTTTCCAAAACCATTCGAGGTCACGAATGGGCATGCTATTGGCAACGTGCAATTGAGAACCCTTGGGCAAATGGGTTGATAAGATCCGGCTAAGCTTTCCTTCGAACCAGTCGTTTTCATCACTCAAGAACAGGTCGAGCTTGGACTCGATTTGCTCTTCGGACCGAACCCATCGATCACTCCACCCTTTTTCGCCTTCGGGGAAATCAAGTGATGAGATCACTGGGTAATCGAGATCGAATGAACTGCTAGGGCTTGCCAATGGATCGACGTTTTTCCCCCGGGGTTCGATTACAACACGGGGAACGTTCAGGTCCTCAATCCATTTGCGCAAGGTTTTGGAGGTAGGCAAGGGTCCTAACTGGAGGATGGCGTCGGGTCGGGCCTTTTGACGGAAACTTTTGCTTCGGAGCAAATTCTCGAACCTCAGTATTCGGGTCGGGGAAGGCGCTTCACGAAGAGGAGAAAGGGAGTCGCAAAGAATGGGTGGACTCTGGGGGTGATCCCATTTCGAGAAGGTTTCAAGAGGAGCTTGTTCCCCTGCGATCACGAGCAGGCGCTTGCCCGAACCCAGTTTTTCGAGAATGCCATTGGCTCTTGACGAAACTGTGTCCGGAGGGGATGGGGAAGGAGCAGCGATTGCAGGCAGGTCGATCTCGAGCTGTTCCTTGTCTTCGGATACCAAGGGTTCCCGGAAAGGGAAGTTCAGGTGAACGGGACCGGGGTTCTTTCCTATGGACTGCGAGTAGGCATGAACGATAATCTCCCTGAGCTCTTGGATGCTCTTTTGCGATTCATCTGGGAGAGGGATTGGATGGAAAGCCCTCGCGAATTCTCCGAATAAACCGATTTGATTTATGGTTTGTCCGGCACCGCAATCCTGAAGCTCGGGCGGCCGGTCTGCGGAAAGCAAAAGAAGGGGAACACCTGAGTGATCGGCTTCCGTCACGGCAGGGAACCAATGGGTCGGGGCCGATCCGGAAGTGCATATCAATGCGGTTGGTTTGCCTGTCCGTTTGCCTAGGCCAAGGGCGAAAAAAGAAGCTGTCCGCTCGTCAAGTATGGGGATTGTACGAAGACCATTCTGGTTTTCGCATCCAAGGACAAGCGGGGTGGAACGGGAACCGGGAGAGAAAACGACTTGCTCAACACCGAGTTCAAACAGGGTCTTGGCCACGGCGCATCCCCATGCCCAATTGGCCCGGGCCGTTGACTGTGAATCAGCGTTCATTCACCGGGAAGAGTCGTTCTCCCGGTGATCACTTCAAGCATGGCTTGGAGTTTCCAGTCCGTCTCGATTTTCTCCTGCTCGGGAACGGATCCTTCCACCAAGCCGGCACCGGCATAAAGGGTGAGTGATTCGGGCATGATTTTTCCACATCTAATGGGAACGATGAATTCTCCACGACCTTTCGAGTCAAGCCAGCCGGTGACGCCCGAGTACCATCCCCTTTGAGAGCCCTCGAGTTTGCGAACCAACGACAGGGCGGATTCTCTGGGTGTTCCTCCCATGGCAGGGGTTGGGTGGAGGGCGCAAAGCGCGTCGAAAGGGTGAACGCCAGAGGGCAGTTGCGCCCGCAAGGGGGTTCTGATATGTTGAAGGTTTGCCAACCGGAGAAGACGTGAACGGCCTTCTTCAAAGTTGTTCAATCCAATGGAATCGAGCCTTCTTTGGATACTTTCGATAACCAATCGATGCTCGAGGACTTCCTTTTCCCTCCCAAGCAGGGTTTTGCCCCAATGCGCATCCTTTCCTGCCGATGGACCCCGGGGAGCAGAGCCAGCCAAGGCTTCGGTTTCGAGGGTGGTTCCCGAAACCTTGGCCAAGGTTTCCGGGGTTGCCCCGACCATGATCCCTTGGCCGGGGGTAGATAGGCAAAAAGTGAAGCACTCGGGAAAGCGTTGCCGCAAATCGTGGGCGATGGAGAAAGGGTTTAAGGGGCTTGAAGTGCCGTAGGTAAGCTTGCGAGCCAGCACGACTTTGGAGATTTGCCCTGAACGGATATGCTCGAGAGCTTGACCGACGGCGCTTTCATAGTCGAATTCCTCTTCCGGTTGTCCGAGTTCGAATTGCGCGGTTTCCTTTGGCTTGGCGTCGTCGGGGGGCTTGTCCTTGATGCGCTTGACTGCATTTGCAAATTCTTCAGTTAGGCGGACCGGGTCGCTTTGATCGTCAACCGAGGCGTTGATGATCACGAAGTGTGAACCCCCTTTTCTCAGGACCTGCCAACGGGGAAGAAAGACCTGTAGTGCGGGGGGGGGAGGATTTGCCTCCAGGTTCGTCCTCGAAGGTTGCGGCCATGAAAAGGGTGGGGCCGGTGCCCGGGTTGTGGTGATCGCCGGCAATGAGGGTAGTCGTGAAAACCGACTCTCCCCAAGCCTTTGCTTGTTTGAACCGCTCGGGTCCGTCGAAGGAAGCTTCGGTTACAAATTCGGCGCATGCGATGGAAAATTCGTTGGAAGGTCTTTCCAAATAGCAAATGGGTTCGTTGGGCCGATGGATTTCCTCGAGTATGGCCAATGGGTCGGAGTATGAAGTCTCGATCGTGACCGAAACGAAAAAGGGTTGGCCCGAAAGTACTGCCCGTTCGACCGCTTGCCTGAAAAACGGAAGCAGATCGGTGGTCTCGTCACAAAAGGACGGTGCTGGGTCAGTGAGTTCCTGGCTCATTACTTTGCGGTACGGATTTCCGGGGAGCGACCGGGTCGTATCCACCGGGATGAAGTGGGTTGCATCGACCGATTCGGGCAAAGGTCATGTGCAAGGCCTTGAATAAATTGAAACGCTTGAAGCATTCGAGGGCATACTCCGAGCAGGTCGGGTGAAAACGGCAACGGGCATAGGGTCCGAAAATCAATTGTTTCAACGGGGAGATCAGCCGATAGGCTCGGATAAGGAAAACGAAGGGCAAGGCGAGCAGCCTTCTGATCGGACTGGAATGACTTTTTTCTTCCACGGTGGGTATTTTATCCGAAGAAGTACGGATGGGCAAGGAGGGAGAAAGATCGGGTTCCGGGTTTTCGTGATCTCGAATAAGAGTGAAATCAAGTGTTTGCCCGTTCCTTGGGCAGTGTTTTGGATGAGATTTCCTCCTCGATGCTGGAAATGAATTCATCAAGCGGACGGGTTCCGTCCATGTCCGGGTTGTTCCGCGACCGGATCGAGACGTTCCCTTCATCGATCTCGCGTTGTCCGAGAATGAGCATATGGGGGATCTTGTCCGTCTCGGCCTTTCGAATCTTAGCTCCGAGCTTCCCGGATTGTTTGTCTATGCTCGCCCGGAAGTTCTTACTCTTCAATTGGGCAAGGACTTCTTGAGCATTTTCCACCAATTCGTCGTTCATGGGAAGAATCCTAATTTGCTCGGGAGCCAGCCAAGTTGGGAAATTCCCAGCAAAATGCTCGATCAAAACCCCGCAAAAGCGTTCCATCGATCCAAAGGGCGCGCGGTGAATCATGACAGGTCTGTGGTCCTGGTTGTCCGAACCGACGTAGGATAGGTCGAAGCGCTCGGGAAGGTTGTAATCAACTTGGACTGTGCCAAGTTGCCACTCCCTCCCGATGACGTCCTTTACGACAAAATCGATCTTCGGCCCGTAAAAAGCGGCTTCTCCCAACTCTTCCTCGTAGTCGACCCCGAGGGTCTGGACGGCTTCCTTGAGCGCCTTCTCGGCTTTGTCCCAAGCCTCTGCATCGCCCACGTATTTGTCGGATTCCGGGTCGCGCAGGCTTACGCGCACCCGATAATCATCCATTCCAAGAACGGAAAAGACAAGCTTGACCAAGCCGAGGCATCCTTGGATTTCATCCTGCAATTGCTCCTCGCGGATAAAGAGGTGCGCATCGTCTTGAGTAAAGCCGCGCACGCGGGTCATTCCGTTGAGTTCGCCGGATTGCTCCCAACGGTAGACGGTTCCGAATTCGGCAAGCCTGATGGGCAGGTCGCGGTAGGATCGTTGTTCGGATTTGAATATGCGGATATGCATGGGACAGTTCATCGGCTTGAGCAGGTATCCGTCGATCTCACCTTCTTCCAGCTTGTTCGAAAGCTCGGAGCAAGTACACCCTTCCTCCGCCAACGCCGATAGACAGTCACGGTGGATGATGGGAGGGTATTGGGAATCCTGATAATAAGGGAAGTGTCCGGAAGTCCGGTAAAGCTCGAGCTTTCCGACGTGAGGGGTGAAGACTTGGGAGTATCCTTGTTTGTTGAGCTCGGAGGAAATGAAACTTTCCAACTCTTGACGAATGACCGCCCCATTGGGTTTCCAAAGAACCAGACCTTGTCCGACCATTTCATCAATGTGGAACAACCCGAGATCCTTCCCAACGTTCCTATGGTCTCTTTTTTTCGCTTCCTCCAAACGATCGAGGTGCTCCTTCAGTTCGTCCTTGGTTGCGAAAGCGGTCCCGTAGATGCGCTGGAGTTGCTTGTTTTCGGCATCTCCTCGATGGTACGAACCTGCGACCTGGAGGAGCTTGAAAGCTTTGATCTTCTTGGTGTAGGAGACGTGCGTCCCTGCGCAAAGATCGGCAAATTCCCCGTTCCTGTAGAATGAGATCGCTTCGCCTTCGGGGATGTCTTCAAGTCGGCCGAGTTTATAGGTTTCCTGCCCCATTTCCTTGATCATCCCAATTGCTTCCTCGCGCGAAACTTCGATTTTCTCGAATCTTTGGTTTTCCTTGATGACTTTCTTCATCTCGGTCTCGATGGCCTCGACTACTTCAGGGGTGAAGGGGATTTCCGAATCAAAATCGTAGTAAAAACCGGAATCCGTCGGCGGGCCGATGTCCAATTGAGTATCCGGGTACAGGCGAAGAACCGCGGTGGCGAGGACGTGAGCGGCGGAATGCCGGATTTCTTCCAGTGGAGTCATTTCCTTCATGATTGAAAGAGTACTACTTTCGCAAGGCGGTTCCTGCAACGCCAAAGGGGGCGTTTATTCCTCGAAGTCAATGTTCGGACGCAACCATTTGATGGCTTCTTCGACGGACCATCCTTTTCGCTCGGCGTAGTCGGTTACCTGATCCTTGCCCAAGGAACCCACGCTGAAATAACGAGATTCAGGGTGAGAGAAGTATAGCCCCGAAACGGAACATCCGGGGTTCATTGCCCGTGATTCGGTTAATTCCAACCCGATTTGATCCTTTACGGAAAGAAGGTCCCAGATCAGGTCCTTTTCCGTATGGTCGGGTTGACAGGGGTAACCGGATGCCGGACGGATGCCTTGGTATTTTTCCTTGATCAAGGCTTCGTTGTCCAAGTTCTCATCCGTTCCGAATCCCCACCATTCCCGCACCTTCTTGTGGGTGTATTCGGCCATAGCTTCGGCAAACCGGTCCCCGAGGGCCTTGGTCATGATGGAGTTGTAGTCATCGTTTTGACTTTCGAATTCACGGGCAAGGTTTTCAACGCCTTCCCCTGCGCACACGGCAAATGCACCCAGATAATCGACTCTGCCGGAATCCAGAGGGGCGACATAGTCGGCCAGACAAAGCTGAGCTTGTTTGCCCGCTTCCTGTTGGCGCCTAAGGAAATGAAAATCTCCGATCCGTTCGGTTTTCTTTTCGTCCGCGAAGACGGCGACGTCGTCCTGTACGGAGTTGGCGGGCCAAAGTCCGACTATTCCTTCGCAGGTAAAGAGTTTCTCATCGATGATGCGGGAGAGAAGAACTTGGGCATTCTCATAAAGCTTTTTAGCTTCGTCGCCGACTCCTTGGCGGTCAAAAATCGCCGGGTAACTCCCCTTGAGTTGCCAAGCCCAGAAAAAGGGAGACCAATCAAAGAACGTAAGAACCTCTTCGAGATTCGCTTTGACCTTGCTTGCACCTAGTTTTTTCGGATCAGGCGTAGCGATCTCTTGTTTCTCCCAGTCGAATGACGATCCTTGCTTCCGGGCCTGTTCAAGGGCCAAGAGTTTGCTTTCGTCCTTGTTCTTGTGCCTGATGCGGTCTCTTTCCTGTTTTTCGCGGAGTTCACGAACGTAATCTTCCCGCTTATCGGGGTTGGTGAGCTCATTGCACACGTTGACTACCAGAGACGCATCTGGTACCTGAACGACGGGTTGCTCGTAATGATGCGCGATCTTGATTGCAGTGTGGGCACGGCTCGTGGTTGCTCCGCCGACGAGCAAGGGTATGTCCATGCTCAGATTCTGCATTTCCTTGGCGTTGTGGATCATCTCGTCAAGCGAGGGGGTTATGAGCCCGCTCAACCCCAATACGTCGGCGTTGTGTTCGCGGACAGCTTCTAAAATCTTATCGCACGAAACCATGACCCCAAGATCAATTACGTCCCAATTGTTGCAAGCCAGGACAACTCCAACGATATTCTTTCCGATGTCATGTACGTCGCCCTTGACGGTGGCAATGACCATGGTTCCCCTTTTGGATCCGGCCTCTTTTTCTGCCTCCATGAAAGGTTCGAGGTAGGCCACGGCCTTTTTCATAACCCGGGCGCTTTTGACTACTTGCGGAAGGAACATCTTTCCTTGTCCGAACAAGTTTCCGACCACCTTCATTCCATCCATCAAGGGACCCTCGATCACTTCGAGCGGCCGGCCTAATAACTGCCTGGCTTCCTCTGCGTCTTTTTCTGCAAAATCACCTATGCCCTTAACCAATGCGTGGGTAAGCCTTTCACCAACAGGTTTCTTCCTCCATGTCAGATCCGGGCCCTCGGTCTTTCTCTTCGTATTTTGATCCTTGATCTCTTCGGCATGCTCAAGAAGTCGTTCTCCCGCTTCTGCATCCTTGTTTAAAATGACTTCCTCAACGCACTTCCTAAGAACGGGGTCGATTTCGTCGTATACCCCCAACATGCCCGCATTCACGATGCCCATGTCCAGACCGGCTTGGCATGCGTGGTAGAGAAAGCACGCATGCATGGCTTCGCGGACCAAATTATTCCCACGGAAAGAAAAGGATACGTTGCTGATGCCACCGCTTGTCCGGGCATGCGGGCAGCGAAGTTTGATCTCCCGAACAGCCTCGATGAAATCGATTCCGTAGGAGTCGTGCTCGGACATGCCTGTGGCCAGGGTTAGAACGTTGGGGTCAAAGATAATGTCTTCGGGAGGAAAACCGACCTCGTCAACGAGTGTTTGATAGGCCCGCTCGCAAATCCTCACTTTGTCGTCCAAGGTAGCGGCTTGGCCTTTCTCGTCGAATGCCATTACAACTACTGCCGCACCATAGCGCATGGCCAGACGAGCTTGCGATTTGAATAATTCGGGTCCCTCTTTCAAGCTGATCGAGTTGATAATGCATTTGCCTTGAATGACCTTGAGCCCAGCCTCGATTACGGACCATTTCGAGCTGTCTATCATGATGGGCACTCTTGAAATGTCTGGTTCGGAAACAACTAAGTTCAGGAATCGGGCCATACAGGCTTCCCCGTCCAAAAGGGCGGCATCAAAATTTACGTCGATCACGTTGGCTCCGTTTTCAACCTGTTGTTTGGCAATTTTGATGGCGGATTCGTAATCTTCCTTCTCGATCAACTTACGGAAGCGGGGGGAACCGGTCACGTTGGTCCTTTCTCCAACCATCATTAGGGAGCTTGCTTTGCCCTTTAGCTCAAAAGGTTCCAGTCCACTGAGACGAAGCGCTGGGTCAATAACCGGTCTTTCCCTCGGCTCGAATTCGGAAAGTCGCTCGGAAATGGCATGAATATGATCAGGAGTCGTGCCGCAACAGCCGCCGGCCAAGTTGAGCAATCCATCCTTTGCGAAAACGGAAAGCGAGGAAGCCGTGTCTTCGGGTTTCTCATCATAGCCGGTCTCCGAAAGCGGATTGGGCAAACCGGCATTGGGATAACAATGGAGGTAGCAATCCGCGTTTTTGGACAAGGCCTGTAAGTACGGGCGCATGGCGTCAGCCCCCAAGGCGCAATTTAATCCTACTGCCAGTGGTTTGGCATGGGCAATCGAGTTCCAGCATGCTTCCGCGGTCTGTCCCGAAAGAGTCCGTCCCGATGCGTCCGTGATGGTGATCGACATGATGACGGGGATGCGCTTCCCAATGGAATCGAAGTAGTTTTCGATGGCAAAGATTGCGGCCTTTAGGTTAAGGGTGTCGAAGGTCGTCTCCGGCAGGAGTAAATCCACGCCACCTTCGACCAACGCTTTGGTCTGGGCATAGTACGCTTCCACCAATTCGTCGAAATGGACGTTTCTGAGGGCAGGATCGTTTACGTCGGGGGAAAGCGAGGCGGTTCGGTTGGTCGGTCCTATTGCTCCGGCCACGAACCTGGGACGGGAGGGATCCTTGATCATGGCTTCGTCAGCAGCTTCGCGGGCAAGCTTGGCGGCATTCAGATTAAGCTCGGGTACAATCTCTTCCAAGTTGTAATCAGCCATTGCAATGCTTGTCGCGCTGAAGGTGTTGGTTTCGACCAAGTCGCTTCCTGCATCGAAGTAAGATCGATGAATGTTGCGAATGACGTCGGGCCTCGTCAGGCAAAGGAGGTCGTTGTTTCCCTTTAATTCAATTCCATGATTCTTGAAGTGCTCTCCCCTGAAATCATCTTCCTCCAGTTTCTCTTGCTGGATCATGGTGCCCATCGCGCCATCCAAGATCAAAATGCGCTTGGTTAAAAGTTCTTCCAGATCAGCCCCGGATGGTTTTGTTTTTGAAAAGTCCGCCATAAACGTATCAACATATCATGATATCTTGATGCGTTTTTGCAATCCGAAAAGAGGGCTGTTCCAAGTTGGTGGATGAAATTGTTGAATTGCTTTGCTTATTTCCCGTGAATTGTTTAACCTGAATACTTTTTACGGGACGTAGCGTAGTCTGGTTAGCGCGCCTGCTTTGGGAGCAGGAGGCCGTGAGTTCGAATCTCACCGTCCCGACCATTCCAAGTTATCGGTATGGTTGACATCCGAAACTTTGATTTTCATGGATACTGCCGAATTTACAATCGAGACTTTGCAACTCTCTCCGCATGAGGAAGGCGGTTGGTATCGGCGAACTTTCGAATCTTCTCACCGAATGGATTCCGGGTCGGGGGAGCGTACTGGCAGTACTTCCATTCTCTACCTGCTGAAAAAAGATGAAACTTCACGGCTTCATTCTCTGGCTTCCGATGAAATATGGTACTTTCACCGAGGAAACCCGATCGAGCTACATTCATTCCATAAAGGGAGATACACTCGCCAAATGATTGGGAATTCATGCAAACGTTCCGAAGTTCCACAGCTCCTCATTCGGGCAGGGACCGTTTTCGGAGCGATCCCTTGCGGGGGTTATGGCTACTCCCTGGTTAGTTGTTCGGTCACTCCGGGTTTCGTTTACGAAGATTTTTTCTGGCCAGACATTGACCAACTGGTGAGAGATTACCCCTTGAACTCAGACTTGATCCGGAAGTTAGCTTAGCCCGAGTAATGGAAATCATCTCCTTTGGTGGCAAAAAGATTATTCAATCGATAGTTCCGGGTTGGGAATGCTGGGTTCCTCGATTGCTCGATGAAATTTTGTCGAACCGAGGCAATATGAAACATTCTCACAAGATCATGGGGAGATGGGAAAATTCCTATTTGCCGGTTGATCGGGTTCCCACTGTTCGCAAACCGATGCGTTACGCCCGTGACTTGGGTAAGGACGAACTGAAAATATCTTCGGCAATTTTGTTCGAACCCCTCCCGTTTTCCAAAAAAACATATCCCCCCTTTTGGTTTAACTTAGGTCTTCCCGGAACCCAGACCGGTGTGCATGACCATGTGAGTTTATCCGTTCTTTCAGCCGTCACTTATTTGTCATGTGAAGAAAATTCGGGCAATTTGTTCTTTGTTTCCGAAGGGGAGGATGATTTGGAGATTTCTCCTGAAGTTGGGAAGCTCCTGCTCTTCGATCCTTCAATGAAACATGGCGTTCGCGAGAATTGTTCAGGGGGGGAGAGGGTCTCATTCGCTTTTAACCTTTTTCCATTCCCCCTTCCCGCTGAGTTTTTATGATAATTATCTTGTTGATTCAGCAAGTTTTTCGACGGCCTTGTTTTTTTTTTAAATTTGAATCGATTATCGTTGTGATTGAGTCGTTAACGTACCAAATTTGCATCCACGAATTTGTTTGTCCTATATATAATTCTTGATGACCCAACCAACTGATTCCTTTGAAGAGATCGAATCTGCCGTCGTACGCTTTGCGGGCGATTCCGGAGACGGTATGCAGACCGTGGGTGAAAGGTTCACCGACTCAAGCGCCTTTGCCGGTAACGATATCGCAACGCTACCCGATTTCCCTGCCGAGATCCGCGCCCCCGCTGGAACCCTTGCAGGAGTTTCGGGATTCCAGTTGCAGTTCGGTAGTCGGGAGATCTTGACTCCCGGTGATGCCCCGGACGCCTTGGTCGCCATGAACCCTGCGGCGCTCAAGGCCAATATAGATGATCTGCCCGAAGGCGGGATGTTGGTGGTGAACATTGATTCGTTTAACAAGATGAATTTGGCCAAGGCCGACTATGAGAACAATCCCCTTGAGGATGAGGATTTCCGTAACAAATACCATTTGGTCGAACTCGATTTGACCAACCTTACCAAAGAGGCTCTTTCGGAAAGCCCTCTCAAGCCTGCGGAAAAGGTTCGTTGCAAGAACTTCTTCGCCCTGGGTTTCATGTACTACGTTTATGGTCGCCCGCTGGAACCAACCTTGAAGTTTTTTGAGGATAAGTGGGCCAAGCGACTCCCTGACGTGGCTGAAGCAAATTCCCTCGCCCTTAAAGCCGGGAACAACTTGGGCGATACCATGGAGACAGCCCGTAATCGTTACCAAGTCTCCAAGGCGGCTGTTCATCCAGGGGTTTATCGTAAGATTTCCGGTAACGAAGCGGCGGTTTATGGCTTGGTTGTCGCAGCCGAAAAGGCGAACAGGGAATTACTTTATTCGGGCTATCCGATAACGCCTGCTTCTCCGATTTTGGAAGGGTTGTCCCACTTGAAGAAATTCGGTGTCAAATGTGTTCAGGCTGAAGATGAGATAGCTGCCATTGGGGTAGCTATTGGAGCGAGTTTTGCCGGGGATCTTTCGGTGTGCGCAACGAGTGGTCCGGGAATGTGCTTGAAGAGCGAATTCATCGGTTTGGCCTCCATTACCGAGTTGCCCCTCATTATCTGCAACATCCAAAGGGGTGGACCAAGTACCGGCTTGCCAACCAAGACGGAGCAAAGCGATCTTTTGCAGGCCCTGTTTTCTCGTCATGGAGATTGCCCTCTCCCTATCGTGGCTGCTCATTCGCCATCCGATTGCTTCGATTGCGCGATAGAGGCTGTTCGCATAGCCATTACTTATATGACCCCCGTTATCTTCTTGAGCGATCTTTACGTTGCGAATGGAGCCGAACCTTGGCTTGTTCCGAACATAGGTGATTTGCCCGAGATTGAGAATTCCTTCGCCAGCACGGAAGAAGAATACGTAATTTATCGCAGAGATAGCGAGACGCTTGCCAGAAAGCAGGCTATTCCCGGACAGGTGGGGTTGGAACACAGAATCGGTGGCTTGGAGAAAAGCGAGGATGGCAGCGTGAGCTATGATCCGGACAACCACGAACAAATGACCCACTTGCGCGAACAAAAGGTTGCAGGCATTGCCAAAAGCTATGGTCCCTGCGAAGTGCTTGGCGATTCACAGGGAGATCTTCTCGTGATCGGGTGGGGCGGTACCTATGGGGCAATTTCCTCTGCCGTAAGGCTTCTGCGGGATGAAGGTTATGCCGTAAGCAACGTCCATTTGAGGCATCTCAATCCCTTGCCCGACGATTTGGGAGAAATCATGGGGCGTTTTAAGAAGGTTGTCGTACCGGAGTTGAACTTGGGTCAGTTAAGCTTCGTTTTGAGGTCAAAGTACTTGGTTGACGTGATTTCTTATGGAAGAGTGCAAGGCAAGCCTTTCAAGGTTTCGGAATTGCGACAAAAGTTTCTTGAACACCTCGCGTGAAGGCTACCACTGAATTTTCATGAGCACTACGACTACTGAAGAAAACGTTCTTACCAAAAAGGATTTTGTAACACCAAATGACGTGCGTTGGTGCCCGGGCTGCGGAGATTATACGATCTTGAATGCGGTACAGCGGACATTACCTGAGCTTGGGATTCCCAAGGAAAACTTTGTCGTGGTCAGTGGCATCGGATGTAGTAGCAGGTTTCCCTACTACATGAATACTTACGGGTTTCATACGATCCACGGTCGGGCGCCGACCGTCGCCACCGGCATAAAAGTTGCGAATCCAGATCTGTCGGTTTGGATGGTGACGGGAGATGGAGACGGTTTGTCCATAGGGGGCAATCATTTGCTTCATCTCCTCAGGCGGAACCTAGATATTACCGTTCTTCTTTTCAACAATCGTATTTATGGTCTGACCAAGGGACAGTACAGTCCTACTTCCGAGGTAGGAAAGAAGACCAAGAGCACGCCTCTCGGTTCGGTGGATCACCCCGTCAATCCCCTTGTTTTCGCTTTGGGCAGCGAGGCTACTTTTGTTGCTCGAACCCTTGATACGGACATGAAGCATATGGTTGAAACCTTCAAGGCGGCGGAGGCTCATAAAGGCACTTCGTTCGTCGAAGTTTTTCAGAACTGCGTTATTTTCAACGACAAGACCTTTGAATCCGTCACTTCACGTGAATTCAAAGGGGATCAACTTCTCGTCCTCAAGGAAGGTGAACCCCTGATTTTTGGCAAAGAGATGGACAAGGGGATCAAGTTAAATGGATTGGACCCTGAAATCGTTTCCCTAGGAGACGGCGTCTCCGAGGCAGACCTCTTGGTCCATCAACCGGCTAACCCTAACTCCGCTTATGCAACTATCCTGGCACAGATGACCCACCCGGCCTTCCCAACGCCCATTGGTGTTCTGCGTCAACTAGAGGGGCGTGAAACTTATGATGAGGCCTTATGTAAGCAGGTCGAAGATGCTCAATCACAAGGTGAAGGAAATTTACAGGGATTGCTTACTGGGAAGAATTCCTGGGTGGTGGAAGGCTGAGAGATTTGGATAAATTTGGGGGAAGCAGACGCATTGCCAATTGACATAACTAATAATTCTTAAAATAGAAAGATATGGACTTCATCGACAATCCTAGCTTTGGTCATAGTAAATTCAAACTGCCGGTCTTTCTTGTTCCGGTCGTCATGTTTGCCGTTTTGGCTTTGGGCATATGGGCGTCCAAGCTTTATGTAGATGGCGTACTAGATCATCATTCGCATTCCGAGTCTCATTGATCTGTTCTGAGCTCTCCGGTCCAGTCGATAACCTTAATCGTTCTTTTGCTCCTCGGTCGGCTCGTCTATCTTGTCTACGGGACTGCCTTTTCTCCATAGACCTTGGTAGGTTATGACTCCGTCCTTGGAAAACAATGTTCCGAATCCGTCTTCGAGGCCATTCTTGAAGGACCCTTGGTAGATTTTTCCGCTTTTCGAAAGCCTTTCCCCAAAGCCGTGAGGCTCGTTGTTTCTGATTTCCCCATGATAGGAGTCTCCGTTGGCAAGTGTCAGACGCTTTTTCTTTTTTGGAGATTTGTCCGGAATTGGTGTGTTTAATGAAGTGGAAAGGGTTGATCTCAAGCGATCAACTGTGCCGATGACTTGCTTTTTTTCCTCTTCTTTTAAAGTGGGAAGCACTTTTTCAAGCCGCCATTTGGCTTGAGGTTCAGAGAGTTCTTCAGCCAATTTAAGCCAAGCTACCGATTCAATTGGCTTTTTAAGGATGACAAGAGTGTCAGCTAGGCCGATCATGGATAAGGTGTCTCTCTTATGCGCTCCTTTGCTAAACCATTTTTCTGCGAGGAAAGCGTTTCCTGCAGTTCCCTTTCCTTCAAGGTATGCAAAACCCAAATACCGACACGCCATGGGGATCTCTTGCCTCGCAGCCATTGTCATCCAATAGACGGCTTCCTTTTCATCTTTTTGATGACCTCTCGAAAAATGGAAACCAAGCTTTACCTGGGACAAGGCATGACCTTCAAGGGCTTTGAGTTTCAAATCCTCTGTTGTTATTCCCCAAGCGTATCTGGCTAAGGAAACCATGATGATAATCAAGAAAGATATTCTGGGAAGATAAAGCATTATAACTTTTGCAACTTTCTTGACCACTCGAGGGGCAATACAGGCTAAATTTACTTGGAGTCCTTTCCAAATGCCCATATTTGCAGGTTGTCTTCTGTCGGGGCATCACCAATCAACGCATTGAATTTACCTTTCAAGCGAAGTTGCTGGGAGTAAATCGCGAGGGAAATACCTTTCATGCTTGGTAAAGCTTTGGGAAAGGTATTGATCAATCGACTTGATTTCAGCATGAGTCCGAACCGATGATAATTGAAGGATACGGAAAATTATAGCAATAAATTTCTTTGAAACTTATAAAAATCATGGTGCCGAGGGCGAGAGTTGAACTCGCACGTCCTTGCGGACACTAGAACCTGAATCTAGCGCGTCTACCAATTCCGCCACCCCGGCAAAGGGTTTGATTATTAACTGTTTACGCAGCGCTATGACGCGCTCCGATTTTGACGGTTTCACTACTTTGCAATGAAATGTTGCAAAGTTGAGAAAGAAATCCCTTACAAACCAGCCAAGCGCTGACAGAATAAGTCAATATGAACCTCCCATCCAAAAATCTTAAAATAGATGGTCCGCAATTGTCGGGCTTGAAAGAAATCTTCATCGTCAAAGGAACGGTGCATTATCCTGAGAAATCGTATTTGCGCAAGCGTTTTGATTCGAGGATGAGCGCTCAGAATTACGTGACCGAACTGGACCGCACCTATCTTAATTCAATCGGCGGGGGCGAAACCAGACAGACAAAAATTTCCTTTGAGCAGGAAGAGGAGTATCACCTTGCTCGGGAAATCCTAAACCAAGTGAAGTCGGACCGCCCGATTTCATTTGTCGAGGCTGTGTCGTTCTACGCCCAAAATTATCAGGTGGGCGGTTACAAAAAGATGAAACTGAGTGAAGCTCTTGAGAAATACATCGATGAGCTCAGTAAGCGGACGGTTACAAAAGAGTATGTCAAATCCACGATAAACCGTCTGCGTCGCTTTTGCGACGCTTGGAAGGGCGACAAGATTTACGTAAGCGACTTCGACCACCACGACATCAAGAGCTGGATCCGTTCGGAAAAGGGTGACAAGCGGACGCCATGGTCCTTCGAGCGTGGGCTCAGAAACAAGAAAGGAATCTCTCAGACCGAAAGAAGGAATGAATGGGCAGCTCTCTCGGGTTTCTTCAAATTCGCTTATGTCGACCTCGAGGCAATCCCGACCAAGATCTTCGAGAAGGTTTCCCCGCCACCCAAGGACCACCCCCGACCTCAGGCCTACACCCACGAGGAGGCTCGCAGGATAATCGAATCAGCGGCCAAGTACGACGAGCTGATCAAGAAGTCGCCAGCTCGTACCGGAAGGAAGCTGCCGGAGGGAACCGTCGTGGTGCCTTACTTTGCTTTGGGGCTCTTCTCCGCCATCCGCCCTGAAGAGGTGCGGCGGCTTGACTGGAGCGACTTTGCTTGGAACGAGAGCGGCAAGGTCGAGGTCACGATCAACGCGAAAGGGAAGGGCGGCTCGACCTTCAGGACCATTACCCTCCCTGAGACTTGCGTGGAGTGGATCAAGCCCTACAGGCAGGACTCCGGACCCGTGGCCCCACACTACTCGATCAAGAACACCCAACGGGTATACGCCATCGCCGGATACCGTGGCTGGAGAGGCGTGGTCACGAGGAACGCTTCCTCCGCCTGGCCTGAGCTTGCCGAACTGATCGGGGACCCGACGGCAGAGGACAAGGGCAAGCCCATCCACGACGGCCTGCGCCACACGGCTGTTACCTTTCGCCTGAAGGTGATAGAGGACGACCGGAAGGTCGGACTCTGGGCCGGGCACTCACCTCAGGTCCAGCACAGCCACTACAAGGCCCTTGCGACGGAGGGACAGGCTCAGGCGTTTTGGAAGATCCTGCCTGAGGGCGTTGACTGGCGGGACGTGATTAAGGAGAAGGAAACGAGGGAGTTCCTCGAGAAGACTTTCTGACCAAGAGGGTCGTCATCTTCGGGTGGCGGCCCTCACCCTTTGGGGGTTGGTCCAATCCTTCTCTCTCCAGTTTGGAGGTCTTGATAACCTACGATCTTGCCGTCCTTGTAGGTAGAGTAAAAACTTTGCCATGTCCTATCGTCGCTGTAGGAAGCTTTAATCCCATTTCCGTCCTTCAAGTTGGTTAGAGTACACTTTTCGCCATTAGGCTTCCAAACTTTGGCAGAGATTGGTTTGTCGGGCTTGCCGTCACGATAGATAACTTCAGATGACTTTTGCCCGTTTTTGTACCAAGAAATTTCTTTGTGTTGATTGCGGGAGTAATCGAATCCTTCTGTCGACTTTTGCCCATTCTCGTACCACCTAGTGAAACTTGTAGTCTTGCCGTCCTCGTAGTTACATGAAAGGTACTTTTGCCCATTGGGATACCAAGCAGTCCTGAGTCCATCCCACTTGCCGTCCTTGAAGTTTATTTCGTCACTCTTCTGCCCGTTCTCGTGAAAACTCTCCGCCCGACCGGTAAAGGGAGTCTCTTCGTTAGGTAGATACATGACCCCGCCTCGATCCTGTAGCTTCTCATAGTCAACAACCTCCCCCCACCCAACCATGAGCAGGGCGATGGCGAGAGAGAGTAGGACCGGCTTCATCCCCCCGATCCAAGCGCCTCTTTGGGCGAGGGTCAAGGGTTGGGGGTTGTAAGGGGATTAGTCTTTGACTAGTTCGCCGTCCTTGTAGGTCAAGCGAAGGCTTTCCGTCCCGTCCTCGTTGTATTGAACCACAACCCCGTTCCCGTCCTTTACATTGGTTACGGGACACTTCTCGCCATTGGGTTTCCATGTAACGGCATACATGAGCTTGCCGTCCTTGAAGGTTTCGCGACTGTTTTCTGTTCCGTCCTCGTTGTACCTAACCGCAAACCCATTCCCGTCCTTCACATTGGTCACGGGACACTTTTCGCCATTGCGTTTCCATTGAACGGCAGACATGAGTTTTCCGTCCTTCCAGTTTGCTTCGAACGATTTCTGCCCGTTCTCGTACCACTCAGTCGTAAGACCGTCAGTCTTGCTGTCCCTCCAGTTTCCTTCCCACTCCTTCTGTCCGTTCTCGTACCATTGCGTCGTAAGCCCGTCCCGCTTGCCGTCCTCCCAGTTTGCTTCCCACTCCTTCTGTCCGTTCTCGTACCACCCAGCCGTAAGCCCGTTCTGCTTGCCGTCCTTCAAGTTTACTTCCGCCTTCCGATGCCCGGATGGGATGTAATAGTCCAACGCCCGACCCGTAAAGGGAGTCTCTTCATAAGGCATATGCATGGTCCCGTTACGATCCTGTAGCTTCGACCAGGTAACCACATCGGGATCGCTTAGGTCAGGTTCTCCACAACCAACCATGAGCAGGGCGACAAACAGAGCAAATAATGTAGCTTTCATCATGTCTCTATCGTAGCGCTAAACCTCGGATAAGCCTCTTACAAAATCCTAGGGATTTTGTAATCCCCGATCCAAGCGCCTCCTTGGGCGAGGGTCAAGGGTTGGGGGTTGTCAGGGGGTTAGTCGACTCGTTCGCCGTCCTTGTAGGTGTCGCGATAGCTTTCCGTCCCGTTATCTTTGTAGCTAACCACAACCCCATTCCCGTCCCTATCGATATAGGTCATGTCACACTCTTCGCCATAAGGTTTCCAACTCTCGGCAGAAATGAGCTTTCCGTCCTTCCAGTTTGATTCGCACTTCTTCTGCCCGTTCTCGTACCACCAACTCCAAAGCCCGTCCCGCTTGCCTTCCTTGTAGCGTGCTTCCATCATTGTCTGCCCGTTCTCATGCCAATATGTCCAATTCCCCTCCATCTTTCCGTCCTTTTGGTTTCCTTCCTTCTTCATCTGCCCGTTCTCGTACCAAAGAGTATAAAGCCCTTGCGACTTGCCGTCCTTCCAGCTTACTTCACCGCGCATCTGCCC
>JAOLZO010000078.1 GCA_028343845.1 Verrucomicrobiota bacterium | reverse complement strand
CCCAGAAGGGTAAGCGCCAAAACGCCAAACAAAAGACCAACTATTGCAAGCAAAGTCTCCAGACCGAAGAAAAAACTTTCTTCCTTGATACCAAGCTCATACGCCAAGTGCGTAGCGGGCTCCTGAAATAACCCCAGGAGGAAGTTCAGCACGAACACAGTCGTACCGAGCGGCAGAAAGATAAGCAATCCGGTCAGGAATGCATTACGGAATTTTCTCGCAAAAGTAGAGTTCTTTGCAATCACAGCGTTCTTCGCTACTGATCTCCACTGCTGGGAGCGAGCAGAAAATCGGGCCACAACTCGAGATTTTCAATGAGGCCAAGTACTTTACTCTCCTCCCGGCGCATGATTTTGCGGTCCTCGTCAATCCTGTCATCAAAACCCACCAGATGGAGCCAACCATGAACCAGATAAAGGCTGAGCTCCCGAGCGAAGGGAATCCCTCTCACCCCCGACTCTTCGATCGCCTGATCCACTGAGACGCAAATTTCCCCGGCGATGCCTTCGTCCGGGTCAGCAGGAAAAGTAATGACGTCAGTGGGTCGAAAATCCTTGAGAAAGTTACCGTGAACCTGCGAATGGCTTGACCGGTCAAGGAACGCTATGGACAAACTACCTGAGCAACCGTGGTGATGGAGAGTGAAAATCTCCTCAAAGAAACGATCGATCGTTTCGGACGAATAGGTGAGGCGGGGATACAGGTTGTTTACCTCGAGGGTCAAGGGAGATGCCATCTCCCATCAACCCCGCTTTCCCGAGAATGGAGGAGCCGACCCACGCCTGCCCTTTCCGTTTTCGTCCTCAGGATATTCAATACGCGAGTGTAACATATTGAGGGAAGTCTTAAGGAAGCTTTGCTTAATCTTGGACATTTCCTCAAGAGTCAACGGGCACTCGTCGAGCTGTCCGTCCTCCAACCGGTCCTGAAAGATACTCTCCAACAATTCCTCAACGCTATGATGAGTTACCTTGGGCAAGCTTCTGGCGGCCGCTTCAACCGAATCGGCGAAAAAGATGATTGCGCTTTCCTTGAAACGCGGTCTCGGTCCGTCATAACGGTAGGTGGATTCATCAGGCTCTTCCTCGAGATCTCCGTAATTAAGCTTTTCTTGCTTCAATTGTTGCTTGGCTTGATGGTAAAAATATTTAACCAAAGTCGTTCCATGGTGCTGACGAATGACATCCCGAATGACCTTGGGCAATCGATGCTCGCGAGCCATTTCGATTCCTTCTTTCACATGGCTCTTGATGATAAGTGCGCTCATGGCCGGGTTTTTTTTGGAATGAGGGTTTTCAAAGCCTCCTTGATTCTCGGTAAAGTAATCCGGTTGGCTCATTTTCCCGATGTCATGAAAAAGAGAGCATGCCCGGCACATGATCGGGTTCGCATTCACGGCAAGAGCTGCGTTCTCGGAAAGGTTCGCCACCATCAGACTGTGATGGTAGGTTCCCGGGGCTTCGACTTGCATTCGACGGAGCAAAGGATGGTTGAAATCGGTAAGTTCAAAAAGTGTGGCATCGGTAGCAACTTTGAAACTGTTCTCAATCAAGGGCATTGCACCTAGAACCAAGCCCCCGGTAAACGCGCCCACCAGAAGAGAAGCCACACCATGATTTGCTGAGGCTACCCAACCGCTTCCCGATGCAAACCCAATACCAAGAGCTAAAATTGCTCCGGTCAGTCCAGCCATAGCTCCAGCCTTCAAAACACTTCCGCGCAGACGAACGTCCCGACAAAAATATGCACCTACCAAAGCAGAACTAAGAGAAATCGACAAAGCTTCGATTCCCGCATTTTGCATAGTCGCATGAAATACGCTGGTCATCAGTGCTGAAAGAGCTGCCATACGGGGTCCGACCGTAAGCATCACGACCATGGGCGCAAAGGCTATGGGAATGAGATAGGGCAACAGTCCAATCAGCAACGCATTGCCCCCAAAGAGGTTTGTGCTTCCAAGCTCTAGAATGATTCGGGACAACCCCAGGTTTGCCAAAATGGCAATGGCTACAATAACCGAACGGGCGTTGTCCTTCCAAAAAGCGGGCAAAACCAAACTCACGTAAACCACCGCGAACAGAAAAGTCCCAAAGGTGACCACCACTCTCTTGGGCAAAAGGTTTCTATCTTCAACGGTCTGATTTAGGTACTCCTCGTATTTCTCAAGATCAAGCTCGTCTACCTTTTTTCCCTTCTCCAAGATCAGTTCGTCTTTCTCGACGCGAACGATGGGCGGGTTGTCCTTCTCCATTGCCCGAATGGCATCATCCTGAGCCTTTTCCGTCTTCTCCCTGTCGATTCTGCGCAAAAACAGTCCCTTTTGGGCAAAGGTCGAGAACACCGAAACCATATTGTCCTTGAATTGGAAAGCGGCAAGAGAAGCGTTCTCATCCGAACTCTCGATCAAATCCTTCAAGACCAACCCCTCCTCAGGGAAAGGACCGTCATTTTTCAGGTGTTCTTGCAATTCACCAAGGTAAAGAGAAAGCCCGGGATAATCTTGCGTTAGCTCCTCCGGATTCAAATTGAATCGCAGCCCATCGGAAATACCCGTGATAACAACCAGACGATCGACAAGATCTTCCATCATACCGTCAATTCTTGCCGTAGCATTAGCCTCTGAAATAAACTTCTGATCCGTCGACGGAAATTTGACTACCCCCGTGAGGTGCAATTGGCCTAGAATCTTTGACAAGAATTCCAAGTAATTCTCTCCTTGCGGAAAATCACGCCAATGCACGAGCATCTGCATCTCCTCACTCGTTACCGTCAATTGGAAATTTGCCTGTAGTTCATCGATAAGGTTGGCCGTTGCGATTGCAGTTGCTTCCAAATCCAACCCGTCATTGGCAAGCAACCCGTCTTCAAGCCTAATGACAGCCTTAGAAAACCTTTCTTCTCCCGGGCGGTTTCTGGTAAACTCACGAGGAGTACTGCTGCGAATCCATTCCTCCGCCTCTGCACTCCTGATTTCACTCAAGTATTGGAAACTTCGGTCGGAATACACGTTCTCAGGAGCATATTCTCCCAACGTTCTAAGCCCGGGAGGA
>JAOLZO010000077.1 GCA_028343845.1 Verrucomicrobiota bacterium | reverse complement strand
CGCCTACGCACCAGACTCGCTCGGGGCTTTCCCCAAGTTGAATTACTCTTTTACGATATTCATCGGTAGCCACGAAATGCAGATGAGACATTTTTGTCAGCGAGTGTCTGATCGGCTCGTCAATCACTCCCTCTGTTGTTTCGCCTCCATGAAAATGAGCGATGGGTATTCTGGCGAAAGTAGCGGCGGCAGCAGCGGCAAAAACCTCGAAACGATCACCAAGCAAAACAATCAAATCTGGTTTCAATCTCTGAAACTCGTCACCGAAACCAATTAAACCCAAGCCCATTGATTTTGCTATTCCGCTCGAAGTGTCGGAGCTCAAAAGCATCTCTACCTTGGAGTCTATGCTAAAGCCATCTCTTTCGATTTCCAGTGCCGTCATACCAAACTCAGGAGACAGATGCATACCCGTAACGCATAACTGCAAGTCAAGTTTGGAAGATTTCTCGATACCATCCAAGACCCATGTCAACAAACCGTACTCCGCTCTCGTTCCCGTTATTACACAAACTTTTCTCACAGCTTTATGAAGTCGTCTCGGTTATAGTCGCGTGATGAAGATGTTCCGATAATTTCATCCCATCTCATGGGAGAAATTCCAGTTCCCGGTCTTTTCACGGTTAGATTCTGACATGTGAACTCGTCTCCCTTTTGGATCGAACAGGCAGCGACGATTGATTTCCTTACGACAGTAATATTCTTCTGTTCACTTGGGCTTGGCTTTTTTATTCCATCCCCCATTGCTTTCTCAATGTTGCGAATGGCCGAAACCATTTCAGCAAGTTCATTTCCTTCCAAACTTGCTGAATGATCCGGACCAGGCATCGAACGGTCCAAAGTAAAGTGCTTTTCTATGACTCTTGCTCCCATCGCGACCGCAGCTATAGGTATTTCAATGCCCAGAGTATGATCGGAATATCCCACGGCAACTCCCAGCTCTTTCCGGATGGTCTCCATGGCTCGCAGGTTAACGTCATGCATTGGCGTAGGGTATTCCGTGTTACAATGTAAAATTGTAACGCACTCTTTACTTACCCCCGAGGCTAAGAGCAGGTCAAGCGCTTCCCTCACTTCCTCGAGAGTTGCCATCCCAGTCGATAATATTACGGGTAAGCCTTTGCTCGCGATCCGCCTCAAATAAGGAACATTGGTCAACTCCCCGGAGGGAACCTTAAGAAAACTGACTTCAAACTGACCAAGCATTTCTATACTTGCTTCATCAAATGCAGTGGAGGCGAATTCAATCCCACAATTCAGACATTCCTCGATCAAGCGAACATGCATTTCGGGGTTCAACTCCAATTTTCGGATCATCCCATGTTGTGATTCGGATGCATCGGTAGTTCGGCTTGCGTATTCCGCTTTCGCTGCTTTTTCAGTCACAAGACTGTCGGCGGTAAAAGTTTGGAATTTGACGAAGTCGGCCCCTGCTCTGGCAGCCTCTCGAACCAACTCAATTGCAGTCTCCATGCAACCATTGTGATTCACCCCTGCCTCGGCGATAATCAATGTTGAATTTTGTCGACGATCCTTCATTTGTAAATCGATCCCGGTTCGACGTCTTCCCTGACAACCTTGCCCGCCCCAATGATAGAGTTTTCACCAACACACACACCCTCATGCAGTATGGCGCCACTGCCTACGAAACACTCTCGCCCGACTTTCGCGCCACCATTTACAATAGCCCCTGTGGATATATGGCAGTGATCTTCAATCACGGCATCATGTTCGATTAAGGATTTGTTGTTAAGGATACAGTTTTGGCCGACGACGGCTGAGGCGTTAACAACCGCATGGTGAAAAACCAATGACCCATCTCCCAAGCTCGAATGCCTCGAGACTTTTGAATAAGGCGAGACGATCACGGGCATTTCGGCATTAAAATCCATCAATTTCAGAAACAAACCAATTCGTGGACCTGCGTCCTTAATTTGACCAACGCCAATAACCGCTTGGGGGCAATCGCGAACCAACTCCTCAATCGATTCATCCGTTCCAGCTACGTCATATCCCATGAAAGATGAGAGGGTGGATTTTTCCCTAGTAACAACACCTTTGATTACAAAGGACCCGGTCGATTCAATTAAATCCACACAGGATTTCGCATGACCACTGGAGCCGAATAAAAGAACTTTGCTCAAAAGCGGTAAAAATTGTGACTTAAGTTTAACAGCAGCATAACGATTAGGCTAAGCAGACAAAAGGTCTTCGTAATTAACAACAGTCAATGTGCGGTTTTCATTCAAACTGTATATCCTGTCGCAGTGCTGAAGCGTTGTCAGTCGATGAGCAATCATGACGATTGTCTTTTCTCCCCTCAATTCCTTAAGTTCAGTGATAATGCGTTTTTCGGTTTCGCCGTCCAAGGAACTCGTCGACTCGTCCAGCACCAACATGCTTCGGTCGTGATAAAGCGACCTGGCCAATGCAACTCGCTGGCACTGTCCTCCCGACAATCTCATTCCATGCTCTCCGACCATCGTGTCCAAACCTTCCGGTAAATCCTCGACAAACTCCTTAAGCCTGACTTTGTCGAGTATGGCCCATATTGTTCGGTCGGAAATTTTGTTTGATTGAATTCCTAGGGCAATGTTGTTTCTGAGCGAATCATCAGTGAGAAAAATTTGCTGAGGCAAATACGCAACGATCCTCCTGAGCGCCTGAAGATTGTCGGTAACGGAATTTCCGTTCACCAAAGTTTGTCCAGACGAGGACTTGAGCAATCCTAGCATCACATTGATCAAGGTGGTTTTTCCTGACCCTGTACTCCCAACGATTCCAATAATTTCGCCGGCATTAATCGAAAGTGAAACTTTTTCCAGAACAGGCTTGTCGGAAGATGGGTATGAGAAACTGACCTCACTAAGCTCCAAAGAGCTGAATACTTCACTTTCGACTGAGTTCGATCGGTCGGTTGCATTGGAACGCAGAGAATCGGGTGCATTGTCTCCGTCCGAAGCGAGGTCGTCATAAATCAACTGTGTCGCATGCCGACCGAAACGCATTTGAGCAATGCCATTCGATATTGAGTTGGCAGCTGGAATTAAGCGTAATGAAGAAACTGCA
>JAOLZO010000079.1 GCA_028343845.1 Verrucomicrobiota bacterium | reverse complement strand
GGCAAAGATTGAACATGACCCCGACGTTGTCCCGCTTGCATTTGCGGGCCACCCGCACGGCGGCGCCCAAGGTGTCTACGTAAAAGCCAGCATGCGGATAAAGAACGATACGCAGGCCGGACTCCTTGGCTTGGTCTGCGATTTCCCGGACGAAGGCCACCGCCTGCTCGTCGGTGTTGTTTTTTTTGCTTCCCAAGACGTAGAGCTCGAGAATGGTATCCCGTCCCTTGAGATCCTTGATGGCTTGGCTTATATCCTTGCTGTAGGTGTGTTCCTTGGAGCCAAGGCGTCCGCCGACGTAGAGGCTGAAGAGTTTCAGTCCGGCCTCGTCGTAGAGCTTGAGGCGCTGTGGCAGGGGCAGTTCGCTCTTGGAGAGCTTGGCCGATCCGATCCCGTCGTAGCCTAGTTCCTTGAGGACCTTCACGCGTTCCGCAGTGGTCTTGAAGTGGACCCCGTTCTGGAAGGGGAAGACGGGCCAGACCTCGGGTTTGGCGGCAAGTTGAGCGACGAAGAAAAGAAGGGGAAAGATGGCAATTGTATTTCGCATGGGTGGATAGGGTTTCAGGCGATGACTTCCTTAACGACGTGACCGTGCACGTCGGTGAGGCGCCGTTCGATACCGTTGTGATAATAGGATAGGCGCTCGTGGTCGAGGCCAAGCAAGTGAAGGATGGTGGCGTGGAAGTCGTGCAAGCTGAGGACGTCCTTTTCCGCCTTCCATCCGAATTCGTCGGTGGCCCCGTAGGTGAAGGGTGCGTTGACGCCCGCTCCAGCTAACCAGGCGGTGAAGCCGGAGGGGTTGTGGTCGCGACCGCTGGCCCCTTTCTGGAAGGTGGGCATGCGGCCGAACTCGGTGCACCAGACCACGAGGACGTCGTCGAGCATTCCGCGGGCCTTGAGATCGCGGATAAGGGCGGCGGCGGGCTGATCGAGGATGTGGGCGTGACCGGGGTACTGGGCCTCGATCGTCTTATGCCCGTCCCAGTTGCCAACGCCTTCACCCATGGCGTAGGAACCGTTGAAGAGCTGGACGAAGCGGACGCCTTTTTCCAAGAGACGCCGGGCGAGGATACAGTTGCGTGCGAAGCCGGCCCGATCCTTGTTCTTGGCGTCGTCAGCCCCGTAAGCCTTGAGGATGGATGCAGGCTCCTTGGATAGATCGGTGACCTCGGGGATGGACATCTGCATGCGGGCGGCCAGTTCGTAGCCTGCAATGCGGGCGGCCAACTCGGAATCTCCGGGGTATTGTTCGAGGTGGCGCTCGTTGAGGCGCCGCAGAAGCTTGCGACCGTCGAGGTCGGTCTTCCCAGAGAACTCTTCCCCGGGAAAGAGGTGACGGATTTTCTTGGAGGCGCTGAAGGGTGTCCCTTGGAATTGGGCGGGCAAAAAGGCGTTGGACCAGTTGTTGATGGAAGCCTGCGGGTTGCCCCGGGGGTCGGGAATCGAAACGAAGGCGGGTAGGTTTTCGTTTTCCGTACCGAGGGCGTAGGATGCCCAGGAGCCCATCGAGGGGAAGCCCTCGAGGGTGAAGCCGGTCGACATAAAGGTCTCCCCGGGGCCGTGTGTGTTGGTCTTGCTGGTCAGGGAGTGAATGAAGGCGATGTCGTCTGCAAGCGATCCCAACTGCGGGAGAAGGTCACTGGTCATCTTTCCGCAGGTTCCACGCGGCTTGAAGTCTCGGATGGGCTTGATCAAATTGCCGTTCTCGCCCTGAAAAGTGTTTACGGCTCCGGGCATCGGGGTGTCGTGGCGCCGGAATAGTTCGGGTTTGTGTTCCCAAGTGTCGACGTGACTGACGGCACCCGTGCAGTAGATGACGAGTACCTGTTTGGCCCGGGGGGGGAAATGGGTCTTGCGGGCGGAAAAGGGCCGGTCGGGATCAATCTCGGGCCGGATCGGGCTTCCCAACAGATGATCATCGGCAAGCAAACCGGCCAAGGCCATGCCCCCGAAGGCGGTTCCCGAACGACGCAGGAAATCGCGCCGGTTGAGGAGCGAGGTTCCGGCGGGGGACAGGTTTTCGGGTTGAGGTGTCGTCATTGCATGAAAAGGAATTCGTTGGCGTTGAGGAGTACCCGGCAGAGGGCAGCGAGGCCATGCTCATCCAGGTAGGCAAGGGTTTCTTTGGTTTCCTCTTTCTGAGCTGAGCGGCCGAATGTCCATGAATAGGCCCGGTCGATTTGTTTGCTTGGGTCCTCTCCGGCTTCCTTGGCAATGCGCTTGGCGAAACGTTTTGAAAGATCCCCAATGAATGCGCTGTTGTAAAGGTTGAGGGCCTGAATGGGGGTGGTCGAGCGGCTGCGGTTGGGGGCGGCCTGTCCACCGTCGGGGCAGTCGAAAGCCCCGAATACGGAGTCCTGTTCCATGCGGATGCGCATGGTGTAGACCATGCGGCGCATGTCCTTGGGTTCGAACTCGTCCTTGGCGATCCAATTGCGGGCATAATTGGAGTTCGGCACGAAGAGCAGAAAGCCGGGCCCGTACATTTCCCGATCGAGGGCTCCGGCTAGCAAGAGTGCGTTGTCGCGTATGGCTTCGGCCTCCAGTCGGCGGGGTGGGAAGCGCCAAAGGAGCTCGCTCCCCGCATCCTTGGCCAAACCGTCCTTGCGGGGAAGGGACGCCTGCCGGTAGGTCTTCGAGCGCAGGATCAGTCGGTGCATATGCTTGACCGACCAGCCGTTCGCCATGAATTCCATGGCCAACCAATCCAGAAGGTCGGGATGTGTCGGTCGAAAGCCCATATCCCCGAAATCGGAAGGAGTGGCCACGAGACCCCGCCCGAAATGGTAGTGCCAAATACGGTTGACCATGACCCGAGCGGTCAAGGGGTTCTTCGGATCGATCAGCCACTTGGCGAAGGCGACGCGACGATCCCGTTCGGGAGCGTCCGGTTTGAGGCGGAGTGGTTTGAGTTTTGAATTCAGGACATCCAGTCCTTCGGGGGCGACGACTTCCTTGGGGGAAAGAGGGTCCCCTCGATGCATGAGCCGGGTAGGGGCCGGTTGCTTAAAAGTGCCAGCGTAAACCTTGGATGACTTCGA
>JAOLZO010000076.1 GCA_028343845.1 Verrucomicrobiota bacterium | reverse complement strand
AATGGCCATTTGCTCCGATGGCTAAAAAAGGGAAATCTCAGGTTGGGGATTGGTGCTTTGCCCTCGGACACCCAGGTGGGTTTATGGCAAAACGCGGCATGGTCACCAGAATCGGTCGTGTCATTGACAAGCAAAATGCCACATTGCGAACGGATTGCCGACTTTTGGGTGGGGATTCGGGTGGCCCCTTGTTCAATCTCGACGGTGAAGTCATCGGCATACACAGCCGGATAGCCAAGTATGACGACGCCAATTTTCACGCTCCGATCGAAAGCTATCTCGAGCACTGGGATATATTCAAAGAGGGAACCATGATCTCCCGCAGAGACCTGCAAAAGGGTGGGTTCCTCGGTGTTGGCACGATGGAAACCGAGGACGGTTTGAAAATCATGAACGTGGTCAAGGAATCCGCGGCCCAAAAGGGAGGCATTCTCAAATCGGACGTCATAACCGCCATCGATGGAGAACCCATCGATAGCCAGGAAGAACTTTTCATTGTGGTGGGCTCCAAGGAACCGGGCGATGAAGTGGTGATTGACCTAAGGCGCGGGAAGAAAGAATTAACCATCAGCCTCGAATTGGGCAAACGCCCCGAATAATCATGCGTACTTACACACATCGGTTTTCCAATTTTCTTTCGACGATTTGCCTGTACCTGTTCATTTCGTCAGCACCCTTGGGGGCCATCGACCGACTGCCTGTCGAACAGCGGAGAAACGGCAGTGAAACCCTCAAGGCATTCGAGGAATCCTCAAAAGCGGGTCTCAGCTCAACCGTTCGACTCCTCAGCAAGGGACGCACCCTTGCCTTGGGCACGATCGTGAGTCGAAAAGGACATATCATGACCAAGGCCAGTTCTTCCATTGAAGCTGAAGAGGCCATCCTGGCCGATGGCACCCGTTACAAGGTTCAAGCCAAGGGTAAAGACAAGGAAACGGATTTGGCCGTGTTCAAGATCAAGGGTGCGAAAAAACTGACACCAGTTTCCTGGGCTGAAAAGAAAGACCCAGGAGAAGGTTCCTGGTTGGTTTCGGCTGACTACAACCTGAAAAGACTGAAGGTCGGCGTGGTCGGGGCTAAAAGCCGACCAATCGACAGGAGCGGCGGGGTAATCGGGGTAATTCTTGGCCGGGATGGAGAGGAAGTTGGCGGCATATTGATCCAACAGGTCATGCCACGCTCCGCCGGAGCTGCAGCAGGACTGGAAAACGGTGACATCGTGACGAACGTGGGAGGCCAAGACGTTACCGACCGAGAGAAAATGATCGAGTTGGTCGGATCCAATGATCCCGGAGACGTCGTGGTCATTAAGGTGAGAAGGGGTAAAAGGATGCTCTCCTTTCGCGTTACCTTGGGCCATCGTTCCGTAGTCTTCGACATGATGAGCCGCAACGCCAGGATGAGTGGCCCCGTTTCCAAGCGTAAGGACAATTTCCCCATGATCATCCAACATGATATCTCCCTCCCTCCCACTGCCATGGGAGGGGCTGTCCTCGACCTGAATGGAAATGCATTGGGCATCAACGTAGCGCGGGTGGACCGTGTCACAACCTACGCCCTGCCGACTAGCTTCGTCCTCGAGACATTGAAGAAACTTCGTCGCTCAAAGCCAAAAAAAAGTGATTCGAATTCTCTTTAAAACCTAACTGCCGAAGACATGATTCACGTCCTTGCATCCATCACGGTTAAAGCTTCCGAACGCGAAGCATTCCTCGAAATTTTCAAGGCCAACGTACCGAACGTTCTGAAGGAAGAGGGTTGCGTGGAATATTCCGCCACGGTGGATTTCCCAACCGAACTGCCCATTCAGGAAAGCAACGAAAACGTTGTGACGATTGTGGAAAAGTGGGAAACCTTCGCTCACTTGGAAGCTCACTTCACCGCCCCGCACATGCTTGATTACAAGGCGAAGGTGGAAGGCATGGTCGAAGACGTCTCATTAAAAATCCTGAAAGACGCCTAAGCCGCGAAAGCTAGGATTGGTATAGCCAAGCGTAGCTCCAAAGCAGCCTCGGATTGAAGGCTCGCATGTTTTCCCTCCTCCCGAACGAATCCTTTCTTCACCGAAAAATTCAAGGAAGTAAGGAATAATTTGCTGACTCCATTAAGATGGGGTTCTAGAAACCTAAGGCTCACAACCTTTATGAAAAACATTCCGAACATACTCTTTCTTTCACTGATTTGGGCCTTCGGGTCCTATAGCGCCCAAGCCGCCGAGCGCCCCAACGTCATCCTCATCATGGTAGACGACATGGGCTTCTCCGACCTCGGTTACCATGGCGGGGAAATCGACACCCCCAACCTCGACGCCCTCGCCAAGGGCGGCGTGCGCTTCTCTCAGTTCTACAACAGCGGACGGTGCTGCCCTACCCGAGCCACCCTGATGACCGGGCTCCATCCTCACGAGGTCGGCATCGGGCATATGACCCAACCCCCGGGGAGCAACCGGGGAGAAGGGAGACCACCCGCCTACCAAGGCTATCTCAACCGCCGGTGCGTCACCATAGCGGAAGCCCTCGAGGGCCATGACTACGCAACACTGATGGCCGGCAAGTGGCATTTGGGCAACAACGCCAGGGACCGCTGGCCCCTGCAGCGCGGATTCGAGAAATACTATGGCTGCATTTCCGGAGCCACCCGGTTCTTTCATCCGATCACTCCGCGTGACATTACCCTCGGAAACGAACAACTGGCCAAACCGGAAAGCACGACGAACGAGGCCTTCTACACCACCGATGCCTTCACCGACTACGCCATCCGTTTTCTCAAGGAGGAGCAGGCGGGCAAGAAGCGCCCTTCCTTTCTTTATCTTGCCTATACCGCCCCGCACTGGCCCCTGCAGGCCTTCGAGGACGACGTCGCGAAGTACCGTGGAAAATACAAGATCGGTTGGGACAAGCTGAGGGAGCAAAGGCTCAATCGGCAAATCGAGTCCGGCTTGATCAGCCCGGACTGGGCTCTTTCTCCCCGCACCCCGGGCATTCCGGACTGGGATTCGCTGGATGAGAAGAAGCAGGATGAAATGGATCTCAAGATGGCGGTCTACGCAGCCATGATCGACCGGGTGGACCAGAACTTAGGCAAGCTCGTGGCCCACCTCAAGGAATCGAAGACCTTCGACGACACGCTGATCTTCTTTCTCGCCGATAACGGGGGCTGCC
>JAOLZO010000075.1 GCA_028343845.1 Verrucomicrobiota bacterium | reverse complement strand
CAGGCGCGTGGGGACATGGTCGATGCGGGGGATGGCCTTTGGCGGAATTAGGTTCGTCGAGCTTTCCGATTCCGAAAGGCGACCCCTTGGTCTGACCGGGGATAAACTTGCGCTCAAGGCCGAGCATGTAGGGCAGTACAACAAGCATGCTGCGGCGAAGAGGGCAGGATGGAAAAAAGGGGATGTCTTGATTGGTGTGGAGCGATTACGCTCCAGGCTTTCGGAAAGCGAATTGATCGGGCTTATTCTGCAAAAGCATTCTCCCGGCAAGAAAATTCGTGCTCAAATTCTCAGAGGCAGGACTGAAATGAATTTGCACCTTCCCGTGCAATGATCGCTTTCCTGCTTGGCTGAAAATGATCCTTGATCCCATGAGGGAATGGGAGTCGCGTGATCTTTGAAGCTTTAGGGTTGCAACTTCAGTCCATATTGATTGATAGGCTAGGTTACCCTTTTAATGAGTACGGTTGATCAATTCGAGAGTGTCTTCAAGGCTGCGGCCAAGACCACTTACGTTCACGAGAAGCATCCCCTTGGGAAAGTGCTGTTGGTGACCGATATGGAAAACGCCGAAGCAACCCTCTACCTGCAGACGGTCAGAAAGTTTCTGGAGGGAATTCTTCCCGAGTCCGAGACCGAATGGATACTTGTGTCAAAGGATGGTTTCGAAAACGTAAAGGACCTGTTGGACACGGTGGAGGAACATCGCCCTGATTTGGTCATTACTTACCGGAACCTGCGCAGTGATGCTTGGCGCTGGCCCTATAGCCTTGGTGAACATCTGGATGTTCTTGCTCAGGTAACCACCACGCCGGTTCTCGTTCTCCCTCATCCTGACCGGGAAGACGCTACTAATTTTCTTTCCCGTCCGCTCCAAACCGTCATGGCGGTTTCGGGGCACCTCTGTGGGGAAGGTCACCTCGTCGGCTATTCCTCGGCCTTTACCCCAAGCGGGGGCAAACTCATACTCAGTCACGTGGAGGACGAGGCGACCCTCGACCGTTACCTCGATGCGATTGAGAAAATTCCCGAGCTCGATTCCGAGGTTGCCCGAGAAACCATCCTTTCGCGCTTGCTCAACGACGCAAAGGATTTCTCGGAGTCGGCCCGCGTGGCCCTGGAAAAAGCGGACCTTGGGATCGAAGTCGAATGCCATGCCAAGGTTGGTCGCCGGTTGGAAGATTACCGCAAGTTGATTGAGGACGATCATGTTGACTTGCTGGTCATGCATGCCAAAGAGGATGATCAAATGGCGATGCATGGGATGGCCCATCCTCTCGCCGTCGAATTGCGCTCGGTTCCGCTCTTGTTGCTATGAACGCTTTTTCTCCAATCCTCGCGTCGAGCGCCGGGCACGCCGTTGATCCAGGAGTGACTTACCTGTTTCTCGGACTACTCGCATGCATGATCATCTGTCTTGCCTTGGAGGAAAAGATTCATGCTAAGAAATCAGTAATCGTAGGGGTCTTCTCCATCCTCGCTCTTTTTCTCGGGACCTGGTTTCACCTGCTTCCATTCGAGGACGTGGGCAGTCTTCTGATTGGCGGGCACAAAATATCCATGCCCGTTTACATCCCCGGTGTGGACTGGGAAGTCATTGCCATCATTCTCGGATCATCTCTTTTCGTCGACGTCACGAGCAAATCTGGACTCTTCACTTGGGTCGCGGTCAAGCTGACCAAATTGTCCGGAGGCGATCCCCTTCGCCTGCTGATTCTCTACGGAGTCATGACGGTGGTTTTCTCCGCCGTCCTCAATAACGTTACGGCCATGATCATCGTGGGTTCCCTCACCGGGGTATCCTTGAAGAAGCTGGACCGTTCCGAGAAGCTGCTTGGATTTCTTCTCGTGGAAGGCCTCCTCACCAACATTGGCGGTTTGCTCACGCTTATCTCCTCCGTGCCCAATATCATCGTGGGCAAGACCGCGGGGATCGAGTTCATCGATTTCTTCATCAAGGCGTCCCCCTATGTCGTCCTTGCCACAGTGGTCACCATCTGGATGGGGGCCAAGTTGTTCAAGATAAGTTCTCTCAAGAGCGAAGAGGAGCGTTCCTCGGCCAAGGCTCTGGTGGCCGGCTTCGACGAGAACGAGGGAATCGAGTCGCCCGTCTTTTTCCGCTTCGGAGCCATCATGACTTTCGTATTCATAGCCACCGTGGCGATGACCTCCCAGTTGCCCGTGGTCAGTGACCTGGGCCTCGGTTTCGTTGCCCTGGCCTTCGCGGGCATCATGCTCGTGCGTTACAAGGCGGTGGCCGACCGTTTCTACAAGGCCATCGACTGGGATCTGCTCTTCTTCTTCGTCTGCCTGTTCGCGGTCATCAACGTTATGGAGCATGCTCAGGTACTGGCCCTCATCGGTGACTGGATCATGCCGATTCTCGGCCTTGGTGACTCCGCGGGTCCAGCCTCTATGATGGTTGCTTCCGCCGGGGCCAGTTCGGTCACCGACAACATTCCCCTTGCCGCCATGCTGGCCAAGATCCTGGGAGGAATCCCGGAGGTTGCGGGCAACCCCGACAGCCCTTACTGGTGGGCGGTCATCTTCGGGGCCAACCTGGGAGGGAACATTACCCCGATCGGCTCCGCCTCGACCCTCGTTTCGGTAACCATTATCCATAAGTATGGACTGAAGCTCTCCTTCGCCGGTTTCGTGAAGGTAGCCATGCCCTACGCCCTCGTTCAATTGGCCCTCGGAGTAGGGTATCTCCTTTTGGTCTCCTGATCGGATCGATGGACCGTTTGTTTCCAAAATCACTTCGCTTGTTCGCGAACGTCTCTTTGCTTGCTTGCGTTGGCACGGCAATGGGAAAGAGCGTTAACTGGCCGCAGTTTCGAGGGCCCGGCGCTTTGGGCATTGCAGAAGGATTCGATACCGCAACGTCTTGGGATGTTCCGAAGTCAAAAAACCTGAAATGGAAGACTCCGATACCCGGGCTCGGTCATTCCTGTCCCGTCGTCTGGGAAGACCGTATCTTTCTGACCACTGCGGTAAGCGACAAAGAGAAAGACAGCCTGAAAATCGGGATCTATCACGAGATTGCCCCGGTGGAAAACGACGGTCCGCATACTTGGATTCTCTACTGCATCGAGAAGAAGACGGGCAAAGTGATCTGGGAAAAGGTTTGCCACAAGGGCGTGCCCAAGGACAAGCGACATACCAAGTCGTCCCATGCCAATTGTACACCTGCGACGGATGGCAAGCACGTCG
>JAOLZO010000074.1 GCA_028343845.1 Verrucomicrobiota bacterium | reverse complement strand
AACCCGAGGTGCCATTTTCCGATGCAGGCGGTCTTGTAGCCGTTGGCCTTGAGCAATTCGGCAATGGTCAGTTCATCCGGATGAATTCCGGTTGGGGAATCCGCCCGGTGCACCCAGACTTCATTGCCCACACGTCGTGGATAGCAACCAGTCAGCAGGCCTGCCCGCGAGGGACTGCAAATGGGTGCTGCTGCATAATAGTCGGTGAAGCGGATGCCCTCCTTGGCCATGGCATCAATGCGGGGGGTCTTTACCTCGGTCGCCCCGTAGCATCCGAGATCGTAGTATCCCTGATCATCGATCAAAATGAAAATGAAGTTTGGCTTCTTCGTTTCCGCCTCACCGGCAAAGGTCGAAAAAACAAACAAAACAAGAACGGTCGCAAGGTACTTTGACATGGCAAGTGGAAGGTTGGGAGGTGGAAACTCTTACTTGGCTTTGCCGAACCAACCCTTGCGGGTTCCGCCGTGCATGAACAGCCGGTTCTCCGCACTGGCAAGAATCATGCCGACGCTGGCGTTGCCGATGGAGGCGAGACCCAGGTACTGGTCGCCTCCGATGTTTCTCTTGCCGCCGAAAAAGGCGGCTCCGCCTCGGGGCAGGCGGGAAAGTTCGAGGTAAGGCACCCAGGTTTCCATCACCTCCGAGTACCGCCTCGGAGATCCGACCTTGATTCCGGAAAACCCGAAGATCAAACCGATCGAGGACATGGCGTGAGCATGGCGCATCCGTCCGTTGAGTCGGAAAAGCGCATCAGCAAGGGAGTTGGCAAAATTCTTATCCCGCCCGGCTACCATCAAGGCGGTGGCCATGGCACCGGTACGGGCCGATATGTCGGGGCTCCCCGGAGCCCGGGAGGAATAGCCCAAGGCCCCGGTCTTGCGGTCGAGCGATTTGCTCACCTCGGAAAAGGAATTCTTCCAGGCTTTTTCATCGATCGGATGGCCACACTTCTCGGCCAACGACCAAGCCAGGTGAGCCTGGACGTTGATAACGATCAGTCCGCCCCCGCTATAAGGAATGGAGTAGTGGTGCCCCATGGTTCCTTTCTCGGTCACCCTCTTGGTCAAAAGATCACAACATTTCTTGAGCTCCTCGAAGTAAGTCTTGTCTCCCGTGGCCAACTGATACTCCCCAAGCAGGATTCCATTGGCAGCAGTCTGCCAGTTCTTGGGCCCGACCTTCGGGTCGGCCGGATCGATGGAATCAATGCTGGCCTTCTTGACGAATTCGATCCCCCGCTTGATGGATGACAAGTGGGCAGGATCATTGTTGGCTAACAGAACCAAGCCACAGAATGCGGTGGTGTAAACGTCCGCATCGCCCCCTACCCCGGGCTTCCAACGACCATTCTTTTCCTGGACGGCGACAAGGTGACGAGCGATTTCAGCAAGGTAATCCTTGCGCTTCGGGCATGCGTGGGGACGGGAAAAGGAGAAGGAGGGACTCTTTGGTAAATCGATGGATAGGTTCAGTTGTTCGGATTCCCTTCTGACGCGAAGAGAAAGGATCGGCTTGGAGGAAGCCGACTTGCGGTCCAGGCTGTTACCCAAAAGAGCTTGAGGGCCTGCCAGCCCGGTGTCCGTCTTCGTGGAAAAAACGTCCGGAGTCTTGCCCTCGACCATCATCACCCGGTCGCCAACCTTGAGTCCAGCGGTATCGGCCGCTCCGCCCTTGCCAACGTCCATGACGAGGATTTCCTTTTCCCCATCCTTAAGACGGCCGGTTGCCTCCAACACGCCCAAGGGGAAATCATGGTGCTCGCCGCTTTTGCTGTTTACCAGCTTCGGTTTGTATACGGACTGCCCGAGAACCGCGGAAGCGACGAGCAGGCAGGCAAAGACGGAAAATTGAAAAAAACGCATCCCCTATCCTTTTTATCGGGAGCCCTCTGGGCAAGCGAATAGCGAACGAATTGGTTTTTTTGAGCTCAGCCGAGCTTGGCGAACACGGCAGACAAGGTATCCTTGGCATCCCCGAAGAGCATGTCCGTATTATCCTTGAAATAGAGCGGGTTCTCGACCCCGGAGTATCCGGCTGCCATGCTCCGTTTGAGAGCCACCACGTACTTCGACTTCCAGGCCTCGATGACCGGCATCCCGGCAATCGGACTGCTCGAGTCTTCCAAGGCGGACGGGTTGACGATATCGTTCGCCCCAACGACCAGAAGCACGTCAACCTCCGGCAAGTCGTCGTTAATCTCGTCCATTTCGAAAACGATGTCGTAGGGAACGTTGGCCTCGGCCAGCAGTACGTTCATGTGCCCGGGCAAGCGACCGGCCACGGGATGGATGGCAAAGCGTACGTTGACGCCCTTGGCCCGCAAAGTTTCGGTAATGTCCTTGACCACGTGCTGAGCCTGAGCGACCGCCATGCCGTATCCGGGCACGATCATCACTTCCTTGGCTTCCTTCAACTCCTCCGCAACTTGGTCTGCGGTGGTTTCGGTGATCGTTCCCTCGACTTCGCTGCCCCCACCCGGAGACGAACCCGAACTGGTGCCGAAACCGCCGAAAATAACGTTAGCCAGGCTACGGTTCATCGCCTTGCACATGATGTAACTGAGAATGGCGCCACTACTCCCGACCAAAGCACCCGTAATGATAAGCAAATCGTTCTTGAGCATGAACCCGGCTGCAGCCGCGGCCCAACCCGAGTAACTGTTGAGCATGGATACGACAACGGGCATGTCCGCACCCCCAATGGCCACGATCAGGTGCACACCGAGAACGAAGGAAATGCCCATCACGATGAGCAAGGTAATCCAAGCCTCGTCGTGGCCCTGCTGGAGAAATTCGTAACCGAACCAGATCGAGGCCAAGACCATGCCCAAGTTCAAGAGATGCCGGGCGGGAAGAAGCAGAGGCTTTCCGCTCAACGATCCGCGAAGCTTCCCGAAGGCAATGACCGATCCGGTAAAGGTAACCCCTCCGATAAAGACACCGAGCAGGATCTCGATCTCATGGATTAATTTTTCGGCGCCGATCATTTCCGCATGTCCAGGATCAAGAAAGCTGGACAAGCCGACCAGAACGGCGGCCGCCCCTACAAAGCTATGGAGAATGGCGACCAATTCGGGCATCGAGGTCATCTCGACCCGCTTGGCCAGAATTGCTCCAATCAACGCCCCACCGAGCATCAGGGGGATGAGCAACTTAAAATTCTCGACCTGTCCGCTGAGGAAAGTCGCAAGAATCGCGAGAGCCATGCCTAGAATGCCATAGAGATTTCCCTTGCGGGCGCTTTCCTGCTTCGAAAGCCCGCCCAGGCTCAGGACGAAAAGGATACCCGAAACCAGGTATGCGGTCGTTACGAGTCCCGGTGTCATTCCTTACGAAACATCTTGAGCATGCGCTGGGTCACGAGAAACCCGCCTGCGACGTTGATGGTGGCCAGAAAGATCGCCACCCCGGCCAAAATGCTCTTGGTGTCATTCCATGGCTCCGCTCCCGTGACAAAGAGCATGCCACCGATTACGATGATCCCACTGATCGCGTTAGTCACGCTCATGAGGGGCGTATGGAGGGATGGCGTGACGTTCCAGACCACCATGTATCCGACGAAGCAGGACAATA
>JAOLZO010000073.1 GCA_028343845.1 Verrucomicrobiota bacterium | reverse complement strand
GATCAGGCACTCTACGACGATTTTAAAAAGGAATCCGGCGGACAGATCAATGGTGCGGAAAATACCTTGAAACACACTGCCAGCCACTACGGCCCCGGCCACATGGCATCCAACGGAAAGATCGTTCAAATCACCAAGCAGGAAGGCAAAGTTCCATTGGGTAGCAGTGGCATTCAAATCGATTTCAAGACCGACCAGATTATCGAAGCGATCCGTCCCGGAAGGGTCGTGCGTATCCGACCGGACAGTTGGCCCAAATCGCAAATCCCCCGGGAGGAATACCTTTTTAACAATAGCCCAGAGAACCGTTTCCCAACACCTGCCATCTTTCGGAAATACTAAATACAGGAAATTACTCATAATGAAACGAGTGCATGTTCTGTGGATATTTACATTATACTTCTGTGCACTGATCTTTTCGGTACATGCAACTGCCAAGGAAAAGCCCTTTCGTCCTAAGGTTGGAGAGTTTCCACCTATGGCAAAGGCCCATTCCTATAAAGGTGAGCTCACTTTTGTGGACCATGCCAACCGGCGTGGTAGTATACGCATCGATGGAGATGGAAGGTTTCGGTTTGCCGCTCCGTCTCCCTTTGCCCTCCTCCCTTACGGCTTGGTCCGCTATCATGGGTCTCCGGCCGATCTTCGGGATATTCCTCTCGGAACCGTTATGTATGCAAAGGCTTTTCTTCCTCCAGACCCGAAAATTTCTTCCGTCCCGGTCATGCCGTTGGACAACCGGAAAAAAAAGTACGGCTATGCAGGAACAGGAGTCGCACCTGCTGAAAACCACATTTTTTTATTTGAGGATGAGCCAAGCTATTGCAAGCGCCTCGGATTGGTCTGGAAACTTAAGGAAGTGGAGCTGAAGGAAAACACCGGAATGATCATCGCTCGAAGGGAGGCCCGAACCGGCAAAGGGATGGTTCTCTCGGAAACCTTTTCCGTCGACGCAACCACCCGCTTTTGGCGGGGAAAAGAACATTTGCATTTGAACGATCTTATTGAAGAAAAAGTCTTACCCGAAAACGGCAGTCAATCCCTCAACGAACAGGCGGTCTTTCTGGGAATCTCCTGGAAGCCCACTCCGGGTGGTGTATTCAAACGCTTTCATATTTCCGATGTCTGGCTAGATGAAATTGCCTTGGAACGGGCCGCTCAGATCCAGAACGAAAGCCACAAGGCATTCATCAAGAGCCGATGGATGCCGGGCTGGGTGGACCAGGTGGAATACGGTAAGTTCGGACGGGCCAAAGTAACCGTTACCCTATTCGGAGGTATGGATGACTCCTTGTATGCCGATTTCAAGAAAGGACAAAAGGCCATGCTGGCCTCCTCGGAAAACACCTTGAAGCATTGGGCCGGTGGAACTGCAGGCACCGCCCAGATGGCCGGCAAAGGGATATTACTGGAAGTTTCGAAAACCAAAAAGGGAGTTCCACTTGGCAGCAGTGGCATTCAGCTCAGTTTGGAAACGAATCTCGTTACGGAAGGCTTCAGACCCGGAAAAATAATAAGAATCCGTCCCGAAAGTTGGCCGCTCCTTGAAGTACCTAGGGAAGAATACATTCACCACACTCGGGACGGGATCGATATCCGTTTCCCAACCCCGGACATCTTTCACATCTTTCCAAAAAACTAGAGCCATGGAATCCATCCTTCTGAAACTAAACTTAGCCCGCTGGGCTGCCGCGCTGCACATGGTCTTTTTCATATTAGTCTCCAATGCACGCTCCGAGGAAGAACCCTACCGGCCCGAGACGGGAAAATTCCCACCGATAGAAAAAGCCCACGCCTACCGGGGTGAACTTATCTTTGTGGATCATGCCAACCGGCGAGGAAGTATCCGCATACAAGGGGAAGGAAAGTACTTTCGAAACAAGCCGCATCCCTTCGCCATGTTACCCTACGGGATCATTCGCTACCACAATGCTCCCGCCCAACTCCGTGACATTCCAATCGGCACCGTACTCCATGCCCGGGGCTTTCTCCCCCTGGATCCCAAGCTCTCCGCCGTACCCGTTTTGCCAATCAACAACCGGAATAAGAAGGCAGGATACAGTGGAGTAGGCACGGCCCCGGCCGAAAACCACCTGCTTCTCCTTGAAGACGAGCCCAGCCACTGCATACGTGAGGGTAAAGTATGGAAGCTGAAGGAGGTGAATATCAAAGACGGTGCCGGCAAGATCGTTGCCCGTCGCGAATCCAAGACCGGTAGCACAAAGGCCGAAGAGGAAACCCTGACCTTCGACGCCGCCACCCGCATCTGGCGCGGTCGCGAGAAGCTTCTGGTTGCTGACCTCGTACACGAAGGCATTTGGCCTGAGAGCGGAAAGAAATCACTCGATGATCAGGCGGTCCTTCTCGGCATTACCTGGAGGCCCACACCGGACGGTGTCTTTACCCGCTTTCACGTCTCCGACGTCTGGCTCGACGACGTTGCCATGCAACGGGCCGCCCTCAACCAGACCGAGACCCACAAGGCATACATACGCAGTCGCTGGATGCCCGGTTGGGTCGATGCGGTCGAGTATGGTAAATTTGGCACCGCAACCGTTACCGCCACCCTCTTCGGCGGCATGGACGATTCCCTCTACGCGGATTTCAAGAAGGGCGTTTCCGCCATGATGAATCCGGTCGAGAACACCTTGAAGCACACGCACGGGGCTTACGGCCCGCGCCACATGGCCTGTCGAGGCCCAATCCTTGATGTCACAAGGCTCGAAGGCAAAGCCCCGCTGGGAAGCAGCGGCATACAGGTTAGGTTCAAGACAGATCTCATCCTCGAAGGCATCCGTCCCGGACGGGTTGTTCGTCTCTGTCCAGGAAGCTGGCCACAGGTCCAAATACCACGCGAGGAATACCTCGGGGGAAACAAGCCCGAAGAGCGTTTCCCGACTCCTGCCATCTTCCCAAAATACTAAGATAATATCGAGCGTCCTAGCCCAAAGGAGGGAAGCAATAACAATCCCTTCGAGGAGGAACTGCTGTAGTCCCTTTCAATCCATCTTCCACAATGACCTTGTCGTTCCCAATCCAAACGTGCTTCTATCTGAGCGACCATTTGAATCACCGATATTGAACGACTAGAAAATGACCAACGGATTAACAGGCAAGAGGCTTTCGGGCCTTGTGACTTTGGTTTTCTCCTTGTTTTTCGCCTGCACTTTCCAGGCAAACGGCGTCTCCCCCCTGCATGATTGGTCGTTTTCGAAGGAAGCCATTTCCGCTCAGGCAATCACTTCCGTTGCAGGCAATTTGAAAGGCGCTTTCGAAAGCCGCCCCGTGACCAATGGATTCGGGGTTCGCTTCGATGGAAGCACGAGCCTGGACGCCCCCGGAATGACCCCGGATCAATTGCCGAGCGAAACGGTTACTGCCGATGCCTGGGTGTCTTTGGATGCGGGTATCCGGTGGGGTTCGATCGTCGGGTTTTATCAAGATAACGGTTCTTACGAGAAGGGATGGCTCCTCGGTTACAACGACTCTCATTTCGTTTTTTCCGTTTCAACCGCATCCAAACTGCACACGATCACTTCGAAGACGGCCTTTGAAAAAGGCAAATGGTATCATGTCGCAGGTTCATTCGACGGAAAGAGCATGAAGCTCTACGTAAATGGGGTCGAAGAATCGACGGGAAGCTCTGCAGTCGGTAAGATCGCCTACCCCGAAAAAGCTTACTATACGATCGGAGCCTATCGGGATAAGGACGAATTCTTCCGGATGAAAGGCACCGTTCATCGTGTCCGCTTATACGGGGATGCGTTACCTGCTGCCGAAATACGTTCCCTCCATGCCGAAGGAAAATCGGTTTTCCCAAGGGGTGTGACCTACACCGTAAAACCGCACCTACGCTTTGATTCCCCCCGCTC
>JAOLZO010000072.1 GCA_028343845.1 Verrucomicrobiota bacterium | reverse complement strand
CGGTTGGTCCTTGCTGTTGAACTTGCCGTTGAGGTGCCATTTCCCGACATGGCAGGTCTCGTAGCCCTTTTCCTTCAGGGATTACGTCGTTGAGTCGTTTAACGAGGACAAACCTTTCGATCAGTTCATCCGCGAACAGGTGGCGGGGGATTTGCTTCCCGGAGAGCCTACCGATGATCGCCTGGTGGCCACGGGCTTTCTCGCCATGGGCCCTAAATCCCTAAACAACTCCAGAGCAGCGGAATTCAAGATGGATCTCGTGGACGAGCAGATCGACGTGACCACTCGCGCCTTCATGGGTCTGACGGTCGCTTGCGCCCGTTGCCACGACCATAAATTCGACCCTATCCCAACCGAGGACTACTATTCGATGGCGGGAATCTTCAAGAGCACCCATGCCCTCTTCGGGGGAAGCGGAGCTGGGGTTCGGCAGACGACTAGGTTAATCGAGCTCCAGGATGGCAGAAAGGAGCCGGCTGAGCAGAAGACGGATTATGCAAAGCTGATTGCCGCAAACCAAGCCGAGCTGAGATCCCTGAGCAAGAAGGTTGCGGGTCTTAAGAAAGAACTGAAAGGGAAGTATAAGGAGGATCCGATTTACAAGGAGACCATTTCCAAGATCAAAAAGACACAGGCGGCGGTGAAAAAGAATCGGGCCAAGCTTGCCAATTCAAAAAAGCAGACGGGGCCTTTGGCAATGGGGGCGCGAGAGGGTAGGCCCGAGGACGCCAAGGTTCATATTCGCGGGAACGTATCCACCCTCGGCAAGGTAATTCCCCGCGGTTTCCCTCAGGTTCTTGATTTTTCCAATTTGCAAATCGATTCCTCTCAGAGCGGACGCCTGCAACTCGCCGAATGGATTGCGGATCCTGCCAATCCGTTGACCCCGAGAGTTCTTGCCAACCGAGTATGGCATCACCTCTTCGGTCGCGGGATTGTCCGGACGGTGGACAACTTTGGGCAAACGGGTGAAAGGCCAAGCAACTTGCCCTTGCTGGATTTTCTTGCCACCCGTTTCGTGGAGAACGGATGGTCGGTCAAAAAACTGGTTCGGGAAGTCGTTCTTTCGCGCGCATACCAATTGAGCTCGGCTCATGATCCGGCCAATGCGAAGATCGACCCCGACAACGCTCTTTTTTGGAAGATGAACCAACGCAGGCTCGATGCGGAGAGTATGCGTGATGCCATGCTTGCGGTATCCGGTCGCCTGATCTTGAGTCCGGCAGAAGGTTCGCCAGTACAAAAGATGGAAGGAAATATCGGACGCAACCCCAAGCAACTGGAGGAACTCAGAAAGGCCGAACTCGACAACCGGAGCATTTACCTGCCCGTGGCCAGGCAGGCAATTCCGGAGGTTCTGAAGACCTTCGACTTTGCCGAACCGAGTATCATTGTGGGCCGCCGGGATGTAACCACGGTTCCTACGCAGGCGCTCTTTTTGCTCAATAGCGATTTTGTGATCACACAGGCGAAGGCATTGGCCGAGGGGATTGCGCAAGTAAGGAAAGAAGGCCAAATCGATCAAGCGTTCAGGCTTCTCTTCGCCCGCCCGCCCACCTCGGTGGAAAAGATGCGAACTCAATCCTTCCTTGAGGATTGCATGAAATATGAGGACTCCGAGTTACAGGCTTGGACGACCGTTTGCCAAGCTCTTTTGGCGAGCGCTGAATTCAGATACCTGAACTAGAAAATGAAAATCGAAGAAATGAACTTTTCCAGGCGGCATGCGTTGCAGGCCATGAGTACGGGTCTAAGCACAATGGCCGCTCAAAGCTACCGAAATCCGCTCGGCCCCAAGAGCCCGCATTTCGCACCCCGAGCCAAGCGCGTGATCTTTGCCTGTATGCGCGGAGGTCCTTCGCACGTCGATACCTTTGATTACAAGCCTGCTTTGGCCAAGGACGATGGGAAAAAGCTCAAGGAGTTCGGTTCCCGAAAACTCTTGCAGTCGCCTTGGAAGTTTAACAAGCACGGTCAAAGCGGACTGGAAATATCCGAGCTTTACCCCCGACTCGCCAAGCATGCGGACAAGCTTTGCGTGCTCAACGGGATGTATGCCGACATACCTAACCACCCTCAATGCTTCGTTCAGTTGCATACGGGAAGCTTCCAGTTTGTTCGCCCAAGTCTTGGCTCCTGGGCTCTTTACGGATTGGGAACGGAGAATCAGAATTTACCCGGCTTCGTGACCATCAATCCGCCTTCCCGGGTGGGTGGAGCGCAAAACTACGGGAATGCCTTTTTGCCAGCTATTTATCAGGGTTCTCGGGTTGGCTCGCTCGGGCAGTCACTCAAGGATGCAAAAGTCGAGAACTTGGGAAACAAGCGACTAAGCGAGCTGGAACAACGCAAGCAACTCGACTTTATCCAATCGATGAACCGTGATTTCAAGAGCGGTGATCAGGAGGATTCCCAAATCGATGGCGTGATCGAGAGCTACGAACTGGCTTTCCGCATGCAATCGGCTCTTCCCGAAGTCATGGGCTTGAAAGGAGAGAAGCAATCCACGCTTGAGGCATATGGGATAGGGAATACGAAGACAGATGGCTTTGGCAGGCAATGCCTGATGGCCCGCAGGTTGGTGGAGAATGGCGTCCGTTTTGTGGAAATCACTCATTCTTCCTGGGATCAGCATGGCTCGCTGAAAAAGAAACTGGGGGACAACTGCATGGCAACGGATCAACCCTTGGCCGCCCTTCTTGCTGATTTGGAACAACGCAACCTTTTGGAGGACACCCTTGTGGTCTGGGGCGGTGAATTCGGACGTACCCCGCATATAAAGAAAGCGGATGGAAGGGATCACAACTCTACCGGTTTCACTTTTTGGATGGCTGGTGGAGGGGTAAAGGGAGGCATGCGCCATGGGGCCACCGACGAGCACGGCATCAAGGCGGTCGAGGACCGCATGCATTTTCACGACTTGCACGCCACGATTCTTCATTTGCTCGGTTTGGACCACGAGAAACTCACTTACACCTATGCGGGGAGGGAATTTCGTCTCACCGACGTTCATGGGAAGGTAGCCAAGAAGATCCTGGCCTAGGTTGCCGTCGACCTTTCCTTTTCCGTTTGCGGATGAATGAAGTCCGCAGTTGACAAAATTTTTGCATTCGGGAGCAATGTACCTTGCTCCAGACAACCCCTTTTCACCATCCATATTCCAACTATGAAAAAACTCAGTCTCATTCTTTTCTTCTGCCTCGCAACCGTGCCTTTTCTTCAGGCCGAGCGCCTAGTCCTCGTTTCCGCATCCTACGGAAAAAACATCCTCGCCATTACCGATGCCGACGGAAAGGTCTTGTGGTCGCACAAGACGGCTGGTCCCCAGCGCGGACACACGGGACATCACGACGTGCACATGCTTCCCAACGGAAACATCCTTTTTCATGACACTTGGACGACACTCAAGGAGATTACCTTGGACAAGAAGGTGGTGTGGGAATACGATTGCGCCAACAGCAACGGCAACAAAGGCAAGCGGGTGGACGTCCATGCTTTTGCCCGTCTGCCAAACGGAAATACCCGTATTGTGGAGAGCAGGGTCGGACGGGTGATCGAAGTGGATAAGAAGGGCAAATTGGTACATTCCTTTGCACTGAAACCAGGGGGGACGACGAGCTCGCGCTGGGCCCGATCAACGCCAAAGGGAACCTATCTGGTATGCTCGGAGCAACCGGGCGTGGTCACGGAGTATGACGTAAAGAATGGAAAAGTGGTCTGGGACTATCTCATCAAGACCCGTGTCTACGGTGCCATGCGCCTGAAGAACGGAAACACCTTGATTGCCTCCGGCAGTGGCAACAGCGTGGTCGAGGTTAGCCCGGATAAAAAAGTGGTTTGGGAGATCAAGGGCAAGGTGCCTGGCACCGAGGTCAACCTCAAGTGGATGACTTGCCTGCAGGAGCGCGAAAACGGAAACTTCATCGTGGGCAACTGCCATGCCGGACCCGACAACCCGCAGATCTTCGAGATCACCCGGGATAAGAAAATCGTTTGGGAATTCGACCAATACGATCTGGTGGGC
>JAOLZO010000071.1 GCA_028343845.1 Verrucomicrobiota bacterium | reverse complement strand
TTTTCTCGACCAATAAAGTTGATTACGCCATCCGTGTCTTTGATCTTGTACCAAGGATCCTGCATCAATTTCCCTTGATTGTCGAAAAGCTTCATTTCAACAAATACGTAACCTGGATAAAACTTTCGGTCTCTTTGACGCTTCTTGCCGTTTTTTACCTCGGAAACGGTCTCGATCGGAACCAAAACCTTGTTCAGGCATTGTGCGAAATCTTCGTTCTCCTCCTTGTACTTGGCCAAGTATCGCTCTACTTTGCTCTCATGGTTCGAAAGGCACTGCAGAGCATACCATTTAAGTCCGGTGGTAGTTGAAGTGCTCATAGAACTCTGTATTAGCCCTCTCGAAGGGCCTGAGTAAAGTACTCCACCCAGTTCGAAAGAGAGAAATCACTGACAGATATGAAAAAGCCCAATACGGCAACGCCGATCACCACCACCACCGTGGAACCCCTCAATTCTTGAAAGTCTGGCCAGCTAGCCTTGGACAACTCAAGCATCGTCTCCTTATAAAAGGTCCGAACTTTAGTAAATGGATTCACGTTGTATTAGGTAATTGAGTGGCGGGAGAAGAGGGACTCGAACCCCCAGCCTACGGTTTTGGAGACCGGTGCTCTACCAGTTGAGCTATTCTCCCAACGACAAGTCGGTATTGAATGATAAAGCGAGGGTCTCGGGTTTAAAGGATATCGGTGATATTTCCTGCACCAATAGTCTTTCCGCCTTCTCTGATTGCAAAACGCTGACCGGATTCCATCGCAATCGACTTCTGAAGATCGATGGTTACCGATAGATTGTCTCCTGGCATAACCATTTCAACATCTTCAGGCAACTCGACTATTCCTGTGACATCCGCTGTACCAAAGAAGAATTGAGGGCGGTATCCCTTGAAGAACGGGGTGTGACGTCCGCCTTCCTCCTTGTTCAAAACATAAATCTGAGCCGTGGCTCTAGTGTGTGGCTTGATGCTTCCGGGAGCTGCGATCACATGACCTCTCTGAATGTCGGCCTTTTCCACTCCGCGAAGAAGAATTCCTACATTGTCTCCTGCCTGTCCCTGATCAAGATCCTTACGGAACATTTCAACCCCGGTACAGGTGGTGGTCCGTGATTCACCAAGACCAACGATTTCGATTTCTTCTCCGACTTTGACAACTCCGCGTTCGATACGTCCAGTTGCTACGGTTCCGCGTCCTGTGATCGTAAAAACATCCTCTACGGACATAAGAAGGGGTTTGTCTATGTCTCGGACAGGCTCGGCAACTTCGGAATCAATTGCGTCCATCAGCTTTTGGATCGATCCCAATCCCAATTCTCCTTCGTCATCCTCCAGAGCTTTAGTAGCAGATCCGCGAATGATTTGGGCATTATCTCCATCAAATTCGTATTTGGTGAGCAAATCCCTAATTTCCATATCTACCAGTTCGAGCAATTCTTCGTCATCACCCGACATCAAGTCGCACTTGTTAAGAAACACGACAAGATTAGGAACGTCGACCTGACGAGCCAAAAGAATGTGCTCTCTTGTTTGGGGCATAGGCCCGGTAGTTGCATCAACTACAAGTATTGCACCATCCATTTGCGCCGCGCCGGTAATCATGTTTTTAACAAAATCGGCGTGACCGGGGCAATCGACGTGAGCATAGTGGCGAGTAGCTGTTTCGTACTCAACGTGAGATACCGCAATGGTAACAATCTTGGAGGCGTCTCGAACGGTACCTCCCTTGGCGATATCTGCGTAGGTCTTGACCTCAGCAAGACCCTGTCTTGCCTGTGCATGAAGAATTGCCGTCGTTAGAGTTGTTTTACCATGATCCACGTGACCGATGGTACCTACGTTAACGTGAGGTTTTGTGCGCTGGAACTTTTCTGTGGCCATTGATTTGACTAGGTTTGAATTTAATGTGGAGCCCACGAGCGGATTTGAACCGCCGACCTCGTCCTTACCAAGGACGCGCTCTACCGACTGAGCTACATGGGCGGAGGCATGGGGTTAATTTTGAGAAAAGCGTTTGAGAGTAAATTATGTTCGGGGTATGTCAAGCAAAACGAATACAAACTCCACCTGCCTTGAGAATGCATAGGCCGGGAAACGACATTATTTCCTTGAATATTTTCTAGGACGGTTAGATAATCTTTTTTTTGCGGGCGTAGCTCAGTTGGTAGAGCACCACCTTGCCAAGGTGGATGTCGAGGGTTCGAATCCCTTCGCCCGCTCCACTTATCTTTGGGGGGGGGGAAGAGCTCCGAAATCTCTCCTTCAAGCCCTGGCGCGCAAACCACCAAATCCATGTTCGGTTCGTCGCCAAAATCAATTGTTTTGCATCCGGCTCCGGTAACGATCGGGAGAAGGGGCAGAATATCACACGGTTTCAATTGGATATCGAACATTGCATCGGCCTTGCCGGCGCACAGCAAATAGTAGCCGAAACAGTCCCCCCATGTCCGAAAAGTGCCTCCCTTTGTTTTAAGTTCATTCCAAGGAACCGAGTACGGAGAGTCTTCGATGCGACGCTCATCACTTGTCAACAAAAGGCTTTCTTCCCAAGATTCAAATTTCTTGGCACTGGCAACCCTGTCATTGATGATGCAACGTTGACCATCGCCCGATGCCATTTGATCTAGAACTGGCAGTCGCAAGGAACCATAGGTTGGTTTGCCATCTTTAAGCAAACCAACGAGAGTCCCGAATAGCGGAGCTCCATGAAAGTAGCTCGTGGTTCCGTCGATGGGGTCAACCACCCACATGTATTGAGCGCCTACCTGGTGATCCTTGAACTCTTCCCCCACAATACCATGTTCAGGATATTTATCCTCGATCTTCGATCGAATGTGTCGCTCAACCTTTAGATCGGTTTCGGTTACGATCGTTCCGTCTAATTTCGTGTTAGCAACAAGATTCTCTTTTGCTGCTAAAATGATCTCCGCAGCCTCCTTCGTTATGGTGCTTGTAAAACTATAGAATTCGTCAAATGATAAATCCATAATTAATTGCCATGAGAGAGGTTATTATTGACTTTGAGGGGTGTTTGCAAGGCGGTATAAGGGAAATCGGAATTATTGAGACTGATGACCTCGAAATTACCAATGCTCAGGATATCACGATCCATGAAAAGGGTGAGGTAACAAATGCCTTATTAAAGGTATTTGAGGAAAAGCCCAATTACATTGTAGCTCACAACGCTCAAATCGAAAAAAACCTCATTAAAGGCTATCTCCCCTATCCTAAGTTTGAAAAAGGAAGAGGCCAGAATACGCGTTGGGGTCCCTGGTTAGATACACTGACCGCCTACCGAACCCTTTATCCTTCCATTAAAGATTATACTCTGGAGCACCTTACCTCTACTTTTATAGATGCCGAACAACTGGATGAACTCGTAGGGAGCCTGTGCCACGAAGAAAAAAGGAAGCCTCACTTCGCACTCTACGATGCCATCTGTACTTTGATGCTAGTAAGGAGAATCGCCAAGCTGGTGGATTTGTCCGGTTTCGTCGAATAGGGTCTTATTCCTGTTCCGGTTTCTCCGAGGAATCACTTTCCTCTTCTGGTTCGACCGAGGAATCACCATCTTCTTCCGGTGCGCCAACAGGATCATCTACAGCTTCTGGTTCGACCGAGGAATCACCATCAGGCTCGGTCGAGACCGAGCCATCGACCAAGTCTTCAGGTTCTGAAGCGGATTCATCTGGTTCCGAGGAGTTGGTATCGTCCGATTCTAGATTTTCCTCGTCCAGTTCCACTACTTCGGAAATACCGATCAGTTTATCTCCGTCAGATAAATTAACTAATTTGACTCCTTTGGACCCTCGATTGGTTTCCCTAATGTTTAATACAGGGCATCGCACGGCTTGTCCTTTTGCTGTAATCATTAAAACCTCGCTCTCTTCACTGACGCTAAGGGCACCAACGATAGCTTCTGTATTCATTGCCGTCACTCCTTGACCGCCTCTCTTCCGGGGAGTGACTTGATCTTTCTGGTCGGAATCGGAAACCTTTCCGCCATTTGGCAAAAACGCACTGAATTTTGTTCTTATCCCAAGTCCGTTCCTGCCAGCTATCAAAAGTAACTTTGAGTCATCCACTACTAGAAAGTTATCTACCTGATCTTTGGGTTTTAGTCTAATCCCACGAACACCACGAGTAACACGACCTTGATCCCTTAGT
>JAOLZO010000070.1 GCA_028343845.1 Verrucomicrobiota bacterium | reverse complement strand
GAATGAAGCCTAAGATACTCACTCTTTCCCTCGCCATACGCAATCAGACTGACTCTGGCGACAAACCGGAAATGCTGATTTACTTTACACTTATAGCAGGAATTGTGGGTAGTTACCTTGCGATAAGAAAGCTCTCCCGGAAGTACCAATTGTCAGGCCTGACAAAGTTTTTGTTATGGGTTTTATTCATCCCTTTGCTTACTGGTTTCGGTGCATTTTTGAGCGGCCTCCTAATGTATTTCTTGACGTAAATCTTTGCTTTTGTCCAACGTCACGCTCACCCCGCCTGCTGGTTTGCCGTTGATGCACTTGATGAAAAAAAAATGATGAAATTACAATACTAGCTAAAATTTGTAATAGACTCATTTCAGTTGCGACTAATACAATCGGAGAAGAATGAAAATTATCCAGATAATTCTCTCGGCCTTGGTGGTTATCTTTTTTTTCCTTCCTTGGATAAGGGTAAATGAGGAATTCTTGGAGCAAACTGAAAGAACCGTGAAACGCATGAGTGATTTGATTTCAACTCATGAACAGTCGGTGGAAGGACCGCTTCCTTCGTATGATCCGCGCGAGCGCAGGATGATGGAGGCAAAAGCGAGACTGAGTTCCGCTCAAATCGACTTGGCGATTTGGAATGATCTTGATGGATTGAGCGGCTACGATCTGGCCTCTGATGATCCTTGGATTACGCAAACTCAGGCAATCCTGTTTTTAGTTCCCTTTCTAGCCTTCGTCGGAATGCTGGCAAAGAACAAATTCTTTCACCTCATTTATCCCCTATTGAGTTTTGCTTGCCTGTGGTATGCCTACAAGGATTCGGGCAATTTTCACTATGATGTCGCGTTTTGGTGTTTGAATGCAGATTTATTCCTTATCTTTGCTCTTGGGATTGCGATGCCCATGCCCCTCTCTCGCGACGAGAAGCGCACCATTGAGCGCAACAAGATCATCGCTACTTTTTTTGGCATTTCTGCGACCGATTCCGTCGTCAAACCCTTCGGCGGATTTGGAACCCTGTCCGAGCTCCGTCAGGCAAGCATCAGAACGTCCGAGAAGCTGGACCTACGAGGGAGGGGAATTTCAAATGTCGAGCACCTGATGAAATTGACGAGCTTGAAGGAATTGTACTTGGGAGGAAACCCATTGACCGAAGAGGCAGCGAAAAGGCTTAGGGAAGCACTACCCGGTTGTCGCATCGACTTCTCGACCCCAAGGCAAAAGCTGCGCAAACCGCGGGTTCCTCAGAACGAATCCTGACAACCCCCAACCCTTGACCCTCGCCCAAGTAGGCGCTTGGATCGGGGGATTCTAAAACCCGGAAGAATTTATAAAAGACTTATCTGAAGTTTTGTGCGAAGATAGGTTGATGGTGAAAGCAATTCTATTCGCTCTGTTTGCCACCCTGCTGATGACTGGGTGTGGAGGGCTAGACTTGGATGACAAGGATACCCGAGACCGGATCATCGCCGAGGCGATTGAGGAGGGCAAGCTTCGACTGAGATGGAAGCAAAGAGAGTTACTGCACTATGCTCCCGAGCAGCAAATGCCTTACTCTGGATGGACGAAGTCTTTCTACGATAATGGGCAGATTAAAGCCTTAACGCGACACCAGCACGGCAAGAAAGATGGGCTTTCGATTAAATGGCACGAGAACGGGCAAAAGAGTTTCACAGCAAGGTTCAGGGAAGATAAGCCGGTCGATTTTTGGATCAAGTGGTACGAGAACGGGCAGAAGGAGAGGGAAGTAAACTTCAAGGACGGCAAGCAGGACGGGCTTTGGACAAGTTGGTACGAAAACGGACAGAAGGAAAGGGAAATGAACTTTAAAGTCGGCAAGCTCATGTCTGTGGAAGCTTGGAGACCAAATGCCGAAAAATGTCCCGTGACCAACCTAGTCAATGGCAATGGGGTTTGGGTTTGGTACTTCAATGATGGTTCTGAAAAAAGTCGTCACAACATAAAGGACGGTGAGTTCATAAAAAACTAACGTTCGTCTTCCAGTTACCCCCCAACCCTTGACCCTCGCCCAAAGAGGCGCTTGGATCGGGGGCATTCCAATATCCGGTAGAAATTGTAAGAGGCTTGGTCGAAGTTTCGTGCTAGGATAGAGACATGATGAAAGCTACGCTATTCGCTCTCCTTGTCGCCCTGTTCTTGTTTGGGTGTGGGGAATCGTCACAACCCTCCGAGGATGTGGATATGATCTTCCTAGCTGAAATGACCCCACTTGAGGACACGATCCTCGATAAGGTTCTCGATAAGTGGTGGATCGTGGCGATCATCGTTGCTCTTATCGTAGTCAAGGTAGTCACGACCTTTCGCCGCACACCCCCAACCCTTGACCCTCGCCAAAAGAGGGGCTTGGATCGGGGGATGGCTCTGATCGAATGCTACGAATGCAAGGGGAAGGTAGACTCCGAGGCCAAGGCTTGCCCGCATTGCGGACTACCCATCGAGGTGGAGATTGTGTACCATGACAATGGGCAGATGAGTCGCTTAACCTTTCTGAAGGACGGTAAGCATGACGGGCTTTGGACTGAGTGGTACGAAAACGGGCAGAAGAAGTCGGAACATAACTACAAGGACGACGAGTTAATATCTGCCGTAGCTTGGAAACTCAATGGCGAGAAGTGTCCCGAGACCAATGTGAAGGATGGGAATGGGGTTGTGGTTCGGTATAACGAGGACGGGACGGAATGGTTTCGCGAGACTTCCAAGGACGGCTGGCCTGACAACCCCGACCCTTGACCCTCGCCCAAGGAGGCGCTTGGATCGGGGGATTAAAAGTTTTTACAGACAAAATGAACGAAGGCGAAGCCAGGAGATCGTAACCAAGGGCGAAAGAAGAAACAGAGGCATAGCCCTTGGGAGAATGTTCCTATAACATTTCAAAGGGGAACATGACTATTCTCGAAAAAATTCTTTTTTGAATCCAAAACAAGAAAGCGTACGAATAATTTAGAAAACCCTTTTGTACTCATAACCAACACTTTTCTATGAAAACAATAATCGCATTCTTCCTTGTTGTCTCTCTCTCGCTTTTGGATTTGGAATCCAAAGAGGTTTCTATCAAATCTCTCCAAAAACGGGGTGAGGACGGCAACCAACTTTATTACCTTCCAAGCCAAGACGTTCCTTTTACCGGAAAAGCCGTTGCCAAGTGGCCCGATGGGCAGAAGAAGACGGAAATAAGCTATAAAGACGGCAAACGGCACGGGCTTAAAGCTCATTGGTACGAGAGCGGTCAGAAGCTGTCGGAAATAAACTACAAATACGGTAAACATGACGGGCCTTTGACTGTTTGGTACGAAAACGGGCAATGGAGGAGAGCAGGAAACCACATGGACGGTAAAATGGTCGGGGTCTGGACTCATTGGTACGAGAACGGGCAGCAGAGAGATGAACTATTTTACATGGGTGGCTACATGGAGTCTGCCATTGTCTGGAAACCCGATGGCGAAAAGTGTTTCATGACCAATGTGAAGGCTGGCAACGGCATGATGGTCAAATACATGGATGACGGGACGGATTGGTTGCGCATCTCCTTCAAAGAAGGCGTAATGACGCATTGGAGACGTCCCTAACCCCCCTCCCGGCCCCTTTGTCCCTCGCTCAAAGAAGAATTTGGATCGATAAATGAAAGTAATACTGCTCTTTCTGTTCGTTTTCTCTTTTTCGCTTTTGGGAACGGAACCAAAAGTGGTTAGCTTCGACAAACTCCAGCATCGAGGGTGGCTCACTTACATTCCAAACCAAGACACCCCATTCACCGGTAAAGCGGTTAGTTTTTATGCCAACGGGCAGAAGAGACAGGAAGCAAGCTACAAAGACGGCAAGCATGACGGGCTTTGGAGTTGGTGGTACGAGAACGGGCAGAAGTCGAGGGAAGAAAACTACAAAGACGGCAAAGAGAACGGGCTTCATCCTAGGTGGTACGAGAACGGGCAGATGCGCGGTGAAGTAAGCTGGAAGAACGGCAAGCGGGACGGGCTTTGGACTTGGTGGTACGAAAGCGGGCAGAAGGAGCGGGAAGAAAACTGGAAGGACAGTAAGCGGGACGGGCTTTGGATTTGGTGGTACGAAAGCGGGCAGAAGGAGCGGGAAGTAAACTGGAAGGACAGTAAGATGATGTCTGTCGAAGCTTGGAAACCCAATGGAGAGAAATGTCCCGTGACCAATGTGAAGGACGGGAATGGGGTTATTGTTAACTACAACGATGACGGGCAGAAGGCGGAGGAAACAAACTACAAGGAAGGCAAGCATGACGGGCT
>JAOLZO010000007.1:12500-91792 GCA_028343845.1 Verrucomicrobiota bacterium | reverse complement strand
GTTCGGTAGGTGTTCGAAAAAGTTACTCGTGAAAATCAAGTCGATGGAATTGGGGCTGAAGGACCAGGGTTGCGAGCAATCCTGCTCATGGAAAGTAACTCTTTCGTCCAAGGCACGGCGAGTGTCGGGATTCAGGTCCATTGCGTGTCGTTCGCAATCGGGCACATTGTTTATGAATTCGCCATATCCGCATCCTAAATCAAGCACCACAGAGTCTTTTTTAATCCACCTGGAAAAAAAGCACTTTACTAGGATTTGCCAAATGGCATTACGGTACTCTTCCTGTCCGGAGAAGCGCAGTTGATAAATCTTGCTAAGGGAATCGCTCATCGCTTTCGGCGATAGTCTCCACGGCTAAAGTATTTTTCCAACCAAAGGTAAGCCACGATAAAGAAGTAACGTGAGCCCATTTCCTTGAGTTTGAGTTTAGCCACGCCTTTCGATCGGTTTCTCCATGATATCGGAATCGTAGCCCATGAAAACCCCCTGATGACGGCCTTAAGTGGGATTTCTACCGTTAGGTTGAAATGTGGAGAAATGAAGGGTCGGCATCCTTCGATTACCTCTCTTCGATAAATTTTGAATGCGTTGGTAATGTCATTGCATGGGATCTTGAATGCGTAACGGATTGCCGTGTTGACAACCCGGTTAGCTACAAGTTTTGCTTTTGGATAATCGATTACTTGGCTTCCTGGCATGAATCGACTGCCAAAAACGCATTCGTGACCTTCCTGCAACTTTTGCCAATAGCGTACGAGATCTTGAGGCGAATCCGATAAGTCGGCCATCATGATAGCCACTGCATCTCCAGAGAATTCTTGCAACCCCAACCTGACTGCGCGTCCAAAACCGTTTTCTCCATCATTATAAAGCGAAACGAGCTCCGGAATCTCTTGGCCGATTTCAGTCAAGACGCTTTGGGTCGAGTCGGTGCTGCCGTCATCAATTACAAGGATTTCATGGGTGACTTTGTGCTTTTCCAATTCACGGTTGATTCCTCGAATACAAGCAGGCAAATTTTCTGCCTCATCACGGGCTGGAATCATTATGGAAAGTTTTTCCATGTTTAGGAACTTCCTTTTTGACTAGGTTCTAGGGTGATTCGAATGGCAACCGCATCATTGGCTTCGGGTTGAGTCAGTTCATAAATCTTTGTTGCTTGAGGAAAGGCGTCTTTCAAGGCTTCTTGGAAAGATTTGTTGTCTCTAAGTGAAGCGGAGTAGGCACAGTAAACAGTTATTGGTTGTGAGGTTCGGCAAGTTCCGTATTTGGCGAGGGAGTCACCTGCGAAATGGATGGCCAAAGTTCGTAGCTTGGTACGCAGGACAAGATCTCCCATGTCACCTGTGGGAAGAAAGAGGAGTATGTCGGAATGATTTTTGGAATCTTGCTCAATGATACGAATCGCATTGGAAAACTCGCGGGCTTCGAAGCCGCGAGCCTGCTCGGTGGGAGAGCCTGTGTAATGAATCTGATGGAAAGGGATGCTGCTTAATCCTTCAATTTGCGTGGTGATTGGCAGGGCAATACAAATCCCTAGGAATAACTGGCTTGAAATTCTGGAGAAAACATTTGGCAAGGAAAGAATGAACAGGGCAGGGACAGTGAAAATCAGATGGTATTCAATGGTGTGAGCAGGGTAGAGCAGATAATTGAATCCGTACTTGAAGGACAAGATTCCCAACCCAATGAAGGGCAGAAACAAAAAGCAAGCGTAAGCAAGTCGTAGTTGTGGGAGAGTAAGACTCCAAATTGATTTGAAAACAAAAAGAAGAAGAATTGTACACCCTATGGACAGAAGACCTCCAAATATGACATGTTCGTTAATCTCATTTTGGTCGAGCCAGCTCTTTACCTGCTCGAATTGAATCATCAAGTCACGAAATCCGTGAGATATTTGCTTCGCGGGCAAAGCATAACCTGGCCCGCCCAAGGCACTCCATGCTAACCAACCACCCCGAGTACTTTCCCCAAAATGCTTGCCGACGAGATGGGCTTCAAGATTACTGTCGTATGCACCGTAAAACTCATTCGCTGTTAAGCCCGAAAGATCACGATTGACGCGTTCAATGGTGAGAAACGGAATCCAAAAGAAGCTGCCAACCAACAAATAAAGCACGACTAACCGGAGGTTTTTCGAGAATTTACGTTTTCCCAGTAAAAAACTAACCAAAGGAAGGGCTGCTATGGTTCCTGCAACAATCATTCCCGAAAGCTTGATCCACGCGAAACAACCCAACAAAAACAAAAAGGTCGCAGTGTTAATGGTCAGCTTACCCCAATGTGGATGATCGTTTTGGGAATCGCACAGTGATCCAATGCTCATGGCCCAGACTATGAACCATGGAACCAAGGCAAAGAGGATGATATTTGCAGTTGAGTAAAAGGAACTTTCGGGACCTGCCGAAAGACCAATGATGATCGCCAAAAAACATAAGCCACTTTTGGAAAGCTTCAATTTCTCGCAAAATTTGATCCAACCGAAACCACCACTCAGCACGCAAAGGAATAGCCCTGCTCCCAATGAGCTGCCGAGCGACAGTCCAACTGAAAGTCCAGGTAAGGGTAGCCAGCTTGCTCCCGGAGGGCGAAAGCCCCAGCTTGTTTGATCTTCACTCAAGTTAGACCATTTGGGTTGGGCGACAAAATTTGGGTGGTCCACAATTCCATCATGCCATTGAAGAGATGACTTCACTTGTCCCCCGATATCCTCACCTACGCTCATGCCTTTGCCTAAATAGAGAATGCTGGAAAGTAGAGCTGTTGCTACTAAAGTGATTCTTGGTGATTCGGACAAACGGTTCCAAAGCCAAAATGCCTTTTCGGGAACTTTGATTCGTCGGGAGAACCAGAACGCACCCAGGCTGGCAAGAAAGCAACAAATAAGCAGAAGGAATTTTTTACCGGAGTATAGGTTGAACCATTCCGGATGTTGACTTCTCAGCAAACCTGCTTCGATTGCTTTGAACGCGAGCCACCAACCTGGCAGAGTGAACAAAAATCTGATCGATCTTTTCGCTGCGTCCGAGCAAGAACCGCTTGTTCGATCTTTAGGGCCTGTCTGAGAATCGATTATAGTTTAATTGTTCGTGGGGAAAGATGATCGGTTGTCATCTGCCGGTCTTGATGAACGCCCCGGCAGCATTCAATGACTCGTCGGCAGCTTGCAGGGTGATGGCAATCTCAACACCATAACGCCCTGAGGAACGATTTTCTACACTGCCTCTTAAGACCTCGATGAAATGCTTGAGCTCATCAAAAAGGGGTTCGTTTGTGGGGATGGAAGGTAGCGTGACGTCTCCTCGATTGTAGCTGAGACGGTGGGAGGCGAACGAATCCGAATAATAGGACTGATCAAGACCGATCGACGAATCGTAAATCGTGATCGGGTGTTCGATGTTCAAGTCATCCCAAAGAGCCATTTTTTTTGATCCTATTACCGTTATCTGCCTGACTTTTCTTGGGTTCAGCCAACTCGCGTGAGCATGAGCGATAATGGATCCGGGGTATCGAAAAGTGGTGTAGCTTGTATCCTCGATTTTCGGGTCAAGTCTCCGACTGCCAACACAACTTACGGATTCGGGCAGAGAATCCAAGAGGAAATCGAAGATCGAAGCGTCATGCGAGGTCAAGTCCCATACGGCGTTTACGTCTTTTCGGACTGGGCCCAAGTTTGTTCGGTGGGCTTCCAGATGCTGGATTTCTCCAAGTTCTCCCGAGTCGATGATTTTCTTGAGCTCAAGGATAGATGAGTTAAAAAGAAAAACATGCCCGACGACGATGGATAGCTTTCGTTCTTCGGCAATGGAGCACAATTGGGAACACCTGTGAGAATCGCGCCCGAAAGGTTTTTCAACAAAGACGTGCTTCCCCGCTTCTAAGGACTTTTCTACGAGTTCGAGGTGAGTTTCAACGGGCGTGCAAATCGCAATCGCGTCAATCGTATCGGACTCAATGACTTCGTTTGCGTCCGGTGTGACGTTCAAGTTCCCGAATCGAGCCGAAAGCATTTCCACGGCTTTTGAATTAGAATCGGCTACTTGATTCAACTCTACGTTATCCATCCTTCTGAAGGCGCCGATGACATTCGGTCCCCACCGACCGGCTCCGATTAATCCGATTTCAATTTTTTCCTTCATGATTTAATTCTCAGGCTTAATAAAAAAAGGGGACGCAGTATGGACCACCAACTTTTAAAAGGCACCATCTTCGTGTTATCGCTCATGTCATTATGATATCTTTTCGTTACCGGGGTCTCGCCTACCTTATATTCTCCACGACAAGTTTGGATCAGAAGGTACGGTTCCAATTCATACTGTAATAACCAGTCCTGCCAAAGGTTTAGCTTGGGGTTTTCCAAAACCTCTCTCCTGAAAACCCTAAACCCATTGGTTGCATCGGTTATCTTCTTTCTAAAGAGAATTCGAAATAACAGTGAATAAACCCATGTCAGCAAAGTTCGCGAAAGAGTCATGTTTTCTCTCTTTCCATCTTTCAGCCATCGAGATCCCTGAACATAGTCCAGTTTCTCGTCTAACAACTTGTCTACGGCAGCGAACAAATCGTTGGGGTCGTCTTGATCGTCACCGGCTAATACGGCGAGCAAGTCGAATCCATTAAGCCTGCCGTATTCCAAGCCTGTTCTAATGCCCCCACCTGCACCTAGGTTATGAGGGTGGCTAATGACGATGGCACCTTCTTCTCTTGCTTCCTCTGCGGTGTTATCTTCAGAACCGTTGTCCACTACGCAAATCGAGTCAACCAAGCTCCTTGGCACGGCCTTGACCCCATTCCCCGCTTTGCCTTCTTCATTCCAACAGGGCATGGTCACGAGAATGCTTTTGCCTCGGTAGAGAATTCTTTTTCCAATATCCTTGCAAGGGGTTGAATCGATCAGCTCTCTGATGAAGCGCTTGCTCTTGTATTGTTGTGGAACTTTCAAACGTCTCTTAATCTTCGGGCCGGGTTTCCGACATAGACGCCAGGTTCAGTCAGGTCTTTGGTGACGACGGCTCCAGCTCCAATTACGCAATTTGAAGAGATTCGAACTGGAAGTATGGTTGCCCCTGAACCGATTGTGGTCCCGGATCCGACGTGCGTCTCCTGCCAGTCTTCCGGTTCGTAGGAAGGTTTGCCTTGCTTGAATTTATCGTTTGTAAAGAGAACTCCATGACCAATGAAGCAATCATCTTCCACGGTCACCTTAGAACAAATGAAGGAATGGGACTGAACCTTGCAATTTCTACCCACAACGGCGTCTTTTTGAATTTCTACGAACGGACCGATGAAACTGTGGTCTCCGATTTTGCAGTTATAGAGGTTGCATGGCTTGACCACCTTGACCCCAACGCCCCAATCCACGTCGATTATTTGGCTCTCTAGAAAATCCGGTTGATTTTTCATTTGATAGGCCTAACTCAAGGCGTTTTTAAGACTTTCCGCTACGTAGCCAACATGCTCTGGGGAAAGATTCGGGTGCATCGGCAAGGAGAGTAGTTCGGTTCCTTGCTTTTCCGCGTGCGGGAAGTTTTTTCCAGCGGCAAAAGATTCATTTTCGAAGCACTCGTGCTTATGAATGGGAACCGGGTAATGTATGCCCGTTTGAATCTCTTGTTTTTGGAGGCTTTGCTGAACTTTATCTCTTTCGGGGACCAAAACGACAAATAGATGGTGGACCGGTTCATCTTGGTCATCTCCGGGAAAAGTTGTAACCGAGACGTCTTTTAATTGTTCGTAATACAAGTTGGCAGCCTCTCTCCTTCGCTCGTTCCACTCATCGATTAACTTAAGCTTTTCTCGCAAAACGATTGCCTGGATGGAATCGAGCCGACTATTCCATCCCTTTTCAAAATGCACGTATTTCTCTTTTTGCCCATAGTTGCGAATGCGTTTTACTTTGTGAGCGAGATTATCGTCTGAAGTGACCAAGGCTCCGCCGTCTCCCCACGCTCCGAGGTTTTTTGCAGGGTAGAAGCTGAAACCACTTGCATGGCCTATGCCACCTGCCCGTTTCCCTCGATAGCGAGCGCCATGCGCTTGGGCGGCATCCTCAAGGAGGGCCAAACCATTTTTTTCAGCAATTTCTCGAAGCTCTTCCATCGGGGCGAGTCTCCCGTAGAGGTGAACTGCTAGGATAGCTGAAGTTCTTGGAGTAATGGCTGCTTTGACTTGAATGGGATCGATCTGTTGGGTTGCCGGGTCGCAGTCGACTAAGACCGGAGTTGCTCCAGTCCGAAGAATTGGCAGGACGGAACCTATGAAAGTGTTGGCCACGGTAATGACTTCGTCTCCCTTGCCGATGCCCAAACCTTCCATTGCCCAAAGCAATGCGTCGCATCCCGTTGCCACTCCGACACAATGGGATGCTTCGCAGAAGGCTGAGAATTCGTTTTCAAACCCTTCGACCTCCTGATCGAGAATGAATCCATTTCGACTGATTAAAGCGCGTGCTTTACTCCAAATCCTTTCTTCAATCTCTTCAGCAAGCGAAAGGTCGCAGAAATTTACCGTTTGTTGTTTCATGTAATTAGCTTGAGATTTTCAACCAACGAGGGTTTTCCTCGGCATGCGTTGCGATCTCTTCCAAGATTTCCTGAATCTTGGTCTTTGGAGACCAATCCCATGCCTCGTTTGCCAAAGAGGAGTCCATTACGATCCAGGGGGCATCCATTGGTCGTTCATCATTTGACGGGGTAACTTCGTTCGGTCCAAATAAATCTTCGCACCATGAGGAAAGCTGTTTCAAGGACATGGAATTTTCTCTTCCTCCACCCAGATTCACGATCTTCGGAGCTTCTCGGTTGGGCTGATCCATTTGTCTTAACAGTAATGGAGCGAGATCCTTAGGATGAAGCGCGTCCCTGACTTGCAGACCCGACCCCTCAAATCCTATGAATTCAAGGGGGCATTTCCCCAAAAAGGAATGAATCCAGAACGAAAAAATCCCTTGGTCCGCCTTGCCGAATTGACCAGCTCCGGCCAAGACCCCGCATCGATTAATCCAAGCAGGGAAACCAAAGCAATTGGCATATTCCAATATAATCGTCTCCGACGCCAATTTAGAGGCTCCGTAAAGTGAAAGTGGTGTCGAGGTTGGAAAATCTTCACTTATCCCTTTGGAGGAAATCCCGTTGGACCTGAATGAATCCTTGATCGAATACCTGTTGTCTTCCTGTATGATTGGTAGTCTGGCTAATTTCTCGGCCGAATATACCCGGCTGGTGCTCAGAAGGATGATGCCACTGCCTTTTTGCTTACAGTATTCAAGCAAGTTGATTGTTCCAACCAAGTTGTGCTCCATGACCTGCCTGCTCGACGTTTCGTTTCCAATCCCCGCGAGAACCGAGGGGTTGGCAGCGCAGTCTACCACCCAGTCGACCGCCGGAAGATCCATGAGGTCAGATGGGATACGGATATCACCTCTGATTATGCCTATTCCTAATTTGCGCAGAGGCTCGAGGTTCAATTCACATCCATTGCGGGAGAAGTTGTCCATCCCGATGATTTCGATGGTGTCGGTGGAAGCCATAATTGACTCGCAGAGAGTCTTGCCTGCAAAGCCTAAGCAACCTGTAATTAAAATTTTCAAGGTAAGTTTTTGAAATAGGTTCTGATTACGATGGGAGAATTTTCACTCAAGTGTTCGGCTGGGGTCATGGAATGAGGGATGTCGAAGGTTTTCGGCAATTCATCATCAGAGGAAATAAAATGAAAATTGTCGAGCAAACGAAGGTTGTCATTTTCCATGCAATTAATTTTTGAAGAGAATTTTGTGCAGGCGGATTGAAGTTCAGGCTCGATTGTCAAGAGGAAGTGTTGATCGCCTTGGTAACCAAGGGATTTTTCTCCAATGACTTTGCGTTGGTCCTTTTTAATCAGTAGCCAATGGTGATAGTTGACGGAAGGATCAAGCGAGAAGAGGGTTCTCTTGGCATTCAAGGTAAAGATTCCAAAACTTACCAGACATGGAGCGAGCAGGAGGATCCTTGCGGGGAGGGGTTTAAGCTCTCCAAACCTTCTCTTCAATTTGTTAATGCCAAAAGAGACTAGTATCATGAAAGCCGCTTCCTTGGGGATGAAGTATCTTTCCTGAAATAAATTAAGTGGAGAAATATGGGACAAAACCCAAAAAAAGAAAGGTACGAGAATCCACAGTGCCGAAACAGTCAATAAGGGGGCAAGAGATTTGTTCTTGATGTCCGGTTGCTTAAGGTTCTGTGAGGTCGAATGGGGTAGAAAAATGAGCATCGGGATAAGAATTACCAAAACAGACAACGGTGCGGCGCAACCAAGATATTGACTTAACAACGCTTCGATCGAATTATCTTTCCCCCATGTGTTCAAATGGGATGATTGTTTGTGGAGTAATGCGAGATAACTTCCTGCAAGAATTGCAGAACATGAGATTTCAACTAGTGGGAGCGCAGATTTTGGACCTTCCTTTCTTAGGCACCAAAATCGAGCGAAACCGGCAATTGCACAGAAAACGATCCCCAGATAATGGGTTAACCCAAGAGCAAGTAGAGACACAAAGTATAAGGTCTTCCGACTCGATGAATTTGATTCCGCGTCACTCGGCAACAAAAACAAAATCATGCAGGAAGCTGCGAAGAACATGCCGTAGTGACGGGCTTCCATGGCCTGTTCAATCAATAGGTTTGATTGGAGCAGGACCAAGGTGAGACCCAGGAAAGATGAGAGAAATCCGAATAATTTTGCGCATCTTGCAAAGATCAGGAATGCACCGAGCGAAATCCACAGTGCGCTTTCTATCCTAAGTGTTTCGATGGGGACGGAGAAAATTAATTGAAAAATCCAATTGAGAAGGAAGTACAGTGGCGGTGAAAAATTGATCCCTGAGCAAATTGAATCAACGAATGATCCAAAAGTTTCATGGGTGATGCCGTAATAGGTATAGCATTCGTCCACCCAAGGTGCTTTGCCCCTTTGAAGGTAAAGAGCACCCGCGAGAAAGGAGGCAATCGGTAATGCCGGAAGGACAAAGTATTGTCTAGTTCTTCTCATTAATGAAATTTTCCCAGGAATCCAGAATCAGATCGAAATGTCCCGCCTGCTCATTAGGGTATTCCCCTTGATCGATTCGGTTTATGACACGGGGAAGCAAGTTGTGGAATTTCTCCGAGCGTTCTCCCGGATGAATGGACCAGGCCTTGTGGCTCATAAGGTCGGCTCTCCAAAAACTCGAGCCCTCCAAGGCATGCTCCACCATCGATTCCCAACAGAGCATCTTTCCGTTCCCGAAGAACATGCTTTTAAACGGTTCACGCCAGGAAAGCCACAGAGGTTTCATCGGCAATAATTCCATAAACCTTTTCCGATGAACCAAATAATGCCTGCTTGTGAAATTCTTGAAGAGATAAGCATTCCGCTTTTTATCAACTTTATATTCGGTTGTCCCTTGATGGAGGGATCCGTTGCCAGTGGGGGGACCACCTCTAGGAAGCACGCATGCGATGTCAGCGTTTTGCTCCATTAACTTTATGCCTTCCTTGATCCACGAATATTCAGGCTCTTCATGAAAGATCATATCGCAATCTAAGTGCAGGACATACTCCGATCCGTGATTATGAAACTGTCGAATTGATCCATGGATGGGATAACCCCTAAAACAGTGTGTCTCTGCATAGGGCTTTCCTAGGTGGGTTTTTGACAGCTTACGAACTTCCTCCGGAGAGGGAGAAAAGACTTCGATCTCAAATGAGCTACTTTCCTTAATCTCCTCCAGTTTTCCAAGAACTTCGGCAAGCTTTGTTTGTTGCAAACTTTTTCCCAAGACACCGTCCGGATCGGTTGCATCCACAATAACCTTGGTGTGGCAGTTAGCCTTTTCGACCATTGAGCAAAGACCGGGCATGGTGGCTTTTATGAAAGACGCGTCCGAACGGGCTACGAAGATAAAGCAGGATATAGAGGGCAAAGCAGTGACTAGGCTGGTTCTTTTGCTGGAGGGAGGGGCTTCCGAATGAATAGGGCGTTGCAGAAACCGATGCCCATTCCATTTTCGTAATGTATGACATCGTAAAGGCCAAAAAAGGAGAAGTTTTTGCCCATCATGAAATTCCAAAGGTCGTTGAAATAGGTGTGCTGGGTATCTTCCGGGTCAAAATCGCATTCGGCTAATACTGCCTGCACCCTTCCTTTTTCAAGTGCATTGTCCGCCCCCTTCAGAACCTCCAGCTCGTATCCCTCGACATCGATCTTGAGAAGGTCGATGTTTGAGATGCATTCTTTCTCGAGATAGGAATCGATCGTGTTTAACTTTACCTTGGGCATTTTGCCTTCTTCAGCAGGAATTTTTTCGAGCTCGGGCTTTGGGCAAATCGAATGGGCTTGATCCGAGTGTCCTGTTTGCATGTTTGCGAACCCCGTAGCACTGCCGAGAGCCGTTTGGTTGATGTGAATCCGGTCCTTTCCTTTCGTTTTTAACTCCAACCGCCTGAAGTTTTCTGGAAACGGCTCAAAGGAATGGATATGAGCAGACGGAAAGACTTTTCGGAAATGTAGCGTGGTTTGGCCGAGATGCGCCCCTACGTCGAAAATGACCTTAGGCAGTCCGATCCCAAAGTGCTTCCAATCTTTTTCAAGGGAAAGAAACCAACGGTGAGAAAAGGTCAGGTGAATCCGATGCCATAGTTTTCGGAGCCTACTCATTGTTGGAATGGCATGCAAAACAACTAAAGTTCCGAGAGAATTGCTTCCTTGTAACGGTGAGCAAATTTGCAAATTTTCCTATTTCCATTTCGGAATATGGTTTTGAAGAGATTCGCAATATTTGGAAAATCGTTGCGGTACGAAATTCAAGGTCCTTTTCAAGTCCTCAAGCATTTCTAAATCTTCTTGAGCCAATTTGATTTCAACGACTAGTTTTTCGGGGCTATGGCGACTAAAGAGAAAGTTCGGTCGGGAATAAGTGTTTTGATCCAAATAGCTGATTTCATTGTCCAAGGTGACCCTAACCCCTTGGTTTGCGCTTTCGTAATACCTTCTGTAGTAAGATACGATTGAAACGGGCCTGGCTCCTGGGAGTGATATGATTCCTGATAAGCTTGCACCGCTGTTATCCGCTAGTGCGGAGTCCCAATCTTTCGCATTGGTATTGATGGAAAATTCCAGCTCAGTTAATGATTTCCACGAGAGATGGCCTTTCTTGCATTTTATCTCATAAGTCGGGTTGTGGGCTTCTGTTACTTCCCCGTACCAACGGAAACGATGTTTTGCCCGTGTGCTGGTGCCTGAAAACGATTCATTCACTGATTTGAAATCAGTCGTGTCAAAATACAAACTGTTGATTTTACGAGGGGGATAGGCTTCATGGAACCTAAGGGGAGATTTTAGTAAGGCAGCCTCCACCCGATGAAGACACCTCAATGGCCGCAGGTTCTTAAGCTCAATACGCTTATCGGTAATCCTCGAATGCATCTTGGCGTCAAGGGTTTTCATCTTGATTCGATCCTTCTTCTTTTCCGTACAGAGTATCGACATTGAGTTCAACTGTATCGAGCGCTTTTCCGTTAAGGGTTATGCTACTCCCGGTCTCAGCCAAATGCCTTTTACTGGTTTCTTCCAAATCCAGCTCGGTGATTTCTATCTTGGCAGGTCCAAAGACTTCCTTTTTCTGGTATGCGGCGAGTGCTGATTTTTTTGCATCCCTGACTTTGATTTTGGACGCCTTCACCTCTGAAAGATCTTTGGATGCAATGGCGTAAGAGACATTGTGGAAAGAAGAGTTGGAAATAATGACTGAACTGCCTTCCCCGGCTGACAAACCTTTATCGAAAACGGACTGGACTCGGACTTCCTCTATTGAGACATCGCTTCCACTGACATCGATGGCATCTCCGCCTATTCGTTCAAACTGGCAGTCTTTGATCAGCCCCTGAACGAAGTCTCCATCCAGCGCGTCCGAGCTAACGTCGCCAAAGAAACAACCTAGCATCCTGAAATCGGAAGAAATGAGGTTCAGGGCATCTTCGCTCCTCAAATCGCTGAACTTACAGTTTAGGATATCCACATCGCACTCATGAAAAGTAAGGGCTCCGGTCAGCATCCAACCAAACCTTTCTATGCCTTGATTCTGCAGGGAAGGTCCAATGCCGACCGCGTTTGAGAAGTGGAGATGTTCGAGCTTGGAGCGCTTTTTTGCATTGGTGATCAGGGCGCCTCCCCATGACTCATCCGCAGAGGTAAACGTAATGGGATTCTCAGCGGTGCCCTTTGCTATGATCGCACCTTCCGAAATCATGACGGTATCCTTTGCGAATTTCAAACAAGTTCCCTCTTCGATAACGAGAGAAAACCTTCGGGGAATAAAGAGGTCTTCGGTTACCAAATGAACGCCTTTGGTGATGTGCAACTTGTCTCCCTCCTCCCTTATCCAAGGGATGCTTTCGTGAGTTGCTTCATTGATTGAAGCAAACGGTAATGCTTTGGGCTTGAAGGTTTTTCCATCCATGTCCACCTCAATCTCCAAGAACTTGTCCAAGCCAAATATTCTGACCTTGGCAATAACGGGCTCATTCCCTAGTGGATTTGTTTTCCCCTGTTCGGCTGAATCAGGGAAGAAGGTAAAGCGATGGTCGGTCCTTGGGGAATCCATTGCCCATTTGTTTGGGGGCAGTACGACATTGTCATCCTCCGAGCAGAGGAAAGCGGCTTTTTTGTCCGGGCTTACTATAGAGTCTTTGGCCTTCCAGTGTTGTCCCAAATACTTGAATCCGAGTACTTCAATGGGTTGAGTTAATGCATTGCGAATAGTGACCTCAATCCCCTGCTGTTGATCAACCTTCTTTGTCCTTCCGAAAATCAGAGCGATCTTGGAATCATCTAGCCCTCGCCGAATGACCTCCGTCCGGTTTTCCAAGTTATCCCAGGGGTTGCTTTCAACCAATAGTCTTTTGGCTCGCCAGATCGAGTGCCGGTTTTCCAAGAATTGTTCATTAGTCAGAATTCTCCTAAAGTGCAGCTCCTCCTTTTCGAGTTGTTTTTTGAGCATTGATAGATAGGCGGGCTTGCTAAATCGATCGAGTGCCCTGACATAGGCGAACGCAATTTCGGGCGAACGGAGCGCATAGTTGACCCAGGTGTCTTCCATTTCCCCTTCACGGAAGTAGTTTTGCGGGTTTAGCGGAGTTTGGTTGGGTTTTGCATCCAGACCAATCGGTTCGAGCTTTGCGGTAATCGGATCGAAGTAAAAGTTGATGTCTGCGTAAGAAAGGCCGTGCTCAGCCCCCCAAAGGTGGGAAAGAGCGAGAAACTTACCTGTTTTCTCGGCATTAAAGACTTGAGATCCAGACAGCTTTCTCTCCTGAAAGCTCCTCAGGAGATTTACGGCAGTTTCCCTCTGTTTTGAAAGTGAGGGAGATTCGCTAACTTTGTTTGAGTTTCGTATTTCTATACCGGAAGTACGATAGGTTGAGGGCCAACTGAGGTTCCAATGGAGATTCCACATGTAGTGCTCGTCAAAGCAAAGAACGACACCTTCCCTTTTCCTTTGATCTTCAATCAACTCTTTTGAAAAGTGTTCTTCAATGGCATAAACCCCCATCGGTTTGCCATTCATTTTCAGGTTTACGAACATATACCTAGGACCGAGGATTTTTTCCAAACGGAGGTTTTTAAGAAATAGCCACTCGTAGGTATGGTTTCTTGTTACCGGATCCTGGAGTGAGAATCGGCTCATTCCAAAAATCGAGTTCCCTTTTCTGGTATGAACCCTGAGAGACCATTTGGAACCGGACCAATGTTGAGCGAGGTCGCCTTTCAATCTTAATTTACAATCAACGGTCTTACTACCATGCGAAATCTTTCCCTTTACGAAATCATCATCTGATGACCTTAATGCGTTAAGTCTTATGGCTTCGTTTCTCTTTTGAGCAATTCGTGAAAAGTCTTTGTATTTGATATCAAGATCAAGGGTGGGGAGATCGTTTTCCTCGGTAAGCACCTCGACCGATTCGGCCTCAAAGAGTAGGGAAAGGTTGGCCTTGAGGTTTTTAAGGGGCTCATTGGAGATAACGCCGAGAAAGAGTCCCAGGATGAGGAATAGGATTGAAATGCGCAAAGAACGCGAACTCGGAGCGGGCTGGAGCTTATCTTTGGAAGAGCTTTTTTTTGCTATCCGCATCTATTCAATCAAGGCTGAAAAAGGCTGGCTTATTCGTTCGGGAACGAGAAATCATCTATGAGCGTAATTTTGGAATCCGGGAATTTCGAGCGACACTCTGCCAAGAAAGCTTCTATATCTTCAAGCCCTTCAAAGTTTGCGACACAGGTAAGTGAGAATTGATCGGATTGATCATCGATCCGCCTGACATTCACTTCTTTTGCTCGGGCGGTAAGATAACCTGTGATTTCACTAAGAAGATTTCCACTGTCTTTTCCAATGGGAGTATGAAAAGTGAGAATCAAGTTTGACGGTTCCTTCTTTTCTTTGGATGAGATATGGGAGTAGACAGAAAAAGCGGCCAAAATAATTAAAATTCCTGCGATTGCCGCTTCCCTTTGATCGGCACCAAGGCAAAGACCGACTGAGATGGCCATGAAAATATAGGCCAATTCTTCCGGTTCTTTGATCGGTGTGCGAAATCGGACGATGGAGAGCGCTCCGACCAAGCCTAAGGATAGCGCAAGGGAGGATTTTACGACGGTAATGACCAACAGCGTGGTCAGACCAATGATCGGAAGGGTAAGGGCAATATCCTTTCGAAGCATTCGTTTCTTTGCACTATACGAATAATGTAGCGAGATAAGAGCCAAGAGTGCCACACCAATCGCAAAATTGATGGTTAGGTCCACTAATGAAAAATTGATGGAATTGAATGAAGTTGGAAGGTTCATTGTTGTTTTAATTGGATAATAATTTGTCGATCTCTTGCAAAACTAGTTTCGGAGGTATGTCAGAAGTGGCTTCTAAATCTTGATCATCAGAACCATATCCATCGTGGAACCATGATCCCATTGAATCTGTGGGTCCGGTTAGGTTGACGTTTTCAGGATAACCAAGGCAGTTGATGGGGCGGGCGTTTCCGAAAATGATAACGGACTTTAAATCCAATCCATTGGCAACGTGCATCAGTAAACTATCTGGGCCAACGAATAACTGGCATCTCGATAAAATAGATGCTGATTCGCGCATATTTAGTTTTCCGGCATAACGCTTCAGGTTATTGAATTCAGGTTCTGTTGAATCTCCTAACTGAATAATTGTATATTTTTGGGATAGGTAATCTATCGTTTCGAACCAATTTTCAACGGGCCAATTTTTGACGGATTCTTTACTTTTGGTGGAAATGGCAATGAGTGGTTTTGGAAAATCGAACACCTGTTCTTTTGCCCATTTAATCTCCGATTCTATAAGATGGAAAGACGATTTATAAGTGTATTTCTCAATTCCAAGGCGTTTTAAGTTGTGACAAACAATATTTTCATTTTGTTCGTTTCGAACGATCAATTCAAAGTAACTGGAATCGAAGGAGTAAAAGGTTTCCGGTTTGTTAATCGAGTCTATGGACGGATCGTATTGTATGAGTTCGGAAAAGGGGGTTATGCAATTAATCTTAAGGTTATGATAAATGTCTTTTATACATTTGATGACATTTGCAGTTATCAAGGTGTCACCTCGGGCGCCGAGACGATTAATTACGGTTAGCCATCCACGAGTTCTGTTTAGCAAAGGAAGTTTTTTGCTTACTCTTTGATTTCTCCACCATCTATATTTTGATAGAATCTTTTTAGGGTAATTTTGATGAAACGGATAGAGCAAAGGCTGTAATTCTTGCTTGTCTCCTGGCACTTCACCAATTGTTTTCAAAATTTTAATAAAGTAGGTTTTTTGCCAAAATCATCCCCACCTTACCTTCACGTCCAGTCGCTAATTGTTCAGCTGATCTATTTGATATTTCGAAATTAAGGTTTTTGAGTTTATCTTCAATTTGCGAAATTCCTCTACCTCCGCTATGCCAACTATGCCATTCAATTAATAAATACTGGCATTGTGAAATAACTTTGGGATAGTGGCAAAGAAGTTCCCACTCGCTTCCTTCAATATCACACTTGATCAAATCATAAGGTGGTGGTGATTTGCGTAGAATTTCATTTTCATCAAGTATTTTTACTTTGTAAGTGGATTCTTCAGAGGAATTCCGGAAAATGGAAGAGGCCATGAATGGCCTTTCGTAAAAGTCCATGTTTGATTCTGCGGGGTTGCCAATGCACCCGTTTTCAACCTGTAGACAGTTGGAATAACCGGAATCTCTCGCCAGTTCGGTCAAAGCCTGGATGCAATTCCTCGAGGGTTCGATCAATAGTGCATTTAGATTTTGTTTGGGCTGTAAGGATTGTAACCAAATCGTGAAATAACCATAGTTGGCTCCCATATCTATGATTCTATTGAATGTAATATCCGGAATAATGTCCTTGTATTCATCTTGTATGAAAATCTCGGAAAAAGAATCGTACGCATCATATTGAGGTATTGGGGCCCAAAAACCATTTTTAACAGGAATGCTTATACCTAACGATGAAAAGTGGTTGAACTTGATGTCGTGAGCTATCCTTCTTCTGAAGAATGGAACTTTTGTTAAGTATTTTGTTATCAAGGTTATTGGCCTAGAATATGAACTAGTTTCGTACGTACGGAGTTGCCTGAGAAATCTTCCTTGATCTTTATTGCCAATTTCCCCGAGTTTCTTCTGATTTCGTTATAGTTTTCCATCGTTCTGACGAAATACTCCCGAAGAGCATCAATGGACCTTTCTGATATTTTGTCACCAGCATCAAGGCGCGTGCAAAACCTATGCGCTTCCATAATTTTTGGGCCGTAAATTAGAACAGGCAGACCGCTAGAGAGAACCTCGGGCAGTTTAGTGGGAATAGAATAACTGTATGAATGTGACTTTTCCCTGTTAAAAGAAGAGGGAACGATTAAACAGTCGTACTTTTCCATCAAACTGAACCGTTCGCTTGACGGGATGCACCCATTATATCGAACCGACTGATTGTCGATATAATGATTTAGCATATTGTCGGGAACTATTTGACCATATATATCAAATTTTATGTGGTGACCGTTTGATGATAATTGTTGAACAGCCTCACAGACGTCTTCGATACATTCAGTGTGCAGGTTTTCAAATAAGCTACCTAAAAAAAGTAACTTGAATGGGTTTTCCGCACCGAATTCACCTCTGCTATCAAAATCAACAGGAATTTCATTACTGTCTACTCCATTATGTAATACCTGAAAGTCATCGAGTTTATAGAAATCCTGATATGAATCCCTCATATTGTTTCCAATGGTGATTCTTTTTTTAGCACTTTTTATTATGCTGATGCATTCTTTGTCTTCAAAAAACTCCGGAGAATGGTCAGCTATGTGTACGATATGTTCGGAATTAAACCTCTTTGCCAACCAATTGCCGTATTTCAGGCATGATGAGGAATAAACAAATGAATATATGAAATCATATTTCTTTTTTATGTGTTTGCTGACCCACAACCTCGAAAATATGCCTCTCCATTCTGGTGTCTTGCCGATTAATAGACTTAATAAATATTTTTTGGAGCGATGGAAGGGGATCTGAGCAAGTTGGTATCCCTTTTGATCACCATGATCCCTGAATTCCGCATCTGTAAAGATAACGTCAGGATCTAAATCCTTGAATAGAGTATCAAGCGTGACGCCGAAACCATTGGGCGTCCCCGGTGGAGTTTCAGTTACAAGTAGAATTTCTTTTGTCGTGTTCAATTCTCCCTTAAGACACTTGAGTCTATTTAACTATTTCTCTCCTTCCCCGTCTCCACAATTTGTTCGATTGTGCTGTTTAGAGAATGTTTTATCTCGAATTTAGGATAGTGTTGATAAAGTTTGTTGAGGTCACTGTAATAACAAATGTGATCACCTATGCGATTGGCATCCGAGTATGTGTAATTTTGTGTTTTGCCTGAATGTTTTTCGCAAATTTCAAAGGCTTCGAGAATTGAACATGAATTCTGCTTGCCTCCGCCTATGTTATATACTTCTCCGGAACGAGGCGCTTGGATGAACAAATCTATGAAGCTCGCAACATCTTCCGAATGTATATTGTCGCGAACTTGTTTTCCCTTGTACCCGAATATATTGTAAGTCCCTCCCTCTAAATTACATTTCACCAAGTAACTCAGGAAACCATGCAGTTCCACTCCAGAGTGAGATGGCCCGGTCAGGCATCCTCCACGAAGGCAAACGGTAGGCATTTCAAAATATCTTCCATATTCCTGGACCATAATGTCGGCTGCAACTTTCGATGCGCCAAAAAGCGAATGCTTGCACTGATCGATCGAGAATAACTCGGATATTCCATCCTTATATTCCGGGTCGGCAAACTCCCATCTTGTTGCCTTTTCCAAGAGTTCGATCCGATTTGGCCCATCTCCATAGACCTTGTTGGTTGACATGTGGACAAAAGGAGCTTCGGGGCAAAACCGTCTCGCTGCTTCCAACAGGTTTAAAGTTCCGACTGCATTCGTGTCGAAATCTTCGAATGGAATCGACGCGGCCTTGTCATGAGATGGTTGCGCGGCGGTATGCACGATGGCGTCTATTTTGAGACCTTTGACTAGATCGAGTACCTTTTCGCGATCCCGAATATCAGTCTCGTGATGAGTGAAGGAGGGCAGTGACTTGGTCAGTTCCGAAAGTCGCCATTTAGTGTCTCCTTGCGGACCAAAAAATATAGCCCTTTGGTTATTGTCTATACCGTGTATTTGATGCCCTCGTTGGCCAAAGTAGCAGCACACCTCCGACCCGATTAGTCCGGATGATCCTGTCACGAGAATTTTCATAGCTTAATCATATCGGCTTCCATGCCGCATGCATAGGTTTCTAACAATTTGATTGGGCGGGATTTGCCCCATTTAGACTCTTCAGCGACCACGTATTTTTCCACCAATTACTTTTCCTTTGTTTTTGAAGATTTGGATTCTATCGTTCAGGCGTGAAAGGAGTGATTTTATCTTGTGGTTGAGCCTCATCGCATTTTGCAAGGCGAGCATGGGATAGGGCGATACTTCACCTTCAAACTCATTGACCAGGCCGGGATTCTCAGATCGGTAAGCCAAACCGAGTCCACCCCAAAGACCATCGTGCTTGGATACGGAAGTAATGAAATCTAAATAGTATCCATGGGAAGTTTGGTTCTTTAGGGCATCTTTCATCCCCTTGCGGCAATTCGGATTGCAACTGTCATGCATCAGGATGAGATTGGCATGATCCAGGAGACCGCGAACATCTGAAGCAACTGCTTTTCGTGAATGATCGGCATCAACGATCGCGAGATCGAACTGAAGCGATTCGTCCTTGATTCGCTTTACCGCTTCTTGCGTAGGGCAGTTCCATGATTTTACATTAGGAAAATCATCTTCCGCTTGTCCGACGAATTCATTTACATCAACTGTGATTAATGATTCGGAATATTTTGATAACCATTTGGTGGCGCCTCCGCGGTGGTAGCCGAATTCGAGGACGGTTTTTGGCTTTAACAACTCTAGCAACCCGATCAGACCAAGTTTTTCACGGGTACTCATGAGCCAATCAGAATTGGCAAGCCCTAGATTCTTTTCCAATTCGATCATCCTTGGTTTTTTACCAGTTGAAAATGATTTTTGTAGCTTTGGGCGATTTCTTTGTGATGGAAAAGCTCGAACGCGGTTTGACGGGTACTTTCCGGCAAATTTTCATAGGCTCTGGATTTGATGATGGAACCTAATTCTCGGACAATGGATTCGCTGTTTATTTCCTGAACGAGCCACCCGCTCTTTTCAGGAATGACCATTTCGGGCAAACCACCAGTGTCGAATGCCACAACGGGTGTCCCGCAACTCATGGATTCCGAGACTGTATTGGGCAAGTTGTCAATCGGGGCAGGGTGTAAAAGCAGGTCGGCGGCATGGTATGCGATCTGCATGGTCGTTTCGTCCCGGACGAATCCCAAACAGTTGATTCTTGTACGGTCCGAGTTTTCATAACCTTTGCCATTTCCGATTAGAACGAACTGAGCAAGATCAGGTAGGCTTGAGGAAAGGATCTTTTTGAGGGTTGTACCTCCCTTTCTTTCCTCATCCAAATTACCTGCAACACAAAGAATCACTGGTTTTTCCTGACTCAATCCCAGCGCCTTTTTACAAGCCTTGCGATCTCGGTCTTTGAAGAAAGATTCGGGAATCGGATTGTGGATAGTCTTGACGAGGTTTCCTTCCCAAAAAGATGATGATGCTTGGTTCTGCATCCATGCGGAGGGTGTTAGTGCCGAAAGTGAATGGGGACTTTTACCTTTTCTTAAGGAAGCCCAGGTTGCCTTTAGTTTTCCAAGTGTCCTTTCGTCAGGCAACGGGGCGTGAGTTGGGTAATAAGTGCCAAGAAAGCTCCAGCAATCGTGGAGAGTCCAAACGACGGGAGCATACTTCAATGCGTTTGCGACAAGATCAATTGGCCAACCTGCGCTATGAATGTTGTGAAAATTAACTATGTCAGGCTTAATCCGATTTAGAATTTTGCTTAATTGTCTCTTCAGTTCCAGATCCCTAAGCTTGAGGTATAAGCTGACAGGAAGCATTCTGCTTGCGAAAAGCTCGAAGGTCTTAAACTTTTTGCCAGGTTGCAGGCAAAAGGAGGGAGTTTTTGCCGACTGATCGAAATCGGATGCGATCATGCTTGGTTCGGCAATCTGTTCCACTGCATCCAGAGTTCTGTTTGCAGCAATGGAGGCTCCGCCAATTCCGGGTAGGTCAATGATTAGGCAAATCTTCAAATTTAACGGCTCCGTCCGGAGATTTTGGTGTAATATTTTTCAGTTTCGATAACAAGATTATCGAAATCGAAGCATTTCATTGCTCTTTTGCGTGCCGCTGCCCCCATCTTGATCCTTGAGTTCTCATCTCGCAGCAACCGGAGCACGGCCTCGGAGAACTCCTCAGTGCTTTCGTTGTTGCAGAGCAACCCGCTGATTTGATCTTCAATGACCTCGGGAATTCCCCCGATTCGAGTGCCAATCGCCGGTTTCCCAAAACTCATAGCCTCTGCATAGATCAACCCAAAGGATTCATATCTTGAGGGAGCGATGAAAAGTGTGCAATTCTTGTATTCCTGCTCCAATTCTTGTCCCCGTTTTTCTCCGACGAAGAATACTTGATTCGAGATTTCAGGATGTTGGGAAACAAACTTTTTCTCGTAATATTTCTTGGGGTCTGACCCTACAAGGCGAAATTCCACATCGGGTTCCTGTGCCAAAATCCGAGGTATCAAGCTTAAGACTATATCGATGCCTTTTCTCTCTTCGAAGCGACCCACGAAAAGAACCTTTGGCCGGGTATGATTCCTTTCATGTGAGAGTTCGTCCTCAGAAGGGATTCTCACGGACAAAGGAATGATCGTGAACTTTTCAGCCGGCAAGTTGTATTCGGTGCAAATGTTATCTCTATGCGCAAAGGTGTGGGTGACGAGATTCGGGCATTTGCCAAATGTTCTTCCCTCCGCTTTGAAAAGATTATCAAGATAGGGAGTGGGGGTAGTCCCGTTGATTTCAGAGTGTTCCTTATCCGTGGTCGCAATTCGAATACAACTTCTTGACCTGCGGAAATTGTACTGGTCGAAGCATGCTCCATTGTTCGGGCTCTCGATAACGTCAAACGGTTGGTTTGCTTGAAGCCTCCGCAGTGAGCGGGAAATGACTTTGCTATCCTGTTTGAAGCGGACTTTTTCGGATAAGCCCAAGATTCTGAGCGCTCGGGAAAGGACGGGAGCGTGCAATATCTTGGGGAACGGAAACTTTAGGGGGATGAAATTCAATTGAGCGCTCTTAAATGGCTCGGCATGAGAGCCAAAGCGGTCCGCGTAAAGTACGGTGACCTGATGTCCCCGATCCGAGAGGCTGCGGGCGAGCTTTTGGTAATGGATCGGCAGACCGCCGGTGGGAAGGTTATCCAGTTGATAGCAGGGGGTTGCGAAACAAATATTAATGAGGGTTTTCCTTAAGCGCTTTCTCTATCGAGGACAGGTTGTCGTTGATCCAGTTCCATAGTTTGCGAATCCCTTCCTCCGGCGAGGTAGCTGGTTTCCATGCAAGCTTATCCTCAGCCTTTGAGTTGTCTGAATAGAAAATCTTTTGATCGCCCTTGCGCCAAGAGCCAAAGGCACGTTCGACCTCCGGAATATTCATTTTCTCAAGTAATCCAAAAAGCTCGAGAAGAGAAAGGGTATTCTCCTTCCCCCCGCCAACGTTGAATGCTTGGCCTTTGGGGAATTCCTCGCATTGCCAGCACTTGAGGTAAATGGAGCACAAGTCTTCAATCCAAAGCAGATCACGCACTTGCTTGCCGTTGCCGAAAACAGTAATGTTCTTGCGAAGGGCAGTGGCGATGAGAAACCACGCAACCCACCCTTGGTCCTCAAGGCCGAATTGCCGAGTGCCATAAATGCACGATTGCCGGAATGCCGTGGCTTCTATGCCAAAAGAGCGAGCGTAATCGCAAACATACTGGTCTGCCGTACCCTTTGAACATCCATAGGGCGAATGAAAGTCCAAGGGCATGTCTTCGCCTACTCCCCGAGACGAACCCGAGAAAGAGTACCGGTTTTCTTCCTCGACTACCTCAAGGTTTCTCAGTTCCCCGTATACCTTGTTGGTCGATGCATAGATAAGTCTGGACTTGGGGGAATGATTTCGGATGGCTTCCAAAAGGTGAAGAGTTCCCTGGGCGTTGGATTTAAAATCAGAAAGAGGGTCTTCCAAACTCGTTGTGACCGCGACTTGACCTGCTTCGTGAGCGATCCATTCGAAGGGTCCTTTATCGATGAAGAATTGATACAATTCGTCCTCCTTTAGCAAATCGAGTTTCTGGAAGTGAAAGGACGAGGATTGCAGCGATTCAAGATAATGAAGATTTAGCTCAGTCCCTTTTCGTGAGAGGTTATCCAATCCGTAAACCTGATGCCCTTCTCTTAAGCAAGCTTCGCTTAGATGGCTTCCTATGAAGCCAGCGCATCCGGTGATTAGAACCTTCTTGTTCTTAGGCATGTTCTTTTAAGATTTGTGAGAATTGCATCGCTCTTGTGGAGGATGAGTGGTCTTTCCACGCACGATCTTGTCCGCACTTTTGAATTTCCAAGCATTCGCTTGGGTTATTGATCAGAAAAAGGGCTTTTTCCTTTGCTTCTTTAGGGCTTTCGTAGGTCACGATTTCCTTGTCAGGCTCGAAGAAATCCTCGATATGAGGGAGGTTGTCGGTCAACAAGCAAGTCCCTGCACCCGTTGCCTCGAAGAGCCGAATATTTCCTGCGGCGAATCTAGCTAATCCGAAATTTGCATCAACTTGACCATGGACGTTTAAAGTTAGTTTGGAACTAGCCAAAGTATTATAGAGATCTTCGCCGTACTTAGGTGGTTGTACCCTTTTGGTTAGCCTGGCGTTGAACAAAAAATCGGGCGTGGGGCGAACTTCCCAATCCTTTACTTTATTGAGAATAGGGGCTTTTGACAGAAAGTTGGCAGGGCGGGGAAGGGCATTGAACAAGTGATATAGCTCCCATCGCAGGGCATTCCATCTTTGTCGTAATGATTCTCGCGGGCAATTCAGTTCTTTGGTCAAGTGGGAGAAGACTCGTAGCCCCATCTCATCCATCAGTCTTTCAACCAATCTCCGTCGCGCGTTGAAGGTATGGTCATCATATCTATAGGCTAATGAACCAAGAAATGAGAACGTAATCTCTTTCTTCACATTCATGTTTTTGTCGCAATACCGGTCGTCAAAGTAGTGAGGGAAAAAAATGGTTTTTTGATTTTCGGCCCGGAGTTCGCTTTCTAATTCTCTAAAACCGGTCAAGTAGAGGTCGTACTCCCTGAACTTACGATATTCACCCGTTCTTTTTACTCCGTAGAAACAGACCCAAAGACATTGCTTTTTGAGTAACCCCTTTATCTTTCTGATGAAATCGTAAGGGATGACGGTTAAGGTCGTATTGTAAATGACATCCGGGTTTTCATGTAGAATCTGGGCTTCTAAAATATCTAGATACCAAGATTTCTCACCATATTTAACATTATGTTCATCCGCCCAAGATTTCTGCCCTTGTTCGTGGTTAATCCAAAATTGGACATGCGAAATTCCGTGATCTTCCAAATGATGAACGATAGGATTTCGATCAACCCCTTCATCTTCATACTTCTGGTATATTTCTTTCCAACCTGCATTTGCTGGAAAGTCAAAAAGCCCATCATTAATGAGACTTGGCAGGAGTATTTTCAATGGATATATTTAAGGCGCATTATGAGTATTCACATGATCACTTCTGCGATTCCTTCCATCACTCTTTGCTGCTCATCCATTCCTATCCAAAGAGGTAATCTCAAAATTCGGCGAGAAATATCTTCGGTTACAGGAAGATTTCCCTTTGTTTGTCCGAGTTTTTTTCCTGTTGGAGAGAGGTGCAGAGGTTGATAGTGAAAAACGGTATCGATCCCTTTTAATTTTAACTTTTCGATTAGTGCATCACGGTTAATTGTTTCATCTAAAATGATATAGTAAATATGACCATTCGAATTTGCGTAACTTGGAACCACTGGTCTCATCAGTTTTCCGCATCTCTCAAGTTCTTTGAAAGCTTTATGATATTTCCCCCAACTTTTTAGGCGTCTCTCTGTTATTTCGTAAGATTCTTCTAATTGAGCATATAAAAAGGCAGCTATTAGCTCTCCAGGTAAATAAGATGAACCCAAGTCAATCCAAGTATATTTATCAACTTGACCCCTAAAAAAACGAGATCGATCCGTTCCCTTTTCCCTTATGATTTCGGCTCTTTCGATTAAACTTGAATCATTTATTAGAATAGCACCCCCTTCACCTGAGTGGATATTTTTTGTTTCATGGAAACTCAGGCAACCAATCTGTCCCATTGTCCCTAACGCGGTCCCTTTGAATGAGGAGCAAATTCCTTGAGCACTATCTTCGATAACAAAAAGACCATTTTTTTTGGCTATCTCCAGAATTTCATCCATTTCACAGGAAACCCCTGCGTAATGAACGGGTACAATCGCTTTTGTTCGAGGGGTAATTAGACTTTCTATCAGGTTCTCGTCGATATTGAGCGTATCTGGACGAATATCTGCAAAAACCGGTATCGCGCCACGCAAAGCAAATGCATTAGCTGTTGATACGAAAGTGTACGACGGCATGATGATCTCATCTCCAGGATTTATATCGATGAGCATGGCTGACATCTCGAGCGCGGCGGTGCATGAGTGCGTTAGCAACGCTTTTCGACATCCTGTGTTTTCTTCTAGCCAAGCGTGGCAAAGCTTCGTGAATGAACCATCCCCAGCTAATTGGCCCTGTTTGTGTGCATCCCTAATGTGCTCGAATTCATGTCCGGTCAGGTAGGGCTTGTTGAAAGGAATTGTTTTCAAGTCATTATCGGTCCGGATTAATCATAAAAATGAATATATTGATTTTCATTGCCCTTAATGGCGTCTACCAAAATTCGTCCAATCTCCAAGTGAACTTCGGGCGAAGGGTGAGCATCTACTTTATTGGCTCTTCTTAGGTCTGAATCCATATTCAAGATCATATCAGATACTTTTATCCAGCTATCTCCTTTGGACCAATGCTTCATGTAGAACTCCTCTAATTGCATAATATATGAATTACGAGAATCTCTCAGGCATTTTTCATTGCTAATATTAGGAAATGCAAGGAAATGGAAAGTTGCACCCGAACTCTTGGCCAATTGATAAATCTTCAGGATATCTTCCAAGTGTTTTGCGAAAAGACTTTCATTTTCAAAGGACGCAAATAGATTATCGGAGTATTCATTGGAGAAGGTGCCATATAAGTAAGGGTGATACAAGTAGTCAAAAAGGACGGAATGGTTAGAAAGAGATACAAACTCAGGGGATTGCAACCAATGGGTTTGTTTAAAGACGACAGGTTCTAAATATTCTATGTCGTTAAAGAAGTATTGAAAGACGACATCAGTTGGTTCTACGGAGAACTCATTCAGAAGGTCTGAAAACCTTTTGATTTGCCCAAAGGTATTTTCACCATTCTTTCCGATATTGTAAAATTCCTTGTGGTGGAATCGGGCTTTTGCAATGGCAAAGAAATTTACATTATGTTTTACTCCGTGTCCTTCGGTAAAGCTGTCCCCAACCATGATAACCGCGTTTTCACGCATCTTGAGGTTAAAGTCAGAATCCCTGTATCCCTGATCATTATAGATCACTTCTTCCTCAAACCATTGCTTCGATAGGATTCCCGTCCCGAAACCCGAGGATCTTGGCTCGATGATGAACCTGGCGGCAATCTCGGAAAGCAGAAGGGTTGCTATTACGGAAGTGGCAATCAGCGAGAGCTTCTTGAGCATGGCAAAATTAAAAGAATGCGTAGATTAAGGGCATCGCAGGCGTAGAACTCAGAATGATCTTAAGCGCCGAAAAGTATCAGGCAGAGCATAATAGGCATGATCCACAACTTCTTATTGTCCTCGGATAACATGTTAGACTCAATAAGCAAACTTTTGTTTGCACCCTGTTTGACTTGGAATTCTTCCTCTTTGTCATTCTTTTGAATTTGGTTTTTCTCAGTATCAGAATTGCCGTGTTTAATTCTGCTGAATCTTCCCTCTTGGGATGCGGCAACAATCTCACTATCAATCAGCAGGAAGGCCGCACTGTCATGGTAGAAAGCCGAAATTCCAAGAATTATTTTTGGGGATGGCATGAAGCAGTTATTTGGAGAATTTCATGAAGGTGTTCGAGCTTTTCCCACAGTTGAATAATAAATCAAGAATCGAAACCTCATGAACGAATTCCCCCCAGAGTTGGTCGTATTCTGGATAGCCGTTATAATCGAACCACTCGATGGAAATTCCGGCATTTGAAAATTCATTAAGGTCTATGTACCCCTGAGCACTCCTTCCACTAAGGTAGACATCCGCCTTTACCTGTTTGCACATGGAGATTAGCCGTTCGTTTTTATCTTCAGGTAGGTTCAGTTCGGCCGAAGAAGAAATTTTCGTACGAATGTCAAGGAAACCACAAATCAAATCGATCAGGTATCTGTTTGCATCGCTAAGAAATTCAAATTCCCTAGCTTGGTAAAAGTCTGCAAGCAATTCGGAAATCTCATTGAAGAACCTTGCCTTCTGGTAGTTGACTCTCAACGCATTCCAATGCTTCTTTTTCCAGAGATCACCATTGATTTTTGTTTCACTGATTTTCTGAAGGAAATTGCTTTTTGTCAATACGGGGACTGTGAGCCAGAGCAGGTCTTGCGGAGTCTTGACTTTATTGCGGTTTCGCCAATCTCTTTTTGTAAACTGGACTTCGTCAAAAATGATGAATTCGTCCACATGTGCGATGATATCAAAATAACCTTTCCATGGAATGTAATTTGACTGAACTATCGCTACTTTTTTACTCATCTTTTATTGAAATGGAAATAGTCACAAATTATTTCTGTTTGGTGTGCTTTTAGTTTGAAGTCATATTTTTCACCCCATTCGACATATTTTGAATCTGGATGTTTAATTATCCTTGGGATTATGATTGGGTCATAGAGCGAGTGTTGTAGTCGGACGATAGCATTTGGGTCGTTTAAAATATTATTCAAATGCTCTTTTCTTATGAAGGAGAGCGGCAAGTTAACGAAGTTCAATAACTTAAGCATCAAAATCGCTCCTCTGGCCATTAATCCCGAAAGCATAAACAATAATTTCATATTTTTGACTTTGTTCAAAAAGGGTTTCACTAGATTTGCAGCGATGTATATTTTCCCGGCAATCGTTTTTTCAGTCAGCACTCCTAAAATAATGTCCCTTTGACTAACACGGCATAATTCTTGAATAGCATGCTGTTGATCCTCGAGTAACCCAACGACACCGCTTGACCATGTGCTTGAAATCGATTGCTTCTTGATTGGCATCTCGTTTACTGAACTTTGGATGAAAATCACGGGTTTTGCGCAGTTGATTTTTTCGTAATATCTTCTGCACTGAAAGATGCTGTCAGAAATATCAACCATAACGAACGAATCTGCCTTCACATCGGTTTGAGTCCAATGACTCAAATGTCGTCCCGAACCACACCCAGCGTCCAATAAAACCCCTTCCCCGAAACTTTTGCGCCATAATTCGATTAACTCATCTTCATGAGTCACTCTCTGATATTTTATCGCCTCATCGCTTCTTTCCCAAAAATCACTATATACATAAGCGTTACGCTTTTGGTTTTGAGTCCAGTTTCTCTTTCCTGCTATCAGAACACCATTTACAAAAGGCATAACTGATTCGCATTCGTTGCAAGTTACCTTACCTTCTGGTTTTAGCGAGTTCTTGAAGTTAGCTTTGTCTAAATTCAAATTGTCCGAATTGCAGTGATTGCATTGCAAAAGACGACTGAATAATTCTCGGCTCAAATGGGGAGACTCTTTTGGTCTAGGAAAGTGAGGATTTTTCTTCTATCCGGAATGTTTCGGTTAACTAGGTTTTTAGCCGAAAAATAATTTTCGTCACCAACTTCAACATAGTCTGTGAAAGTCGAATGCATCCCTACGAAATTATGGTTGCCGAATTTAACGTTTCCTGCGGTTGCGCAACCTGTGGTGAGAAAATTATTATTACCAATAACGCTGTTGTGACTAATCAGGCAACCGATATCCAAATAATTTGCATCCCCTATTGATACCTCATGGTCGATGGTTGCATTTGCGAGTATTATGTTACCTTTGCCTACTGAGGCGGAAGCATCTACGGATGCCCTAGGGTGAATCAAGTTAGGGAAATCAAATCCTTTTTCGAACCCCCATCGAAATACCTTCCATCTAGCTGCTAAATTGTCCGGGCCAATAGCCAAAGCAAGACCATAATCCTTTGTGAAGTTGGGCTCCTTCGATATTTTTTTCTCTAATGTTTCCCTGTTTTCAGTAACTTTCTGATCGGGAAATATTGATTCTCCGATTTCCTTTGTGTCGTCAATAAAACCAGAGATATTGAATTCAGGCATTTCATGGAGCAAATGGTAAGCCTGGGCACCTAGGACGCCAGCTCCGTATATCAAGACATTCATTCGCTGGATTCACTTTCTAAAAAGGTAAGAATTGATTTCTCATCCATAAGCGTGGAATGATTTTTCTTCGGAATAACTACTTCAAAGCGTTCCTCTATGCAGGTAATCACCTTCATGTGATTCAGTGAGTCCCAATTGAAAGTATTGCGAGAGCTCAACCATTTTTCCTCAGTCGGTTCCAAATTCAATGATTCAACGAGTAGTCTTCTCAGCAATTCGCGATGTTCCGAAGTATTGAGATCCTCATCCTTTCCATTTATCTCATTGGCTGAGGGAGAGACCTTTTGATTTGGCGTCCGAATCTCTAGCAGTGAAGTTTTTGATCCTGACCCATTAGTTTCGAAATCGGCAAAGTCTTTTTGCACCTCGGCAGGCCACTCGGATCTGGTCATTCCATATTGAGTAAGGAAGGCAAAAACCAATCTTTCCAAACCAAAGGCCAGGCAGCAACTTGACATATAATAATTGGAATTGTCTCGGATTTCGAAAGATCGGCCGAAGAAATCACTATGCCAATTAACCGAACCGACTGCTAGATCGGATCGTCCGTTGCCAAGAGGAACCAAAAGCTCGAATTTGCTTTCTATGTGGTTTTGCAGTGCACCTTTTTCGGGGATTTCATTCGTAAAAAAAGGATCGCTTGCCTTTTCGAGGCTACATGCAAGTCCAGTAAAAGAGGCAAAAGATTCAATAAATTTTAGAAAAATTTCTCTTTGGGATTTGACATATTCCTCTTCGCCGGCGGCTATCACTTCGCGCATTGAAAATTCAGTCAACCTGTCCAGTTGGTTGGTTGTGGATTTTTCATTCCGGAAACATTTGCTCAAGGCGTAGTATGTCTCGTTTTTGCCAAGCTTTCCGTTTTTGTGTATGTAGTAGCATGGATCGCATGTTGAAGTGCCTAAGGCTGTTGTTGCTGGTTCGAGAAAGTCGCCTAGCTCAATTTCTTTGAAATCATTGCTTTTACCGTATTTATCAATGAGCGACTCAAGAGCCTCCCTTTCCTTTTTTGCTCCGGAAACGAGAAGAATATTTTGAGGGAATTCCTCAAAGTAGTTGATTTTCTTAAAGAGTTCAATTGGCCAGCGAGTAGGGTAGTACTGTTCGACCCCATTCAACTCATCGGCAAATTTCGTGAATATGCCATCAAAAAACCGCATGAGCTTGAGGAATTGTCCCTGAAATACAAAAATGCCGTCACCGATTTCGTTAACTTCCCCATTTCCGATCAGTTTGTCGAAAATGTCGTCATTGAAAACCGCATCAGCCTTTTTTTCAAAAACCTTGTTTACAGTCATTTTTTCAGCCACTGCAAAGGTCTTTGTGATTATTGTCAGAGCCTTTTCGGAATCCCCTTGCCGAGCAAGTTTATAGCTTACTTTATCGGTTGAAACTATGAGCTCACGAAATAAAAAACTTCTTTCGAGCGTTTCCTTGAAATAGGACGACTGAAGTTTGTTTTCGAATGGTTTGGGGTATAAAAACCTAAGCATTAATCCATTTTTTTGTATAAGGAAACAAAACCTGCCAATCTTCCGTTGAGCGTATCAAGTGAGAGTTTTCTGTGTGGGTCGATGTCTTCTACCCCATGAACGGTTTCGCCGTTATAGATGGCAATGTCACCCGGTGACAGGAGGTCCTCCAGGTATAATCTCTCATCTTCGTTTTTATCAACGAAAGCACCCCCTTGTTCAAAATCTTGTCCCTTTTTGCTCATGACCAGTATGACTTGAAAAAAACCAGTGCCTTTTTCCTTCGCTACATCCAGTAGCGTTGTGTCTCTATGTCCTTGGAAAAAGCCGCCACCGGAAGGATATTGGTGGATTCTTGATGCCGTCCAGTACCCGTTAGAAGCCACTTCTTCGATCGCAAAATCTTCAGGCAAGCCATATATCAAATTCCTTACTCGTGAAACTTTCTTGAAGATGCTTCTCATGCCATAGATGTCATCAGCCCAAATGGGGTTGTAAAGAGTGCGAAAGAAACGAGGAAAATTGTTATAGCGCTTACTTTCCCCCCCTGTAGCGAGCTTTTGGAAGTTCGTCATGATGTCGCTTGGCGATTCGCCTGTCGGAGGATTGTCTTCATTCTGTGAAAACCTTTGCTTGATTGTAGTAACACAACTTGCTAGCTCCTCCGGATCTATTATGCCTCTGATGGCCGCATAAGTCTCCGTTTTGAGGGAATCATAGATTTCGGGAAGCGGTATTTCATTCCAATTGGAAACTTCAAAAATATTACTCATTAATCCGATGGTTTAAATAGTGATTTACAACAAGGATTCGACTAAGAATCCCTTATTCTCTAGCTTTTCGTTGATATAATCAAGGTTAGATGGTCTGGAGCAAAGGAAGACGACCATGGCCTCTTCGCTCCTTACTGCATCGTCCAAACTAATGATTTCTATTCCTTCGAAAAATCGACCGGCTCTAACCTCGTCTATGACAAAATCAAACTTGGGCTCTTTTAGAATGTTGATTAGAACTGCATTGTAAAGACCAGCTCCGAAAAGAGCTATTTTTTTACCTTCGTTTCGAGCGAGAGCCAACAGGAAATTATTTTTGATTAATTCCCACTTTGCAATGTGATCTTGGTACAAGGAAAGAGATGAGTCGACCGTTTCAGGGAAACCGGCATTATTTCCAATAGCCATTTCTTTGTCGAATCTGCATATGAATTGGATGGTAGGACCACAGTCCACCCGATGATCGACTGTCATGCCGCAAGAATTCAAGTAGCCGACAAAGACCTCCTCTAAAAAAGTGTAGCAATGATCCCAAATGTATGGTGCAAAAATAGAATTTTCCAGAGTAACGATTTCGATGCTGATCAGGGCATTCTGATTCGCTATGGATGCAATTCCCCTAAGCATTTCCATTGGCGCGGTTCGGTTCAAGATTCCATGTGCCACAATTACGTCGAAACTTTCACCCTGAAACAATGCGGGATCAAAGAAATCATGAATGAAATGAACTTTTTCATATCTATTCCGGGCGCTTTGATTGGAGGGATCGATGGCAAGGCACTCCCAATTTGGGTGGGCTTCAGCAAACTTTTCTGAAAGAGTGCCATTGCCACAAGCTATTTCCAAAAAACGCCCATGCGAAGGAAGACCCGCGCATGAGTCCAGTAGCGAATTGTGAATAAGAGAGTGCTTGCCTTGTCTGTTTCCGGAAACAACTACTTGGCAATTTTGGATTTCGTCCGAAACATCATACTCTTCAGAAAAGTATTTTTCCAGTCGGTTGGATGGTTGGTAAGTGATGAAAATGCAGCCACAAGATCTGCAGAGGGATTGTGTCGCGCCGAAATCATTGGCGAAGCTTCCATCCGACATAACCGCCCGATCACTTGTCTGATTGAGCTGAAGCGTGTCTTTTTTTACGCAATTAGAGCATTTCAGCATGATCAGGTGCTTTTCGCTCGAAATCAATTAGCTTAATGGGCAATTGTTGATTCAATTTGATAAAGGAAAGTTTAGAGAGGGGATCGGTCGATGATTTCCTTGATAGAATATCTAGGTCGATTCTTTACCTCCGTGAAAATTTTGGACAGGTAAAGACCGATTATGCTAGTGGCACTCAAAAGAAGACCGCCAAACATCCAGATGGAAATAATTATGGAGGAATATCCGCTAATAGTTTCATCATACTCAAACCAATAATACAGGTTTCTACCAATGTACAAAAGTGTGATAACATTGATGAAGAGGCTTAGCTTGAAAAGAAGAAGCAGGGGTTTGCTTGAGAATGAGGTTATCGAATTTAATACGAGCTCGAGTTTTCTTGTAAGTGTGTAAGTTGTCCTTGACGATGATTTCTTGCGAACGCGAAGAGGCAGTTGTTTGTATCCCGCTATCTGCCAAAGACCACCAATGAAAACGGAGTTTTCTGTATATTGTTTTAGCGTTTCGACATATCTTCGAGACATGAGTCTGACAGTGAGCAGATCTGGTGGAATCTGTATCTCGCTTAAGGCATTAAAAATTGAGTAGAACATCTTACCAGATAGTTTTTCAACAAGGCTGCCTTTTCTGTTTTCTTGAATCCCGTAAATTACATCCGCATCGGAATTTTGCTCGAATTTCGTCCAAAAATCCAAGATGAGTGAAGGATCTTCCTCCAAATCAGAATCGATTAGGAAAACATAATCCCCGCGAGCGTTTTCAATCGCAGCCATCATTGCATGATGATGCCCGAAATTTTTGGTAAGTTGGATTATTCTGGTAGGGGCTTTGGCTTTTCTCGCAATTTCTAGGGAATCATCCGGTGATCCGTCATCAACTAAAACGATTTCGAAATTATTTGTAATTGTACTGGCATGATTACATATGGAGTTAATGAACTCAGTTACAGTTCCACTCGATTTGTAGAGAGTTGAGACAATCGAGATTGTGGGTTTCTTTTTATTCATTAGCTAGAGATTGGAAATATAACAAGGGACGGACCCTATCTTTCAGCACTTAGAGCTTGCCATTCTCCGATCTCAATAGTTCCGAGATACTTGAATGAATAGTGCCCCAAGGGTTTGAATACGGCGGTGTCGCCCTGCTGGAGCCTCACGGTCGGTACTCCTTGAATGCCCAGTCGTTCCAAGGTGTTATTGTGTGCGGTTAGAACCCTATTCCCATTCCCTTTAATCGGAGCTGAAAGTAACCTGATTAATTCCACGTCAAAAAGAGCTTTTTCCTCTATTCGCATCATTGGTTGGTAGATCAATTCAATCTTTTCTGTGAAATCGGATGATCCAAAGCCGATTCTAGCGAGTTGAGTAGTTCGATGGGTAGGGCTGGAGTATACTTCACCGATTGGGATATTTAATGTTTTTAAAACACGGTGAATTGTTTCCGCCTCCTTGATACCTTGTTTATTTAGAGAAGCACCGACACCTGGAGTGCCATTGCGATCTAATGCCCAAAGATCAGGGCCTTCTGCAGGATCCCGTGTGGTGTGTCGGGTGAGAAGAACATAAGAACCATCTGTGAGATCATTAATCGATAGATCTTCCTTTAATTCAATGTAGTTTGGATTATCTAGGAAACCGATACCGAAGTTATCTAATTCTCCCCAATACGTTATACTACGATTTTTGTCAGAATCTGATTCCTGCGGTTTGGTAGTGCACCCATGTAGAAAGAAAAGAGAAAGTAAAAACAAGAGTAAGCTGAAGTTTTTCATATGCATGATTTATTAAATTAGTGATTTATGGGTTTCCAAAATTTATAGCCTTTGTAGTGTCCTTGGGTATTCAGTATTTCAATTTTTTGATAGTCTCTGGAGATATCTAAATCTATTCTTGTTAAAATGTTTGTAGTTAGATTGTTGAGCGGATCATCATTCGTAATAATCCATGACTTATTAATGTTATGAGAATCCTTGTATCGATTAATCATTGAGACCGCCCAATCGTCACTCCCTTCATAGGACCCTAAAAACCAAGGTACGGTCAACACTTGGCCCGAGAGGACAAAGGTGATGCCCGGTTTATTTGTCAGGTTTATAAGCGGAGTGTTTTTCTTCCAGCCATGATTTGTGGCAGAGGCTTTTATTCTCGAGAGGAATGCTCCTAGATCTTCATTTACAAGAAATTGATGATTGTCGTCGATCGTGGTTATCTCGGTGTTCTGTTGGTTTATGCGACCATGAATTCTGTAAGGATGCTTAAATCCAAAAAAGATCATGACGATGGTAAGTGTTGTGGTAAAAATAAAAAAAACTGAGGATGGTATGGTCGTGTATCTATTTTTTGATAGAAAGTACAATCCCAGAGCAAAAATAAGATAAAAAATACATTTTGATCCGAGATACGTAATTGAGTCGCTTGAACCAAAGGATATTAGTACCGGAGCTGCCAAAATGTACTTTAGCTTTTTGTTGAATTTGGTATTGTCAATTTTTGAGTTGTATACAACTACGAATGCAGCGGCATAGATTGAATAAAACAATAATTGATAATTTAATGACCATCTGTCAGGAGAATGTGATTTGTATACGACAAGTAGAGATAGACTCAAAAGTAATGAAATTGTTATGTTGAGAGTGTTGAGGTGTCTAAACTTATGAACAATTATAAAATTAATTATAATTACTAAGCAAATGCAAGAGTAAGCAGGAGAAGCGAAACTAACTATGTGGATAAATATATCAAAGATCGAAAAACCGTTAAAAAATATAAGGTGTTCTGACTTTAGTAAATGCAGATTATCAAACGCATGATTATGTCTAGACAAAAAGTCTGGTAAATTGTCTGAAGATAGTGAGAAATGAAGAATGAAGAATATGGAAGATACTGCAATTATACTTGAAATATAGGTTAATTCTTTCTTCGATTTATTTAGCAATGCAAATATGATGCATAATATAAACAGGCAGGGGATTACGGTGAATTTGCTCATGAAGCAAATGAAGACACCGAATGAACCTATGAGTATTTCTTTCAGATTAGATCGAGTGTCTACATCACTGGTGAGACCATAAAGAATTAAATTGAGTCCGGATACGGCATACAGGTTGTAATTTACTGAATATATGCCATCCCAGTAAAATGTTAGTACCGGAATAAGTAAGCACGGAAACAGTACGGTTAATTCTCTGTTTGAGATATTCTCTTTGGTATCACTGATAACTTTTAGGCATACCAATGACCAGGATCCTAAAATCAGGAACAAACCGAATATCCTAGTTGTATGAAAATCGCAATCAAATATTCGTAGGACATAATTGGTTAAATAGCCAAATGAGCTCAAATTAGAAATAATATTTTCTGGTTGTGTCGAACTGATCGCGTAAAAAGCTTCGTCAGTTAAATCGAAACCGTGTCTTTTATAAATCCAAAAGAGTGTTATTATTATCAATAATAACGCATAGTTAGCAATGCAAATTGGCTTATGCAAATTTATAAAACTACTTTTTTCAAACATTTGCAAAATTCAAGTCGAAATAATCCATTTCTGGTTTAAAAGTACACTTCCTTTGTTAAGGGGAAGGCTTTTACCGGTAAAAAAGAAATTTCCCTCGTTAATTATGAAAGTACCGGCATTCAATACATGGTCCTCTAATTCTATATCAGTAGAGAGCCAGCAGTTATATCTGTAAGTACCTGCGTTAAGATTAACTTCGCTAAGTCTGCACTTTATTTCAAAGCAGTTCTGTTTTCCCGGTATTAACGAATCGTTCGTGAAAAAATTGCTTAAATCTGTCAATATATTTCCATTGTTATCAAAAATTGCAATTGCACATTGAATATTCGTTTCAAAAGGAATTTTAGAAACTACTTTAACTGTTATTTCAATATCCGATCCGCATAGAATAGTGCGATCATTTTTCTCAATGCCTAAAAAAGTAATATCTTGTACTATATAGTTGTTTTTTCCTCTCCTGTCAGTTCTTTCACTGATGGCAATTCCCTTTTTATCTGAGCTACCAGACAAATATTTCCTTAATGTTTCTTCAACTTCTCCGTCATGTTTTATTTTCCCATTTTCCAACATGATACATCTAGTGCAAAGGTTTCGTATCATGTTCAATTGATGACTTACGAAAAGAACTGTTCTTCCAGAATCTGAAACTTTCTTCATTTTTCCTATGCATTTCTTCTGAAACTCTGCATCACCGACCGCTAGCACCTCATCCACTATCAGAATTTCCGGTTCCAGATGTGCCGCAACAGCAAAGGCTAATCTAACATACATCCCACTCGAATATCGCTTTACTGGTGTATCAATAAACTTTTCAATCTGAGAGAATTCGATAATCGAGGGGAGTTTTCTTTCTATTTCTTTTCTCGTTAACCCATATAAACTACCGTTTAGATATATATTCTCTCTGCCAGTCATATCTTCATGGAATCCTGTCCCCACTTCTAACAAAGAAGCAACACGACCCGTTATTGACGCTTGTCCCGAACTTGGTTCGGTAATTCTACTAAGTATTTTAAGCAAAGTCGATTTCCCTGCACCGTTTGCTCCTATGATTCCTATTACCTCACCCTTTTTTACCGAGAAACTTATTTTATCCAAAGCAAGGAATTCTTCTGACTTATTGGGTATACCTAGCCTAATTCCCCACTTGTTCAAAAGCTTTCTCACATCATTAGCAAAAGTGACAAATCCAATACTCCCCAAACTGTACCGTTTTGTTAAATTCTTTACCTCTATAATGGTTTTATCCAAAATATTAATCAATCATGCGTAATCGACATAGGTTCTTTGACAATTGTTGTATAGAATTACACCTATCAAAAGTATCATTACTGTCATGCCAATCGATGGTAACGCATACTCAATTGTGCATCCCGATGCGCTTCCCAACAGTAAGTATCTAAATGATTCGACGATAAAGGTGAGTGGATTCCACGCCATCCAAAATTGGTAGGCTTTCGGAATCTCGGAAATCGGGTATATCACGGGCGTCGCGTACATAAGGAATTGTGTCGCCAGACCTGCGAATCTTGATAAGTCGCGATACTTCACCGAGACCGCAGAAACAATGAAACCCAGACCTAGAGCGAGAACTGCAATTTGCAAAACTAGGAGAGGTAGTAAGAAGGCTTCAATTAGAATGCCTGAATCAAGAGCAGGAGAGTTCGAGTGATAGATTGCCAAGGCAAGAATGTAGACAAGAAATTGTATTAGAAAATTTATTAGCTTCGAGACGGCGTCTGCGATTGGTGGAATTAAGCGTGGAAAATATACTTTTGAAAAAAGAGGCAAGTTTGATTGCAGTGAATTGCATCCGGTCCCAAAAACGCTGGCGAAATAATTCCACGCCAGATTACCTACCAGATAAAACAAAAAAGCTGGGTGTCCGTTAGTTTCAATCCCAGCTATCTTGCCGAAAATTATGGTAAAGACCGCACTGCCCATAAGTGCCTGCAGTATCACCCAAATCGGACCGAGTACAGTTTGCTTATAGCTAGTGACGAAATCTTTTCGCACTAACAGGAATAGAAGATCTTTGTAATTCAATAGGTCGCCGACTTCTAATTCCCACCATTTCCTGCTGGCTCTGATTATGATTCTTCGCGTGTTTGCAATCAAATTTTATTCCAGCGAGATTGATTTGCTTTCAGCTAGCAAACGCATTTTTTCTATCGCATCCGAGTGGGATTCAACATTGGCCAAGGCGATTGCCAACATAGTTCCGCCTACGTTCCTTTTACCCTCGAGGGTGGCATTGATACGACCCTTGAAATTATAGCCACCGGATGGAAATACATTCTTGGTACCAGCGAGCATCTTGCTTGGCCAAAAACAACGAAACACGAAGAGCTTGCGATTATCCCTTACGAATTCATAGATCTCAAAAAGTACCTCATGGTCTCCAATCCTGATCGGGATCGTAGTCGGTGGTGTGTTTCGTGCCGGCGATATTTGAACTAATCCAGTTAGAGGCAGGCAAGATTCGGGCGAGTGGGTAGAAAGAATTGCCGTGCATGCTCCGCCACTTTTCCAGTTACATTCAAAAGCTTGCCAGTATTCACCGTTGGGATCGATTTTCATGCCAATACCATAGGGTCCGGGGCGTAGCCTGAAGCGTTCTTGCCATTGAATGGATTGGGCGCTGTCGAAGTGCAACTGAGCGGCCACTTGACGAGAAATAAGCTGTTCTTCAGTAAGGATTTCCGGATCATCCAAGCTCAAGGACAGGTGAGGGAGGCTCTCCATTGCCTTTTCCGTACTGCGGTAATGCCATTCGCTCCCTATAACCGATCCTGCAAAAATGAGGATGCTGGTTATGCTTAGCCAAATGGGTGGACTTGACTTCAAATTCGTCCATAAAGTGGGTTCATGGCTCAGGGTGCGCCTGAACCCCTTTCCTTTTGCCATTTTCCCGAGGAAGATGATCATCAGGAGAATAATTGCAGTTTCGATGAATCCTGCCGAATCATGAACGTTGGGAGCTTCCCAGCTACCGAGTGAAAGGATTGGTTGATCGAGCCATTCTCCTTTTCCTTTTACTTTTATGAACGATAGCGCGAATGCCCGGAATAGGTTGAGCAGAAGGGCAATCATTGTCCCTGCAAGTACGTAAATCACCCGATTAATCAGATGGAACTTGTAGTAAGCTCCGAGAAAAAGAGTTACGACCAAGGAGGCTTGAAGCCCGTGAATTCCGCTACACGCCTGATCCACTCCGATCTGACCGAAGACACCGACATCTATGACCGTACCTTCCAAGCGAGCTTCGTGTTCGAGCAAAAGAAGAATGTCGACGATTAGTGAGGAGATGCGTTCCTGGAACCACTGGGTGAGCTTGAGGTCAGTGGCTAGAGGCCAGGGAATTGCGACCACAAAGAAAAACAGAGGGAAGAGCATCGGTTTGATCCGGTTCCACCCCCCTCGGTCGTACCATTGAGTGAGAGTGTAAACTACGACGACTGCAAATAAGACAAGGTTAAGCAAGCGCCAGTCGGAATTTGCCCCCCTAACGAACCAGAGAGCAACAAAGATCAGCATCAGTGGAATGCCGAAAAGAAAGAAGACCTTTCCGACTAGGGGTTTTGGTGAAGGGCTCTCAACATCCGAAACCTCAGGGATATTTGCCTTGAGCAGCAAAAACAAACATAGCACGGGCACGAAATAGCCATGGGAGTATTGCTCGTTGGTATCCCAAGTGATCGAGAGCTGGAATATCAAAAGTAGCCATGGTGCAAAAAGTGAAATTGCGCCGAGTACAGTTTTTGCGAGGACTTTCGTTTCTTCGCTTGAATCTTTCTCAGTCGTGGAACTCACTTGGATGATGGAAATTGATCAGGAAAGATTGTCCGGAGGCTGTCGTGCTCCGCCCTGTCCATTTTTTTAAAATCTATTTTTTCCATAATGACGAAAGCTTTTTCCGAGTCGTGATTGAGTCTCAGGACTTGAGCGCAGATAAAGGCCCAAGCGGAACGAGAGCCTTGCCATATTCTCCAGTCTTCTGGTTCCCCTAGGGCTACGAGGGCTTGATCCGGGGCTTCGTTTCTCAAGTGGGAGAGTGCCAAGGTGATGCGTGCTTGAGAGGAATCTTGCTTGAGGCGATTGGCTTTCGCCTCCTCAATTAATCGAGAAAGCTCTATGGAAGGGGAGGGCATAAGCGGATTCAATAGCTCAAAATACAGGTAGGTTTCCGAAAAAGAAGGATCATTATCTTCCATTGTAGAAAGCTTTGACATCCAAGTCAGAAGTTCTTGCAGGGATGCTGATGCCGCTCGATGCTGCATGAGTTTCCGTAGTGCATATCTTTGATGGATCGGTTTATCAATAAGCTTCTCGAGAATATGTACCAAACTGGAAATGTCATTTGACTGCTCAAGATACTCGCAAACTGTACGAACCTTCCTGTAATCGTCTCCAAGGACGGGAAGTAAGCGGTCCAAAATGTCGGTGGCTTCTTTGAAATTCCCTGTAAGGGCGAAGGCTCGAGCTTCGACTACGATTCGCCACTGACTTGGGATTATGGGAGCGTTCTTTGCCTCGCGATGAATACTTTCAATATCGGTTAAGTGGGCGAGGGCATTCATTCTGGTTTTGAATAGGGTTTCGTCAACCGATGCTTTGGATGCTGGCAAGAATTTCAATAGTGCTTTGAATTCCTTGAGCCTAGCTAGCCAATTCGCGAAAGTCCTGAGGTCTTCAGTATTTTCCAAGTCAAAAAGCTCCGAACATGTTTCTATAATAGAGCTCTTTTCTCCTTCGTTGCTCGATGCCGCAAGGCGGAGAGCGTTGATTCGCAGGAAATCTATTGGTTTTGCAAATTGGTTTGTATTAAGAAGGTCAATGCATTTGCTTAAGCTTTTTGGCGCAAGTGGGTAGATCAAGTGTAGCAGGGTCATATGACGGATTGCGTCAATGCCGACTTCGTTTCTCTGTGCGGAAAGTGATGCTAGTGAGGTTGCTATCTGTCCAATTTTTGAGCGGTCGTTGAGGTGGACGGACAAGCGTGTGATAAGAAAGATTGCCTGAGGGTGTCCGGGGAATTTTTCCAGAAGTAGGTTCGTTTGGCTCAGAGCTTGGGCTTGGTTTCCCGTTTCCGCCAGCAATTCGCATACGATGAGAGCATTTTCAGGGCTGTCAGTCCAATGATCTATGTTCACGAGATGGTTCACTTGCACGAATGCAAGCTTTCCGGCCTTCTTGCGTTCCGAAGGGGCTAGATCATCATTCCTAAGCGTATCCATGCACCTTTCCAAAAGAAGGATTCTTTCCTCGACCAAGACGTTTTGATTCTCAAGCCGGATGGACCAATTCCTTAATGCTTCGGCAGGTTCCGCTCGAAAAAGCAACAGATTGTAATTTTCAAAAGTTTCCTTGCTCTTCGGATCGAGCAAGTGGGCAAGACGAGCTTTCCGAATGCCATCTTGCATGAGGTCGCTTGTTCCTTCAATGGATTCGTCCAGATAAACCTTCGATTGCAAAAACATTTTATTCGATTTCCATTGGCGGAGCTTTGGCATGAATGAATGGGCAGTGAAGAAGCCTATGCCGAATACGATAAGGAAAAAGAGCGATGCTACGTAATTAAGTTTGATGCGACTCATCGGCTTAATTCATTTGAAGTTCGGGCCATCTCACAATCCAGCATTTCTTCGATAATGGAGTCTAGGTCATGAGTCGGCGACCAATCGAGTAACCTTTTGATCTTGGATGCGTCCCCACAGAGTGGAGTTTTTTCGGACGAACGAAAAAAACGAGGGTCTGCCTTGAAGAATTCATCAAAATTAAGATCGAGCAACGAGAATGCCTTCTCGCAAAAATCCCGAACCAAATGTGCATGACCAGAGGCGACGACAAAATCATCAGGAATTTCTGATTCAGTGATTTTCCGCATGGCCGAGACATAGTCTTTGGCGTGGCCCCAATCTCTTCGTGCTTCCAAATTGCCCAATCTTATCTCCTTGGCCTGCCCACGATGAATGGCAACGGCCTGGCTAATAATCTTTTGGGTTACATATTCTTTCCCCCTGCGCGGAGACTCATGGTTGTAAAGGATTCCGGCGCATGAATGGATTTCCTTGTTTTCCCTAAATGCCTTGCTCAAATGGAAACCCGCCAATTTTGATACTCCATAAACGGTGCGCGGATTAAAGGGGGTGGATTCGTTTTGGGGCGACGATTCGGCGTTTCCGAAAGTTTCACTTGATGAAGCGAAGTAAAACCGGCAGTGCGGTGCGAATTTAAGGACGGCGGAGAGCAGGGCGTGCGTAGACCCCAGGTTTGTGTCCAAAGTAGCGTATTCGCCTTCAAATCCGTAGGAAACGAAAGATTGAGCGCCCAAGTGGTAAAGGTAGTCGGGCTTGATCGTTCTGACGATTTCAAATAATCCTGTTTGGCTTTCGAGCGAGCACGGGTGCAGGGTCAATTGATCCAGGACATTTGCAATCCGCGAGAGTTTCGTCTCCTGCATTTCCAGAGAAGTCCGTCTGACGATTCCATGCACTTCAAAGCCGTCTTCCAGAAGACTTTCGGCAAGATAGGAACCGTCCTGGCCCGAGATGCCAGTTATAAGTGCTTTAGGCATAGTTGATGCGTAGGCAAGCTACCGCCCTTGGCCGTTTGCTTGAAGCAAAGCCAATAAGTCAAGATTTGGGGTTTTGTTCGCAAACTTATCCAGCGCTCATAGGATGAGTACTGGGAAAATCAACAATGTCCTCGTCGATTTCGACTTCTGTGGGTCGACCGAGGATTTCAAAAAGTATTTTGACCCGTTCCCGAGCTGGAACTAGTTGGGTTACTGTGCCTTCATCGCCACAAAAGAGTCCGGAAATTACCTTGACCTTGTCTCCGACCTTGTGGGGGAGGTCTGGGATTTCAAGGATCCCGTCCGGAGAGATCAAGCGAAGCTCGATCATTACTTGAGGAGGGATGTGAACTGGAATCTCATTTCGGCGAACGACATAAGCCACTCCTCGAGCATAGTGGATGTTTCGGACGTGATTAACCGGATCGAATCGGGCAAATAAATAACCGGGAAAAAGGGCTTTAGCGGAAAAAGATTTTGCCTTGGATGGACGAATGGTTCTAGGCAGAAAGACTTCGACATCGTCAAGGGTTTGCAATGTTGAGGCCGCGACCATCTCCATTCTTGGCTTGGAGCGTATGCAGTACCACCCCTTGGACCAATCCTTGAGCTCTTCTGTGCCGGAATTCATAATTTAAGCAAACCGGCAAGGGCGGGCAATAATCGGCCGCTCGCTTTGGTCAATCGCCTTAGTTTTTCTATACGAACCTTGTAGAATGCACTGTCTTCGGACGACTCCTCAGGTAGAGATTCTTCCATCTTGGAAATCCGATCTTTTGCACTTTCCAGATGAGGCATGATCTCGTCTTTGATGAAGTTCGAGAACAATCTTCTGAATTCTGTTTCCGCAAAGTAGTGGTCTCTCCGGTCGCCGGCGACGTAAGCGGTGCGCACGGCTTTGAGAGATCGGAGCGTACGTAGACCTTGGCTTGCCGAACCGATGCTGATGCCAAGTCTTGATGCTATTTGGTCCATGGGTAGGGAATCCATGGAAAAATAGAGTAATCCATATATTTCGCCCACGGACCGGGGCATCCCTAACATGCTCATTAAGCGTACGAAGAAATCGATGGATTCCAGTTCAAGGTTTCGCTGTCCCAAGGCAGGGCTTGATTCAGCATTGAGGTTTGATGCCGATGTCATGACTTCATTTATTTCAAAAAAAAATGAAATTAGCAAGAACTGAACTGAACCGCCCGATCTCGTGAAACGAAACCATCGGACTGGATTTTTTAAATAGATTCTTGCGCCCTTCGATCACATAGGGCATATTAGAGAGGCTTAAATCCTTAGCACCATGCCCACCATGCCGAACCACCGAGATCGAGGATATGCACTTATGCATAGGTTGTGCCTGCTCGTTTTTGTTTTCTTTTGGTTTTGGGGATGCGTTTACCTTTGGGAAAGATGGGATTTCCCCCTCATCAACTTGCCTTGGAATTACGCTTTGGTTGCAGTTGCTGGATTGATTGTCGCTACTTTCGGCACGCTTCAAAATTACGGTTCCTTTTTTATCAAGAGTGGTTGGCGAAGAATTCGGGAGTCCGTGATGAAAGCGAATTTTCAAACCTCGTTAATTGCTTTCTTCGTTTTTGGTTCCTACTTTGCAACCAAGGACAATGAGACGAGTCGGCTATTTCTTGTTTTTTACCTGTCAACCTGCTGGCCTTTATTGATCGGATCAAACTTTGCCATTCCGGGGCTGTTCAAGAGACTGATGGGCTTTGGTTCTATTGATAAAAAGAGTGTGATTTTAGGGGAGGCTTCTTCCTTGGACGGATTGACAAATTGGATTGTCAGGCATTCAGAGCAGGGATTCAGCTTTCAGGGTGCTTTTTCGACAACGGAGGAGGTTCCGAGTTCAGTCAAGCTACCATGGCTCGGCACCTACTCAAAACTAGGGGAATATTTGAGCGCTTATAAAATCCATCAGCTGATAATCCTTCCTGATCGGAATATGGAAAAATGGATTCCCGTGGTTACGGATTTGGCAAGCAAACATGGTTGCCGCGTTCTAATTTATAATTCCTTGTCCGGCTTTTTCGATTCCCGCCTGGTTTTTGTCGAAGAGTCGGGAAGGCAGTTTTTCTCCTTGCAAAACGAGCCATTGGAAAGCCCTTTCAATCGGATGGTCAAGAGGGCTTTTGACTTGATGATAAGTTTGCCTGCCCTGGCATTTGCTCTTCCGGTTTGCATGTTGATGGTTAAGGTATTTCAGATCATCCAGTCTCCCGGACCTCTCTTCTTCAGGCAAGAACGGGTAGGACTGGCAGGGAAGAGATTTGTGATTTGGAAATTTCGATCCATGATTCATGATGAAAGCGGAAAGCGGGACGAAGCTGAGCAGGCTCGTCCTCATGACTCGCGGGTTTTCTCATTAGGTCGCATTATGCGAAGGTTCAGTATCGATGAAATACCTCAGTTTATAAATGTGCTCAAAGGGGATATGAGCTTGGTGGGGCCCAGACCTTATTTGGCAGAACATGACTATCTCTTCCAGCGCGATTACAAGGCTTATCGCATACGTCAGTTCGTTAAGCCGGGTGTTACAGGTCCAGCTCAGTGCAGGGGATTGCGGGGTGAGTTTACGGATCCGTCATTGGTGCGCAAAAGAATCGAACTGGATTTCAACTACGTAGGCAATTGGTCCATTTGGTTGGATGTGGAAATAGTTGTGCGCACGATTGGCCAAGTGATGTTCCCTCCAAAGAGCGCTTGTTGATCCTTGTTTGGATGGAGGTATGGTCGCAGAAAAATTTCGTCTCCTGGGCATCGATTTTTTCCGTGGTTCACTTGGAGATGCCGTAACCAAGGCGAAGCAAGGGGGATTGTGCTTGGCTCCTTCCGGTCCTGGTCTGGCAGGGGATCTTACCGATTGCACAGTCTATTCGAATGCCGTTACTCAAGCCGATCTGGTTTTGCCGGATAGCGGATTGATGTGTTTGTGGTCCAGGTTTTTTTCCAGAGAACCCATTAAGAGAATTTCAGGGTTGGCGTTCCTCAAGGCCTATCTCCTCGGGAAGGATGCCCCTTCGGCTCACAGTTCCTTTTGGATCATGCCGGATCGAGAGCAAGAGGTCGCGAACAGAAAATGGTTGAAGGACGAATTGGGTTTGTCCTTTCAAGATGATGACTTTTACATTGCTCCTCGATATTCGAGAGTCGGTCCGCTCGAAGATAGGGAGCTCCTTGCAAAAATTATCGAACGTAAACCAAGAACCGTTTTTATTCAATTGGGTGGAGGTGTGCAGGAAAGGCTCGGTTTTTTTCTCCGTAACCAGGTTTCCTTTCCGGTAACGATCTTATGTACGGGAGCGGCTTTGGCTTTTCTTTCGGGCGAGCAGGTCAAGATTCCAAATTGGGTGGACCGAATTTACATGGGGTGGTTTCTTCGTTGTTGCTCCAATCCCTCGGTCTTTGTTCCTCGCTACCTTAAAGCGTTCCGATTGATTGGAGTTTTGGCAAAAAATGGACATTCGCTACCGAAGGTCGGTAATCTTTGAACCTAGCTCTTTGAACCTGGCTTAATGAATAAAGTGAAAAAAGCTTCGGTTCGGGCTCTTGGTTGCCGCCTTAACCAGTACGAGGCATTGGCATTGGAAGGGAAACTCAAGGAGGCTGGTTATCAGATCGTTTCATTTGGAGATGAAGCTGACATCGGAGTCATCAATTCATGTACGGTTACCCGTGAAGCCGATGCAAAGTCCAGAAACGTAATCCGCCGGTTCATACGCCGCAACCCCAAGGCAATTACGGTCGTTGTTGGCTGTTATTCCCAAATGGCAGCTAATCGAGTGGCGATGATAGACGGGGTTGATTTCGTTATCGGAAATCAGGACAAGCTCAATTTCCTTGATTATCTGACGGAAGAAAAACCCGAAACTCCGGTAGTGGTTAGGGAACGAATAAGCCGAGAAGATTTTAGCATAGGATTTGTCGGAGATACTGATTTCGAACAAAGAGCGAATTTGAAAATTCAGGACGGATGTGACTTCATGTGTTCTTTTTGCATAATTCCCTTTGCTCGAGGAAGGGCCCGGTCTCGTGACTGGAATGATTTATTCGAAGAGGCGAGAGGTATGGTTCGAAAGGGGGTTCGTGAATTTGTTCTCACCGGTGTCAATCTTGGCACCTATCATTCGCGAGCGAAGGGTTTCCTTGATTTGGTCAAGGGTCTTGCCGAACTGCCTGGAGTCGACAGATTGCGTATAAGCAGCATCGAGCCAACTACGATTCCCGAAGAGTTGTTCGGAATGATGGCTGACGTCGGATCCCCTCTCATGCCTTACCTTCATGTCCCTATGCAGGCATGCTGTGATCGTACGCTTATGCGAATGAGAAGGAAATACGGTATGAATGAGATGATTGCTTTTTTTGATCGGATCTCCCATGCCGTCCCCAACATTTGCCTTGGTACGGACTTGATGGTTGGCTTTCCAGGTGAGTCGGAGGCCGATTTCGAAGAAACTTGTGCAAACTTCCTCCAATTGCCCTTTTCTTATTGCCATACCTTTACCTTTTCCGTTCGAGACGGAACTGCAGCCGCGAAGATGAAGGAACAGGTTCCTGTGGAGGAAAAGCGCAGAAGGAGCGCTCATCTGCGCCGTTTATCGGCTGCGAAGAAAATGAAATTTCACCAAGCACAACTTGGCCAAGATTTTGAAGTGCTCTTGGAAAACCCGAAAGACGGGTTTTATGGAGGGTATACCCAGCATTACGTCAGGGTAAACATACGGCAAGAACCCAAAGGATTGGAGAATCGAATGGCACGAGTTCGCATGATCGAGGCAAGCCCGGAGTTTGTGGAAGGATCGCTGGTTTCTTACGAATAAGAAATCAGCATCCATTCCTTTAAGTAAGATTTCACTTGGGAGGTTTGCGCTTGCCCCAAACCTGATGAGACTGTCTTTATCAAAAGATGGCAAAAACCCTATTATGCGACGGACACAACCTTGCTTTTCGAGCCTTTTACGGGATTCGCGACCTAAGCCGGTCCGACGGTTTCCCTACGAATATGGTTCATGGATGGCTTCGCTCGTTTTGGAGACTTGAGGATGATTGGTCTCCAAATGAAATTTGGGTCTTTTTTGACAAAGGAGGATCAAGGCGAAGAGAGCAGATCTTACCTAGTTACAAGGCCAATAGGGGACTTCCTCCCGAGGGGTTTTCCGAGCAATTGGAGTGGGTAAAGCGATTGACTACTGCACTTGGTTTCGGATGGGCCGAAAAAGAGGGCTTGGAAGCGGATGATCTTATTGCCTCTGCAGTGACTAAAAGAGCAGATGGGAGTGACGAATTGCTAATTGTCAGCTCGGACAAAGACTTGTCACAACTTGTCAGCCCCAAGACCAAGCAACTCCTTCCCCCTCCTACGGCTAACCCGAAGTTGGGTTGGCGGTTGCTGGACGAGGCAGCGGTTGCTGATAAATTCGGAGTTCCGCCTTCTGGGATTCTTGATTATTTGTCTATTATCGGAGATCAGTCCGACAACATACCAGGGCTTATGGGAGTTGGTCCCAAGACCGCTCAAAAGTGGATGGGGGAGCATGGCAATTTGGAGAACTTGATCGAAAATGCAGGTAGGCTTACTCCTAAGCGTTTTTGTAGTTTGGTTTACGAAAAAAGATCCGATTTGATGAGAAACAGGGACCTCATTCGATTGGAATCCGACATTGAATTTGATATGACCTCTTGCCCGCAAGTCGATTTGAATGACTTGAAAGAAATTCTTCTGGAACTGGAAATGAGCAAGTCTTGGGAGCAGGCTCAAGTTAGGTATGCCTAACCGCCCTTCTTCAATTTACTTGCTTTGAGCGGTCAAAAAGAATTTTTTAGGAGGCTTTTATCATGAGTGCATTACTAAATTTTGGACTGCCCAAGGGTAGCTTGGAAGAACCTACGATCAAGTTGTTCGGGAAAGCTGGGTTTCGCATATCAAAAGGGTCCCGTTCATACAAGCCATGTTGGGACGACCCTCAAGTGGATGGCCGTTTTGTGCGGGCGCAAGAGATGAGCCGTTATGTTGAAGATGGTTTTTTTGATTGCGGACTTACAGGCAGAGACTGGGTGAGCGAGAACGAATCTTCGGTGGAGATTGTAGCTGACTTGATTTACAGCCGTTCGTCCAACCGGATCTCCAAGTGGGTTTTGGCCGTACCCGAAAATTCTGAAATTCGTGAAGTTTCCGATTTGCAGGGCAAGACGATTGCCACCGAGTTGGTGAAAGTGACTCAATCTTATCTGCAAAAGCACGGAGTGGATGCAGAAGTCGAATTTTCTTGGGGGGCAACGGAGGTCAAGGTTCCCGAATTAGTGGATGCGATCGTTGATCTTACCGAAACAGGAAGCTCATTACGGGCCAATAATTTAAGAATAGTCGATGTTTTGATGGAGACGAACACCGTTCTTATTGCCAATAAAAAGAGTTGGGAGGATGAGGAAAAGAGAGCCAAGATTGAAAACATGGCTCTCATGCTCAATGCTGCTTTGCAGGCAGATACCAAGGTCGGGCTCAAGCTGAACTTGGAAAAATCCAAGTTGGAAGCCGTCCTGAAGGAAGTGCCTGCTCTTCGCAAGCCAACCGTTTCTTCTTTGAGTGATGAAGCGTGGATTGCCTTGGAAACGGTGATTGAGAGAGACGTTTCTCGTGAACTGATTCCTGCCCTCAAGAGGATGGGGGCTGAAGGAATTGTTGAATTCCCGTTAAATAAGATAGTTCCCTAAGCGTTAGCTTGGCTCGTTCCGAAAATCGCACTTTTGTCTTTTTCATCTTGCGCGAGAGGCCTTTTGAGTATTTTTTGTAACTTTGTATTAATTTTTCGTTCTTTATAACTCGTTCATTTTAACCTCTAACCCAGCCTTGCTTGCAGTTCGTATTGAAAGTGCGATTTTGCTCAGGCGAAGTTGGCTTATATATAAAATTATCTCATTATGAGTGCCGTGATGGAAGAATTGCTCGCAGAGAGCAAAATCGAATTGTTAAAAGAAGGTTCCGTTATTTCCGGAACTATTATGGAAATCCGACCGACTGAAGTCGTTATTGATTTTGGCGGAAAGGCGGAAGGAACCATTCCAGCCCATGAATTCTTGGATTTGGGGGAATTGGAAATCGGTTCCGATCTGGAAGTTTATTTGGAGCGCTTGGAGGATCGTGATGGAAATCCGCAACTGTCCTTCGACAAGGCCGAACAAAAGAAGAACTGGGAAAAGATCGTCAATACCTGTGAAGAGGGCTCTGTCATTACCGGTCGGGTCCGATCAAAGGTAAAAGGTGGCTTGGTTGTTAATATCGGAGTGGATGCATTTTTGCCTTCCTCGCAGGTTGATATTCAGGCACCTAAGAACTTGGACCAATTCGTTGGTCAGACTTTTGACTTCAAAGTCGTTAAAATTAATCGGGAGCGCAAGAATATCGTTGTTTCTCGTCGTGAGTTAATCGAAGAGAGACGCCAAGACAAGAAGCGGGAAATTCTTTCCAAGATAAAGCCTGGCGAAACCCGTCGCGGTATGGTCAAGAACATCACCGATTACGGCGCCTTCATCGATTTGGATGGTCTGGACGGGCTCTTGCACATAACGGACATGAGCTGGGGACGGGTTTCGCATCCGAGCGAAATGGTGAAAACCGGAGAGGAAATAACCGTTTGCATCATAGATATCGATCAAAACAGGGAAAGAGTTTCTCTAGGGCTCAAGCAATTGTCATCCAATCCTTGGGATGATATTGAGAAAAAGTTTCCGATCAATGCCAAGGTGCGGGGCAAGGTTGTCAATCTCGTCCCTTATGGTGCCTTTATCGAACTTGAGGAAGGGGTCGAAGGACTCGTTCACGTTACCGAGATGTCCTGGACCAAGAGAATCACCAAGCCGGGTGAAGTTTTGAGCGTGGGAGATGAGGTGGATGCAGTTGTTTTGGGAATTCAAAAGGAAGATCAGAAGATTTCTCTCGGATTAAGGCAACTCGACGTCAATCCCTGGGATATGGCAACCCACAACTATCCTCCGGGCGCTCGTGTGCGCGGCAAGGTCAGAAACCTTACCTCTTACGGTGCATTTGTAGAACTCGAAGAGGGCATAGATGGAATGGTTCATGTTTCCGACATGAGTTGGACACGCAAAATCAACCACCCGAGTGAGATGGTCAAGAAGGGCGATGAAGTAGACGCCATTGTTGTGGAAGTCGATGTTGAGAACCAAAGAATTTCATTGGGTATGAAGCAATTGACTCAAGACCCTTGGCAAGACATTGACAGACTTTATCGCATGGGCGACGTAATCAAGGGCAAGGTTGCCCGAGTCGCTGGCTATGGTGCATTCGTAGAGCTTGATCATGATATCGACGGTTTGGTTCATATCAGCCAAATCAGCGAGGAGAGAGTCGAGAAGATAAAGGACTACTTGAACGAAGGAGACGAGGTTTCCGCCCGGGTAATCAAGATCGATAAGGAAGAGCGTAGAATCGGCTTGAGTATCAAGGCTGCCGACTATGACGAGGATGCCTTGGCTAAGGAAGTCGCCGCTTATGATGAAGTTGGTGAAGACCTGACCACTTCCTTGGGTGACTTGCTAGACGAAGCAACCGCCTCTGAATCCGAAGATAGCTAGGAAGAGAACTAAGGAGGGCGAATGCAGAGCTAGGCTAGGTTCGCCTGCTCGAGAATATCTTTGAGAATCTTGTTCCGCTCGGCGATTCTCTCCTCTTCTTTAATTTCCTCTACCGACCTTTGCTTTTCCATGGTTGCCATGTTCTTTCGCAATTGCCGCAAGGCGTGCTCCTGAAGTTGTCGAACCCGTTCCCTCGTTACCCCGATTTTATCCCCAACTTCCTCGAGGGTAAGAGGCTCAAGGCCTTCAAGTCCAAACCTTAGACGTATGATGTCTGCTTCTCGCGGTTCGAGTTGAGCGAGTACGCGATTTACGTCGCCAATCAGACTTTTTGATTGAAGATGTTCGTACGGATTGCCTGACTTCTCGTCTGCAACCATTTCGCCCAAGGTCGAGCCTTCGTTTTCTCCGAGGGGTGAATCCAGAGATGCCGGTTTTCGACTAACTGACTTAAGCAGGGTGATTCTGGCAACCGGCAGGTTCATCTCGGAAGCCAATTCTTCATCGGTCGGGTCTCGTCCAAGCTTTTCCGCCAGTTGAACGGAAGTTCTTCGGATTTGCGTCACCCGGTCAACCATGTGCACGGGTAAACGGATCGTTTTGCTTTGGTTGGCCAGCGCTCTCTTGATCGATTGCTTGATCCACCATGCGGCATAGGTGCTGAGCTTGCCGCCTTTGGTCGGATCAAATCGTTCGACGGCTTTCATGAGCCCTATATTTCCTTCGTTTATTAGGTCCAGCAGGGATAACCCGATGTTTGAGTATTCCTTGGCAATTTTCACCACTAATCGAAGATTTGCCGTGATCATGTGCTCACGGGCTTTCTCATCCCCTTTTTTTATCCGGTCTGCAAGTTCGATTTCCTCCTTAACGGTGATGAGAGGAACCGTAGAAATTTGCCGAAGGTAGATGTCTAGAGACTCTTGTTCGTCGTTTTGCATCAATTAAGCTTACTACAGGGATTTTAAATAGGTTATCAAGTTATTCTTGGGTGGCTCAAGTGATTCGCGCTGGGTAATCGGATGACACGTAACATTTTCTACTTTGTTTGACGCACTCAATCACTGATTCGTTCAGCCAAAGCCATTGCATTGAGCATTCCTCTAGCTTTGTTAATCGTTTCCTCATATTCATTTTCCGGGACCGAGTCGGCTACAATGCCAGCCCCAGCCTGAAGGTGGAGAGTGTCGTTGACAATCATCGCCGTGCGAATGGCGATACATGAATCATGGTTTCCTTCATAACCAAAATATCCAAGAGCTCCGGCATAAGCGTTTCTCTGAATCTTTTCGAATTCCGAAATGATTTGCATCGCTCTGACTTTAGGGGCTCCGCTAACCGTGCCTGCAGGAAAGGTGGCCCTCATGAGGTCAAAGGCATTGCACTCCGATCTGAGCTTACCAACCACTTGAGAGACAATGTGCATGACGTGAGAGTACCTTTCGACGTTCATGTATTCTGCCGCGCGAACGGATCCTGTTTTGCATACCCGGCCGATATCGTTGCGAGCCAAGTCAACAAGCATGAGATGTTCGGCCTTTTCCTTTTCGTCCGCCAGCAAATCATCTTCGAGCAACTGATCTTCCTCTTCGTTCTTGCCACGTGGTCGGGTGCCTGCAATTGGTCTGATCAATACGTCGTCTTCGGTTAAGCGAACATGAACCTCGGGTGATGCTCCGACAATGGAAAACCCGTTTCCTTCCATGAGAAACATATACGGGGAAGGATTGATTGCCCTGATGGCTCTGTATAGGTTTAAGGGGGGGTGGGAGAACGGCACTGAGAATCGCTGTGAAAGAACCGATTGGATGACGTCGCCCGAACGAACGTACTCCTTCGTCTTTTCAACCATTGCCTCAAAGTCTTTTTTACTTACGTTCCCTTCCGGTACGCTGATTTCGGGGAGCGCGTCTAGAGATGCAGGTGTGAGCGAGGAAGGTTTGTCCAGTAGTTCGATCGTTTCTTTGATTCGGGCACATGCATCTTTGTAGGCGTCTTCAGGGCGATTGTCGACGTAAGCGTTCGCGCAGATGGTAAGCGTTTGGCAGGCATGATCGAAAATCAATACCAAGTCGGCTATCATGAAAAAGAGCAAGGGGAGTCCCAACTGGTCCTCCTTGGGTACTTGAACGGTTGGTTCCACTCGATTTGCGTACTCGTATGAAATATATCCGACCGCGCCTCCGGAAAAGCGCGTGTCTGTCGCGGCTCCGGAGTACCGTATTCCTTGGATCTCATCTTCAATGAGTTCAAGAGGATCGGACGGAGTAGGGATGCTGCGGGGCGGTTGATCTCTTTCAATGATTTCGGTTGTCGACTGACCGCAGGAAATGGTTTTGCGAGGCGAAACCCCGACAAATGAAAACCTGCTCACCTGCTCACCTCCCACGACCGATTCGAAGAGAAAAGCGGGCTTTCTTTCAGATAATTTGACATAGGCAGCCAAAGGCGTCTCGGCGTCCGCAGTGAATTCGGCGCGTACTGAAATCACGTCGTAATCGGACGATATTTCGAGAAATTCATCGAGGGATGGCTTGAATTGCATGTGGGGAATAATTTGTTTGAAGTCAGCGTAAACTAGTTGCCATTATCCAAAGAAAAAACGGATAAAGGAGGACTGTTTTACGTTTTGTGTTTGCACGGGTCGAGCTTTCAATTTCCACATGATCTAGGTAAAACTAACAAATAATCGCCACGAGCAAGAATAATCGAATGAAATGAAGAGAACCGTACATTGTGTAATTATGGGAGGAGGGCGTGGAACTCGTTTGTATCCATTGACAAAGTTGCGTTGCAAGCCTGCGGTTCCCCTCGCTGGCAAATATCGGTTGGTGGATATCCCGATAAGCAATTGTATCAACTCCGGGTACAATCGCATTTATTTGCTCAGTCAGTTCAATACGGCGTCTTTGCACAGGCATGTTCAAGACGCTTATCGATTCGACCGATTTGGAAAAGGTTTTGTTGAGATTCTTTCGGCCGAGCAAACGGAACATGGTGACGATTGGTACCAAGGGACTGCTGATGCGGTAAGAAGAAACCTGATCCACTTTAATGCTTCCTCGGAAGATATCTTTGTCATTCTTTCTGGAGACCAACTTTATCGAATGGATTTTTCAAAAATGGTCGACGAGCATTTGGCTCGTGGTGCCGACGTGACGGTTGCGGCCAAACCGGTTCCCGTGAACGAGGCATTTGGACTGGGCTTATTGAGAATGGGCGAGGAAGCGAAAATCGTTGATTTCGTTGAGAAACCGACCGATCCGGAAGTTGTTGCCAGATTAGTTCCACCCGAATTGAAGTCGAATGATGATACGGGTGACCGCTGCTTGGCTTCCATGGGGATTTATGTTTTTAATGCCGATGCGATGCTGGGTGCTCTTGAGGGAGAGTTTACCGATTTTGGCAAGGAAATCATTCCGTCCCTCGTGGGAGAAAAGGACATCCGTTCGCATGTTTTTGATGGATATTGGGAAGACATCGGAACTGTAAGAGCCTTTTTTGAGGCAAATCTTCAATTGACTGATGAAGTTCCGTCATTCGATTTCTATGACGAGGACTATCCGATATACAACTATCCCGATATCCTGCCCACCGCCAAGCTTAACCAGTGTCAACTTAATCGGACCACGATTGCGAGCGGTTGCATGGTCGGTCGATCTTCTTTCGAAAGATGCATGCTTGGGGTACGATCGGTCGTGGGTAACGGTTGCAAATTGCAAAACGTCGTGATGATGGGTGCCGATTACTTCGATATTAGTGGCAATCAAAGAGTCGAGAGCCCGGATTCGGGAGATGAGAATATTGGGGTAGGGGACCGTTCGATCATCGAGAATTCTATTATCGATAAAAATGCTAAAATCGGAACGGACGTCAATTTGTCCCCCAATGGGGTTGAGGAAGGTTGGTCCGACGATAATTTGGGCATTTACGTCCGGGATGGAATCCTTGTCGTAGTTAAGAATGCGGTCGTTCCGTCTGGAACGAACATCGGGAGTTCTTGAGTCCTTTTTTACTTGTGGCAATCCATGGTTGAATATATGCGAGCAGAATGAGTGAAACACCTAATGACTTGCTTTACACCCGAGACCACGAATGGATCAGAAAAGAAGAAGATGGTATTTTTGTAGTCGGGATTACTCACCATGCCCAAGAGAGCTTGGGGGACGTCACCTTCGTGGAGTTACCTTCGATCGGACAATCTTTTGAGGCTAATTCGATTTTTGGTGTCATAGAGTCAGTCAAGGCCGCTTCCGATCTTTTGATGCCCGTTACTGGTGAAGTCGTTGCGATAAATCAGGATTTGGACGATTTCCCCGAGAAAGTTAACGAGGATCCCTACTTGTCGGGTTGGATGATCAAGATCAAACCCGATGACAATGCATCGGAGCATGACCTCTTGGACGCATCAGCCTACGCTGCCGAAATTTCTTGATTATTTCTTTCTTAAAAATCGCTTGCGAACAAGAGGCTTGGAGGGGTAGGATGTTAGTGCCTTGGACAGATGCAATCAATTGCCTGAGAGCTCCTTGCCCATTTTGGGCATTGCTCATGTTTCGCGTATAATTTTTACGTTATTGGTTGGCTGTGCCATCTTCTCCAATTGGCTGAGGGCTGAAGTCGGAGCCACCATATTGGTGGTTTCCCTTGAAGGACAAGTCTCTTCCCTGTCTCTTGAAGATGAGTTCAAGGTTGAGCTTGATTCGACGACAATTGGCCGGAAAATCGATGAGAAATCTATTTTGGTTACGGGAAAGGATGGATCGATAGGCCTGCTTTTCTCCAACGGGACTCTGATCACGGTTAAGCCGGGAACCAGGTTTTATCTAAGGGAATATTCCCAGAAGGCATTCTCTCCCTCTGGGATTCCGGTCCCATCGAAACTTGAGGAGGAACCTAGCCAGTCTCAACTCCTTGCCCACTTGGATTTTGGTGAGCTTGTGGTCAAGGTGCCAAAGTTAAAAAAGGGTTCGAATATGATTTTGAGCAGTCCGTTGGGAACGGCTGGCATACGCGGCACCATGTTCCAGCTTTTGGCGGTGCGCAATCCGATTACTGGTGATATCACGGGAGGGGTAAACTTGATCTCCGGAGATATAAGCTTTACCGGACTTGACGGCAGGGAACAGTCTTTGGTTTCTGGTCAGTCGGTTCATGGGGCGTCATCCAGGTTGGGCTTTCCCAGAGCCATTCAAATCGGTGAAATTCTGGATCTGAATTCCATTTATAATCCTGTCTTGGTCGATGGAGCAATACCTCCGACGGTTGAACAGCTTTTTCCGAACGTTGATCTGGATGCAGAGGAAGAGGCCGATGAATTGTCAACCAATCGATTCGTAGCCTTGTCCACTGGGTCGCGAGGTGAATGGGAAGTCGCTCACAAAGTTGCAAGCGAGATCTTTTTCGACATAGAAAAACTGGAGGTACTATCCGAAGAGTTTGATTTCGAGTCCATGCAGTATGCCGTTTCTGCATCCGATCCTTCTCCCGGAGTTGAAACACTTGCGCCGCCCGCTTCCGTTAGCGGCATGGATATTCCCGAACCAGTTGACGGTCTTTTTTTGAATCCGCCGAAATTGACTATCCATCCGGGTGCGGACAAGGTTTCGCAAGACGGAAAAGTTATCGAGTATCTCGTTCAGAGCAAAAACTTCAATTACCCGGTTCCTGATCACGGAGCTTTTCAAATCTTGCCCACTTTGTCCAATAAGTATCCTTCCTATTCTTCTCAGGCACATGGTGGAGAGGATTTGAGCGGACTTGTTCAGGTATACAACGCAAGTGCAGTTAATTACTCTTTGCTCGGTCAGGAAACCCAGCTCACCCTCTACGTTGATGATTTGCACATCCGAAAATTATCCTATCCGAATGGTCAACCGGTTTCGACCACCCTTACCCCGACCGTTCGAATTGTCGATAATCTGCCACCAGTGATTATCTTCAGTGAAGGAGAGACTCAGGGAGCTCCTTATCTTGTGGCAGGGGCCTCCGGAGGAGTTTTCGTGGATCCCGGCATAAAAGTCATAGATAACTATTATGACGAACAGGAGATCCTTTCGCACATGGGGTATTCCAGTGGCCTTCAGGAAAGTGCCTTTGGCACCGTAAATATGGAAGTTGCGGACCTTTATGAAATTACTTATCAGGGGATTTCGGATCCGTCCGGCAATGTCGTTCAATCAAAAACCCGATGGGTTCAGGTCTTTGATAACGATCCGCCCGAGATTACTCTATACGGATCAAATCCGATATACGTCGACTTGAATTCCAGCAATGTTTTCAAAGACCCCGGAGCCTTTGCATCCGATAACCTTGACGGGGTGATTGAATGGGAAGACGGGAGGTTCGAGGTTACGATTGAAGTTCTTGTTGACGAAGCTTCTCAAGCTTACGACGCGGTGACCACTTCCTTCGCCGAGGTGATCAATACCGCGAAGTCTCAATCCAGCGTAAACGCTACCTTCAGATTCAAGTATTCACTTAAAGACAAGGCTGGCAACCAATCGGAAGTATTCCGGCAAATTGTTTTGCTTAATTCCCCCTTCAATACCCCAACCATGGTCATGCATGGGGATAACCCGCTTTATCATGAGGTGAACACACCCTTTGTCGATCCGGGGGTTACTGCCTACAAGGACATGGGCAGCGGGGTTGCTCCAATCAACCTCAACGACAAGGTAGGCGCAGTTGCTTACGCTGGTTCCGCTACGCCCGTTGTCTCGGTCATTGATTCAAGCGTGGTGAACTTTAACAAACAGAGTGGAAAATATGTTGATGCAAGTGGCCAGGAAGACTCGGCCAAGAGGTTGATAATTCGTTACTCGGTCGTCGATCAGTTTGGCAATCCGGCTTCCTTTGACCGAGAAGTTAGAATTGTCGATACGACCCCTCCGGTCATCACTTTAAACGATGCAGGAGGAATTAACTTTTTGAACATTCAGGCGGGGCTCCCTTTTGTTGACCCCGGAGCTGTGGTGAGTGACAACTATGATTCAAGCCCCGTAATTGCCAAATCAATCAAATCGATTGCCAACGGTCAGGTTTTGTCGGATCCCGGAGGTGGAGATATCTTTCAAACCCTGGAGAGCGACGGGTTTTGGGAGACAGGAAATTTTACAGTCCTTTACGAATCAACCGATTCGAATGGAAATACCGGGACGAAGGAGAGAAACTTGGTTATTCAGGATACGCTTCCTCCGGATATGGTTGCCATTACCCATCAATTATTGGCCAATCCTTCGATTGGCATGAACTCCCATCAGAATCCCGCAAGGGCAATCATTAGCTCTAGCTCGCCACTTCCTTCCGGTATTGCAAGTGCCTTGAGCCAACTCTCGGGGTATGATTATTCGCTTTCCACCTTCAATAGGTCGACCCCTTACGTAAATGACTTTGCCAGTACCGGCGACTTGTACTTCAAGTACTCGCAGCTTAACCAGTTTGACCATACCGGAACGGGGCAGACGACTCTCGAGGTAAAGGATGCCAAGGGAATTTCCTACATCTGGCATAGCGCATTCAAGGCAGATCTCCAAGGCCTTACGGTTCAGGACCCCGGGGTTTACGTCATTAACGACTCAACCACTCAGGTCACCGTGCAGTCTTCGATCAGCAAAACCTTTGATAACAATGGTAACCCTTACAAATTCTACGTAAGTTACACTGCGACTCAGACCAGTGGTGAAACGTCCCAAATATCCAATGCCCGGGTCATCCGTTTTCTTGACGAAGAAGCCCCCGTTCTTGAACTCACTCCCGCTACTGATGGAGTCAATACTTTCGTCATGGCCGAAGCCGGTGTCCTTTATACTGACGTTACCACGGATGTTTACCCCTGGCAATACGGCTCAAAGGGCACGAGCCAACCTTTGGTCACAAAAGCATATGATGCGATTGAAGAGGGTTTGGTAACCGACAAGATCGATCGCACGATCTTCTCCGGCTTTGTGGATTCAAGCACTTGGGGGGTCGGCGGAACGCCCGTGCTGAGGGTCGATCCCGTTACGAATGCCGCGAAATCGCTAACCGAAATCGGTAACCTCGTATCCGGTTTGGTTATCACGAACCTTGCATCTCTTAATCAAACTTATACCATTAAATATGAAGTCAGTGATTCGGCTGGAAACGCGGCCACTCCCGGTTTGAGGTACGTTATGGTTCGGGACACCTTGCCTCCCGTCGTGGCATTGCCTCCTACGCAAACCGTGGTCATCGACGCAACGAGCATAAGCAACCCCGACGTTCGCTTGGAGCAAAGCGTCAAGGATTACCTCGTTTCCGACATGACCGCTCAGGATGCAAATAATTTTGACAGTAATTTGACTTGGAACGTCACGATAACCAAACCAGGCGGAATGAACAGCCCTCCAGGCGGTACTGGCTATGATGCCCCATCTCTTGGTGCTGCTGCCGGGATCGTTTTTCCTGCGAAAAATACCGATCCGGGTTATGTGGTCACCATAACGGCCTCGGATTCTTCCGGCAATACCAGCGCTCCCGTAACCAGAGAACTGAAGATTGGTGACACCATTGCACCCGTTCTTACCATGATGGGGAAATCGGTGGTTCATGACTTTTTGCGATTTGCTACCAATACGAGTGGAAATGCTCCGGTACCGGCAACCCATACAGACGCTTTCACGGGCAATGAATATAATTCGACAGGATTCGGTGGTGGTGGTGAGCATCGTATGCTAAAGGCAAATTACAATTTTGTTGATCCAGGGGTTTACGCTGAAGATCAGAATGCCAACTGGTCAATCGACTCCGGTTACCCCGATTGGGACGGAGACGGGATCGGTGAGGGGTACGAGTTTTTGAAGGTTTCCGCTCGCGCGGAGATGGAAACCTGTTCCTATCAAGGTGCGTCCACGCCCCTGAAAGTGCATGTTTATAGTACATTTAATTCACTGACGGTTAAAGATTTGCAGGACTCGCTGGCCGCCAATACCTTTGGTTTCACTTCCTCCGTGAAGACGCCCGTTACCGATAGTGCGGATCCTTCGAATGGTTTCGCCTTCGGGGACTCCGGTAAGGAATTGAACGCCTCGAACCTAGTCAATTTGGATGTCTCGCTCCTGACGATCGAGTATCGGGTCATGGATGGTTGGGGGAATTTATCGAGCATTAGTGTCAGAAACGTATACATTTACGAAAGCTCCCAGTATGATGATTATGCATTTTACGCGACGCCTATCAACGGACTTGAAGGCGCTCCCTCCGGAGAAATGGAGAGTTACTACAACGACGGGAACAGTACGGGTTACTTGACCTCTTTGCGCAAGGATACGGATGGGGATGGCATGAGTGACTATTGGGAAGTCGTTTTCCAAACCGATCCGAACATTGCGGATTCCACTCATGCGACCCCGGATTGGACGACCATCAATAATTTGGATCCAAACGTTTTAAGGACTAGGTTCCAACAGAACCTGCTCGACGCATCCCAAATAGATGATATGAACTCTAATTGGATTGGGAATACGCATGTCTTGCATGGCTTGTAAATGCCTTGCTTTTGAGTAATTCTCAAATTGCTTTAGCCCCCATAGTTTAACGGATAAAACAGTGGTTTCCTAAACCGTAGATCGAGGTTCGATTCCTCGTGGGGGCGCCATTCGAGAACAGGGTGAGGGATTTGTTGTTTTTCTTTGTATAGTCGATCCGTCATCAATTGATGGCGCTTGCTTGAATTCGTTGGCTGCTCTATTGATTTCCCATTGAAGGGATGGGGAATTTAATAGATATTTTGACTTACGTGGCGCCACCGGTGCTTCTGTTACTCTTGGGCGCTGCGGTGAGAAGAGCAGGCTGGTTTAAGGCGGAGGCAGACGCATCGGTTAGCGTATTGACCGTTCGGGTTCTTTATCCCTGCTTTTTCTTTTATCATATAGTCGGAAGCGAGGAGCTAATGCCGCCAGACAACTTGGCCTTTGTCGTAGGCTCAGGTTTTCTGTGCATTTCCCTAGGGTTTCTCATCGCTTGGTTGGTTGCCAGGCTGACCCGGATGGATACTCTTTGCGCACCAGCATTTATCTTTTCCGCAGGGATTTTCAATTATGGATATTTTGCCTTTCCAGTAGCCATTTCTTTGTTTGGAGAGCCTATTTTGTCTAAATTCATCGTATTTAACCTAGGTGTGGAAATTGCCATTTGGACGGTTGGCATTTTCTTTTTGGCTTCTTCCCAATTCAAGCTTTCCGGTCTGTTCAATCCGCCGGCGATTTCGATCATATTGGCATTGCTCGTCCGCTCCTTCGGTGGCAGTGCCATCATCCCTTCCTTCATATGGGAAGTGATTGAGATGCTTGGTGCCTGCTCAATCCCCGTTGGACTTTTGCTCATAGGTGGTAGCATATCCGATCTGATGCGAGGGTTTAAGTTTTCCGAGGGATTCAAGATCGAGCTTTCAGCGATCTTTGTCCGATTACTCGTCGTTCCCGCGCTTATGATTCTTTATGCATGGGCAGGTCCTATCCCTGAAGGCATGGACTGGATGAGGAAGGTTCTTGTGGTCCAGTCGGCTATGCCTGCAGGTATTTTTGCCCTTGTTGTAGTCAGGCTTTATAAGGGTGATCGCGCGACGGCCATGAGATCGATCATCACCTCAATCGCCGGTTGCCTGATCACATTGCCTTTGTGGCTGTTGCTCGGGCTTAAGCTAATCGAAGGCTAAATCAAGAGTCTCTCGAATTTATCTAAGCTCGAGCCTTGCCCGGTTACTTTTTGATCAGTTTCAGGCAGGAGCTTGGGGAGCGGGTGCTTGGGGAGCGGGTGCTTGGGGAGCGGGTGCTTGCGCCTTGACGGGCGAGGGCGAAGTGTCTGCAGGACCGCTACTGCCAACATCCCCATAGTTTGCCTTTGCATCCAAGGTTTCGTAAATATTGGTGACTGAAGTTTTCAACTTGTTGTATTCTTCAGCATAAATGAGGGAGATCAAGTAATGCTTGAATTCCTTACGATCACGGATGATCTTAAGATCCAATTCTTCCATTTCTTGAGCAAATTTGATGTGCATCTTGTCGATTTCAGAGTCGAACTTTTTGTGCTCTTTGTCGAGATGCTGCTTCACTCTCGCAATTGCACCGATAAGGTTTCTGCTGTTTCGACAGTCCTTTGAGGTGAAATCGTGAAAGGATATGATTCCTGATGCCAAAGCCGCGGCGAATGCCGTCAACTCGATTTCATTCTTTTGACTTTCTTTGGTTGCCCAGCCTTCGATGGCTTTGAGCAACCGTGATACGGCTGCTTTCGCTTCATCGGAATCTGACAAATGTACTGTATCTTCGTCCATCTAAATTATCGCTTATTGCTGTGGGTAAGGGGGGGGGAAGGGGAAAATGGGTGGTTTACACTAAAAGATTACCTAGTCCTGCCGAATGTCAAATTATTTCTTGAATGTTTTTGAAAGTTTTTGTTCGGAATGTTTTTTAATCTGAGAGCTTTTGTTCGTAATCCTTTAAGTCTTTACTGACAATACGGCTGAGAAAGAGCATGCCCAGAATGTTTGGGAAGGCCATTCCAAGGATCATCAGGTCGCTGAACTCAAGAACTTTTGTTGCAGTGATTATGGACCCAAGAAAAGTGAAAAGAAGAAAGATCAACTTGTAAACTATTGACGAATTATCGCTACGAAACAACCAGACCCAGCAACGCTCCCCGTAGTAAGACCACGAAATCATGGTCGAGAAGGCAAAGAGAAATACTGCTGCAGAAAGCACATATGAGAACCACGGAATGACGCTTGCCATGGCGGCGGAGGTCAGTGCTCCCCCTTTGTTCCCGTCAATATATCCTTGGAGAGCTTCCTGCTGATTTGGATCGGAGCCGAAGGATGATGGCTCGTAAACCCCTGTGATGATTATGACCAGTGCCGTCATTGTACAGACGACGATCGTATCGATGAATGGTTCGAGTAAGGCTACAATTCCCTCTTCGGCAGGATGGGAAACTTTGGCCGCTGAATGTGCGATGGCAGCCGATCCAATGCCTGCTTCGTTGGAGAAAACCGCTCGTTTCACTCCGATAATCAATATTCCCAAAAAGCCCCCGAAACCGGCTTCTAAACTAAATGCGCTCTTGAAGATTAAGGCAATGGCATTTGGAATCGCATCAATATGCATACCAAGAATTACCAAACAGGCGAGTAAGTAAACGGCACACATGATTGGCACAATTCGGGACGCAACTCTTGCGATTCCCTTGATTCCGCCCAAGATGACGAGGCCTACTAAAATCGTCATGATCAAGCCGTACGCCCACGGGTAGGGTGCCAAGAAGGGAAAGACTGATTGGATCAAGTCGAGCGATTGAACAACTTGAAATGCATTCCCTCCACCAAAGGAAGCTCCAATACACAGTACGCAAAACAAGCCGGCGAGCAAACCGCCAAGGTGCTTGTAGTTAAGGTCATTAAGGCCGTCGGAAAGATAGTACATCGCTCCACCCATTATTTTTCCGTCTGGACGTATTTTCCTGTACTTCTGTCCTAGAAGGCATTCCGTAAACTTTGAGGACATACCGAGAAAACCGACTAGGATCATCCAAAAGGTCGCGCCTGGACCACCTGTTCCAATTGCGATGGCTACGCCCGCAATGTTACCAAGTCCGACCGTCGCAGAAAGCGCGGTGGTTAAGGCCTGAAAATGAGAGACCTCTCCTTTTTGATCCTTTTTGTCGTACTTCCCTCGAACGAGGTCTATGGCATGCTTGAATAGCCTGATGTTTACAAAGCGCATTCGAAAAGTGAAAAAAACTGCTCCGAAAAGAAGCCAGAGAACAATCAGAGGCATGTCTGTTCCGGGAATGTTCCAAAACAATAATTGTTCAAAGGGACCAACGACATATTCCGCAAAAAACAGATCTATGCGTTCCTGCCAGTTTGAGCCCTTGCCCTCTTCTTCCCCGAAGCAGGATGATGCGGAAAAGAAAAATACAATCCCGATTAATAGGGTTTTTAGTTTCTTGCAGAAGTATGGCATCGGAATTTTAAGGATTCCATGCAAGATTGAGAAATCGTTTTGACGAGGGCAAGGGTTAAGATCATGAAGGAATGGTATTCTCGAAATGGAAATGGATGAAACTGGTTGATCGTTATCTCGCGCTTGAATGGATGAAGTGGTTTGCGTTAAGCATGGCATTTCTTTTTGCGATCCTTTTCCTGCAGGCGTTTTCCGAAGATTTCGAATTCTTCTCAAAGTTCTTGAATCCATCGGGAAGGACGGAGGCTTTGGGCTGGTTTCTCGGATATATGCCTTGGGTTTTGCCCATTTCATGCTTTGTCGCCACGGTTTCAGTACTCGGCATGATTTCAAAGAACCACGAGTTGCTAGCCATGCGGGCATCGGGGATTTCGGTCTTTGCCATAAGCAGACCCCTTCTCCTTTTGGGGATATTCGTATCCTTTGCTTGTTGGTTTGCGAGGGATTACCGCAATCATTTCACCTCCGGGATGAATCAACCACTCGAGGGATCTCACCTGTCCTCTTTTGGGATGAAAATTGACCAAAGCCGGATTTGGTATTTTGGAGAATTTGATGAAGCGCTTGGGCAGGGAAGAGGAGTCCAGCTTTATTCTTATGATCAAAATGGTTCGGATGCCTATCGCATACGTTCCAAATCCGCAATTTGGACCGGAAAAGGATGGTCGTTTAAGGAGGGGCGGTTTCTCGGATTCCCTTCGGAGCAGGGAATCCCGGTCCCTCAGCCGAACGGCATGGGAATAGATTGGGAGAAAAATCCAGCTGGGTTTGAATCCAATACTCAAGAAAGAGCGAGCCCCCGGATCAGCAAAAGCTTTTCCACGCTTTTCTTGCCTCTCTCAAAAGATGATCCTTTTCCTCATGCAGCCCTTCGAAAAAAGCCCAATACTCTGACTTATGCCGAACTGGAAAATCTTCTCAGAGAATATCCGGGCCAAGATTCCGCGAAACTATTTCCTTACAAATTGAGAAGGGCTCAACTCCTTTGGAGCGGACCAAGTTGCCTCATCGCGGTTCTTTGTGGCTTGGCTTTGGGCTTGCGGGGGAAAACCAATCCAGTCGGTCGGATTGCGGGGGCTTCGCTCTTGGGCATGCTCCTCTTCTATGTCGTGAAGACCTTTTGCGATGCGTTGGGTGAAAAAGGAATTGTTACGGAATGGGTGGCTGCAGGGATTCCCTATATCTTGGTGACGGTCCTTTCAATTTACCTTATTCGTCAACGCCGTTAATCGATGTAAGAAAGTTAGCCGAGCGGTCACTCGACTTCCCTGAGCTGAATGCTTTCCACCACTCGTCCGCCAGCTAAAACGTTGGTAACCGTTACCAATTGGTCGCCCGGGTGAACCCAACCTTCATCCTCTAATTTTCTAATGGCGTTTTGAATGGTTATTTCGGGGTCACCGGAAAAAGGCATTAGGAAGGGTTCTATGCCCCAGATGAGCCTCAGTCTGCGGTGTAGGCCATCGATGTCCGTAAATGCAAACAGAGGAGCTCCGTTTGGGCGCAGCGCACCGAGTTTAGCCGCCAAGTCCCCGCTTCTTGTGAAAACCAGAACAGCTGCATTTTTCATCCGCATGGCAAGCATTGCGGCGGAACGGAGCATTTTCGCTTTTGCTCTGAAGAGTTCCAGTTCCTCGGTTAGGCCTGGTTGAATTTCAGATTCGATTCGTGCGGAAATTCGATTGAGCAGAGAAACGCATTCGACGGGTTGCTTCCCCGTGGTCGTTTCTCCGCTAAGCATAAGGCAATCCGCCCCTTCGTTAACGGCATTGGCGACATCGCTGATTTCCGCTCTCGTCGGTACGGGTGATTCGATCATGGACTCAAGCAAGTGGGTCGCGATGATAACGGGTTTGCCTCGGGATTGGCAGGCACCGACTGCATGTCTTTGGATGATCGGCAATTCCTCGAAGGCGCATTCGATCCCGAGATCTCCTCTTGCGACCATCAAGGCGTCAGATGCCTGGATGATTTCATCGAGGTTGCCGACCCCTTGCTGATCTTCGATCTTTGCGATGACTTGGGCATCCGAATTGTTTTCATGAAGAAAGTTTTTCAAGAGATCGATCGCATCGGCGTCACGGGTAAAGGAGAGAGCGAAATAGTCATGCTTGCATTCGATTCCGACAAGCGAATCAGCTCTGTCTTTTTGAGTGATGGAAGGAAGGTCTGTTTCGGCTCCGGGGAGATTTACGTGGCGTCTGCTTCCGAGGGTCGCATCTTGGAGGGCTTTGCAAATGACCGAACCGGAAGTTTTTTCAACTGCCTCGAGTGGAATCAGTCCATTGTCTAAAAGTACCTTCCCTCCTATCTCGAGATGCTCCTGAAGCTTCTCGTAGCTTACTTGTACCTGAACCAATTCATTTTCATCTACGGATACCGAGTTGAAGCGGTGGCTCAATTCGATCAGTTGCCCCTCGGCGAGGCTGATGGGTTTGCTTAGGAATCCCGTTCGTATTTCAGGTCCCTTGATGTCCATCATAATGGCAGGTTCCCGGTTCAGATCGACTCCGACCGATCGGATTCTTGAGGAAATTTCTCTTACCCATTCGTGGTCGGCATGAGCCATGTTAAACCTGAACACGTCAACGCCCTCTAGAATGAGAGCTTTTAGAACATCCTCGCTTTCCGATGCGGGGCCTACCGTGGCAATGACCTTTGTCTGACGGTGCAGGCTTTTCATACGCCAATCGTTTCGGCAGTCGATGGGTCAACGACATAAGTTGAGAATCGCTCGCCTTGGCCGGTCAAAGAACTGAAACGGTCCCTTACTACGTTCACATCGTTACAGTCCTTGCTCAGGTGCATGAGGAAAATCTTTTCCCAACAGTTGTTCTCAATCGATTCGAGTAGCTCGAAAGTCGATTGGTTGGACAAGTGTCCGTGCCGGCCTCGGATACGTTGCTTCAGGCTCCAAGGGCGCTTGTTGTCGTCTTCGAGCATCTTCGAGCAGTGGTTCGCTTCGACGACTAGGATTTTCGCCTGCCGTATTCTTTCTTTAACGAGGGCCGGTACATACCCAAGATCGGTGACCCAGGCCAAGCTGGAAGGGGGATCAAATAGGTCTTCCTTTCCCCACTCGAAATAAAAGCCAACGGGATCGTACGCGTCGTGTGGAACGCTGAAGGGATGAATTTTGAACGAACGGAATGAAAACGGCGATCCGGTTTCGAAAATTTTCCAGTTTGGTCTCCTGGGAAGCTTGGCCTGGATTGCCTGAACTGTGTCTTGATTGGCATAGATGGGGAGATGACCGTATTTTGAAAGTCCCCTGATTCCCGCCGAATGATCATTATGCTCGTGCGTGAGGAAAACTGCATCGAGTTCCTCGATCTCAATTCCTTCTTGCTTGAGCAGGAAATGAAGCTTCTTGCAGGAGAGTCCTGCGTCTATCAATATCGTACTTTCACCGGTTCGCAGGACGGCTGCATTGCCCGAACTGCTGGATCCCAAAATTTTAAAGTAAATCTCCACCATCCAAGAGTTAAAAAATATGCCTAGGGGTTAGCCAACCCTAAACTGAAAAAATCTATTAACGTGTGCGGAGAAATCGAAACTTTCGACGTGGTTGACGAAGCCGATCGTATAATCGGACAAGCTTCCCGAGTCCAGGTTCATCAGCGAAAGCTTTTGCATCGGGCGGTTCATGTTTTCATCCAGTCGAGGCCCGATCGTTGGCTGTTGCAAAAGAGATCATCTCAAAAGGACGTTGAGCCCTTGTTGTGGACGACCAGTTGTTCGGGCCATGTTGACAGCGGGGAGGAATATCTACAGTCAGCAGTGCGCGAGTGTAAGGAAGAACTTGGGCTTGATCTTTCCCCGGGCGGGTTGCGAGAAGTATTTCGTTGCAGTGCCTGCGTGGAGACGGGGAATGAATTTGTTCGTGTTTACCTCTGTCGCTCAACAGGGGAAATATACCCGGATCGTGATGAAATCTGTGGAATGAAGGAACTTCGATCGGATGAAATCGAGTCCGAGCTGTTGGATGATGCCGACTCCTACAGCCAATCGCTTCGGCATATTTTTCCTTTTGTGAAGAAGGCTATGGCTCACTACATGAGCTCCAATTGATCCGAATCCGATGGTTGTCCCGGGCTGAAGCCGGAGACCTCCCAGCCTTTGGGAGTCAGGATTCTTCCTTGTGGGGTTCTTTTCAAGTAACCTTCTTGGATCAGAAAAGGCTCGTGCACTTCTTCCAAGGTGTGCTCTTCTTCTCCCACTCCAACCGCAATCGTTCCCAATCCCACTGGCCCTCCTTTGTAGTTCTTGGCCATGGTGAGGAGAATTCTCTTGTCCATCTCGTCGAGCCCGTGAGCATCAATTGCCAGCAACTCCAAGGCGGAGCAGGCGACCTCCCGGGTAATCTTTCCATTACGTTTTTCCTCGGCATAATCTCTGGTGAAATGAATCAAGTTGTTGGCGATCCGTGGCGTGCCCCTCGCTCTGCCTGCTAGCTCCTCTGCTCCCGCCTGATCAATCGGACAGTCCAGTAGCTTGCAACTTCTTAGAACTATTTTCGTTAAGTCTTTCCGATCGTAGTAATCAAGTCGAGTCTGGAGGGTGAAGCGGCTTCGCATAGGGGACGTAAGCAAGCCAACTCTGGTTGTTGCTCCTACCAAGGTAAACCGGGGGATATCAAGTCTTACGCTCCGAGCGTTCGGACCTTGGTCGATCATGATGTCGATCCGATAATCTTCCATTGCGGAATATAGGTATTCCTCGACTGTTTTGGGGATGCGATGAATTTCGTCGATAAAGAGAAGGTCTCCTTCCTGAAGGTTTGTAAGCAATCCTGCAAGGTCTCCCGGTTTGTCGATGACGGGGCCAGACGTCACACGGACATCTCTGTTCAGTTCACGACCGATGATGTGGGCTAGCGTAGTTTTACCTAAACCCGGGGGGCCGCAAAGCAATACGTGCTTCAGGGACTCTTCCCTCTTTCGGGCCGCGCCAACCATAACCCGCAACCTTTCAATCGTCTTTGTTTGTCCGGTAAAGTCTTCGAAAGTGGGTGGACGCAAAGCAGCGTCGACATCCGAAGAAGGCTGTAGGCTATCTGGGTCTTGAGCGGGTTCCTGATTCATAAACCGAGATGTCGGTTAACCGGGTTGGGAGAGAAAGGCTTTGGGTATTTCTGACTCGGGCAATCTTTCCACGTCAGCACCCAGTCCCTGTAATTTTTTTTCAAATGCGTCATAGCCTCGATCCAAGTGGTAGATTCTCTGAACCCAAGTGTCGCCTTCTGCAGCGAGTCCCGCAAGGATTAATGCGGCGCTGGCTCGCAAATCGGATGCCATGACCGGGGCTCCTGTCAAAGGTCTGCCCCCGCGAATTATGGAGCTTGCTCCTTCCAATGATATTTCCGCTCCCATTCTCAATAGTTCCGGGACATGCATGAACCGGCTGGGGTAAACCCTTTCTGTCAAAATGCTCAACCCATCTGCTTGACAGGCTAACGCGCATGTTTGAGCTTGCAGGTCAGTTGGGAAACCGGGGTAGGGAAGGGTGATTGCCTCAAAGGATTTCAATCCAAACTCGCTGACTTCAACAGATAAGTTTTCCGACCCGTCGGATTCAACCATGACTCCGCATTCGGACATTACGTTGAGGAACGCTCCAAGGTGGTCGGTTCTGCCGTCTCGAATTGTGACTTTCCCTTTCGTGATAGCCGCCGCCAAAACATAGGTGGCCGTTTCTATTCGGTCAGGGATCACGCGATGACGGCAACCTTGCAAGCTCTCGACTCCCTCAATTTCGATCATATGCGATCCAATTCCGCTAATGTCAGCACCCATACTTACTAGCATGGCACACAAATCCGATAATTCGGGTTCGCAAGCGGCGCTGTCAATGGTCGTCTTTCCAGGAGCTAGGACCGCAGCCATGATTGCGTTAGCGGTCCCTGTGACGGTGCTTCCGTGTCGCCCCCCCATAAATATTGAGTTTCCGCGTAAATCTTTGTCGTCAATATGGACTACGCCCCCCTTGAGTTCGACCTTAGCTCCAAGCCTCTCCATTGCCCGAATATGAAGATCGATCGGTCTGTTTCCGATAACGCACCCACCAGGCATGGGGATTTCTGCCCGTCTTAACCGGCCGACCAATGGCCCTAGGAGGCAAACGGATGCGCGCATTTTCCGTACCAGCTCGTAAGGCGCCGCATGAACGATGTTGGTCGGATTGATTTTCCAAGTGGTTCGATCGAGTTTCTCAACCTCCGAGCCAAGTTCCCTCAAAATTTCTGCCATGAAGCGTACGTCGCTTAAGTCTGGAACATTTTCCAAAATGCTTTCTTCGCTTGAGAGCAAGGTAGCGGCAAAAAGAGGCAACGCGGCATTTTTCGAGCCACTTGCCTTTACCGATCCACTTAGGGTTTTACCCCCCCGAATCTTAAATACTTCCACTGCTGACGTGGATCATTTCGTGTCAGGAACCGAGAAGGGGTTTACTTGCCGAAAAGCTTGGATAGGAATCCTCCGACGCCTTTCGTTCTTGTCGTTTCTTTGCGTTTTGGCTTCTCGTCAGAACGACTATTACGGGAATTCCCTTCAGTGTTTCTTTCGCCTTTGTTTTTTCTGTTTCTCGATCGGGATCTTCTCTTTTTATTCTGATTTCCCTCATTCCTAACTGTACCCCTGTCCTGTCCGTCGCCGCTTCTGTCCTGCCGGTCGCCACTTCTGTCCTGCCGGTCGCCACTTCTGTCCTGCCGGTCGCCACTAGCGTCCTTTCCTTCGTTTCTCCCTTTCCGTCTTCTAGGTCTGTCATTCCCCCTGCGTTTTCCTTCGGATTGTCTTCTTTCTCCATCCCGAGAATGCCTGTTTTCTCCTCGCTCGCGGTTTTCTCCGCGGGGTCGTTGGGGTCTCTCTCTCGCAGGAGGAGGGGATGCATTGCTTAGATCATCGGTTAAGGTTTCCCCCTTTATGGGGCTTATTTCCCCAAAAGGAGATTGGTTGCTACTGGCTGAGGCGTTCGATTCCAACGGGTTTTCATTAGCCCGGTACCAACGCGATCGAATTTTTGATTTCATGAATTCGGCTATTAATGGATTATTTGTTTCACGGCATAAGCGGAGTGATTCCGCTGTCTACGGATTTTTATGAGTAAGGCAGAATGCAACCTCGTCGTTTTCTTCTTTGCCGGGACGGATTTCCCGGCAACTCCTTTTCTCCGCAGGTTTGATCTTCTCACTACAATCGATAGGGATTGCACACAAGGGTAAAGAAGAAATATCCAGGATTTAAAACCACTTGCCTAATGTCGACACTTCGTTCTTATCGGATGGATGGACAAACTTGAAAACATTTTCGATCTGCAAGAACAGTTAAATCTACGGATTGGCGTAGACATGGAAAAAATGAATGATGATGAGCGCGCGAATTGGATTTTAAACTATGTTCGAGCAATGCAGCAGGAACTTGCCGAGCTTACTGATTCCGTTCCGTGGAAGTGGTGGGCGAAATACCAAGATTTTGACAAACAAAATGCGAGAGTGGAAATCGTTGACTTGTTTCATTTCCTGATCTCTTTGGCCCAAGTCATGGGGATGAGCGCGGAAGACGTACACGAAGCTTACTTGAAAAAGAATCAAGTAAACCATGATAGACAGGAATCCGGTTACTCAAAAAAGGACGAGGACGACTCTCGTCACATCTAAGTCAATGCTCGCCCAAGGTTCGGGCAATCTTTAAGCAGCGAGTTTAGAAAGCAATTCGGCGCACCTGGACTTCTTGCGGGATACCTTGTTGGCATGAACCAAGTTGCTTTTCTTTGCTTTTTCAAGGGCCGAGATAAGGGAAGCACCGAGCTCCTTCGACAGCTTTGCGTCTTTGTCATCAATAGCTGCGAGGAACTTCTTCTCCAAAGTCTTAAGTCGACTCGACACCGTGCGGTTTTGCAAGTAACGAGCCTTGTTTTTGCGAATATTCTTAAGAGCAGATTTTGTGTTAGCCATAAGCAGGGAGTATTATGAGTGCATTCGATCGATCGTCAATTTCAAAAGCAATCGTCTTAAAGTGAATTCCGAGAAGCTATAAGCCAGATTCTGTTATCCGAACGAAATTCGATTCGGATGCCATTCATTTATCTATCAATGCAAGCATTGATTCCTCCAATGGAGGATGCGACGTACCCGAAACCATAAGGCGGGCAACCTGGTTTCCTATTTCGCCTTGCATCGGATTGGGTTTACACTGCCCGTCAAGTCGCCTTGGCGGCGGTGGGCTCTTACCCCACCATTTCAACCTTACCTTCAAACGAAGGCGGTATGTTTTCTGTTGCACTTGCCGTGAACTTGCCTTGACGCAAGCCCCCCCCGCTTTCACAGGGAATCCTGCCCTGAGATGTCCGGACTTTCCTCTACCCGAGCAGAAGCTCGAACAGCGAATGACCGCTTCTCGGAAATTGATCGTGAGTTCTGACCTTTGCCTGATGAACATTATCGATTCGAAAGGTTTGCAAACGATGCGGTCAGGTTATCTTTCGATGTAGACAATTCGTCCGCATTGGTCGCATTGCGTGATTTTTTGTTCAATGAGAACTGAAGAAACGACATCGTTTGACACCCGCAAATTACACCCGGAGCATTTTTGATCTTCGATCGGAGCAATGTAGGGAGGTTTTGACAAAACCTTCTTTGTTCTATCGTAAATCTCCAGCATCGGAGTTTCGACTTCTTCACGGGAAAGGGTGATTTCACCAGATATGATTTCGATGTCTTTTTTGAGTTCCTCTTCTCGAGCAAGCAATTCAAGACGTTGTTTTTCAAGGTTCTGCACTCGTACGGAAACTTTTTCTTCTGCAATGGTCGCCGTTTCGCGGGCATCGTCGATTTTCAAAAGAACTTCGATTTGCTCGTCTTCTTTTTCGGACTGTTTGGCGAGTTGAGCGGCAATTTCAGTTTCCAAAGCTTGATACTCTTCGTTTTTCTTTACTTCGAGCTGCTTGTTTCTATGTTGAGCAATTTTTTCGCTTATTGAAATGATCTCATTCTCTAAAGAATTATTTAGAGATTCCAAGGCTCGTAGCTCATTTGTAGCCATTGCCATGGATTCTTTTTCGATCTGAATTTTCTCTTCAAGCTTTGCTAGAACCTTTGGGGAGTTGGTAAGCTCGTTATTAAGGGTTTTGCTCCTCCGGTCCCGGCTGTGGAGCAAGAGAAGTTTTTTGAATTTGGCGTCGTTTGAAAGCATGGGTCTGGAAAAATAGATTCGAGGCAGTGGTGAGGTGATGATGCATCCTTGAAAAGAGTATTACAAGAACTTAGCAAATTCCTTTGAAATATGTCATGCGAGATTTCAAGTTGTACAAAGACCGATTGGTTATGAGAATATAGGTCTCATGGAAACAGATAAAAGAGTGGGGGACGCTATTTTGGCCTATTCATTGGGAGAGGACCAAAAGGCGGAAGCATTGTTGCTCGAAACCTTGGAGGAGAATTCTTTTTGCATTGATGCATTAAGGGCGCTGGCAGAGGTTTATCTTTCAGCAGGCAAGCTCGCAGAGGCGGAAGCCAGTTGTCGGAAGGCTCTTGCAATTGATCCGGACGATTTGTCTTTGGTCGTTAGCTTGGCAAGGATACTGGTTCGCAAGGGAGATAAGGAAGGGGCGGAAGAAGCAACCGCTCAAGCTCGGATTCTCGGATGGAAGGAAGAACTTGCCGAAGACGACTCAACCGATTAAGAAACTCCTCATGTCTCAAGCCTTTCTTACCGAATAAAACAAGATGCAAAATAAAAAGCATAGCCTCGAGTTCGAGAAACCCTTGCTTGATTTGGAAAAGCAACTCGAAGATCTTCTGCAATCTTCGAAGGAAACCGATCTGGATTTCACTAAGGAAATCAAGGGTATCGAGAAGAAGATCGAACTGACCAAGCGGGACGTTTACTCTGACTTGACTCCTTGGCAAAAAGTTCAACTTTCACGCCATCCCAATCGCCCCTATGCGTTGGATTACATCGAAAGGGTTTTTGATGAATTTGAGGAGCTTCATGGTGATCGTCTCTTTCGGGACGATGCCGCTCTCATTGGAGGGCCAGCAGAATTAGATGGCCGGAAAGTAATGGTCCTTGGTCAGCAAAAGGGGCGGAATACGGAGGAGAACCTAAAGCGCAATTTCGGTTGCCCTAACCCAGAGGGTTATCGCAAGGCTCTTCGGTTAATGAAAATGGCTGATCGTTTCGATCTTCCCATCATCTCCATAATCGATACGCCTGGTGCTTTCCCAGGCATTGGAGCGGAGGAAAGGCACGTGGCTGAGGCTATTGCCGTTAACTTACGTGAAATGGCTACTTTTGAGGTTCCGATTATCGCAATGGTGATAGGAGAGGGAGGCTCCGGTGGCGCGCTGGGAGTTGCTGTGGCCGATAAGGTTTTGATTCTTGAAAATGCCTACTATTCGGTGATTTCTCCGGAAGGATGCGCTGCTATTCTCTGGAAGGATAGAGCGTTTGCTTCCGATGCGGCCGAGGCATTGAAGCTGGATGCAGGGGAGTTGCTTGAATTGGGAATAGTGGATGAGGTTCTTACGGAGCCCATTGGAGGTGCCCACAGGAGTTGGGACGAGATGGCGTTGACGATAAAGGACGTACTTGCCAAGGAGCTTTCGCTGCTTTCGAAAAGGAAGGGAGAGGAACTTACCCGTAACCGCTACGAAAAATTCCGTGCGATGGGTCGGTTTCTCAGCTCCTAGTTCCGATTCCCTAAACCGGTTCCGTTAGTTTCCGTCGTCGTTTTGGTCAATCACCCCAATGATGTCGTTACGCAATCGTAATCGCATCCGTTGGGTTGCCTCGATTTGTTGCATCAAGTTACTGTTGTCCGCATTGAGAATCGCAATTTGACGATTGTATTCGCCTTCCCTGCTTTGACCATTTGCCAACTCGCTCCTGAGTCGGCCGTTTTCCGTTTGCAGGTTATTTAAAGTGTTTTGCAGGGACTGTTCTCTTCCCGCGATTTCACTAAGCTCCAATTGGAGCTGTTGTGCCTCGCGTGTAAGTTGTTCGTACGCGTTGGTTGCATTGTTCTTGAGGCTTGCAACTTCATTTTGTAGCTGGGCATTACGCCCTTCCAGTAGACTCATGTTCTCATTAAGAATTCTTTCGTTTCCAATGGCTTGGGTGAGCTGAATCTCGAGCTGACGTGATTTGTCCTTGTAGAATCCACTCTCTTCCTTCAATGCACTGGATTCCTCCAATAACGACTGATTCTGAAGGTCTATGTCTCGAACTTTGCTCACGAGTCCTTGTTCATTGGTGTTCATGTTCTGCAATTCGACTCGCATTAAGTCGATCGCTTCCTCCATGCCAATGTTTTCGGACTCCAAATTCTTGGTTTTGGACAGCAACATCTCGTTGGCGTCGCGGAGCCCAAGCAATTGATCTGAGATTCTGGATTCCTCAAGTCCTAGGGATGTCAGTTCCGAACGAAGCAAGGACAACTCTCCTTTCATTGAGGATTCTGAAAATTTGAGCTCGTTGTTCCTCGCGATTAGCTCGTCGAGATCGGTCTTCAAATCGCCATTCAAAGACTGCAGGTTGGCAATCCCTTCGCCTTTTCTGGCTGATTCGAACTTTAGCTCGTTGGCCAGTTCCCTAAGGGATTCTATCTCGGCAAGCATTGCTTCGTTCTCAATTTCAACCTCCCGGTGGCGATCTTTGGAGAGCTCACCCTCATCGATTAGATTCGCAACCCTATCCTTGAGCAAATCTTCTACGCCAGCTAGACGAGCAACCTCGTTCTTTAGCCCGTTGACGTCCTCCTTAAGCTTGACCTCGTTAGTCTCCAGAGTCTTTACCTGCGAACTCTTGCTTTTGAGGAGAGCTTCAGTATCCGTCAGGCGTGCCGAACTCGAATCCATATCAACTCCCAAACCCGCGATCTTTTGCTTGAGGGTGGCATTTTCCCTTTCAAGTTTTTCCCGCAAGGCTTCGAGTTTCTTATTCTCTGCGGACAGGGTTTTATTTTCGGCCAAGATGTTGTTTGATCTTCTCTCAACGGTGGATTTTCCAAGCTCCAAATTACGAATTTTGGAGTAAGCGCTTTTCTCTTGGGCATCAAAAGATTTCTGAGTGTTGGAAAGCCTTCTGTTTTGGGCAGTCAGTTCCTTGTTGCGTTGAACAAGTTCTTGCTCGTCTGCCTTGAGCTCCTGAAGTTGCCTTCTCAATCTTGAGTTTGTGTCATCCAAGTATTGATTGCTGGTATCGGTTCGCAGACCGGCCTGCTTTATCTTGGAGAGTTGATTTTCAAGGGTCGCTGCCTTGGCCAAAGCCTCATTAAGGGATTGCCTGAGTTCCTCCTCGGCACCAAGGTCAGAGCTTGGTGCGCTTTTTGCTTGGGTGATCAATACCCTGGTCTTTTCAATCAGTGCATTATGTTTTGCCACTAACTGGTTGTATTCTCCTATGAGGTATTCGGGATCTCTCAACTGCGATTCCGATTGAGAATACAATAAAAAAGGGAGGAAACTCAAAAGAATGATGGTGCTTGCACAAGTTAATTTCATGATAAAATAAGTACGATACTCTAACATTTCATCATTGCAGATTGATAACAAGAAGAAATTTTCAATCCGCCATTTATAACTTGCCCTACGAGCTCGAAGCTCGCGTCAGTCTGTCGTTTACAGCTCCGGCCACGTCTCCACCATCTTCCAGTAATGCCATATGCATGAGTTTCTTTTCAAAGCGGTCCGCCTTGTTGAGAGTGGCGTAGAGATTGTGGGCAATCTCCTTTGCCTCGCCAGTCACAGAAAAAGCGATTGCCGTAGCTGGTTCCAGTTTTGAACTGGGGATCAAATTCTCGCTTGGAAAAATAATCAAGTCGTCTGCAGTCCAATGCTCGACTTGCAGGATTGCGGAGACATCCTTGTACAGACAAATCGGGGTTTCAGGTGAGTAGTGCTTGGAGGAAAGACCGGGAGATTTTTGTGCGGTGTTGGCATGCTTCGTTTTGGAATAATTGAGGATTTCAATCTCAAGAAACTTTTCAAGTTCTCTTTTCGATATTGGACCGAGCCTAAGGATTTCAGGCGTATCGCCAGTCAGGTCAAGGACGGTGGATTCTAACCCAATGTTGCTTTTCCCTCCATCCAGGATGGGGGGACAATCTTCACCGAACGAGTCCATGACTTCCCGAGGGGTTGTAGCGCTGACTTTGGAGAAGCGGTTGGCACTAGGGGCGGCCAGAGGCTGATCGGCCTTCTCGAGGATTTTTCTGAAAAGAGGGTTGGACGGTGATCGGATCGCTACCGTATTGAGACCTGCCGTCACTTTTTCGGGTATCACTGCCTTCTTGGGCAGGATGAGAGTTAGAGGGCCGGGCCAGAATTCTTGGCACAGTAGTTTTGCGATCGAATTGAGCTCGGCGATATTCTCTGCTTGCTCAATGTTCAGAACATGGACGATTAAAGGATTTGTAGACGGTCTGCCTTTCAGATCGAAAACCTTCTGCACGGCATTGTCATCGAGGGCGAGACACGCCAAACCATAAACCGTTTCAGTTGGCAGAGCGACTATGCCTCCACCCAGCAGGTCGGCGAGGCAATCTGTGATACTTGCTTCTCGCAAGGAAGCTGATCTTGTTAAGCGAAAGATGCAAGCACCTAGTCGACCAATTGCATGTGTCTGGCTGTCTTGATTAGCTTGGAGACTTTTCTTTGCTGCATAGGAGTCAATCCAGTATACTTTATTGGTATGATTTTGCCGGTGTCAGTCGTATACTTGGAGAGGGCTTCCTTATCCAAAAAAGTGTAGTTTTCAGGGTTTCTGCTTTTTGCAGGTTGGTTTTCATCTTGTGACATAGTGTTCTATTAAAATGTTTTTTAACGATTTGCAACGCCAATTAGAAAGGAGCTGCCAGTTTGTTTGATGGTTCAGGAATTATTCATTGACGAGAGTTTAAGAATTGGACATAAAGACCCTTTATGAAAGTTGTATCCTCCATCAAAACTTTAAAGAACAGGCACCCAGATTGCAAAGTGGTGCGCAGGCGCGGAAGGTTATATGTTATAAACAAAACCAACCCTCGTTTCAAAGCCAGACAGGGATAATCTTGTGAAGAAAGACATACATCCGGTTTCTAACCCCGTTTGCTTCGTTGACGTATCGAGTGGGAGAAAGTTTGTTTCAAAATCGACAGCTCATTCAAAAAAGACTGAGAACATCGATGGGGTCGATCATCATGTGATCGTCAGGGATGTCACGATGGATTCCCATCCTGCCTATACTGGTGAAAAACGATTTGTCGACACAGCTGGCAGGGTCGAAAAATTTCAAAGTAAATTCTCGCGCAAGAGTTAATTTTCGTGTGATACTGTAAATTCGTTTACAGTATGCCCTCAAGTTTTCCAGTCTTTCGGACACCCTTCCCTTCGATTCTGCCCTTCCTCAGGGGTCTTCTCCTCTTGCCGTGGACACTTAGCCTTTCTTTTGCTGACAGCATAGATATGGTTTTCATTACGAGCGGTTCCGTCCTTATGGGGGACGACTCGATCCTTGATGATGAGAAACCTGCTCATTTTGCTTCAACGGGTGAATATTTTATTGATGTATATGAAGTGCATATTTGGCATTGGGAAAAGGTAGCTTCTTGGGCCGAGGCCAATGGTTATCAGTTTTCCGAAGATCACAGAGGGGTCATATGGAGATTGGCCAAACAAGGTCCCGGGTGGTATCAAGGTGCCTCAAGTAAGATTTTCCCCATGAACATGGTTAATTGGTATGACGCGGTAAAGTGGTGCAATGCCAGATCCGAGTTGGAGGGAAGAATTCCGGTATACTATGAGGATGCCAACCAAACCATAGTGTACCGTTCGGGGCAGATAGACTTAAATAGCACTAATGTCAATTGGGGCGGAAGTGGGTACCGGTTGCCCACCGAGGTTGAGTGGGAAAGGGCCGCTAGAGGAACGGCATCAACCTCCACCCAAGATTACAGTTGGGGAAATTCATTTTTGACCGGAGCGTTGGCAAACTATTCAAAAAGCGGTGATCCCTTTGATGATGCGGCAACGCCGGTCGGATATTTTAACGGTTCGCAAAAGATCATTGTCCAGAAGAATAGTAGGGGGGGGGGAATCGGCAAGCCTTTCAAATATGATTTCATCC
>JAOLZO010000007.1:0-5000 GCA_028343845.1 Verrucomicrobiota bacterium | reverse complement strand
ATGCAGCTGACCTTTCGCAGGAAGCCTTCGTCAAGGCATTCCGATCCTTGAAGAAATTCAAGGGCAAATCATCCTTTTTCACATGGCTTTATAGAATAGGTGTAAACATAACCTTGAGCCACTTGAAGAGAAAGAAAACGCGAAGATTCTTGAGTTTCGATCAAATCTCAGAGGAGAATGGATCGGGTAAGGAATTTGACAGGTTTTCTTCTTCGGAACCGTCTTCCGTTCGGAATACGCTTCTCAACGAATTACATGAAAAATTGAACGAAGCGCTGCTTAAGTTGTCAGACAAGCATAGGACCATTGTTGTTCTTTACGAAATTGATGGTCTTAGTCACAGGGAAATTGCGACGATAATGAAATGCACAGAAGGTACTGTTCGCTCTAGATTGCACTATGCGAAGATACAGCTTCAGTCCTTGCTTTCTGATTACTTGAAATAATTTTACGCCATGAAAACTACAAACAAACCAAATTTAGATGAACTTTTCCAGTCCAAGAAGTTGGATGTGCCCTCCGACGAATTTTGGGAAGGTTTCCAAGACAAGGTGAAAGAGAAGGCTCTTTCCACAGTTGTGCAAAATGGCTCGCATTCTCTAGCCTCTAAGTTCTTGTTTGCGGGGATTCCTTCCCTCGCGGCATGTGTTCTTGCGTATTTCTTTATATTCCAAACTACTTCTCCCATGTCGGATCCAGTTCTTCTGCCTACCGGTTCAGCCGACGCTTCCTTAGAGTCTTTGGTTTCGGTACCTTCTGAAATCCAAGTTGTTGAGGATCTCGAACTTATTTCTTCCGTACTTAACGATTTGGACAAGAAGGGCTTTTTGAATGCCACGGAAGAGGGGCAAGAGTCGCTTCAATTAGTTTCGGATCATGATTTGTATGTTCATCAAGCTCTCAAGTGGGCAGATGAGGATTCCTCTTTCGAGAAGCATACGATCGAAGAAGACGAGACTCCGCTGGGAGATTTTGCTCAGTTTACCTTCTAACCCAATGGGGCGGACCCTCCTGGCGTTTTTAGCGCTCCTGCTTTTACAAATTGCTCCCTTACTTAACGCAAATCAGAAAGAAGGAGAGTCTTTTCTTTCGCTGGAGGCTCGAATCCAAGATGTTTTCAATGGTTCTCGCTCTTCGGTTGTTCGAGTAAAGGCTGCCCGCGAGCAACGCGTTGATAACAAAGTCAAACGTTTCCTTAAAATGGGAAGCGGCTTCTTCATAAGCAAGGAAGCTCATGTTTTGACCACTGGTTTGCTTGATCAACCTGATAGAATTTGGATCGAATACGACAATTCATATTTCTTAGCTGAAAAAATTGGGCACGACCCTTTGTGTAACATCTCACTTTTACAGCTAAGTTCAAAACCAAAAAATTTCACTTTCATTTCATTTCCCGAACCTGGCGCAGATTTGAAGATTGGTTCTATTCTAATCAGTATTTCTTGTGCGTTGGAGTTTAAGATAGCCCCCACCTATGGGATTATGCAAAGTCACGAATTTTCATTCGGCAAATCACTTTTTCCTACGAAAATGATCAGATCGAGCTTGCCACTGGGACTTGGAGAAGTGGGGGCTCCGGTCTTCGATCTGCGAGGTCGGTTTATTGGGATCACTTACACTGCTCTGCCTGACCTCAGGTCATCCTTTCTGCTCCCTGCGAACGCGTGTTCGAGAATTAGGGATGATTTGCTTCTTTCTGGAAAAGTGAACTATGGCTGGTTTGGGATTATGACAAATCGTAAACTTAACGTGAAAAATGGTTTCGATATCTTGGTCGATGGTTTTGTCGAAGGTTCTCCGGGAGCAGAGTCAAAACTTCAAAAAGGGGATTTGCTTAAGGAAATAGGTGGAACTGTAATACGCAACAGAGGCGATTTGGCAAACGCTTCATTTTTTTCCAGACCAGGTACTTTTGTAGAATTTTTAGTCGATAGAGAGGGGAAAGAGTTAACGATTCCGGTCAAAGTAGGGGATCGACCCTTTTATGACCCAAAACTACGTTCGCAAAAGGACGTTACGCCCAACATTCCCTTTCTTGAAGGAAACCAAACTTCAGAATCTCCCGGTTCAAGGACATTGGATTTGAATCAAACCGTTGCTCCGTAAGGTTTTGTCGACAGGCTTTCTCGTTCCGATAGGTGATTGATTCAGAGCTATTCGTATTTGTTGCCTCACTAGTCTTTATCGAATGAGTTTGATCGGTTGTTTCTTGCAATCTTTCCTCGACTTACTATCTCGAAATGCTCTTATAGGCACTGGATCGATTGGCAAGGATCGAGTTAGTGATCAAAATACAAAGCGAACTACTTATGGCAGACAATTATAGAATTGAGAAAGATACGATGGGCGAGGTTAAGGTTCCTGCTGACCGGTATTGGGGGGCTCAAACCGAGAGGAGCAGGAAGAACTTCAGGATAGGTCCTGTAGCAAGCATGCCTTTGGAAGTTGTTTACGGATTTGCATACTTAAAGAAAGCGGCAGCTCATGCGAATCAGGAACTTGGCGTTCTGACGGACGAAAAGAAAAAGCTCATTTCCAAAGTTTGCGACGAGATTCTTTCTGGGCGGCATGATGAACAGTTCCCGCTGGTAACTTGGCAGACTGGAAGCGGTACGCAGTCCAATATGAACACCAATGAGGTCATTGCTAACCGTGGTCATGTTCTTGATGGAGGAAAATTGGATGATGCTGAAAAGATCTTGCATCCGAATGACGACGTCAACAAATCGCAAAGCTCAAACGACACGTTTCCAACGGGGATGCACATTGCCGCATACAAAATGCTTGTTGAGACAACGATTCCAGGAGTGGAAGAATTAAGGGACACGCTGAAAACCAAGTCTGATGAGTTTATGGAGGTTGTGAAAATCGGACGAACGCACTTGATGGACGCGACTCCGTTGACATTGGGGCAGGAGTTCTCCGGCTATGTTTCACAACTGGATCATGGGCTTAAGGCCTTGCATCACACCTTGCCCCACCTGTCTGAGCTAGCATTGGGAGGAACCGCCGTAGGAACGGGTATCAATACTCCTCCGGGGTATTCTAAATTGGTGGCGGCCAAAATCGCCGAATTCACGGATTTGCCCTTTGTTAGCGCAGAAAATAAATACGAGGCTCTTGCTGCTCACGATGCTCTTGTCGAGTCACATGGGGCTCTCAAGCAATTGGCGGTATCATTGAACAAAATTGCTAATGACATTCGCTTGCTTGCTTCCGGACCAAGAAGTGGAATCGGAGAAATCATCATCCCGTCCAATGAGCCAGGTTCCTCCATCATGCCAGGCAAGGTCAACCCTACGCAGTGCGAAGCATTAACCATGGTTTGCGCCCAAGTACTTGGCAATGACGTTGCGCTTTCGGTTGGTGGGCTTCAGGGGCATTACGAATTGAATGTCTTTAAACCTGTAATGGCAGCCAATTTTCTGCATTCCGCCCGTTTATTGGGGGATGCGTGTATTTCTTTCGAGCAAAACTGCGCTGTAGGAATTGAGCCTAATTATACGAATTTGAAGAAGAACTTGGAAAATTCCTTAATGCTCGTTACCGCCCTTAATACCAAGATCGGTTACGAGAAAGCCGCTAAGATCGCTAAAACCGCTCATGAGAACGGTACCACCCTTCGTCAGGAATCCATCAACCTTGGCTTTCTAACCGGTGAGGAATTTGACCAGTGGGTACGCCCTGAAGATATGTGTGGCTCGCTAGACTGATATCAGGACTATCCTTCCTCAGACAAATATCTGAGCGCAGACATATATCCGTGGTGTCCCATGCCTGCGACAACTGCATCGACTATTCCTGAGACGAGAGAACGGTGACGAAAGTCTTCCCTCGCGTGGATGTTGGATAGGTGGACTTCCACGGACCTTAAGCCAGATGCGACCACAGCGTCTCTCAAGGCTACGCTCGTGTGGGTGAGTCCGCCGGGGTTGAGTATTAGTCCGGAGAACCCGACATCGCCCCATTCATGAATCTTGTCGATCAGAGCGCCTTCGTGGTTGGACTGGAAAGCGTCTACCTCGCAATCGCAGGACGCTGCCTTGTTTTTCACCTTATCCTCGATCTCGTCGAGGGTGACGGAACCATACACCTCGGGTTCGCGTTTCCCCAGACGATCGAGGTTGGGGCCGTTGAGGAGTCCAATCTTCTTCATCTTGATTCGAATTAAAGACTAAGAGCGGACAAACGGCAATCCTCGAAGTTTAAAGAGGGCATTCCATGTCGAGGAATTCGTAGGGCAGATCGAATGCCTTGGCCACTTCTTGCGCAAGGGCGTCAACACCGAACGTCTCGGTCGCATAATGCCCGCAGGTATAAAGGTTGAGCCCCAGTTCTTGAGCTAGATTGAAGTGATGTTGCTTGAGTTCACCCGTAACCAGCGTATCAGCTCCCGCCGAAAGAATTTGGTCAACAGCACTTTGACCGGAACCGGTCAGAATGGCTATCTTCTCTGGGTTTTTCGAACCGAATTCCATGGAATGAAAGCCTTTAGGGAAAAGGGCAGACAATCGTTCCCGAAGTTCTTTGACATTATAGGAGCAAGTCGCAACCAATCCAATGTCGACCCCCTCGTAGGGTAAAAAAGTAGCCTCGGGGGATAGTTCAAGTTTGTCAGACAAAAGCCTGTTGTTCCCAATTTCCGGATGACAGTCCAATGGTAGATGAGAACCATATATGGCCAAGTTGCTTTCAATGCAAAGCTTCGTCTTCTCGTAAGCTTTTCCTGTAATCGGTATGGGCGGAATCCAAAAAAGACCATGATGTACGATTAGAAAGTCAACCCCAGCGCGAACGGCTTGTTGAAAGGGGGCAAATCCCGCATCGACTGCGGCGCCTATTTTGGCAACCGTGCCGTCGTTTGCGATTTGGAGCCCATTATGAGAGCCTTTGAAGTCCGGGATGTTTTTTTGATTGGTTCGCTGGTCGCAAAATTTGACGAGTTCGGTTGTTGTGGTCATGACAATATGAAATGATGCTTATTGCACAGTAGCTCAACA
>JAOLZO010000069.1 GCA_028343845.1 Verrucomicrobiota bacterium | reverse complement strand
TTTACTCGGACGGCCCCCACCACGCAACGGAAGCCTATGAATTTGGTAGCCCAAACCTCGATATCGAATCTGCCCGCGGATTGGAGATTGTTGTCCGTAAAACCGTGGGTAAGGTGACCGGTCAGTTTTCCGCCTTCCATACAAGATTCAACAATTATGTATTCTTGGAAGATGCAGAAAAGGTTCGCGATGGAGAAGGTAACTTGGCCGACGATCCTGGACCTGATAATATCCTAGGCAATGGTGATGACGAATTCGTTGATCCTAACACTGAGGGTCTCCCAGTAAAAGGTTACGAAGCTGCCAAGGCGGAGTTTCAAGGTATCGAAATTGAAATCGATTGGTTGGCCATGGAGAACCCAGGTTGGGACCTCCTTTTGTCCGCCTATGGCGATATGCTGCGCGGAAAAAACAAAACGGAAGGCGTTAACTTGGCAAGGATTCCAGCCACTAGAGTGGGGCTTGGTTTCGAAGTCCAACAAGAAAAATTGGATTTTGGAGCGAAATTCATCCGTTCCTTTAAGCAGGACAAAGTTGCCGTACATGATGATCATAGTGAAGACCCAACGGCTGCCCATTCGTTGCTCAGTGCCTATGCTTCTTACGACTTCAGCGCAGGAGATGCCGCTGGCCAGGTTTTCCTTCGCGGATACAACCTGACTGACGAACTTGCCTATAACCACGCTTCCTTGCTGAAACAGTTTGCACCTCTGCCTGGCAGAAGCGTTGAGATCGGGCTGAAGTTTGATTTCTAATCCAATTGTTTTAGAGGGAATCCGGGTTCGGGAAGAGCTAACCTTCCCGAACCCGGATTTAGTCCTTCGATTTTTGTCTCAATCCATTCCTGTTTTCAAAACACATACGGTCAAGGCGTGAGCCTTTTTCTTTTCTGAAGAGTTTCTTAACAGTTTTTGCATTTTTTCTTGCCGGTTGGATCAGCCTCCTATCGGTTCTCAGTGTAAGCCCAAGCTTGCTTTCCTCTTTTTTCCATGGAGACGAAGGTTGTCCTTTTTCTTCATGTAACGAGCCCTGTGGTTCCCAGGAGAAGGGCGAGGGCGGAGAGGGCGGAATGCCCTGTCCTGCGGTTCTTGTTGGACAGAGTTTCCTCGGGCAAGATCACTTTGCTGATTTATCGATCTTCGAAGGTGCGGTTTTAGAGATCGTCTTTTCCAATTCCACCTCGCTCTGGTTCTCCTGTGTAGAAGAACCTTTTGGGGCTCGGGATCCTCCCGTCTTCGCATAAATCGCGAATCATCGGGTGAGGCTCGGGCTTTTTTTGCCAAGCCGTACCCGTACCTTTTTTTAATGCGCTCGACCGTGCTCGGATGAAATTCATGTCGTGTCTGCATCCACATTTTCTTCTCCGGGCCCTATTCTAAAACCACAATGAAATTTAAAATTATTTCTCTATTATTATCCTCTTCTCTGGCCTTTGGTCAGAATGAAGCCCAAACCAAGAAAGTCGAAGAACTTGACCCGATCGTAGTCGAGTCTTCACCCCTCGCTCCTAGCGTCTCCGATACAACCCAGGCTTGGAGTGTTCTATCCGGCGACGAACTTCAAAAATCCAAAGGGGCGACCATCGCCGAAACCCTATCGGAAACACCCGGTGTCAGCCAAACGGGCTTTGGTCCATCAGCGAACCGTCCCATCATTCGAGGATTGGACAAATTCCGGGTACGCATACTGCAAAACGGAACCGATACCTTCGACGTCTCCGCTCAATCCGAGGATCATGCAGTACCCATCGATCCCTTGTTGATCGACCGCATCGAGGTATTGCGCGGAGCTTCCGCTCTTTTGCATGGTGGCAGTGCCATCGGAGGCGTGGTCAACGTGATTGACCGGAGTATTCCAACCAGCCCGTTCGGTGCGCAAGGAGCCTCCTTGCTTTCAAGTTATAACAGCGCGAACGAAGCCTGGAATTATGGTGCCACGGCTTTTGGCAGTTCCGGCAAACTCAATTTTCAGATCAATGGATCCAAGCGAGACTATAATGATTATGATACGCCATCCTTCAAAACGGAGGATCATCATACAGGTCAAGAAAGTGGACCATTCACTACGGTTAAAAATAGCCATGGTGTTAATTCTTCAATTGGGTTCGGGGGTTCTTACATGCTTGATTCCGGTTACGCTGGATTGAGTTTCTCCAGGTACGATAATGATTATGGTGTGCCCGGAGAGCATGCGGAAAGTGATACTCTGATTGAGATGGAAAGCGATCGTTTCGAGTTTCGCTCTGAATTGGAGATTACAGATTCGGATTGGTTGACCGGGGTTGAGCTGAATTTTGGCTATGGCGACTACAAGCATAGTGAAAGCGGTTATGAAACCGAAAATAACGTTACCGAATGGCACACCCATGCCACCTACTTGAGAGAAGGTTTCGAAGGCAAAATTGTTTTAAGTCATGAAATCGGTGAACTTACTGGTGTCATTGGTTTTCACGGTCTTCTTGACGAGTTCAAAATCGTTGGTGAAGAGTCTATTTTTGGCGGAACGACAAGTACAAATCCAGCTATAACCTCGGAAGATAGAACCAAGCTGGGTGTCTTTATTATTGAGGAATACCAATTGGACGAGAATACCAAACTAAATGGAGGCATACGTTTCGATCATATTGATAAAGACTTCGCAGGAGCTCCCGATCGTGATGATTCAGCCTTTAGTGGTAGTCTCGGGTTTAATCGAGCGCTGAGCGAATTATGGAGCTTCGGAGGAAACCTTAACTACACCGAGAGAGTTCCTGATTCAGCTGAATTATTTAGCGATGGAGCTCACCATGCTACCGAGAGCTTTGAAATCGGAAATTCAGCGCTTGGTAAGGAAACCGCCCGTGGACTCGAATTGCTGGTGCGTCGTACCTCAGGTAAGGTTACCGGTCAGCTTACGGGTTTTTATACCAAGTTTAATGATTATATTTTCTTGGAGGAAACTGGTGTTGAGCGAGACCCTGATGGAAACACTCCACCAGCAGCTGGTAAGGAAGAGCTGCCCGAGAAGAAATATGAGTCAGCTAAGGCAAAGTTTTATGGTTTGGAAATAGAAGTTGATTGGCTCGCCCTTGAAAACCCTGGGTGGTCATTACTTCTTTCCGCTTATGGAGATACTCTGCGGGCTACCAATGAGTCAGAGGGAACCAACCTGCCAAGAATAGCTCCTGCTCGACTTGGTTTAGGCTTTGAAGTACAGCAAGGAAAATTGGATTATGGCATGAGGCTGACCCGCTCCTTCAAACAGGATGACGTTGCGGTACATGGTGGTCATAGTGAAGAAACAACCGCTGCCTATTCTTTGCTCAATGCCTTTGCTTCCTACGACGTTAATCTCGGAGATTCCATGGGCGAGTTATTTGTCAAGGCTTACAACCTCACCGACGAGCTTGCCTACAACCATGCGTCTGTACTGAAACAGTATGCTCCTCTGTCTGGCAGAAGCGTAGAGGTCGGTCTGAAGTTCGATTTCTAGTTCAATTGTTTACGGTATCCGGGGCTGGGAAAATGGGCATTATTTCTGGCCCCGGATCCATTTCATCAGTTTGCGTTTCAAGGATTTCATCGTCTCCTCCGATGCAGGTTCTTGACTGATATCAAGTAACTCGTTCGGGTCGCTTACGAGGTCGAAGAGTTGGTATCGATCCAAATGAGGGTAGTGGATCAGCTTGAAGCGCTGGGTTCGCACCATTCTTTGTTTATCCCGGAAGTATCCGTAAACCTCCTCATAGACGGCCTCTTTCTTCCCTGATATGACGGGAAGGAGACTTCGTCCTTCCACGCTCTTCGGGATCGGGACACCAGTTAGTTCGCAAATCGTGGGGTAAAGGTCCCGCAGGTAGCATAGGGCGTTATTTCGCTTGGCATTGGGAATCTCCGGACCCGCAATCACCAAGGGCACACGTATGGTGTGCTCGTACATGTTCTGCTTGCCCATTAGGCCATGGCTGCCCAGAGCCAACCCGTGGTCGCTGGTGAAGATGACGCAAGTGTTCTTCAAGCGACCGTCGGTTCTTAGTTGCCCGATGATTCGACCCACTTGTTTGTCGATATGATCGATCACCGCATAGTAAACCGCCAACTCATCCAGGACGTCTTTCTTGGTACGCGGCCAAGGCAATAACCGTTCGTCCCGTCCCTCGAAGTTTCCATGGTCAAAGGGATGCCTTGGCAAGAAGTTAGGCGGCAGCTTCAGGTTTTCCCGTTTGTATTTTCCCTCATAGCCCGGGGGATAGATCAATGGATCGTGAGGACCGGTGAAATTGACGTGAAGAAAGAAGGGTTTGTCGGTTTTGCGTTGCAGAAA
>JAOLZO010000068.1 GCA_028343845.1 Verrucomicrobiota bacterium | reverse complement strand
GATAATAAAGTCTTTTTAAAGAAGCCTGAATTTTTTTTCCGAAACAACATTGTCAATAGGTTGCCTGAAGAAATGGACAAAGGGACAAAAAGAGTTCAGTTAGTTTGAGCGAAGCTTTCGAAGTCGGCCAATTCAACGCGGCTACCCACGATCAAAGGGGTTCTTTGATGAATACTGGTTGGTTCGATATCGAGAATTCTTTTTTCTCCGTCGATTGCCGTTCCTCCTGCCTGCTCGGCAAGGAAGGCAACCGGATTGGCTTCGTAAAGCAGACGAAGCTTTCCTTCCTTGTTGTCTTCGGTAGGCGGGTAAAGAAAGACTCCGCCCTTGAGTAGTGTCCTGTGAAAATCCGCAACCATGGATCCGATGTAACGGGAGGCGTACTTTCGCCCCAGAACACCCGAACGCAACCGGTCGATATAATCTCCATACCTAGCTGGAAAACCGTCGCGATAGGCTTCGTTGACGGAATAATATTTTCCCTGATCAGGCATGGTCATGTTCGGATGGCTCAGGAAGTAGGCTCCGACCGCAGGATCCAAAGTGAAGCCATGCACTCCGTTACCGGCGCTGTAAACCAAGATGGTGGAAGATCCGTAAACGACGTATCCGGCAGCCACCTGTTTGCTACCCGGTTGCAAAACCCATTGTTCAGGGTTGTCCATGGCCACGTCATCCGGCTTGCGCAAGATGGAGAAGGTCGTTCCCACACTGACGTTAACGTCGATGTTGGAGGAACCGTCCAAAGGGTCGAAAACCACAGCGTACTTCGCTTCGTCCGAACCTTTGTGGACAAGCATGGGTTCCTCGTTCTCCTCCGATGCCAAGACCCCTATGCTCTCACGGGAACTCAGGCAATGAACCAAGGCTTCGTTCGAGATGACGTCGAGTTTTTGTTGGATTTCTCCTTGGACGTTTATCTCTCCATGCTCGCCGAGAACGTCCGTTAGCCCGGCCTTTCTCACTTGAGCCTGAATCATTTTCGTGGCCAAGGTAATGCCTGAAAGAAGAAAAGAGAATTCACCGGAAGCTCCGGGGAAACGCTTTTGTTCGCGCATTATATGCTGCTGGGCGGTAATGATCGTTGAACTGTTCTCGGCCATGATGGATGAGTTGATTATGGTTTGGGATCGGGGCAAAGTCGGCTTTCTAGCACGGATGGGAATCAAGACCAAGGAAGATAGTAAGGACAAACCGGAATGGAAAAGACCGAGGTGCGCGTTTGCCGGGATGACCGTACTTTGTTCATCGGGGTCCGGTGCTTCGATTCTCAACCCCAAAGCATTGCGGCCAAGGTTATGCAACGGGATGCGCCGGCGAAGGGAGACGATTATTTTTTCATACTTTTGGATCCTTATCAGCGTGGCCGCGAAGGGTATTACTTCCGGTCGAATCCAAATGGGGCCAAGGGAGATGGGTTGATCAATTCGGATATCAGCAAGCCCAACATGGATTGGGACGTAATCTGGGAGGTCAAAGCCAAAATCGACGACCTGGGATGGACGGCTGAATTCGCCATTCCCTTCCGGAGCATACCGTTTGATGCGCAGGCAGGTTCATGGGGCATTGACTTCGGTCGGTGGCAGGCAAGGAATCAGGAACGTTCCCGGTGGATTGGCTATGCCCGTGAGAGGCAATGGTTTTCCATTGAAGAGACCGGGGTTGTCAATGGCATGGAAAACCTGAAGACGGGCAAAGGCATTGATTTCAAGCCCTTTGCCTCCGCCAAGTTCGTCTCATCCGGTGGCACCGATGATTTTGATTTCGAAAGCGGATTCGATCTGTTTTACCAGTGGACGCCCAGTCTGGCCGCGACCCTTACGCTCAATACCGACTTTGCGGAGACCGAAACCGATCAGAGACGCGTAAACCTTACCCGCTTTCCCCTGTTTTTTCCCGAGAAGAGGGATTTCTTTCTCAAGGGAGCGGAGCATTTTTCATTCGGGCCGGTAAAGGCTCCCCGAGCTTTTCATTCCCGTACCATCGGTCTTTCCGAGGATGGGCAAATGATAGACCTCGAAGGCGGCTTGAAGATAAGTGGCCGACAGGGTCCCCTGGGGATCGGAATGCTGGGCATGCAGCTTGATGAAGATGGTATCGGAGACGGAGACGTTTACGTCGGCCGGTTTACTTATGATCTCCTGGAGGAATCGAAAGTGGGCGCGGTTTTCACGGACGGAGATCCGCAGGCGGCCGTCGAGAACCAGTTGGTCGGAGCGGATCTCGATCTGAGGAGCAGCGACTGGTGGGGCGGCAAAAGCGTTTCCCTGCATAGTTTCGTCATGTCCACCAATGACGGAGTCGAAGGGACGGACCAAACCTTCGGCAGTTGGCTTTCCTTTCCGAATTATCCCTTGCACATGGGCGCTCACTGGCTCCATACGGGTGATGACTTTGAACCGGCGCTCGGTTTCGTGCGCAGGAGGGGAGGGCGCTCGGCTTCTTTCCATTCATCCTATTCCTTTAAGCTCGAGGAACATCCTTATATCGAAGACCTCACGGTGGCCGCCGCCTATTCCCGTTACGATCTTCTGGACGGTGGGCTGGATACCGAAGAGGTTCACCTCAAGCTCATTGAGATCAGGACGCATGAGGGCGACCGTTGTGATTTCTCGATCGAGTTTGAGCGCGAGATTCTAACGGCCCCCTTTGAGATTGTAGACGGCATAGAGGTCGCGGCCGGAGACTACCGGCAAGTTGAATTCGAGTTGGAATGGTCCAGCAGCGCCAAGCGGCCATTCTTTATGGAGATGGAAATTGAGTACGGAGATTATTATCTCGGAGATGCCCTCAAGCTGGAAAGCCGGATTTTTTACCGCCCGAGCCGGTTTGTGCAATACCAGCTCGGGGGGGATTTGACAGATGCCGATATGCCGGTGGGCAATTTTGAGGCTTGGACCGGTTTTCTAGGCTTTCGCTTCACCCCCACCACGCAACTCTCCTTCAATAGCTTGACCCAATATGACAACTTGTCGAAACGGATGGGCTTGAACAACCGGATCCGCTATATCATTCGACCGGGAAGCGACGTATACCTGGTTTTTAACAAGGGTTTCGATCGGGAAGAAGGGAGATTCAGGAGCTTTCGAACCGAGTCCATAACCAAGCTTGGCTGGACTTTTCAATTCTAGTCCTTTTATTCCGGCACCTTTGTATCCGCTGGATCCGGCTCTCCTGACTCTTTCCGGAGAGCTTCGTTTACCATTTGCTGCGCCGTGTGGAGCTGACGCTGAAAGATGACGAAAGACTCATTGGCCGCCAATTCGTCCGCGATGAGTTTCTTGGTCGTTTCCCTACGGATTGCATGAAGGTCCCCAGCAATTTGCCTTGATCTTTCGTGGCTGGTTCCGGCAACCAGCTCGGAGGTGATCGCTTCGACCTTTTGGAAGAACTCGTCCAGACTTTCCTTTAAGCGCATCAGATAAATTTGCCTGACCGTCACCAAGGTTCCCCATGCAATGGCGAGTACGGAAAGAATGAGGCCGATGGTATCCGCCCATTCCTGAATAAAACTGGGATCGTGCCTATCGTAGTGCAGTTGCGCTCCATCGTGTACGGGGAATTGCAACTGCTCTAGATTCTCCGGTGAATCCATTTGGGCGAAGAGAGGATGAGCCCGGATTAGGTTGGCCCGGTTTTGCCCGAGGAACCGGGCCAACTCGAAAGCATGTTCATCTGCGAGATCCTGGCGGCATGCCAGAAGCACCGTGGTTCCGATTGTGGCGATGGAGTCGCTGGGCAAGCCTTGTCCCGGTTTCACCGGATAGGCACCTGCCGGAATGGAAGACGGGTGCGCGAATGGATAGGAATATCGAATGCTCTCGAAAATGTCTCCGCCTAAGTCAAGCAGCGCGAATTCTCCTTCTGCGAGGAATTCACCTACGCTGGCATTTCCAATGCCCGTTACGATGCAAACGGCATCCGCCTGACCTTCCCGGAGTGCTTGTAACCCCTTCTCCAGGCTTTCCTTCCTTAGGGTAATCTCATCCTCCGGAAAGCCAACCTGACGGAGGGTTGCAAGCGCGAGGCTTTCGGTTCCTCCCCCAGCCGGACCGAGCGAAAAGGTTCCATTGGAAAGTTGCTCAGCCGAAGCCGTTTCCTTTCTTACGATTACGTGCAGAACTTCTTTGTAAAACGTCGCGATCGAGCGAATCCCTTTCTCTCCGACCAGGTCATTTTGGACAAGGCAAAGATCGGTTTCCCCATTTTGCAGGCGTTCCAAGTTTTGTTTGCTTCCCGAAGAGATTTTAACTTGGACTTTGGGATCGAATTCATCCGCCATTGCATGCCCCAATGCCTGTGCCACTTCATCGTATTTGCCAGCTTCTTCACCTCCGGAAATGACCCAGT
>JAOLZO010000067.1 GCA_028343845.1 Verrucomicrobiota bacterium | reverse complement strand
GGGTGATCGACAAAGTTGAAGAAGAACGAGCTGAACGCTTCTCCCAAATGATCGCAACTGAAGATGAGCTTCCATCAGAAGCAACAGTCGAGGATGAGAATCCCGATGATGGTGACGGCAAGCCAAGCGAGTAGCTTCCCTCGGGGTGAGAGCTTGCGGTAGGAGTCGGCTAGAAGCCTTAAGTTCTTCATTTGGCTTGTTGAGGCAGTAGTGATTCGTTTAGGCTATGGGTATAGTAAAGTGCCCCGAATGTGAGGTAGAGAGAAGCGATCAAGCAGGGTCTGTATGTCCGAAGTGCGGGCAAAAGTTTCCAAATGCTGCCGCTATTTTCTTGAAAAGGTACCAGTGGAATATCGCCGTTTCTGGGCTGTTCTTGTTGGGAATGCTCATGGATAAAAACGGGATCTTTGCGAAAAAGAGCGACCCTCGCACTTTCACTAATTTTTGCTTGGCCGGAATAGCCTGCTTTTGGGGTGCCTCCTTCATGTTTTGGCGGTTGATGCTCAAAAAGATTCCGTTTAATGCGAAGAGGAAGATTGCCCGAGACCGAGACAAACCTTGGCGAGGAAACCCGGATTATACCTTTATTGGCAAGGTTGGGGCTGAGGCGATTTTTATCGTTAATTGGGGTTCGTTTTACCTTGAAGATCGGGGGGGGGCGGCTCTCGCGTTGTTTTTCTCGATCTTTTTGGGATGGGTCTTGTTTATGGTTGGGATAGCTTGGACATTTGGTTTTGATCTTAGTCGCTTGATTGGCACCAAATACCAGATGGTTATATTGACCGTCATTTGGGCATACGTCGGGATTAAGAAGAAGCCCGTATAGACCTTTGCTATCAAAGAGGTTCTTCATTTCGTAGGAAACGGTGGTCTTGTCACGTGCTTCATCGCTTCCGACTTGGAACAAGTATCTTCATTGGGCTTGTGGAAGAGGGTGTAGTCCTCTTAGGCTTTGGGTATGAGTTTAAAAAGGGTCGCTTGGTTGTATAAGAGGACGTGGGGGAAAATGATTCTTGGCGTTTTCGCGTTATATGGTGTTTATATTGTCATCGCCGAGATTACGGGTTGTGGGAGGGTTTGGGCATAAGTTTGAAGTTCTTCATCTCGTAGGAAACGGTTGAGGTGAATTTCGATTTACCAAAAAAATCTCCTCCTCCGGCCTCATTTCACCCATTGTAAAAAATTTTATTCGGGGGCTAATCGATAAGAGGATATTCGGATCGGGAAAAGGTGACCCCCCTCCCCCCTATCTTACTGTCACTTTTCTGTCACTTTTTCTGCCAATTGATTCCCTTTTGCGCATTTGAACGACAAACCGGAAAATCACCTGATCATCCTATGCCAGTATGGATACTCGGGCTAAAACCCTTATATTTACTAGCCTATGCACTCCTCTGCTTCTTCATGCAAAGGAGTGCCCAAGGAGGGACTTGAACCCTCACGACCTTGCGGTCAACGGATTTTAAGTCCGCTGCGTCTACCAATTCCGCCACTCGGGCTAAAGCATTAAATATAAAGAACTTCTGACATTTTCTTTGTCTCTATGACACGGGATTTTAGCGAAAATCGTTTAAATGAACCACTTTTTTTGGTTCATTAGCTAGTGCCAATTAAGCGACTGAAGAATTTCATGTATTCTTTCAATATATAAACCGCTGATCTTGTAAACTAACAAATAGAAGTACCATTAACCGTGTCTCGACTTTGAATGTACCAAAAGGTAAAGATGCCTTTGAGGATTATGAAGACCTAGCGAAGGTTGCCGCCAAGGCAATCGAGTCATGGCTTGACGAGGATATTGTGGGGTTCGAGCATGACGAGGGTTAGTCCTCGTAAGAAATATTATTCTTGTTTTACCCAAATGCCGTCAGTCCACTTGTACCAAGAGCTATTTGCGTAATTCCACATAAACAATCCCGATGGTGTCGGGTTGTAGTAAACCCAATTTTTAAATTCGTTCATGTAAACCCATGGCCACTTCCCCATCCACCCCCAACTCAAATCACTAGACCCATCACCGGAGGAGGTTGTCGTGTCAGCGGGGATAAACTCAAACCTTATTTTATATGGGCCAGACGGCTTGAGTATAAACTTCGGAAAGCCTACTCTGTTACCATGATTGCTTGCGTTCCAAAGCGGATATATAAACCGCTCAGAGTAATTCACCGGAAAGTTACTCCTCGGAAGCAACCATTCAAATTCTACTGTATTTGTTACCTCGGCAATTGTTGCGTTTTTAAACTCGTAATCGGCTGACTTTATAGTCGCAACATTCTCATACTGCATATTTGTGTCATCATACCCCGACAGTCGTGCATAACTTGTTTTTGAACATCGTCTAACTTGGAGGTACTCCCAACTCCCCTCGATAATTGTGCATTTGATCTTTCCACTTTGGTTTAAATCAAAAAATGCAAATTGATCAATATCATCATTGGATTGTTGTTCTCCCCAAATCGTAATTTGATATGGTTTAGTCAGTAGTACCTTCGCCCTTTCGGGGAAATATGTTTCATCGTTAATGCCTTTCCACCAATAATAGGTGTTTATGTTGTCCTTATCAAAAAATTCGCTTGGACCAGTAGGGTCGTTTGGCTCTTGCTCATAAAAGACTGAGTTTTGTTGGTTCCAAACCAAATCCGTATTCTCAAAAGTTCTACCTGTTGGGATTACTATATCATATTGGCCTATTTCGCCTAGCAAAACTGCATTTGCGAACAAGGCATATGCAGAAAAGGCAAAAAGGATAACTCTCATCCCCCCCATCAAAGCAATTCCGCAGGGCCTAGTCAAGACCCCTGCGGGTGTGATGAAGAAGACCTGGCGAAGATAGCCGTCAAAGCAATCGAGTCATGGCTTGACGAGGATATTGTGGTTTTTGGAGTGGACTACCAAGCGAAGATTCTAGTGTCCAAAATCGCATAAAAATCTTTGAACCCAAAAGTGGTATACAAGTGGTGACACAATATATCAAAAGTCCAAAACTTTCCGACTGACTTCCCTTTATTTGTCGTAAGTCGTTGATTTACAGGGTATTTAGGTAGCTTTTTAAGTCCGCTGCGTCTACCAATTCCGCCACTCGGGCTTTCCTAAGCAATCATTCATATCAGACCATCCGCCCGAATCGAGAAAATTGTGCCCAAGCGCTTCGTATTCCCCCTCCTTTTGACAAGTTGTTCTTTTCGATTACTTTTAGGTCAATTACTGACAACCAAATCCTTGCATTATCAAAATTTACGTGAAACATAACAGTAATGAATCCAAGGGTTCTCATAATCGATGACGAAGTTCCGATCCTCAACGGGATCAAACTCAACTTGGGCAGAACCTTCGATCTGACCCTGGCCAACGGAGGCGAGGAAGCCCTCAAGGCCGTGGAAGAAGAGGATCCCTACGAGGTCGTGGTATCCGACATGCGCATGCCCGGGATGACCGGAGTCGAGGTCCTGGCCAAGATCAAATCCATGCATCCCACGATCCAAACCATCCTTTTGACCGGCCATGCGGACTTTGAATTCGGGGGGTCACAAGCACTCCAGTCCGGTCAACTCTTCCGCATACTGAGCAAGCCCTGTCCGCCCAACAAACTCAAGGAAGCAATCGAGGCAGCCGTCCGGGCCAAGGCGAGAAAAGATGGCGAAAGCGGGTCTTCCGACTCCTAGCGAAAGCATTCAGTCCGTTTTCTCTTTTTCTTCCGGCTCTCCGGAATCCGGTTCTTCGTCCGCTTCTGGAATCTCCTCCTCGCAGGCATCGTCTTCCGGTTCATTCTCTTCGGTTTCGGGTTCATCCCATTTCTTGGGCGCGAATCCGCCCGTGGCCGCCTTTACGCGCAAATCCCGCTGGGCCCGGTCGAGACGCCTCTTTCGGTCGCTCTCGGACTGGACGATCTTGAGCACCACGAAGGCCCCGGCCAAGACCACCAGAATGACGACTTCCCAAACCATCAATCTCGGGCCGCTACCAAAACGTCCCCTTCCGTAAGATCGTGCTCCAACACCCCCTTGGCTTTTGGGAAAAGCCGGAATGCTTCCACCAGCATCCATGCTTCCAAGGCGATGGTGGCCAACCCGATCCCGCCGAGCAAGTAATCCGGGTTTTCCCCGACCAGCCAGCCCGGGCTCGTGAAAAGTTGGTGATACATGGCCCATACCGGAGTAATCAGCATGAAGATCATGGGCAGGACGAGGAACCAGACCGGCTTGCCCCGTCGCCAAAGATAAAAGGTAATCACGAGAAAGGAAAGCCCGGCGAGCAACTGGTTGGTCGCCCCGAACAGAGGCCATAAGAGAAGCCCTCCCTTGCCTGCGTTTTCAATAGCCCACTCCTGACCGGAGGGAGGCGCCGCCGCCATCGCTCCGGCGAGAATGACGGCAAAAATGGTCGCTCCGTGCTTGTTCCTGAGAAAAGCAAGCAAGCCTTCGTTTTTCGGGCTCAGGGTTCTGCCGATTTCCTGAATGACGTACCGTTGCAAACGGCAAGCGGTATCGAGCGTGGTTCCCGCAAAGGAAGCCACCAATACGCCCATCAGGGCCACCGCCACCCCCGTTGACAAACCGATCGCCATGAGAAAATTTGCCGA
>JAOLZO010000066.1 GCA_028343845.1 Verrucomicrobiota bacterium | reverse complement strand
GGATGGCAAGCTCGTCGCGGTGAACCCGGTCGGTCCCTTCTGGGCCGTGATCTGATAAACGTTGGATGCGGCTCCGCCCGACACGATCTTCCACATGTCGGTCTGTCCGTTCGCGCCGTCCAAATTAACGCGCTGCTCGGATTGACCCGGCACGGTGACGTACCAGTTGTTGGATTCTCCGCCTCCGCCTTCGCGGGTCATGTACATGTAGGCATAGTTTTGCCCTGCGGTGAGGGTTTTGGCACCGTTGGAGTTCCATGCAATGGTACCGACCGCTTCGCTGGTCGCAAAGGTTCCGTCCTGATTGACGTCGATGTACATTTGTCCGGCATCGTCATTGCTCCATCTGAAGTTGTATGAACCAGTGCTCGGAGGCACCAGAATACCACTCATCGCGGACATGAAGTTGTCTCCACCACTGAAGGTCGGGAAGGTATTCCATGCATTGATCGTTCCCGAGGTCATGTGCGCATTGTGACTGCCATTCTCGCCCAGCGCGAGAAGAGAGCCCTGTTTGCTTCCGATCAGTACCCGGCTGGTTGAGTGCTGATAGGTCGAACCGCCCAGGTCGAGGTAGGCGTTGCCGTTAACACCGGTGAAGACCGAGCCCATCATTCCCGCGGAGTAGGACATGTAATTGGTCGTGACATAGGTCGCGGTCGCATTGAGCTCGCCCACAATGATGGGTTTAGTGCTCTCGTTGATCGTACCGGCATAGTTGCCCGATCCGACGTCGACTGTTCCCTGGGTCAAGTTGTAGCTATAACTGAACGAGACCCGTCCGCCGCCACCGCTGGGCAACTTGGCTCCCGTTCCGCCCTTGGCCGAAATGGTTCCGTTGTTGATTATGCTCTTGCCCGCGAAACGCAGACTTCCGCCCGATCCGCCACCACCGCTTCGGTCGCTCGAATCCTTTTGACTGTTCGCGCCTCCGTTTGCCGAGATGATCGCGCCTGTGAGGATGGTGAGGGTACCGTTTCCATCGGCCTCGATGGACATGGCTCCTCCGCCTGCTCCTCCGCCCATCCATTCTCCACCACCACCACTCGAACCACCATGCAAGTGCGAGATGGAAGCACTTCCGTAAACCCCGCCGGCCGAACCGACTGAGTATTCACCCGCGCTTCCGTAGCCTCCTCCGCCACCTTTCTGGTTGTTGTGCACACGGGCCGTTCCGCCTCCCGGACCCTTGCCTGCGGATGCGGCCGAGCTTCCTGGCCAAGTGCCCATCCGTCCGCCTAGTTTTCCGAAGCCGAAGTTGTGATGGTTACCCGGGGTTCTGGTATTGTTGTAAGTCTGATCCCCACCATCGGCATTGAGGTTCACTCCGATGGTCACGTTTCCATGATTGCGCGTCTTGAGCACAAGCGCGTTTTCACCCTTCAAGTTGACGGTGAGCACTCCTTGCAAGTCGATGCTGTCAAAGGTAAAGGTGCAGACCTTGTAATTGGTTCCGTTGTCCTCGTGACTGGTGAGTACACCGGTTCCATGCTTGCCACTGGAGTGATGCCAGTATGCGGCCGTGGTATCGATGGTCAAGGTTCCCGAGTTGTAGGTGAAGGCGCCGCTTCCGCTCGTATTACCGAGTATGGCAATCGTTCCTTCCGCTTGCCCGTCGGTGGCTCCCCAAGGGTAGCGGCCTTTGAGGTTGGTCGTCCCAACGATGACCGTACCGTTGGATTCAAAGGCAATTCTTCCGCCCGAACCGTCCCCGTCAGCAATTGGTGCAATACCGGTTGCCTCGAGAGTTCCGCTATTTGTGATGGTTCCGCCTTGCAAGCGGATCGAACCGGCCGAGCCAGCTCCTCCTCCACGATTGGCATCATTGGTATCACCACCGTTTACGGTAATTTTCGCGCCGGCTGAGATCACGAGATTTCCAGCTCCATGAGCGACTAGCTCGATGGCACCGCCACCGGAACCGCCACCATGATAATTTCCGCCACCACCACCGGATCCACCGAGAAGATGGGTGATCCATACGTCTCCATACATTTCTCCTTCCGGATGGCTGTTGAAATCATCCCATCCAAGGTTTCCGTAACCGGCTCCGCCACCGTCATTGTTTCCGGCTCCGCGGTCGCGTCCCCCTCCGGGACCGAATCCCTGGTCATTCTTATTGGCTCCGGCCCATCCGCCGAGACGGGGAACGCCACCGACCCCATTGTTGGAAGTCGGTTCGGTCGCGGTGTTTCCGTTGGCAATCAACTGAGCCCCCAGGGTAAAATGACCGTTGTTACGGGTGTGCAAGGACAGTCCATTCTCACCTTGAAGGTTTACGATTACGCTGGAGCCCAAGCTGATGGCATCCGCGGTAAATACGCAGGTCTTGTACGGGTATGTGTTTCCATCGGGAGCGGCGTAGTTCTTGCTCTCAAGTACACCGGCCATGAACGAACCGTCACTATGCGTAATGGTCGCCATATCGGTATCGATCGTGAGCAAGCCCGTGGTAAAGACCAAGCTGGTTACCTGAGGGCGCAGGATCTTGACCGTCCCGGCCGAACCATGTCGGGAACCCACGCCATTGACTGTCGAAGTCTGTCCGCCAGTTGCCGAAACGTTCGTATTCAGCGCGCTGGCATTGTTGATCAACGAGGTCGTTCCTTCGATGAATATACGTCCTCCGCCTCCACCAGCTGAACCTTGCGCATCGGAATCCGACCCATTGTCGTTTCCGCCATACACTCCAGGCGCGCCAGAACCTCCGTTCGCGCTTATGCTAACGCCGGAATTGATCACGACGTTGGCAGCTTTCAAGTAGATCGCACCACCCGATCCAGCTGCTCCATGCCTGACGGCTTGGTTTTTATTACTTCCGCGGGTTCCGCCTTGGCCACCGACGGCCCAAATGTCTCCCCCTATGGTCAGGGTTGCTCCGGCAACGATCTTAATTGCACCGGCACCGGTTCCTCCTGCGTGCCAGTCACCACCACCACCACCGGATCCACCGAATAGGTGGGTGATGTCGACGTCACCATAAACGTGACCACTTTTTTCAACGGGTACCGAGTCTTGTCCAGTTCCTCCGTTTGGAGCGGTACGTCCACCTGTTCCGCCGTAACTGCCCGCGCCCGGTTCGCGACCGGTCGTGATGTTGGGCCTTGGATCAATCCAACCGGTGAAGCGCTTGCCTCCGGAGAAGAAATTGCCGCCCGTAAGGTTGCTCGGTCCGCCACCTTGTCCCCACCTCGGACTTGCGCTCCCGTTGTATCTGTACCCTCCATGTCCACCGCCGAGCTTGCCGGCAAGAGGTATCGTTTGGCCATTGTCGTCACTGAATGTACCGTTAAGGTCGAGCGTGGGCAGAATCGTAGCCGATCCCGTCACGTTGATGAAGAGCGGGTTGGATCCACCCAAAGAAATGGTCGCTCCATCCCCAATGTTGACCCGGTCGAAGTCGTACCTGGCGACGTTATAAGAAATCGTGTTTTGCTGGGCGTCCGTATAAGTCGTGCTTACGAGCTGTCCAGTCCCACCCGTTCCCGTAGTCGAGCTCCAAGTGGGGACGGGTCCGTTGGTATTGAAGCTTACCGTACCGATGTTCGCATCCAAGGCGCGTTCGGAAACGAAGCTCTTGGTCGAGTCCGCCCAGTCCGTACCTTCGGAATTCACGCCCTTGACCCGGTAGTAATAGGTATTGCCTGCAACCAAGTTGGTCGCATTGGTTTCGAGTGGGTTCTGAAACTTCGCCAATTGTCCGTTGGAGAGCCCCTTGACGTTGAAGTATCCGTTTTGGTTGGAGTCGCCTGGTTTCATCACGGTCATCGAACCGCCGGGAACCTGCATCCAGGCACGGAATTTTGAACCGCCTCCCCATTCGCAATGGGCAAGCGCCATAAGATACTTCTTGTTCTGTACCAACGGAATGTCTCCGGAGGTCCAGTTTTGGTTTCCTCCCATCTTCTCGTTTCCGTTAAGACCGGTCGTGGAGAATACACCGTTTTGATCGAGGTCGACCCAAATGGTCGTGCGGTCGTCCTTTTGGTCCATCTTGAACTTGTAGTTTCCTGTGGAAGGCGCCTTGAGGGTGGTCAGGAACATGGACATGTAATTGTCGTTCTGTGCGATTCCGATACCCGCATTCTTGAAATCGTTGTCCCCGTTGAAGTACATCCCGTTGGCGGTCGGGTTGTTCGGCTCGCCCTGCAGGACTCTTGAACCGGCAGGCGTGAGGGCCCGCAAGGTCTCGATGTCGTTCATGTAGGAATCGTTGGGTCTTGGAATATTGTTGGTCCCCTGAGGGAAGCCGTAGCCCTCGAATCCGTTCACGTCCTCTTCCTTGTACCATTGTCCCAAGTGAACTTCATGTTCCCAAAGCGAAGGATCGGTGCCTCCGTCGATTGTTCCCCAGTAGACGGTCATGTCCACTGCAGGCAGGGGTTCGCTGAAGCTCGGGTTGGCAGCCTTGTGGGGATGTCCATTCACAAGACTGGATGCTTTGTTCCATTTGTGCGCGAGATAACCTTCGATGCGCTGACGTGCATCCTCGGACAACCTGTCGTTGTAAATGAGAACTTCGGATATGCGAATTTTCGCATTGCTTGACGGTGTCCCGGTCGTGCCGGTGGTACATCCGACTGCGAATGCAGCCGCAGGTAAGAGCGGGATCGAACCGGAATCGGCAATCGAGGATTTTTGCTCGCCATAGGAGTAGAATTCTCTCGTGCCTTCTCCGAAGGTG
>JAOLZO010000065.1 GCA_028343845.1 Verrucomicrobiota bacterium | reverse complement strand
CCTTGTGGAAGTACGGGCGGAATTCATCAAAGAAAAATGCCGTAAAAGAGGCGTTGCCCTAGACGAGAAAAAACGAACGATCCCATTCAGTTTCATCATGCTAAAGAACAAGCGTGGGGACATGGCTTCCGTATCCTCGGATACCACTGTATTCGAACCCCTTCTCTACTGCCCCGAGTGGGGATCCTACATGAAGAAATGGGTACTGGAAGAAGGGTTTCCTGAAGACGTGATCGAATCGGAAAACCTGATCAGGACAATTTCGTTGGAGGAGGCCGTGGATTTTCTTTGCGCCTGAAGACCTTCTCAAACCGTCGCTTGCAAGCCTTTCGGCCCCAGGAACTCTTTCGTTGAGCGCATGAACGGTTACCCCTGGGGCAAAACGAACGTCTTATGAATGAGAATTCGATCCTTTGCATTACCCCCTACGACTACAAAGGGCAATGGGTCTTCGACGATCCGGAGGTTGGCTTGGTCAGGGAACCTTTCGTAAGCGGAGCGGACGTCATCATCGACAAGATGGTCGAACAACTGGAGAACCCCGCGGATGGATTCACTCTTCTCTTTTCCACTCAGCCTTTTCCGGGTTTCGAGCTCGAACTCGATTGGGTAAGACCGGAACTGGGAGGAAATTGGTACGTAAGTAATTCACTGAGCATGGAAGGCTGGTTATGCCCCGCCCTATTCAAGTATTTCGAATCTGCACCTGCGAAGATTTACGCCCAGTTCAAAAACGGGAAGCGATCCTAGGACCGTGCATCTTGTCCTGACTGGAGTGGAGTACAATCCTTGACTCGTTAGGTCACATGGATTGGGATGGAAAAAATGAAAGTCATTCAAGCTTTCCTGCTCTATTTTGCATTGTTAGCGATTTCCTTAGCGGAGGAAACGCTTACCCATGAGTATAAAATCACGTTCAAGGGACCGGATGGTAATCGAACGGCATATTTGGCCGAATCGGAGGTAGCATACACCGGAACCGTTCAAGCCTTTTGGGGAAACGGGCAGATCAAAACCAAATACTCCTTGATCGATGGCAAAAAGAATGGACCATCCTTGAGCTGGTATGGGACTGGAAAGTCGTGGATGGAAGGAAACTATACTGCAGGGAAAAAATCCGGGCCCTGGACTTATTGGAGGGAGAACGGCCAAAAGAAAATGGAAGTCGTTTACGAGAACAACCAACCGAATGGGCTCTACCGGTGGTACGAAAACGGACGAAAGAAATGGGAAACTACGGTTAGACAAGGAAAGTGGCACGGCACCTTCACGGAATGGGATCCGGCGGGAAACAAGAAGGAAGAAAGGATCTTTGAGTTGGGAAAAGCAAATGGTCCATGGACAAAGTGGTACGGCAACGGGGTAAGGGAGGAAGGTTTTTACAAGAACGGGAAGAAACACGGCGAGCAGGTTCATTTTGCCAGTGACGGTTCGGAAATTTCTCGTGTTTCCTACAAGGATGGGTACCGGTTGGACAAGGAATAAAACTGGTAATAATTCGTTCCGTCCGTCCTGCTCACGGCCCGCACGCTTGCAACCCGGGCGATTGAACTCTCTCTACTAGCGCCCTTTCTCCGCTAACTGGGAAGGAATCCACAAAATGCTAAAAAATGGCTTGCAATTATTTATTAAGTGTACTTATGTATATGTATCATGAATACAATAATAAAAGAGTCTCTGTTCTTTTTTCTTTTTCTAATCGGGGTCATCCCGTTTCTTATGATTGATTCATGGGTAGGAGGCACAATCGCCTTCTTGACCCATAGCTTAGTCGTTTTCGCCTTAGGGCAAAAAGTAAGAAAAGTTCCAGTGCAAACCGTATACTGTCGAAAAGGTAAGCGGCTTGTCCAGCACCCACCACCCATACATTCAACCATCCAAGTCGACCGACCAATGGATAACAAAAATCTATCGAAAAATGAACCTGCTGATCGCCCGTTGACTCTCGTACACCCGCCAGCTCCGTCAGCGTTACCGCAAGCTAAAAAGCCTGTAGATAGCATCTTGTCGGTAATGACACAGGGACTGACTCCGCAACTCGACTTGACCCCACCTATTTAAAGTCCCGATCCAAAGGCTCTTTCGCTCAGCAATGACAAAAGCATCATCTGAGCCTTTCAGCCCGAAGGCTCACACAGTTCAGCCCTTGATGCAAAACAGATGATTCACGCCCCGAATGTAAAGGTGGCCATTTGAAAAAGCGGGGGTCGCAATGGTATCCTCCCCCACCTCGTTCTCCGCCACCACCTTGAACTCGGGACCCGGTTTGACCACCGACATCACCCCGCGGTCGGAAAGAAAGTAGACCAACCCGTTTGCTTTGAGGAGCGATGCGCTATGTCCGCCCTTGAGCCTTTCCATCCATAAGCGTTCACCGGTCTTGGCGACAAAGCAACTGGCCACCCCGTTGTCCGCCACCACGATAAAATAGGGTCCGATCGCCACGGGACTAGGAACGTAAGAGCATCCCTTGGTTGTTTCCCACACCACGTGAGTCTTGGTCACGTTCCCCGAACCATCAGGACGGATCGCCTGCATGAAGCGCTTGGGAAAACCACAGGTCATGAAGAGCAGGTCGCCATTGTAAACCAGAGAAGCGACGTACTGCTGGGTCGGCCCGTCGCTTATCCAATGCTGTTTTCCGGTATCCGGGTCGTAACTGGCTACACACAGGCTGCCCGAGAGGATGAGCTGGTTGCGGCCAGCGATCGTTCTGATCAACGGAGTGCAATAACTGCGCGTGTTGTTGGGCCGGTCGGTCTTCCAAATGGTCTTGCCCGTTTTCTTGTCCAGAGCCACTAGGTAACCCGGGCCATCGTGATCGCCGTTTATGATCACCTTGTCCTTCCAGAGAACCGGGGAGGAACAGTATCCGTGTTTGCTCGAAAAGACACCCGGGCGGACTTCCCAGAGCTTATTGCCATCCAAGTCATAGGCCGCCACGAACATCTTATCACGATCGAGAAAGCTCAGGTAAATCCGTTCACCATCGGAGGAAGGCGTGCTCGAGGCCCGACTGTTCAATCGGTGTACCCCTTCGAAGGGGGACTTCAGAACGACCTTGCTCCAAAGCTTCTTTCCGGTCGCGCGGTCCAGGCAAATCAAATTCCTGGTCTGCTCTTCCTCCATTGCGGTGACGAGATAAATTCGGTCGCCCAGAATGATAGGTGAGGCGTGCCCTTTTCCGGGCAAGGGAATTTTCCAAACCAGGTTCTCGGGAAGTTTCCATTCCACGGGAGCATCCGGCTCATTTACCGTCCCGTCCCCCAAAGCTCCGCGCCAGGCCGGCCAGTCTTCAGCCCGACCCGTTTGAATCGCAAAGATAAGAGCAATGACGAGGATAAGAGAACTCTTCATCCCTTCAAGTTGAGGGATGACAAATGTTTGGCGAGACTAAACCCCACTCATTTTGAAAAAGTAATTTCCGTAACTTCGAAGGAATCACAGCGCCCGAAGAAAAACTCAATCTAACTCCTTCGCGAGCAGCGTGGAAACCCCGGATCGTAAGTTATCCTGAGACTCGATTGCGGCTAGAAAGGAATCTGGGTTACCCACAAGGATGATTTCTCGTTTCGCCCGACTGGCAGCTACGTAAAGAAGTTCGCGGGTCAGAAGCTTAGAATCCTTGTGAGGTAGGATAATCATGACCTTGTCGTATTCCGAACCCTGACTTCGGTGGATGGTCGTTGCGTAACCGGGCGAATGCCCGGGCAGGCGCGAACGGGCGATCTCATGCGTCCCCTTTTCCCCCGCAAAATGCACCCGGTTACCCATGATTATGCCATCATCGCCATTGTAAAGACGAACGGAATAGTCATTCACTCCAACCACAATCGGATAAGGCCTCTCATCCTTCACGGAAAGAAGGTCTTCGGTCTTCCAATTCCATGACCCGACTCCATAACTTCCCTTGTTATGGGCGCACAAAACCCGAAATCTCGCCAAGGCCGAAAGAGCGGACACAGGATCACTTGCATCCGCAAGGGGTTGGTACTCCCTCTTGATAGCGGAAATAACTGCATCGCAATTCGGGTCTTCGAACAGGCTTATGCATCCGCTTCCATCCTTGATGATGTCAAGGGCGCGCTTGCCTTCGCCATCCCGAATCGCATCGCACAGTTCCCCCAAAACGGCAGCGGATGAACTACCCGCCCGCCGGTGCGATACCGCAAGGGAAACCAAACTGCCGGCCAAGATATCATCGGAATCCGCTTCGACGCCAACCGAGGAATAGGAATCCAGAACGGACAGATCTTCTCTAGCAAAACGATTGGAAGAAAATGCCCGTACCAGACCGTTAAAAACCGGCCCGCCCTGTACGGGAGACAACTGATCGGCATCCCCCACCAAGACAAGCTTGGCTTCGTCACGCAGAGCTGAGCAAAACTTCGCCATCATCGGAAGATCAACCATGGAAGCCTCATCGAGTACCACCATGTCATGAGGCAACGGATTCTTACCGTTCCTGCGAAAGTCAACTCCAGGTTGCCATCCAAGGAGTCGGTGCAAGGTTGTGGCCTCAGCACAATCGCTCAGGGATGAGCGGATTCCTTCTGACAAATCGAGAGCGTCCATCGTCTGAAGGACGGATTGGCGCATGCGGAAAGCAGCCTTTCCCGTTGGGGCAGCCAAGGCGATGCGCAAGCTTGGATTGGCCTGAATCAAGGCCGCAAGCATGACAACTATGGTACGGGTCTTGCCCGTACCGGGTCCACCGGTGAGCAGGAGAAGATTCTTTCTCAAGGCAACTCCCACGGCCAAGGCCTGATGCTCGTCAACTTGCTGAGCGAGAGACTGCCCGAAGAATTCGAGTGCATCGGGAGAAGGGTCAACCGCCGGACGGGAAACCCGCAATGCCAAGGCGCGC
>JAOLZO010000063.1 GCA_028343845.1 Verrucomicrobiota bacterium | reverse complement strand
GGACTGACCACTGGTTCCGAAACCGGTTTTCAAGTCGAAGTTCTCACCATAGGCTACCACGATCAGATGTGCGTCCGCAGTAAGGGGGACGGGGATCGTTTGTCCGAATTTCAAAACTTCGTCAGAGAAAAACTTGGGGTGGGATTTGCGGGTGAAGTTCAAGCTCTCCACTTGTCTTCCATTGACAAGTATCTGGATGCGGTCGACGTCGATCCAGGAGGAGCACTGAACGCGGACTTTCAGGTCGATCGTTCCGTTTGCCCGGGCTAGTCCGCCGGCTTGGATGCCGTCTGCCGTTTCTACCTCGAGGTAGGGTCCGCAACTAAGAATCATTTGTCCGGCCTTGGACCTTCGGCTAATCTCTTCCCAATCGATCTTGGCCGGGTCGTCGGTGGAGGACCGGACGTAAGTGCGCCAGCCCCCAACCCCATTGCCGTGAACGGCATGCGCGTCGGATACTGCGATACCCCAGGTTTTCATTCCGTGATTAAGCATCTGCAACCAGACGAATTCGCGAACGATCGTAACCTGTTCACGACTGGCTCGGCGGGTAATACGGAAGGGGGCTTGCGAGAGGATCGTGGCGGGCCGGTAGTTTTCCGTTTCGATGGCGTCAATAAGCGATAATATACCCTGATATCCACCGTCCGGTTTACCGTCCTTGTTCCGGTCGACGAAATTCTCGATCATGTCGGGGTGATTGACGTGTATCCATCCTGTCGGGTGATGGCCCGAATGATTCTTCAAGTTGAGGGCATTGATTCTCGGATCCTTAACCCATTGAGGGGCCCCGTTATCTTGGTGGTGGAGCTTAGGTGTCAGAGGAAAGGCGTTGAGGTGGGCACCCGAGCCGGTCAGTTCCATCCCGGCCACCGTCGATATCTCCCCTTTCAATCCGAGTCTATCGATGTAAGGAGCCCAGTCCATGATCCGGTTGTGTTCGGTGGTGGGGGCGAACTCGATATGCTCGGCAGCCAAGTTGATCAATCGGTCGGCGGTTCCGCAAACGTTGTCTCCGCTCGGTGTCGAATGGTTGTGAAAGTCCGTACTCACCCATCCGGGAGTTTTCACGGTCCGCTTGAGGGTGGCTTCGAAGTCGACATAGTTGCCTGCGGGTACCACCATTGTTTTCTCAACGTGGTCATGTTCGATTCCCCGGGTAACGATGAGCTTGTACTTCCCGGGGTTCAGGGCCACGGAAAAATCGCCTTTCTCCGAATGATACTGGTCCTTGCATCCGTGAGCCCGGTCACCGGGGCCAAGGTTGGGGTTTGGAGTCCCTTCCAATCCGATGAACTGGACTTTGCAGGGAGTTGTCGAGCCGTCTTCCTTCTTTACTGAAAACCGAATGCCCGATTGCGCATCCATGGAAACGCTTTTTTCAACGGATTGATCGTCCTTGATCTCAAGGGAATGCTCTTTTCCTTCCCGTCCGATATCCGTGACAGACACTTTCCATGAGCCAACCGGTAACTGCAGTTCGAGGTTGCCGGCTTCATCCGGGTATCCCCGAACGGTTGAGTCTTTCAATCGGAAATCCACCGAGGCGGTCGTTACGGGTTTTTTGTCAGTGCCCGTTATGCTTAGTTTCAGTCGCCCCGTCTTCCCCAGTTTTGCCGCGACCACGCCGAGTGCATGAGCAGGAGATTTGCCAACCGCGACAAAACGTCGGATTTTGATTTCATCTCCTGGCTTCAGGCTACTGTTTCTCGGAGGCACTTTCCCGTTTTCACCGGGGAGCCAGGCATAGGCATAGCCTGCCTTATGGGATGGATCGACGGAGTCCGCCCATTCGATTGCCCCGAATCTTCCCGATGAATTGAAGCGCGTCCAGCGGTCACTGATCGGTCCGGCGACGGGTGTTGATCCCTCGTTACGAAGCACGGTATCGATCGTTATGCCTGCCTCATTTTCGTTGGCGTGGTAAATATGGCGCTTGAATAAAGATCCCGAAAGGGCGGAGGATACGACGACCTCCACGCCGTTGCCTTCAGGGCTTGGGCGGACATAAGAAACCCGTCCCTGTTGGCGGGATGGGGAAAAGATAGTGAGTTGGTCGTTTTTACTCCCTCGAAGGCAAAGATCATACAGGCATCCGGGGGTGACTCCGTCGGCCCCCCAAAAGGCTCCCATGTTAGCCTTTCGATTGGCCGCCGATCCGCCGATTACGCATTCGATTGCCTTGTTTCTGATTACAAAGTCCCCGATGATCCCGTCGGCTTCTTTGCCCTCGGGCAAAAGATTGACGTTGTTCTTGGAGATTTCGAAGACCTCAACCTTCGCCCACAGGGGTGAGGCCAACGCAAGTATGGAAAGGAAATGAATTATTTTCATAGCTTTGGAGAATTGATTTGTAAGTTTCAGGTTGAGAGAATGACCGAAGGTGCGCAACCCTCGTTCAACTTACTGTGAAAAAAAGAATATTTTATTTTAAGCTGACCGATCACATTCATCGTGTTAATTCAAACGCATGAGCAAGGCAACCGAAGTAACCCTTATTCGCCATGGCGAGACGGAATGGAATTTGTCCGGTCGTTGGCAGGGGCACGCGGATTCTCCCCTTAGCAAGCGCGGGATCGCCCAAGCCGAGGCCTTGGGCAAAAGGATGAAGCCCGTAGATTTTGATTTTCTCTATTCGAGTGATTTGGACCGGGCCATGCATACTTCCCGTCTTCTCAGCGCTTCTTCCGGGTGGGAGGCGATTGCGCGAGAAGACTTGCGCGAAAGGGACCTAGGCGTATTGGAAGCCTTGACCACTGAGGAGATGCTCGAGCGCGAGCCCGAAGTCTACCGTTCTTTCCGCAACGACGGACCTGCCTATGCTCCTCCGGGAGGGGAGAGTTTCGAGCAGTTTTGCGGACGTTGCGCGAACGCGGTAGAGCAAATTTCGGCTGCTCACGAGGGTTCTAAAATAGGGATTGTGGCTCATGGCGGTGTCCTCGGGGCGTTTTTTCGTTATGCGATGAATATCCCTCTGGAGGCTGAGCGAAACTTCGTCTTGCTTAACTGTTCCTTGAACCGGTTCGAAAAAAAGGAAAGCGGATGGAATCTATTGAGCTGGGGAGACGTCGCACATTTGGAGGGAATGGATTCCCTTGACGATGCCTGATCAGGGATCAAGTTGATGATGAACAGGAAAGGTTTGAAGCTACCGTGCGAAAAATGCGGTGAAGTAATCAAATACGATGGGGTCAGCCTGCCTAGTCAAACCTGCCCGCACTGCGGAGCCAAAAGACCGCATACTCTCAAGGGCAGTCCTTTGCTGCCATTCCTGTTCTTTTTCGGAGGGTGGATTGTTTTTGCAATAGTTAACCCCTTGGGTTGGGACGAGGATTTCATGATCTTTCCTGCGTTCGGATCCTTGCTGCTTCTTATCTGGTTCAAGGCATTCCTACCGATACATCTTGAGATGCGACGAAACAAGAGCACCCTTCCCATGGGCGAAGATGCAGCCAAGGGGAGCAGGGCTCTGGGGTGCTTCTCGCTCTCCTTCTTGTTGGGCGGGCTTTTGTCGCTTCTGATTTTTTTTGCAACTTGCGAGGGGCCAGAGCCGATTTACTACGATAATACGCCGTACTTTGAACTCCAGGGATCCCCCATACCCGTCGATTCAAATGATACGGCGACTCCCTTATTCGATGCCAGAGGAAGGGTCGTGCCAACTGTAAAGGCCGGGCCAGATACCTTTCCCGTGTCTTCGGTCAGTGGGGAGGAAACCGAAATCAGTTTCACTAACCGAATGGAATTTCCCGTTCGAGTCTACGTGATTGATGCGAACGGGAGCGCTCTTCACTTAAATTATTTGGAACAAAATCAAGGAAGCCTGCCCATGAAAACATACGCAGGCCAGACTTGGTTGGTTACTAATCTTGCTGGAAGACCAATTTTTTACTTTATCGCCGAGAAGGGAATGGAAGGAGAAGTCGGGTCGGCAAGAATTCTACCCGATAACTGGGAAGACAGGTAAGAGGGAGGTTTGACTTGAGCCCATTTGGAGAATTGCCTTGCAGGAAGTGTGGAAAGCTCACCCGCTACGACGGGGTAGGCATCCTCGGTGCCACAACTGTATGCAAGCATTGCGGATGCAAAAAACCTCATACTCTGAAGGGGAATCCTCTTTTCCCCTACTTCCTGCTCTTTGTTGGCCTTTTAGTTTTCTTCCTGATCAATCCCTTTGACTGGGATGACGATACCTCGACTTTCTTTTTGATAGCTTCTGTCTTTCTGTTTGTTTGGTATAAGCTTTTTTGGCCCATTCATCTTTTCGCATGGAAGTCGAAGAGATCGAAATCCAAGGATGAAGAAGAAATCAAAATACCAAGGGGATGGGGTTGTCTTTCATACGGTTTGCTTTTCTTCGGTCTTCTCTCCCTGTTGATCTTTTGTTCCGAAAGTGAAATCTTTTCTCCGGATAAATGGTCTTCCTCCCAAGTAGGTGATTATGTCTTTTACCTTTCCGGTCATGAAGTTACGGATGGAATCGATTCGGTTCCCTTGTCGCCGGTGGACGGCAACGCGACTAAGATAGGATTTGTAAACAGAGCCGAATTCCCAATTCACGTCCGTTGGCTTGATCATAACGGAACCTTGCATTACTTTACCAGACTTCATCAAAATTACGGCGACTCCACCGAGGCTTTCGTCGGGCAAACTTGGCTAGTGTCCGACAATAACGGAACCCCCCTTTTATATTATATTGCGGAGGAAGAGACTCCCGACGGAGCCAGGGGGAGTGTAAACTTTACCTGGGATTAGCCGGAGTAGGAAGCCCGGTCACTCCGTGGCCTCCCGTATCCGCCTCAGGGCATGAGCGGCATGGTATAATCCGCCGTCACTGAAGACCTCGGTGGGAAATTTTTCCATATCCGTTACCAACCTGTCGAT
>JAOLZO010000064.1 GCA_028343845.1 Verrucomicrobiota bacterium | reverse complement strand
GACTACGGAGCCATTCACGTCAAAACGCAGGAAGTGTTTGACGAGGCGGCTGGAAAAGTGAGCCCCGAGCAATGGATTTGGGACGGAGTCCATCCGTTGCCCCAAGGCCATGAACTGATTGCAAGGAATTGGTTGCAAGCCGTGAGCGAGGCGACCAATAAAGGAGTATGAACCAATCCATTACGATTCAACCCGTTGGCTCGCGCGTTTCCCAATGGGGAGAGGGTCCGATCTTTTGGGACGGACATTTGATCTACGTAGACATCGAAGGCCACACGCTGATCCGCCTCAATGGGGAGACCGGGAGCGAGGAAACTTGGGAGATGGGTGAGCGCATAGGGACGGTTGTCCCGATGAAAGAAGAAAGCTTTCTTTGCGCCGGTGACTCGGGAATCTATTCCTTCGATCCGGGATCAGGAAAAAAAACGAACCTGGCCGACCCTGAGGCGGACAAGCGCCCGGATAACCGGTTTAACGATGGCAAGTGCGACCCAGTCGGACGATTTTGGGCAGGTACGATCAGTACGGTCAAGAAGACCGGAGATGCCAACCTCTACATGTTTGACTTAGCTGGAAACTTGAGCCTGAAGGTGCCAGGCGTCACGAACTCCAACGGGATTTGTTGGAACGCGGAGGCAACCGTAATGTACTATATCGACACCCCGACCAAGAAGATCTTGGCGTATCCATTTGAGAATGAAACGGGGGAAATCGGAGAACCGTCCATGGTTGTCGATACGGGGAAGGCCGGTTTCGCCGGTTCACCCGACGGGATGACCATTGATGCCGAGGGTAAATTATGGGTGGCGATGTGCCATGGGGGAACGGTGCTGCGGATCGATCCTTTGTCTGGAGAGCTTCTCCATCAAGTCGACTTTCCTTGTGTGGAAACAACCGCCTGCGCATTTGGGGGTCCGAATCTCGAGCGCCTGTTCGTAACGACCGGTTTGCACAAGACCTTGGATGAACCGGATGCGGGCAAGGTTTTCGTGGTGGACGGATTGGGTGTATCCGGTGTTCCCTCTTTTGCATACGGGAAGTGACCCGTTCTCCTCCTTATCCTTAACCACTGACCAAATAACATGAAACCCTTGTATCTCCTTATCTATCTCTCCTCCACCTGTTTTCTCAATGCCGGTGAGTTTTCCAGTGACTTTAAGAATACCCATGACCGGGTGTGGTTGGGCGAGGAGTACTGGGCGAACCCGATGGAAGACTGGCTCGTTCGGGATGGCCGGATCGTTTGCATCCGCAACGGAGCGAACCGGAACGTGCATCTGCTTACCCATGGACTGAGCGCTGCTGACCCGAAGGCTTCGTTTGCCGTTTCCGTCCGGATGGGTATTGAGGAGAATTCGAAAAGAGGTTCGGCCGGGTTTATGGTCGGGGTCATCGATCAGGAAACCCGCGATCCCCGAGCCAGTCTGCTCATGGGCAAGGGATTGGTGGCGGGCGTGAAGACGAACGGCAAATTGTTCATCGGGAAAGATGAGTCAAGGGAAGCGCTGGCCTCCCTCAAGGATCTTACCCTGAGGTTGGAAGCCGCTCCTGCGAAGAAGAAAGGGTTCCATACTCTTCGCCTGCTGGCCTTTGATGGGGGAACCGGGAAAGAGCTGTCCAGGCTTTCCTCGCCAATGATCAAGAGCGAGGTCTTGGCCGGGAACTTGGCCATTGGTTGCAATATCGACCTGCAATCAAATGCGAAGGGAGTGGGGAAGTTGTCCCGTTTCTGGTTTTCTGAATGGAAGGCAAAAGGCGGGATGGTGGAAGCCCGCCCCGATCTTGCCTTTGGCCCGATTCTCTATGCCATGCACACCTTGAGCCGCGGAACGCTCAGCTTGACTGCCCAGATGCCGCCTTTGGGAAAAAAGGATGCCGACTCAGTAAGGCTTGATGCCAAGGACGGGTCGGGGAAATGGAAAAAGCAAGCGGTCGCGAAAATCGATCCATTGTCCAGAACGGCGACTTTCCGTGTCAAGAAATGGAAGGATTCCCGGGACGTTTCCTATCGAGTTGCCTTTGAGACCCGGAAGAAGGATGGATCGGCCCAGGAAAGGTATTTCGAGGGGGTGATCCGCAAGGACCCGGTAGATAAGAAGGAGGTCGTGGTGGCGGGTTTTACAGGCAACAAGGCCACCGCCTTTCCCAATTCCAAGTTGGTCCAGAACGTGGGGATCGTCAATCCGGACGTCCTTTTCTTCTCGGGCGACCAGATCTACGAGGACGTGGGTGGGTATGGGATTCATCGTAGTCCCGTTGACTTGGCCGTGCTCAACTATCTACGTAAAATTTATCTTTGGGGTTGGGCCTTTCGTGATCTTATGCGCGATCGTCCGACCATCGCATTGCCTGATGATCATGACGTTTACCAAGGAAACATTTGGGGGGCTTCCGGTCGTGACTGCGGAGGAATGAAGGGACATTCCCAAGGGGGGTATGCCATGCACGAGGATTTCGTCAATGCAGTCCAGCGTACCCAGACGGATCATCATCCCGCCCCTTTTGACCCGACTCCGGTGGAGCGGGGGATCGGGGTCTACTACGGGGACATGATTTATGGCAGGGTGGGCTTTGCCATCCTGGAAGACCGCAAGTTCAAATCCGGTCCCGAGGGGAAGGTGAATTACTGGAAAGGACGCCCCGATCACGTCAAGGATCCTGACTTTGATCCGTCCTCGGTGGACAAGGAAGGATTGGTTCTTCTAGGCGACAGGCAGTTGAAGTTTCTCCGGCACTTTGCGGGGGACTGGAAGGGCACGGACCTGAAGGTAGCCCTTTCTCAGACGATTTTCTGCAACCTGGCCAATTACCATGGAGGCGGGCAACAGTACATAGTGGCCGATCTGGACAGCAACGGGTGGCCTCAGTCCGGTCGCAACCGGGCCTTGGACGAATTGCGGCGTGGTTTTGTCTTTCACTATGCCGGAGACCAACACCTTGCCTCCATCGTCAGGCACGGGATTGACGATTGGGGGGATGCGGGCTTTTCCTTTTGCGTGCCAAGCATTGCCGCTGGTTACCCCCGTTCTTGGCGTCCCGACAAGGAAGGACGCCCGGTTCGCAACCGCCCCGCTCCGGGCTTGCCAAATACGGGAGACTACAAGGATGGTCTGGACAACAAGCTTAGCGTCTTTGCAATCGGCAATCCTGCGGCCAAGAACCGCAAGGGACGCCTTGCCACCCTGCATGACAAGGCTTCAGGTTTCGGGGTCGCTCGGTTTAATGCCAAGACGGGAGCGATCAAAATGGAATGTTGGCGCCTCCTTTTCGATGCGGCCAAACCACGACCTGATGACCAGTTTCCCGGTTGGCCCAAGACCATACGTTATACCGATAACTATGGCCGGAAACCGGTCGCTCACTTGCCGAGCATCAAGATTACGGGGATGAAGAACCCGGTCATCCAGGTCAAGGACTCCAAGGGGGAACTGGTTTATGCCTTGCGAATCCGTGGCGGTTCGTTCCGCCCGCCGGTTTTCGAAGCCTCCGAGACTTATGAGGTGAGGGTGGGCGATCCGGATCTCGATTCTTGGAAAACCCTCAAGTCGCTCAAGGGTGAAAAATCGGGCAGTCCATCGTCGCGCACCATCAAGTTCTGATACCAAGAGGGTTTCGCTCGTCCACAAAAAGTGACCGATCGAAAAGTAGTGGGTTGACGTGTCGGTCAATCGGAGGAGGATTCTTTCCTGATGAAAGGGCTGAACCTTAGGTCTTCCTTCCTTCTCCTCACTTATATTTCTTGGGGTTTCCTTGCCTTGGGCAAACCGCCTAACGTGGTGTTGATCGTTTCCGATGACCAAGGCTATCGCGATCTCGGATGCTTTGGTTCCGAGGAGATCAAGACTCCGCATCTTGACCGTTTGGCCAAGGGCGGGGTCAAGTTGACGAACTTTTACGTCGCCTGGCCGGCCTGCACGCCTTCCCGGGGAGCTCTTCTGACCGGTCGTTATCCCCAGCGTAACGGAATTTACGATATGATCAGGAACGAAGCCCCGGACTACGGGTACAAATACAAGCTAGGGGAGTACGAAGGTACGTTCGAGAGGGTCGGAGGCATGGACGAAAGGGAAATTCTCTTGCCCGAGGTTCTGGGTAAGGCGGGTTATGCCTCGGCGATCTACGGGAAGTGGGATCTTGGCGTTCATAAGCGCTTTCTCCCGCTTTCACGGGGGTTCGATGATTTCTACGGCTTCTCCAACACGGGGATCGATTACTATACCCATGAGCGTTACGGGGTGCCCTCGATGTTTAGAAATTTCAAAGCCACGACCGAGGACAAGGGGACCTACTGCACTTCTTTGTTCGAACGGGAAGCTCTGCGCTTCCTTAAGCAAGAAAAGGACAGACCGTTCTTTCTTTATCTTCCCTTCAATGCTCCGCATGGGGCATCCAACTTGGATCCGGTGATCAGGGGCGGAGCCCAGTCACCCGAAAAATACAAGGCTCTCTATCCCGAATTGCAAGCCCGGGTCGGTACCGAGCAACGCACGGTCAGAAGGTATGGATCGAAGACCTTCACGGTTCCGAACAAAGCCGCCCGCAGGCTTGAGTTCGTAGGGTCGGTCAGCGCGATGGACGAGTCCATCGGGCAGGTTCTTGGTTTTTTGGAAAAGCACGGGCTTGAGGAAAATACGATTGTGATCTTCTTCAGCGACAACGGGGGTGGGGGAGCGGCTGATAATTTTCCCTTGCGCGGAGCCAAGGGCCAAATGTTCGAAGGTGGCATTCGCGTACCTTGCATCGTTCGCTGGCCCGCCATGCTCCCTGCTGGGGAGACTTGCGATGAGTTCCTGACATCACTCGAGGTCTTTCCTACCCTCTGTGCGGCCGGTGGGGCGAAGAAACCCAAAGGGGTGAAACTCGACGGCTTC
>JAOLZO010000062.1 GCA_028343845.1 Verrucomicrobiota bacterium | reverse complement strand
TTGCTCCGCGAAAATATTACAAACCCTTCAAGCCATACTCAAAAATGGTTTTGCCCGAAAAGTTTCCCGGTGACTGGGACGATATCCCCAAAGCCGGGATCAACTACTGCACTAGTGTGAATATGCAGATGGATATAAGGAAGCAAAAGAAGGCGGTGGGTGGATACTATGCTTCAGTCGCTTATCTTGATGCCCAAGTTGGCAAAGTCATGGAAGCACTGGAAAAATCCGGCAAGCGGGACGAAACCATTGTTATTTTCACCAGCGATCACGGTTTTCATCTCGGAGAGCATGACTTTTGGGCCAAAGTAAGCCTGCGCGACGAATCCGTAAAAGTACCCTTGATCATAAGCGTTCCGGGAAAAAAGCCTGCTGTTTGTAACTCGTTCGTAGAATTACTCGATCTTTACCCCACCCTTTCAAGCTTATGCGGTTTACCGGAGCAGAGTAGGTTGCAGGGCAAGAACATTTCAAAAATGTTGGATGACCCCAAACATCAGATTCGTAAGGAAGCCTTTTCCGTGGCTCCGATGAGAACGGGGTTTTTACTTAGAAATAAAAATTGGGCTTTCATTCAATATGGTGAAAAGCTACCGACCAAGTTGAAAGGTGGCTTTGAACATGGCAGCAATGGAATCGAACTCTTCGACATGAAGAAGGACCCCAAACAATTCCACAACCTGGCCAACTCCGAAACCCACAAAGGCACCGTCGAATCCTTTCGAAAAAAACTGAAGGAAAAATTGGCCGCCATTCGGACAAACGACCTCTAAGAAAGTGAAACTCCTCCATCCCTGCCTGTTCGCTCTACTTCTCTCGATCCCGATTGGAAGCTTCGCCCAGGCCAAGAAACAGAAAAGTTCCAAGGCGGAAGCGGTTTTCTCCTGGAACAATCCGCCCAAGAAGTGGACGCTCAAGGAGCTCCCTGCAAATCTCAAGCACGTATCATTCAAGAGCCCGAGTATGGGAATCAAGGTCGGATACTACGTCTATTTGCCCAAAGAGTACGATTTAGCGAAATACAAGAGCAGGAAATTCCCGGTCGTCTACCACCTCCATGGCGGACGTCCGGGACTGGAAAAGAAGAGTATCTCTTTGTCCGCTTTTATCGATCAAGCCATGACGAATGGGCAGATTCAACCAACGATCTACGTCTTCCCGAACGGGGGCCCCATGAGTTGGTACAATTACCCGCAAAAGGAAAACGGGCTGGGTGAGGACGTTTTTGTCAAGGAACTGATTCCCCACGTCGATTCCAAATACCGGACCCATGGCACCCGTGCCAAAAGGGGCTTGCAAGGCTTTTCCCAAGGTGGGCGCGGAACCACCCGTATCATGTTCAAGTATCCCGGGCTATTCGGTTCGACGGCACCTGGTGGATCGGGCTATGAACCGGAGGAGCGGATTCGGGACAATGATGGAGAGGAATCTTCGAACGTCCGGTTCGCAAAGGGTTACGATGCGTGGACTCTCGCCCAAAAATACTCCAAGCGCAAGAATGCCCCTCCCCTCAAGACAATGATCTGGGTGGGAAGCAAGGGGTTTAACTACGAGTACAACCTGAAGTTCATGAAATACTTGGACAAACTCGGTATACCTTACGAAAATCTCGTCGTTGCGGACGCCCCGCATAGCGCGAAGATTATCTACGAGAAAAAAGGCTTGGAACTCATGCAGTTCCACGACCGGAATTTCGGCAGGCAAAAGTGAAGGCATATAAATCCAACAGTTTCCTCCTTCTTTCAACGATTTTGTTAGGAAGCTGTTCGGGCGGTGGTGGCGCCGGTGAGTTGGGAATCGTTGTACTATGTGGAGTTCTGGGATTCGGAGTGATCATCTTGATGATTGAAAAGGGCAAAAGCGGAGGATCTCGAAGACCTTCCGCCAGAATGACCAATGAGCGCGGGATTTTTTTAGACAAACGATTGGAGCAAAAGAAGGGAAGTCGACTGGGCTTCAAACAGAGGAGGTTCATCGCTAAAAACATCGGGTTGTATCATTGGGTGCCCGCAGACCTGATGGAGGCCTGGGAAGAGCGAATTCTTGTTTTTCTGGATCAATTCCCCATCAGCCATATGAAGCAAGGGAAGGCAACCGAGGAAATGCGTCTGCTTGTCGCTGCCGAGGCCTGCCTGCTCATTGTCCGGCGACCCCTCTCCGATTATCGACATCTTCAGGTCGTTCACTTATGGGAGGATGAGATCGAGGGAAACGAGAACGCCCGGGGCACCGCTACCCGGCACGAGGTAAACCTGAGCTGGAACTACTTGAAAAAGACTACGCGCAACGCCAGGGACGGACACAACCTGACCTTGCACGAGTTCGCCCACTTGATCGATTTTGCCGATGACGGAATTGCCCAAAGCATTCCGGTATCCGGACATTCCAAGGACCACAAGGAGTGGCAAACTCTCGTTGACCAAGAGCATTCAAGGCTCATGAAGGCATATGAGTCAGGCAAGAACTATTCAATTCGGGCATACGGTGGGTATGAGAGCATCAAGGGAGACAAACCCGAATTGTTTTCCTGTGGAACTTCGGCTTTCTTCGAGCGCGGATCTCGGTTGAAAAGAGAATGCCCGAAAATTTACGAGGCCTTAAAAAAGTTTTACGGGGTTGACCCCGCCAGTTGGCGAAAACAAAAAAAGGTATGAAACCCCGCTTGCTCATTCTCTCAATCAGCCTTCTTTTCAAAGGACTGATCCTTTCCGGCGCATCGAAAGCCACCGGCCCTGTGGAAAACTTCGAGGCCCTGTGGAATACGTTTAACCAACGATACGCATTTTTCGAACTGCGCGGAGTGGACTGGAAAGCTCAATACGAAAAGTACCGGCCAAAAGTAACCAAGAATACGACGGATGAAGAACTATACGGCTTGATGTGTGAAATGCTCAAGCCTCTCAAGGACGGGCACGTGAACCTCAAGGCCAAGTCGCTCGGGAAGAAAAACCCCTACAACCCCGAGGAAACACCCCGCTTCCTTAAGGAGTTCAAAAACCGAAAGCTAGAGAAACAATTTGAGCAACTGGTAAGCAAAACCCTTCGGGATAATAACTTTGGCGAGCTCAAGGATTCAACCGACCTGCTCCTTTTCTCACGCAACAAGAGCCTCGGCTACCTGCTGATAACCGAATTCGAAGGGGTCCGCGCCAAGAAACTCGACGAGGCATTGGACAAGGTTCTTGCCTTGATGGATGGAACCAAGGGTTTGATCATAGACATTCGGCTCAACCCCGGCGGGACTGACCAATGCGTGTATCAGATCGCGAGCCGGTTTGCCGACAAGAAGCGGGTTGGACATCATCGCAAGACCAAGACCGGGGCAGATGGCTTTTCCGAGCTCAAGACTCGATACCTCAATCCGCATGGAGACACCTACTTGAAACCGATCATCCTGCTCACTCATGACGCATCCTTCAGTGGAGCGGACGTGTTCGCAATGGTCATGACCGAACTCCCGCAGGTCACGCTCGTGGGTGAACCAACCAATGGAATCTTTTCCAATATGCTGGAAAAGAAATTGCCGAATGGATGGAAATACACCCTTTCCTTTCAAGTATACTATTCCGCCGACATGACTTGCTACGAAGGCAAGGGGATTCCCGTGGACATACCTATGAGGAACATGAGGTCGGATTTGGAAAAGGGGGAGGATCCGCTCGTGGTCAAGGCCTTGGAGCTCCTTTCGGACAAGTAATCTCTTACCCAGAACAAACACCTACCGAACCATGAAGATGCATTCCTTCCTGATCGCCATCCTGGCAATTTTCTTACCAGCGTTCACTTATGGGGCTACGCCAAAACCAAACGTCATTATCGTATTCTGTGACGACTTGGGGTATGCCGACATTGGCCCTTTCGGGTCGAAAGCGCACGACACTCCGGTTCTCGACCGCATGGCCAAGGAGGGGATGCGGTTGACAGACTTCTACTCCACCTGCCCGGTCTGTACGCCATCCCGTTCAAGCCTGATGACCGGTTGCTACCCAAGGCGGGTCAACATGCACGTGGATGAGAAAAACTTGTGCGTCCTTTTTCCTGCCGCCCGGAAAGGGCTCAACCCAAGCGAAAGAACGATTGCGGAAGTCCTCAAGGATCAGGGATACGCCACCACCTGCATTGGGAAGTGGCACCTCGGCGACCATCCCGACTTCATGCCCACCAACCATGGATTCGATTCTTACTTCGGGATTCCCTATAGCAACGACATGAACCGTAAGGAGGTCCCTCTTCCCCTCGTGCGCGACTTGAGCGTAATCGAGGACAGCGTCCAGAAGGATACCACCATCACCGCGCGTTACACCAAGGAAGCCATCTCCTTCATCAAGAAAAACAGTAAGAAACCCTTCTTTCTATACCTGCCTCACACCGCGGTACATTTGCCTCTCGTTCCGGGAAAAAAGTTCAAGGGAACGAGCAAGGGCGGAGCCTATGGCGACTGGGTACAGGAGATCGATTGGTCGATGGGAGAAATCTTCCAAACCCTGAAGAAGGAGGGCATAGACGAAAATACTTTCGTGCTCTTCACTTCGGATAACGGATCGGCCCGTGAAAAACAAGGAAGCAACCTGCCCCTGCGCGGGCGCAAGGGCCGTACCGACGAGGGAGGCATGCGGGTGCCCTGCGTCGTCCGCTGGCCCGCAAAAATTCCTGCAGGAAGCAGCAGCGGGGCGATCACAAGCACGCTCGATCTTCTGCCCACCGCCGCTGCCCTTTCAGGAGCAAAGGTGCCAGCCGACCGGACAATCGACGGAAAGAACATTTTGCCCCTCCTTTTGGGCAAAACCGACAAGCACCCCAGAGAGGCATTCTTTTATTACCAGATGGATCAGTTGCAAGCCGTTCGCTCGGGGGAGTGGAAACTATTCGTCCCGATGGAATCAAAAAAGAAAAACTGGGGGAAACCGGAAGGCAAGACTGAGCTCAAACTGTTCAACTTGATTCATGACGTCCACGAAGACTCGAATCTTGCTGACAAAAAGCCCGAGGTAGTCAAACGCCTGCTTGCCCTCGCCGAACAAGCCCGGGAAGACCTGGGTGACGTAAACCGCCCCGGCAAAGGCCAGCGTAAGGCCGGGTGGGTCAAAACCCCGGCCCCCCGCTTGCTCAAGAAATGATACGCTCTTGCCTTTTGGCCGCCCT
>JAOLZO010000060.1 GCA_028343845.1 Verrucomicrobiota bacterium | reverse complement strand
GAACTCGACATGCGCATGAACTTTGCGGTCCCCGCCATGCCTGACCGGACCGATGAAGAAAAGCCGACCTTCAGCCAAGCTGCACAGGCGATTATAAAGGAAAGCGGAGTCAACCGGGGAGTGTGCGTGGTTTATGGGTTCGGTTCGGGAGAACTTGCCTACGAACTGGCTAGTCAGAGCGATCTGGTTGTCTTCGGGTTCGATGACGACCGCGAACGGGTTGTCAAGGCTCGCAAATGGCTATACGGCAAGGGCGTATACGGAAGTCGGGTATCGGTAACGCACGTCGAGGACATGAAAAGTATCCCGGTGACCGGGAACATTGCCAACTTGCTTGTCTCGGAAAACATTCTGACGGGCAAGGTCTGTCCGGGCAACGCCTTTGAAATAGACCGTCTTCTGCGCCCAGGCGGAGGGGTTGCGATCTTGGGAACTCCACCGGGAGTTCCGCAAGGGGTGCCCGAGAAGGAAATAGCCGACTGGCTTGCTGCAGGGGAAGTCAAAAACACGAAGCTTCCCGCCGGGCAATGGTTCAAGGTCGAGCCGGGACCGATGGCGGACAGTGGAGAATGGACCCATCAGTACGGTAATGCGGGCAATACCACCTCCAGCGATGAGAAACTGGGCGGAGCCACTCAGACCGATCAGCTCGAGGTGCAGTGGGTCGGCAGGCCGGGAGCGGATTTTGGGATCGACCGGAACCCCCGCATGCCCGCTCCTCTTTCTTCCTGGGGCCGGCTTTTCCATCAGGGCATGAACCGGATGATCGCCCTTGATGCATATAATGGTTCGGCCTTGTGGAGCCTTGAAATTCCTGACCTCCGGCGGGTCAACATGCCCCGTGACGCAAGTAATTGGTGTACGGATGGAAAAGCTCTTTTCGTTGCGGTCAAGGACCGCTGCTGGGAAATCGATGCGGCGAATGGTCACCGCAAGGCGGCCCACTCCATGCCCGCGCCCTACTCTCCGGAAACCCACGACTGGGGATACGTAGCTCAGGGAGGGGATCTTTTCTTTGGCAGCGCGGTGAAGAAAGACAGTTCCTACACGGCTTTCTTCGGAGGAGGGATGTGGTACGACAAGCGCGTCCCCCAATCGGCGGCAAAGGTCTGCAGCGAGGGGGTCTTTGCAATTGGAAAAACGGATGGCAAGGTTGCCTGGAGCCATAGCGGAGGCGCCGTTCTCAACCCCACGATTTCGATTCGCGACAACAAGGTTTTCTTCGTGGAATCAAGGAACCCCGAGATTCTCAAGCAAGCAACTGGGCGACTGCATGGCCCGAACCTTTGGAAGGACCAGTTCCTCGTGGCTCTCGATGCCTATACTGGCAAGAAGCTTTGGGAAGAACCCATCGACACGGCAGACGGAACGGTCGTGTTCTACATGTTGGCAACCGAACACGGGCTTGTCATCCAGTCATCGACCGGGGGCAAGTATCACCTCTACAACCATGACCTGAAAACGGGAAAGCAAAAGTGGGAAACGGCCTTCAAATGGCCCAACGATCACCACAGCGGACACATGCAACACCCGGTCGCCGTGAACGGTCGATTGTATCTGGAACCTTCCGCGTTCGATCTCAAGACGGGTGAGAAAGTGGTCGATCAGATTGGCAGGCGCTCGGGCTGTCACACCTACGTCGGCACAAGGGATGCCCTGATCTACCGGGGGGCAGGCAGACAAATTGCAATGTGGGGACAAGAAACGAAAAAGGTGACCGCTTGGAACCGTCTCCGGCCAAGTTGTTGGCTGAGCGTCGTACCGGCAGCCGGTATGCTCCTCGTACCGGAGGGTGGTGGCGGGTGTTCGTGCGGAGGGTGGATGGAAACGTCCCTCGCCTTCCGCCCACGGGGGAAAGCAAAGGAGACCAAGAGCAAGGAATGAGCATGCCAAGAAAGCTTTCCGTGCTGTTGCTTGTCACGGCGCTTAACTTGCAAGCCGAGGATTGGCCGACCTACCGGCACGACAACCGGCGCAGTGGCGTAAGCTCGGAACAACTTCCCGCACAGTTGAAAGAGGCCTGGACGTACAAGTCTCCGGCTCCCCCCCAGACCGCATGGTCCGGACCTGCCAAATGGGATGCCTTTTCCGGAAACAAGGACTTGCAGTCCATGCGCAATTTCGATCCCGCCTTCTTCGTGACCACGGCCGGACAGGACGTTTACTTCGGATCATCGGTCGACAATGCGGTGCATTGCATCGATGCACGGACGGGAAAGGAAAGATGGGTGTTCTTTACCGATTCAGCCGTCCGGTTCCCTCCGACTGTCGCAAACGGAAAGCTCTACTTCGGCTCCGATGACGGATTTGCCTACTGCATCGATGCAAAGACCGCCGAGGAGGTCTGGCGTCACCGTCCCCTCGTTGACAAACGGCATGCTCCGAGCAACGGTAAGCTCATTTCCCTATGGCCCTGCCGCACGGGGGTTCTCGTTCAAGGCAAGCGCGCTTACTTTGCCGCTTCCATGCTCCCTTGGGAAGCTTCCTACCTTTGCGCAGTCGATGCTCGGACGGGAAAACCTGAAGGGACCGGTTGCTTCGAAGCCAAGCAGACCAAGGTTACTTTGCAGGGGGCTTTGCTCGCATCTTCGGACAGTCTTTACGTCCCCCAAGGCAGGGCCGCTCCTCTCGTCTTTGACAAGGCGACGGGGAAAAGCCGGGGAAGCATACCGAACGCCGGCGGAACCTATTGCCTCCTCACCGAAGACGACCAGTTGATCAGTGGCCCGAAAAACCAGAAGGAGAAGGATCAGGTGCTTCAGGTGGCCGACGGAACCAAGCGCAATCACCTGCTGACCTTTCAGGGAACCAACCGGATGTTGGTTAACAAAGGCTTCGCCTATCTTCATCAAGGCGAAAGCCTGACCGCTCTCGACCGCGTCCCTTATGCCGCCCGGCAAGCGGAGAAACGGCAATTGCTCGGAAAGCAGGCGGCCATCGCCAAGCAACTCAAAAGCCGTAAGAACGACCAAGCCCTGAAGGCGGAACATGCCGAGCTTGGAAAACAAGTCCAACGGATCACTGCCGAGTTGCCCAAATTCTTCAAGTGGAAGATCCCTTGCAAGCATCCGATTGGGTTCGCGATGGGCGGGAACACCCTTTACGTAGGGGGGAATGGAACCGTCCAAGCTTACGATGCGACCCATGGAAAAGAATTGTGGTCGGGAAAGATAGAGGGCAGAGGCTATGGCCTGGCCATAAGCAACGGACGGTTGCTGGTTAGCACCGACAAGGGACGGATCCATTGCTTCGAGTAAACTCGGGTGAAACCGTCGACTCCATTCGCATTCCTGACCGGCTTGGTGATCATTCAACAAGCTTGGGCCTGCCAAGTGCCCGTCTTCCGCTATGCGCTCGAACGTTGGCAGGCCGACGACTATCATGCGGTGATCATCCATCAGGGAACGCTTGACGAAGAGCAAAAAAAAGCCCTGAAAATCATCGATGAAGCGGCTAGTCCGTTGGTCGACACGGGGGCTAATTTGTCGTTGCATAAGGTCGATCTCTCTTCCGTGTCGTCCGTCGAGCCACGCTGGCAATCGGAAACTTCGACATTCAAGCCGGATGACCCGCCACGGATCGCGCTGTACTATCCATCATCCACGGGAATTCAAGAACCTCTGTGGACGGGTGAACTGACGACGGCCAATGCAAAGGCCATCATCGACTCCCCGCTACGTCAAAAAATCAAAGACCAGCTGCTCGCCGGGACCTCGAACGTCTGGCTACTTATTCAAAGCGGAAACGAGTCTCTGGATCAGGAAGCCGAACAACGCTTGCGCAAGTTCCTTGGACAGGCGAGCAAGGAAACCAAGTTGCCCGACGGAATCATTCCCCTTGAGAAAGCCCACCAACTGCGTTCCGGTCCGGACGAAGGCCCCATTGACATGGATGACGTCCTGCGCTCCAGCGTGCCGTTGAAAATCCATTTTTCCATACTTTCCGTTTCACGCAACGATCCGGCAGAGAAAATTTTCATCTCCATGCTCTTGAAGCACAGCCCCCGCATGCGCTCGGTTACCGACCAACCCATTGCCATTCCCATATTCGGAAGAGGACGCGTACTCGAGGGTATGATCGGGCCGGACATAACGCTCGAGCACACGCTCGGTGCATCTTCCTATCTCTGCTCGGCATGCTCTTGCCAAGTCAAGGAAGAGAACCCCGGTTTGGATATGTTGATGGCCGTGAAATGGGCCGACCATATGTTGGGCAACTTGATCGTGGAGGAGAGAGAACTCCCCCCTCTCGAAGGAATCGGCGAAATCATCGAATCCCAACCCGCTGTTTCCCCAGCGCAAAATCAACAACCGCTTGAAACTCAGGAAAAAGAGGATGATGGTTCCCTTTCCATCTGGGATTTCGTCCCGCTATGCCTCATTGCTATCCTTGCTTTCGGTTCTTTTTATCTGAGACGAAAATCCGACTAACCCTCAAATGAAATTCTCCATGAATCTACCGCTGAAATGCATCCTCTTCCTGATAACCCCCGTCATCGGGCTTCTTGGCAAGCCCTTCCACGTCTACTCCCCAAGCTCGAAGGAAAATACGCTTTGGATCGTCAAGGCGACTCCCAAAGGAGAAAGCCTGAAGCTCGAGGTTGCCAAGAAAGTGAAGTTCGACTTTTCGGGCCGGGTCATCACCGCTCATCCAAGCAAGCCACTCCTTTACGTCACCGCGACAGGCGGAGATCCCGGAAAAGTGCCGGGAGCGGTCGTGTTCTTAAACAAAGACGGTTCCTACCAAAAACATCAGAACGTCAACTTCAACGACGGAGCCTGCTACCTGAGCCTGGACAAGGAGAACCGACACATCCTCGGAGTCAGTTACGGGAACGGACGGCTCAACGTCTACCCTCTCGACGAAAAGGGCATACCCGGCAAAGCCGTCACCACAATCGACGAGGGAAAGAGGGAAGCCCACTGCGTCCTCCTTCCGCCCGATGGCAAAAACGTCTACGTTCCCTACGTAAAGGGGAACCTCGCCCTTTTACAGTATGCTTACGATGGGAAGACCGGTAAGGTCACCCCACTCGAGCCCAAGGACGCCAAGCCTCCCCTTGGGTCAGGCCCACGCCACATGGCCTACCACCCCACCCTTCCCATGGTCTACTTCAGCAACGAGCAGGGCATCGGGCTCTCCTCTTACCGACGGGAAGCCAATGGACAGCTCAAAGTGGAACAAGATATCAGTATCCTCCCCCCCGGCATGTCCAAGATCGGATTAAGCGCTTCCGACCTTCTCATCACACCCGATGGAAAATTCCTCTTCGCCGGCTTACGTGGACACCGTCAGGACTTCGACCGTATTTCCCGCTACCGCGTCATGGAAGGCGGGAAGGCGGAGTTTCTCGGCCTGACCGAGGCCGACCAAATCCCTTGGGGGCTAACCCTTTCCCCGGACGGAAAATTTCTTCTCGTTTCCGCGACCACCGGAGCTAGTCTCACTGCTTACCGGATTTCGAAGGACGGCAACCTCAAGAAGGTGGCCTCC
>JAOLZO010000061.1 GCA_028343845.1 Verrucomicrobiota bacterium | reverse complement strand
AAAGTCGATCCGCTGCTGGTGGAGGCTATGAAGAACGAACCGGTCGCCCTCTTTGCCGAAATGCTCAAGAACAACGAGCCGGTAATGGATTTCATTCATTCGGACTATGTTTTGGCCAACCACCGGCTTGCGGAACATTACGGCTTGCCTGAGGTTTCAGGCATTCAACTCCGCAAGGTTGCCCTCCCGCCCGAAAGCATACGCGGAGGTCTGCTCGGACAAGCGGGACTCCTAGCGATGAACTCAAACGGAAAGGATTCAAACCCACTCAAGCGCGGGGTTTGGCTTTTGGAAAACCTGCTCAACGACCCTCCGCCCCCTCCGCCTCCCGCAGTGCCTGAGATTGACTTGGCCGACCCCGAAATCCTCAAGCTCTCGCTCAAGGAGCGCATGGAGGATCACCGCAATGACCCGGCTTGTTTTTCCTGCCACGCGAAGATCGACCCTTGGGGCATTGCATTCGAGAACTTCGACGCCCTCGGTCAATGGCGTGACAAGATTGCAGACAAACCGGTTGATGCCAGCAGCCTGTTATTCAACAAGGACGAACTGCATGGCATGGAAGGTGTAAAGGAATACCTCCTGGTCAACCGGCAGGATCAATTCATCCGGGCCATGGCACACAAGCTTTCCGCTTATGCACTCGGACGTCCCTTGTCCTTTGGCGACCGCTCGGAAGTCCACCGTATTGCCGCCGACCTGCGCAAGCAAGGGGACGGCTTGACCGATCTTGTAATTCTAGTTGTGAAAAGTGATTTATTTCGGTTGAATTGAAAGTGAAAAGACAACGAGCATGAACATCTCCACATTGGATCGAAGGAAATTCCTACGGGGTTCCGGCATCGCCTTGGCCCTTCCTTGGCTTGAGTCCTTTTCTTCCGTGGCTCAAGCCGCCAAGCAAACTGCCAATCGGAAGCGTCTGGCCTGCTTTTACCTGCCGGACGGGGTTCCCATGCCTCTTGAAAAGGACCCCTCCTTCAAGGACTGGAGCTGGTTTCCTCATGGCAAGGGCAAGGATTTCACTTTCACCAAGTGCATGGAGACCCTCCAACCTTTGCGTGACGACCTAACCGTGTTTTCCGGCTTATCGCACCCCGCCGTCCGAAAAGTTCATGGCCACCGCAATGCCGACCAGTTTCTCACCGGCGCCGACACCGGGGCCATGGACGATCCCTATCAAAACAGCATTTCGCTCGATCAGGTGTTTGCCTCCCAGGTCGGCAAACACACCCGGCAGGACTCTTTGGTCATGTCCACCGACGGCGGCACCGGTTCCCCGCGCGGAGCCCATACCATGTCTTACAATGCCCAAGGCAGGCCCATTCCCGCCGAACACAAGCCCAAGCGCATCTTCGACATGCTCTTCGTCAAGAGCGGTCCGGATGCCGAGCGCCGCCTTGCCTTGAGCAAAAGCGCTCTCGATGACCTCATGGAGGATGCGAACTTGTTGAACCGCTCACTATCCAAGCATGATCAGGAAACCCTTGCCGACTATCTTCAGTCGGTGCGCGATACGGAACGTAAGGTGGAGAAAGCCAAGACGTGGTTAAACATTCCCATGCCGAACGTGGAATCGGATCTCCTCAAACTCGACGTTACCGCCGAGGACCCGCGCAATTTTCTGCGTACCATGTACGAACTGATTTACCTGGCCTTCAAAACCGATACCACGCGGACCGCAACTTACCAGCTGGGACGGGAAAACGGCGTGGGCGTAAGCGACTACCTTTCGCGGGCCGTGGGATACAGAGCCGCCCACACTCTTTCGCACGACACCAAGCAGCCCGACGGGTACAAGAATTTCGGAATCTACTGCAGGTTCATCAACGAAGAACTAGGCCGCTTTGCCAGCCGGCTCAAAGACACGCCCGAGCTCGGAGGCGGGGGGAACATGCTCGACAATACGGCAATTCTGTTCGGGTCGGCTTCCAGCGCCTTTCACCTCTCACGCAACTACCCGATGATGCTCATGGGCGCTAAAAACATGGGGTTCAAGCACGGGCAATACCTCAAATACGGCCAGGGCAACGATAATCACCAAGCCACTTCGGGCATCAGTTCCGACTCCGGTTGGCGGGGAGAGATGGACTACACCGAGCTTCCGCTCTCCAACCTTTACCTGACCATGCTTCACAAACTCGGCGTGGAAGCGGAGAGTTTCGGCGGAAGCACCGAAACCTTGAGCGAGGTCTAGACTAGTCAACTCGTCCAATCAACGGACATCCCCCTTGCGGGTCACGTAGACGTAATAGGCGCTGAGCATGAGTTCGTCCTTTCCCTTGAACCAAGTATGCAAAGCGGTCGGACCTTTTTTCAAGTTCATGGTGAAGGTAACTCCTTTGTCCTTGGGATTCACCCTCTTGGTCAGCCCCTCGAACTGGTAGGACTTCTTTTGGGAAATTTTCAAATGGTTGTGTCCGCTCATAAAGAGCATGGCTTGGTTAATGGGCAAAGCCGTACCGCTTCCGTCGGGTAAAGTGCCGCTGACCGTTCCATCGGCTTCCTTGGGCCAGCGCCTAAGCTCGATCTCGTACTCCCCTGCCCTCGCCACGTCGATTAACCAATAGCCGTTCTTCAATACGCCCCGCCGGATTTGACCCTGCTGGTCGACGAAGACGTCGAGCCACTCGGTGGCGGAAAGCTTGGTCGGGTTCTCGTGCTTGGTTCCGATAATGGCAGCGTTCTGGGCTTCGTTCGCCAAGTCCTTGACCCCCTCCCACCATTCATACAAAGGCTTGCGCATTTTCGCCACCACCTCGGGATGCTGATCGATGACGTTCTTCTTTTGCAGGGGATCAGAGGCTAGATCGTACAGTTCGCGGTCCTCGAGCAGACGCCAGCGTTTCCAAAGCACCGCCGCCTGATCGGCCCGCATCTGAGTCTGGGAATGGGGGGACGGGTAATTTGAAAAGCCGGGCATGCGGCTGTAATTGATGATGAGGATTCGATCTTCGGACACTTGCTTTTTTCCCTTGAGTACGGACGCCAGGCTCATGCCGTCGAAGGTGAACTTTTTCTTGGGCTTGATTTGGCAAAGATCGAGCAAGGTGGGCAGAATGTCCTGAACCTGAGTGAGACCTCCAATGTCGCGGGGTTCCCCCAGACCGCCCTTGGGCCAACGAATAAAACAGGGTACCCGATGCCCACCCTCCCAGATCTCGGTTTTCTTGCCCCGCATCCCGGCATTGAAATACTGAGGGCCAAGCAAGCTGCCGTTGTCCGTTTTGAAAATCAAAATGGTGTCGTCGGTCAAGCCCTCGTCATCGAGGAACTTCATCAACTTTCCCATGTTCCAGTCGATGTTTCGGATCATTCCGAGGTAAAGGCTGAGCCTATTTTTAAGACCGCCGTTCAAATGATTGAACTTAGGATCGGCCAACACCCCGGCAATGGCTTGGCGGTCCTCTTCCTTGGGCCAGAAGGGACCATGGGGAGTGTTGGTGGCGAGGTAGCAAAGGAATGGCTTCTTTTTCCTGGCCGACTCACTGATGAAGCGTTTGGCCTCGTTGAAGAAGACGTCGGCGCAATAGCCCTTGAATTGTTTTTCCTTCCCGTTGTGCACATAGACGTCGTCAAAGTAATCGTTCCCCCAATAGGCAGGAACCGAAGGAATGGAGGAGGAGGGATACCAGACGCTTTCCTGAAAACCTCGATCCTGCGGACGATAAGGGTAGTTGGCCCCGAGGTGCCATTTACCAAATACTCCGGTCGAATAACCCGCGTCACCAAAATAATTTGCCATGATCGGAACATCCGCCCGAATCAGAGCCCGACCGCTACTCACGTTGACCGCTCCGTTGCGGGCCGCGTCCAACCCAGTGAGCAATTGCCCGCGGGTGGGCGTGCACATCGGGGAGACGTGATAATCCGAAAGACGTACGCTCTGTCCATGTAGACGGTCGAGGTTAGGAGTTTGCAGAACCGGATTTCCGTGTGCGGAGATTTCTGGGTAACCCTGATCGTCAGTCATAATGACCAAGACATTAGGTCTGGCCGATAGATTGAACGCCAAAAAGAAAATTGGCCAAAAACACTTCATGACTTTCAAGGTTTGGGATCGACTGCCCAATTTTTGTTTCTCATCGCCCCGTAGTAGGGATAGTAGTCCCAAGGGGCATCCAGTCCGAGAGCCCGCGGGTCCTTGGTTTGCTTCAAGCGTTGGTTGAGCTGGACGCTGAGCTTCTTTTGGATCTTCGAGTATTCCGTTTTGCCGGCGAGGTTGTTGATTTGCCCGGGATCCTTTTTCAAGTCGTAGAGTTCCTCGGCGGGACGCTTGGCGAAGGCGAGGTCGTAAAAGCGCTTGAAACCCGGCTTGTCCTTGTTGTCCATAAGGAGCGACTTGGTGGGCGAGGAATCGACCTCGCCGAATGGGATGTAACGGGCGCAGAATTCACGATCCGGGTTACCCGCCGGCCAGCGATCGGGTGTGTAATTGAAGATATACATGTAGTCCTTGGTCCGGATCGCTCGGGACGGATACCCCTTCCCTCCTTTGCGGCATCCGTCGTGACGTTCCATGGCTATAAAGGCGGCAAGGCGGGCCGTCTCGGGCTCGTTCCCGATGACGTCATGCAAGCCGGTTGCGCTCATCATGCCGGGAACCTTCAAGCCGGCCGCTTCCAGAAAGGTGGGAGCAAGATCACTCAGGTTCACGGGGTCGGCAAAGACACGCCCGGGATTTTTGATACCCTTGGGCCAACGGATGGCCAAGGGGACTCTTGAGCCATCATCATGCAGGCTTGCCTTGGCCCGAGGGAAAGGCATGCCATGGTCACTCGTGACGACCACGATGGTGTTGTCCAATTGACCGGCTTTTTCCAAGGACTTCAAGGCCCGGGCGACCATTTTGTCGAAATGCTCGATCTCGACGTAGTAGTCGAGGATGTCGCTGCGGACAACGGGATGATCGGGAAAGATTTTCGGGACGATCACCTTTGCAGGATCCTTGCCCGTTCGCTTTCCCGCACCAAGTTCGAATGCGCGGTGCGGTTCGCTCGTCCCCAGCCAAAAGCAAAACGGTTGATCTTCCTTCACTTCTCCGAGAAAATCATCGAAGTTGGCCGCGTAATCAGTGTTTCTCATCGCCCTGAAAGGAGGTTTCAACCGACGCTTTTGGAACTCTTTGCCCGCTGGATTGGAATCGCGACCCCCCGCAGCGAGACGACCGGGACTCCATCCTTTACCCGTAAAACCGATCGAATATCCGGCGTTGGCCAGTACCTCGGTGTAGGTAACGAATTTCTTGGGCAAGGTACTGTGTATGTTGCCCGCTTCCTCCAGGCGCCAGATGTGCTGCCCGGTCAGAATGGCGCTTCGGGAAGGTCCGCAGGTCGGGGCATCGCAAAAGGCATGGGTAAAACGAATGCCTTCCCTCGCCACGCGATCGAAAGCCGGGGTCTTGATGACCGGA
>JAOLZO010000006.1 GCA_028343845.1 Verrucomicrobiota bacterium | reverse complement strand
GCCCGCACCTCGCCCGGTCGGATACGCGCAGGATTACCTTTCTCTCCAAGGAGGATTACCTGGAACAAATTCAAAAGAAGAAAGACCGCCTGCTCTCCCGCGTACAGACTGCCTACCGGCAAGAGCGGGCTGCCTTTGAAAGCGTGCGCGGTCTCGATCCGGATACCGGCGACTACCTGCAGTCCTGTCAGGTCGAAGCGATTCGGCAGGAACTAGTGCGTGAGCAGCTCAAGAGCATTGCCAAGAACCTGAAAGACTTGCTCGATGACCTGGCGGCAAACAACCTGTCGGATGCGCCTCAGGCCGATTCCCTTGAGCAAGTCCGTTCGAAGCTACTTGAAATCGCCGATGGACAACTGGCTGACGCTGCATCCCGACTGCGTCGTCAATCCGGTATCGCTGCAGGAAATACGAATGAATCTACCGATCCTTCATTTGCAGCCCGTGCCGTCAATGGCGCTGCCCGCGAACTGGGTCGACTGGTTCTGCTCCGGTCCATTGATTCGGCTCAGGAGGTCTATGCCCGGGAAGCCCGCATGCTAGCGCAGGTGCAGGCGTCCTTGCGGTGGCGCTCCGTGCAATCCAATTCCCCGGACGAGAGAGCTTCCATCACTAAGGAACAAGGTGAATTGGCCCAATGGACTGAGCGTCTGGTTACCGATCTTCAAAGCGGGATGCGCTATGAGAAACGCCCCTTGGCCGTTCTGCGTCTGATCCAGAGCGTCAAGGATTTGCAACGCGCCCAAACCGAAGGACGGATGCGGCAAGCAGCCGACTTGATCAAGCAAAACAAACCGAAACAGGCTGAGCTTTTGCAGTCCGGGCTGGTCACGACTTTGCTGGATGCGGAATTCAGCGTGCGCCTGAGCGGAGCGTACTCGACTTTGATCAAAACCCGGGAACGGATGCGTTCGATCCTCAAAGCCCAGCAAATGCTTCGCGAAGAGTGCGGCACCCTGTCGAAGCAAGCATTCGAGGAGAGTGTAACTGAGAACGGGCAAGCCCAGGCCAAGCTTCGCAAACGCTTGTTGACCCTGCTCCTTCAGACCGTGCCTGCCCCGCGAACCAAACTTTTCGACGAGACTTGGCCTCAGGTGCCCCCCATTCGTGACCTTTTGGATAAAGCGGACCTGGCAATGGAGGATGCAATTGCTCAATTCGCTTCCAATCAAGAAGACGCAACCATATCAAAACAGCGCGAAGCAGAGCAGGCGCTGACGCGCTTGTCGCAGCTCGTGGACGACTGGTCGGTTGAACTGGGGCTTCAAACTCTTGGCCTGAGCACTCTGGTCGCGGTGACAGGCGAACGACTTGCCTTCATCGAGGAATACGAAGCGAAGGTAGTCGCGCTCCTGGAAGAAACCGATATCGCTGCAATTGAAGAGAGCAACGTCAGTGCCTTGGTCGAATCACAGCTTCTGCTAGTCGATGAATTGGACGCCTTCAACCGAGACCTCGCTCAACAAAACGAGTCCAGTGAAGATCAAGACATACCTCCCTTGCTCAGCCGGATGGAACGCGCCCAAAAAGCGATGCGTAGCGCGGTCGTCTCGCTGAAGGCGAACGAGGCCGATCAGGCGATCGGTCAACAGGAGCAAGCGGCCGACGTTCTGGCCGAGGCGTTTTTACTTGTTGCAGCCCAGAATGAGCGTTTGGGCCTCCTTCAGAGCTTGTTCATGTTTCAACGATCGGTCGGGTTTGCTGTCGGTTACGTGGGGGACATCGTCGCCGAGCAACGGGACCTGATTCGAGCGACCAAGGCTCTCAAGTCAGACGATGCCTCTGACCTGTTCCCGAAACTTGATAACCTGAGGAAGTGCGTCGACGAGGTCGCTCCCCTTTTGGATCTCGTTGCATTGCGACTGGATGCGGGCACTCCCTTGGCTTTTGCCGCCGCCGACCTTGAGGATGCAGTCGCTGCCCTGAAAGACGCAGATAAGCTCGATTCGCTCGATGCTCAGGAAGTCGCCATGGAATCACTGGAGAAAGTGCATGGACTGGTCCAAGCGGTTCAATCGCAGGCTGGTTACGTTGCGGAGATCGTGGAATTCCTCCATGCTTCCATCGCCGATCTGGCAATATTGGAATACCGGCAAGAAGAGTTGGTGCTCCAGGCAGAGGTGACTCCGCCCGATGATGCGAAATACAAGACCTTGGATCAAGAACAGCGCACCTTGCTCAAGCTGGCATCCAAAGAAGGAAAAATTCTTGTTTCGGTGACCGGGATGAAGACGTATTCGGAACCCGCCGAGTTGATGAGCCAAGCGCTTTCTGATCTCAATTCGATCGACGCGCCTGCAGCGGCTGCGAAAATGAATTTAGTGCAAGAGAAGCTTATGGAGAATGCCGAATCCTTGTTTGCCATAATTACCATGCTCCACGGATTGCCTGATATCGATATCTTGGAGCACCGTGATCCCAAGGGGGTCGAGCGATTGGTCGACGTATTGGCGGTCGCCACTGCCCACAAGAAACTTTTCCGTGATGCGAACAGGAATGAGAAAGAGACAATGAAAGCCCTTGCCGGGCAGCAAGCCGAACTGGCTGACCGTTGCCGTGAACTTTCCAAAGTGGGCGATCCGCACCCCATGCTCGAAACTGCGACCACCCAGCTTGTGGCGGCAAGCACAGCCCTTGGGTCATCCGGTCGTGATGAGGTCAGGCGCCACCAAAAAGCCGCGATGCAGGCATTGCGGCATTTCATTATCGAGCAGGCGTTAATCCTGGAGACCGCAGCTCCACCAGCGGTGGCTCAAGACGCGGATCCGGCAGCCGATGGCGAGGGCAGCGACAGTGAGTCGGATTTTTCCGCCGGGTTTATTGCCGACTTCGTGAGTGGAGAAACCCCCAAAGATCAGCGGACGGACTGGAAGGTACTGGGCGAGCGCAACCGGGCCGCCCTGAATCAGAATTTCGCCCGCGAGCTGCCGCTGGAGTACCGGAGGCTTTTGAAAAACTATTATGAGAGGGTTGCAAAATGAATGATGCCAACAATAGCAAATTGCGTTATCTCACCATGTTTTCGAGCTTGTTCCTGTTCGGTTTACTTGCGACACCGGTTGCCGGGCAGGAAAAGCCTGCCGATGAAGCCGTTACTCCGGAAGGCCCCTCCACCACGGAAGCCGAGGCTCCCGAATTGACCGAAGAGGCCGAAAAGGCCATCGAACGTGGCCTGAAATTTCTAATCTCCAATCAGAACAAGGACGGTTCGTGGTCTTCGAAGGATTTGGAAAAGGGCGAGGGGTCAGGCTATGCGATCGGTGGGACCAGTCTCGGATTGATGGCATTCATGGTCGAGGGGCACTTTCCTGGTTTTGGTCAGTACGGCAAGGCTCTTGAGCGGGCGAAGAACTACCTCCTCAAAAGAGCGGAGGAGTCCCCTACCGGAGCCATGGGCGTGAAAATGTATGAAATCGGGCTCTTCACCATCGCAATGTCCGAGCTTTGGGGCATGACCAGTGATCCGAAGGACAACAAGGAGATCCAGGTAGCCCTCGAACGGGTCGTCGAAATTATCTTGCGCTCGCAGAACCCGCTCGGTGGTTGGCGATATGCCCCTCGTCCGGATGCCGGACAGGACACCTCCGTCACCGCGATGGTCTTCGTTTCCCTCGCATCGGCCCGCGAAGCAGGCGTACTGGTTCCGGCCGAAACAATCGAACGAGTCACCAACTACCTCCGCGATCAAGCCTTTGACGAGCGCAGAGGGGGGTTTGGCTATCAAGGGAAGGGCTATACCATTGCCTGCACTTCCGGGGGTGTCTATGCCGCTCAGCTCGCAGGCCACCGGGAAACCGAATGGGTTTCGGCCGCCCTCAATACCTTGGAGAACGATCCGAAAATGTTCTCGCGCAAAGACAACGGGCATTTCTATTATTCCCATTATTATGCGATGCAAGCGATGGTTCAGGCTGGCGAGGACCGCTACGCCAAGTGGTATCCCAAGATTCGAGACTCTCTTATCTCCCTGCAGCAACCCAACGGGTCGTGGCAGGAAAAGGAGAAGGATTACCCTCATAAAACGCCCATGGCCATTATTATCCTCGGTACTCCGAACCGGTATATTCCGGTTTATCAACGGTAAAGAGCTGGAAAAATGTTTCATTTCCCCATTCGTTTCAAACGCCCTCGGAAATCCTTCCTCCTGGTTTTCCTGTTGGCTTGCGGTCTGTCGGCAAACCCCAAAAAGAGCGGTAATCACCTGTTTGTTCTGTCCGGTCAGTCGAACATGACGGGTGGATTAAAAGCGGGCTTTGTCAAAACGGTTGAAGATACCTTTGGCAAAGACAAGGTCGTGGTCGTTCAGCATAGCAAGTCGGGCCGCGGAATCCGCTTTTGGGACAAGGATTATGAGTTTCCCGAAAACTACCGGTTTCCCGGCAAGGGGCCCCCTTCGGAACGAACCAAGTTGCAGCACGGTCAGGAATACGGGCCCTTGATCGAGAAAGCCCGGGAAGCCTATGAAGGCAAACCGTTTGATACCGTCACCTTCGTTTGGATGCAGGGAGAGTCGGACGGAGGACGCGGGTTGGCTCCTGCCTACGAAAAGAGCTTTCTGCGATTGTTGAATCGAATAAAAAAAGACTTGGAGAGAAAGGACGTTGCTTTTGTGATCGGACGGATCAATGACTCCCGTATGAGCGATCCCAATTGGACAGCCATGCGTAAAGTGCAGGTCAAACTTGCAGAGAATACTGAACATGGAGAGTGGATCGATACAGACGATCTCAGTGAACCCGAAAACGGGGTGCATTTCCCTAAAGAGAATTACGAAAAACTTGGGAGTCGCTTCGCGCAAAAGGCCATCACCTTGATCCGCAAGAAATCCGAAAGAAAGTAAATGAAAAGAAGAGGAATCAAAATGAAAACACCCTGCCCTTCCATTCGTCTGTTGCTCGGACTCCTCGTAGCCGTTGCGAGTTTGCCACTTTCTTCCCTGGCTCGAAAAAAAGGTCCTGAGCCGGTGCTGACCGAACGTGGCAAGGCGCTGGAGAAAGAATACTCCGATCAACTTGATGCGATAGGCAAGGCGGTTTCGGCTGCCCTGCCAGAGATCGATCCGAAAAAGAAAGAGGCCTTTGAAGCCGCCCGCCGCGAATTGGGAGAGCTAAAGGCTCCACATGAGGATGATCTCGAATCCGTTCACAAAGCATACCACCTGGCCAAACCGCTTGCTGAAGCCAAGGCACTTCAAAGCGCTCGAGGTCTGATCACCGACACCGCTCAATTGCTGGGTAGCGACGCTTTGGACGGCAAGCTGATGAAAGGAGCTATTCTTCGGCACGGCACCCCGGCGGGTTTGGCCGAGTTCGCCCAACAAAGTGACGGCCACAAGACTTTGCTCGACAAGCTTTTTGCCGACGAGCCCCTGATGAAACAGGTTTTGACCTCAGGCGGTGCCAATGGCGGAGAGTATGGCGAGGCTATGCAGGTATACACTGCCATCCTCGAGGCAAGCGAAAGAGCCCGCAAGCCGGGCATCCTCCAGCGACTCGCTTTGGGTACAGCCATCCATCAACCTTGGTTGGACGAGAATAACAAGGGGAGTGTGAACGGTATTGTCTTTACCGACCACCGAACACCGGATGGCCAGGTCGCGCGTTACCTGCATTATGAACAGGCCTACCTTGCGGGAGAACTGGATCCCCAGTTCAAGGATTTCAATGCTTGGGAGTGCCGGTTCATCACGAACGATCCATACACCAATGAAGAACTCACATGGGTGCGCTCCATGCTCCGACAGTTCCGCCCGGATCACATCACCAATCCGGATCAGAAGTGGCGCTACACACGTGTAGTCAAAAGCGACCTGCCCTATTGCAGCACCCGACATGACGACTCCCTTGGTATGCCACAGCAACAAGCCCTCGCCTTGGGCGGTATTTGCGGACGCCGTGCTTTTTTCGGCCGGTTTGTTGCCCGGGCATTCGGAATACCAGCCAGGCGTTCGACTCAGTCGGGCCACGCAGCGATGAACCGGTGGACGCCCGACGGGTGGGTGGTTAATTTTGGAGCCTGGTGGTCAATGAACTGGTGCGGTCCCCAGGGAGGACTCGACTTCTACTTGGATTCACGTGCACGCGAATTCGAAGAGGACTACTTGCAAGTTCTCAGGGCCCAATGGATCGGAGATGCATTGGGACAGGAAGACGTAAGCCTCCGGCAATACGGTCAGGGTGGTGGGTTCTGGGACGGTTTGGCATTCTATATCAAGCGGGCCGTAGTTGAGGATGCCAACCTTGAGCAGGAAGCAGCAGATGCGGAACTGGCGGCGCTGAGTGCGGAAGAAGCCCGTCTGCTTGGTGAGTCGGATGAGGTTTTGGGTGATGGGGAGATCCAGGAAATTGAAATTCCCGAGGAGGATAAAAAGATTATAATTGCCGGGGACGGGACGATGACTGTTCCCGCGGTTGCCTGCACGGGGCCGAGGAACAACACCGAAAAGGTCGTGTTTTTGGACAGCTGGGATGGTGGAATGCAAATCCACTACCAGCGGTTGGGCAAACGACCCGAGCTCCTCAAATATACAGTCGAGACTACGGCGGCGGGGAAATACGAAATGACCATGAAGGTCTGTACGGTTTCCAAGCCTGCTCCCGTTATCGCCCGTCTTAACAGACGCACGATGGTCAACAAAACACTCCCCTACACAAAGGGAAGTTGGCAGCGCACCAAGCCTGAATTCATCGAGTTGAGGGAAGGAAGGAACACGATTCAACTCACTTTCAGGGCGCCGAACCGGGGGGTAAGCATCAAGGATTTTCAGCTCAAGCCCGTTCAGTGAATACCAGCGTGAAGTGATTTTGAAAGAGCTTGATGCCATGAAGAGTATTCCCCGATTCGTTGCCTTACTTGCTTGGATCGGCTTCAGCTTGTTTAGCATCCCCCTGCTTGGGCAAAATGCGGTTGAAGGAATCCAAGCCGTCGAGATCAAGGAACTCGACGCCAAACGGATCGAAGCCGGCAAGGCAGCTTCCGCCGCCAGAAAGAAGCTCGCGATTCGCCGTGTGATTCGCGAAGCCGAGGCTCTGATCAAAAAGCATTCGGCCTCGCCTAGTCGTTACAAAGCACTGTCCATACTTTTCCGTGCTCAGCAGACTCTGGTCAGCCTCGACAACTCTTCCACAAACCGGAAGGCCTTCCTCGCGACCTGCTCAAAACTTGCGGCAGCACCCAACGAATATGCCGCTCTGCGCATCGATGCCGATCTCTTGCTCACGCAAGCCGAGTCGGCACGGCGGGGAGGAGATTCACATGCCCGTTCCGATGCCCTTCGTCCCTTGGTCGATCGCTATCGGGACACCGAGGTCGAAGCGAAAGTCATCCGCATCGCAATGATCATGGCCTTGGAGTTCGGGAATAACAGACTGGTCAATGACCTGCGGAAGGTCGTCGCCGAGCGGATGCCCGGCAACCTGGATCTCATCAATTTTCAGCGCGACAAGTTGGCGGGACAAGTGTTCGGGGCGCCCTTTATCGGAACCTTTGCATGGGGAAAAGGCAATACGGCGATCTTCCCCATGGACTTTTTAGGCACGACTACCGCAGTCTATTTCTGGTCCAAGGAGGAAGGTGGTCTCGAAGACCTCAAGGAGTTGGCCGAGGCCTGGAAGAAGAAAATCTCGGATTCGGAGGTCGCGGCCGCGGGCCGTTTTCGTTTCGTCAGCATGAACCTGGACGATCTACCTGATTCGGGCGAGAGCATCCTTCGCGAGCACGGCCTCGATTGGCCAGCCTTGCGCATGGAAGGAGGGAAAAAGAACCCGGTCTACAAGGCATACTGTCGTTTTCATCCGCGGGTATTGAGAATCAGCCCGACAGGTTACGCAGCGATGTACTTGACCAGCAGCCGCGCCGGCAGGGGTTATGAGCGCAACCTGCAATCCTGGCTTGCCCGTCAATGGACCAGGGCTGACTACAACAGCCACCTTCAATCGATCTTTTCCGGCGAATTTCTAGTTATCGATTCAGGGGGGGGCTTTGACCCTGCTGCTCCGCCTGAGATCAAAGGAGTCTCGACCAGAGAACCGAGCACTCTTAAAAAATTGAAGAGGACGGACACGTCCGTCCCGGAAGAAAAACTCAAGGAGATCCAGGCATGCTTCATTGCACCCCCTGCCCGCTACCTCGCGCCTTTTGACAAAGTGATTGAAAACTACCGGAAAGCGGATTCCCTTTGCCGGGAAGCAATCTCATCTCATCCATCGGCACCGGACCTATGGATCGTGCGCAATAGGCGCATCGTGGCCCTTCTCGGTTTGTGGAAACTCAAAGGCGAGTACCGGTATTTTGCCAGTGCCGTCGAAGAAGCCAAGTCCACCATCAAGGCTGAGCTTCCCGAGGGAGCGGACCTAATCGCCCGCTTCTGCCTGACAAGAGAGTCTCTTCGCAACGGTGAGGCCAAGTCCGAAACCGTGATCCGAACCTTTGCCAAGGCGGACGGGAAACAGGCATCCGCTCCGGAACTTGCCGCAGCATCGCTTCTTGCGCTGGATATCGCCGACCGAAAACTACACGAGGAATACCGCCGGGCTTATTTGGACGAATATGCCGAATCCCCAGCGACCTGGACGGCGACAGCCTACCTATTGGACCGCTACCACCGTTATTGGATGTATCACCCCCCATTCGTCGCCGGCTGGACCTATGGTCGTCGTCAGGGGCATTTTCTGGGCATCGGTGAGCCCGAGGATGCAAACCGGTCCCTCCAGTTTGAGCTTAAGAACTTGGATGGCGAAAGGGTTCGCTTTCCGAAACCGGGCGAGGACAAGTGGACGATCGTTTCCTTTGCCCCGAGTGCCCAGCAAAGTCATTATTTGGCCCGTTATGGAAAGTTCCTCGAAGAAAGACCGGTCGACGACGTAAACCTGATCACGGCGGTACTTGATGAGGACGTCAATGCCACCCGAGAGGTTCTGGAGGCTAAGAAAACCCCGGATCCTTTTCCCACAATGCACGTCCCCGATGGCATTTTTAATCCGGTCGTGCGAAAACTGGGAATCACCGTGGATAGCGAAGACGTCGAACCCAACCGGAGAACGCCTAACCTTTTGCTCCTCCGTCCCGACGGAAGCATTGCCCTGTCCTTGTCGGGAGCGACCATGAAAAACATGAAGGACAACGTCATGCAGAACGTCATCGAGCTCCACGACGAGAAGATGGTGGACGAAGCCTTGAGCGGTGGCGATATCGAGGAGGCCAAGCGCCTGGCCTTTGCCCATGCACCCGTTGAACAGTTGCCCCCGCCGGACGCACCTAGAAACTGGAAGCCCAAAAAGATCTCCCTTCCGCACCTACGCAGTCGGGCCAAAGTCTATTTCGCGATGGGCGAACTTGAATCAGCCGCCAGCGATGCCGAGCAGGTCTACCTCGTGGTTAACCAAAAAGCGGGTTACATCAGTATGCGGACCGAGAGACTGACCGAGGCCGAGGCCCTTCGGGATAGCATCCGCAAGAAGAAAGCCGAGTCGGGCAAGTGAATCATTCCGGCATGCCTGATATAATTGGATAAAAAGGCTTCCGACAACAGACTGTAAGGAAAACCCTAGATGTCTTTAGACAAGCTTTTGTATTTGTGCAAAAGCTCACGGGGGATATGGCACTGCTCCTGAGGATGTAAAGTCAGCCGGTCCTGATGCTCGTCATCGCTTTTGAAATAGTTGCTCAAAGGCAAAACCTCTACAACGACCCTTGAGGCATCAGCTCGGCTTTCGATATAGTTCTTCGCGCAATCCAAGTGGGATTGCTCGCGGCTATAGACTCCCGTACGGTACTTCTCCCCTTCGTCCGGTCCCTGCTTGTTCAGGCTGTACGGATCGATGATTTCAAAGAAGTATGCCATCAACTGGGCGACGGAAACCACTTGCGGATCGAACGAAGCACGGACGCATTCCGCATATCCATCGTATGAGCCTTGGGTCGTGTCGCTCGCCCCATTGGCCCTTCCGGCTTCCGTAGAGATGACTCCTGGCAGGTGGCGCACAAACTCCTGCACCCCCCACAGGCAACCTCCGGCAAAAAAGATTTCTTCGGTTGATTTCGTCACTACTTGACGGAGGTTGTCATGCGTAAGACATTTACTGCAGGACGAACGCTGCTCAAGCATTTAAAGACCAACCGGGACTCGATTGATTGTTAATTTTAGCATTAAATCCAATTAACGATTGATCACAAACCAAAGACCTGATTTATGTTTTCGGATGACCCACAAAACATCCTCCTTACTTGCTTCCCTCGCACTCACGATTTCTGGCACGGCCTCAGCTCAAGATAACGCAAAAGCCCAACCCGAGAAACCCCTCGAAGAACTCCCGGCACTAACCGTCCAAGAGCAAAAGACCGCCAATGCCCGCCCCGTAACGACCTATGAGAACCCCATTTCGAACCTCGATTTCGATCCCCGGGTCGATATGCAGTCCAGAAACATGGCGGAAGCCCAGGGGGATCTGAGCATTCGGGGTGGCATCTTCGAGAATACTGGCATTCAGGTGGGTGGAGCAACCCTGATGGATCCGCAAACCGGACATTACTCAACGGAACTGCCCATTGCCCCAGAAATGCTAAGCGAGCCAAGAATTCATACTGGAGCGGACAATGCCCTACGCGGTTTCAACAGTAGCGTCGGCACCATTTCATATGGCTGGAGCAAGATTATCGAGCAAGGTAGCGCCACCCTCGGGGCTGGCGACCACAACCTCAATTTCCAACGATTGCACAATTCATGGACCAGTCCCTATGGAGATTCCGAGGATTGGACATGGGGAACCGAACTCGAAACCTCTCGCTCCGAGAGTGACGGAACGATTCCATTTGGGGATCATGACTTTGATCGCGTCACTGGCCGCGTACAACTCGTCGGGCCAAACTCCCAAACCGACTTATTTGCAGGATACCAATCGAAATTCTTTGGCTGGCCCGAACTTTATGCCGCCCCCTACGGGAGCAATGAAACCGAAAACGTAAAGACCCGCCTTTTTGCTCTCAACCATCTACAATCCTACGGAGACCGAAGTACACTGGAGGCCACCGCCTACCACCGCAGACATGATGACCATTACGTCTTTAACCGCTCTTCTCCGAATAAGAATTTCGTGCATGAAACGAAAGTCTCATCCGTCGGACTGTCCGGGCTTCATGCAATCGACGACCAGCTGGCGATCAACTACACGATGCAGATTACGGAAGATGAAATCGAATCAACCGCTTTGGAGCAGGGCAATTTCACCAGCCGGACCTATTACAAGCTAAGCGTTTTACCGGAATACCGTAAAGACTTGAATAATCGTCAAAGCATCACCTTTAAGGGGGGCGCCTCCTTTGACGATTCCAATCGGGACGGTTCAAAAGTTTCCCCCATCGCCGAAATCAGCCGACTGACCGATGAAGGACAAGGCAATTGGACACGCACCTACCTGTCCTATGCCCAAACCACGCAGGTCGTTGGCTACACCGCGATAGGAGGGAGAACGACCGGGCTATTCGCCAGTAACCCGGACTTGGCCCGCGAAATTTCCAAAAACCTTGAATTTGGCTACCAGCTCAAGCGGAAGGATTGGAGTCTCGACGGCGCAATTTTCTACCGTTGGGACGACAACCTGGTCGACTGGACCTACGACAGCAATAGCACGAGTGCCCGTTCTGCGAAAAACGTCGATATCGAAACCTATGGAATCGAGATCATCGCCATCCGGCATTGGGATAATTTCGACGCCATTGCAAGCTACTCTTATTTACGCAAGGACGAAGACTATAACAAGGCCTCGGTGGATGCCAGTTTCTACGCCCTCAATTTCCCCGAGCACCGGTTGACCCTAGGCTTGATTTACAATCCGAACGACCTCTTCCAAATCCGCGTGGACAACGAATGGCGAGAACAGCACGAAAACTTGCTCCGCGAGGGTCCCGACCAATTGACCTACAGTCACTTGGCCGCAAGCTACTACCCGGCTCAGATCGAAGATTTGGAAGTATTCGTCGCCTTCGACAAACCATGGGACGAAGATTTCCAGGACATCCCGGGCACGCCGGGCCGGGGGGATCAATTCTCCTTGGGGGCAACCTATCGCTGGTAAAAGGCTCTTTCCTGACGTTCGGGCGCAGGCCGGGGATTCATGCCTTATCTCGCCGCCACTTCCTTGATTTGGGCCTTTTCCTTCGGTCTGATCGGGAGCGCCTTGGAGGGGGTGGACCCCTTCTTCGCGGCAACCCTGAGGCTCGTTTGCGCAACCTTTCTTTTCCTCCCCTATCTTCGCTCCAGGAAAACCGGAAGGAAGGACTGCGAAAAGCTCATGACGTATGGAGCGATCCAATTCGGGCTCATGTACTCCTTCTACATGAAGGCTTTCCAGTACCTGCCCTCTCACTTGGTCGCCCTTTTCTCAATCCTCACCCCCGTTTACGTCGCCCTCATCCATGATTTCAGGCAACGCAGCTTTTCTCCGAACTTCCTCCTTGCGGCCACCCTGTCCGTAGCCGGAGCCGCAGTCATTAAGGTAAAAGCCGTACCTACCGGCGATTTTTGGATCGGTTTCGGGCTCATGCAACTCGCGGGGCTTTCCTTTGCCTATGGGCAAGTCGCCTATCGGGACTGGAAACGTCAGAATCAATCCGTCAAGGATCAGGAAGTGTTCTCACTGATGGCAGCAGGCGGCGCCTTTGTGGCCCTCCAATTCAGCTTGTTCTTTACCGAGTGGAACGAACTCCCGACCACCCTGCCCCAATGGGGCGCGATTATCTACTTGGGTCTCTTCGCATCGGGGTTGGGGTTCTTCCTTTGGAACAAGGGGGCGGCTCGCAGCAACCCCGGAACCCTGGCCGCATTCAATAACGCAGTGGTTCCTCTCGCCGTGATTTGCTCGCTCTTTGTTTTTGGGGAGATCGATGATTTTTCCTCCGGTCAACTGACCAGACTCGTCATCGGGGGTGGACTGATCGCCTTTGCCGTCCTTCTCTGCCAAAGGAAGAAAAGCAAAACCGGTCATTAGTCATGTTCATGCAGGTGGGGCGGTAACCACAAGCCAAGCCAAAACCCGATAAATCCTCCTACGGCCCCGCCCGTTTCGCCGAAGAGGAAATCTCCGGCCCAAGCAAAAGACAGCATCACGGATATCGTTACGATCGCCCCGGCCACCATTCTCCAATGAATGCCAAAAAAACGAAGGGGATCGCGTGGTCGTGAACCGGCTATGCGCTTTCTTATCTTTCGAACGGATTCCTCGCCACCTTTTTTCAAACTCGAATCGCCCCCTGACTCACGAGTTCAGGCTCTGAAGCTCTTTTTTCCGAGATTCGAGAAGGAACTTGATACGACTAAAAAGCCATCGATGCGGCGCCTACGCAAGTAACAAGAATAATGACGAGGTAAAGACAAAGAACAACCAAAGTTACGATTCCGACAAAGGCCCAAAAAGAGCGTTGAGCCTCCAAGGCCGCACTAAGATCAAGCTCCGATTTGGTAACACGAAGACGGGCTATCCGGCTAGCGTATTGAGAGAGCTTGAGAGTGGGAAAAAAATAGAGAGCGCCCATGACGATATAAACCAAGGAAACAAACGCACCCGTGGAACCAAGAAAAAGAGCGCCGACGGCTACTAGCATCATAAGGCCAAAAACGATAAATCCAAGAACGGAGAAAAACCTCACCCAACCTTGAGTCCCGGCCAATTTTTCAATGACCAGTGAAGAAACCTCTTGCCCTCCTTGTGCTGAAACATTTCTTGTCACCCTCTGAGGGGACGAGGGATGGGTGGCGGGAACCGATCCTTGTCCCAATCCGGGAAGTTGGGAGATCTGCATCCAATTTTGCCCATCCGAAGACGCCAAATCCGATATCTTAAAGTTTCCTTGATTAAGAAAATCCTCTAATTCCTGAACCGTATATGGTCCGTAAAGCTGATCACCTCTTTTGACAGTTATTTGCATAATGAAGTTACTGTTTTAGTTATATCAGTTATAGTCAAGAAGCTAATCTTAGCCTTGAAAAAACAGCTTTAAGACGAGTAAAGAACTTGCAGAATCTAGTCGAATGAGAGATTTTACGTAAATTATGAGAACATTACTGCTCACTGTCTTGCTTGCTTTCATCTCGCTTTCCTTCGCTTCCGCTCAGATGCGGACTTGGACAAGCTCGACTGGGTCGAAAATAGAGGCCGAGCTTGTCGATTACTCGGACCGAGTGGTTGTGTTACGTTCCTCAACCGGTCGGAAGATTTCTCTAGGGATCAATAAGCTTTCCCCAGCTGATCAGGTCATCGTGACCAATTGGAAGGGCAAAGGGTCCGTTTCATCTACGCCCAAGGCAAGCCCCGCCAAGCAGGCAATCAGTCCCGGATTGGCAGAAATGCTCCCCGAGGAGTTGCTCGACTCGACGGGCAAGAAAATCTCCAGGAATGAATTGGCTGGAAAAACGGTAGGTTTCTACTTTTCCGCTCACTGGTGCCCGCCATGTCGTGCGTTCACCCCGAATCTCGTTAAGTTCCGCGATTCGAACAAGGATGATTTCGAGGTCGTCTTCGTAAGCAGTGACAAGTCGCCCGAGGCCCAGATGGGATACATGAAGGAAACCGGCATGAAGTGGTACACCCTGCCCCATCGTGCAAGCGAAGGGAACGCCCTAAAACAACAATTCGGAGTTCGGGGAATTCCCGCCTTGATCATCGTTTCTCCGGAGGGAGAGACGGTAACCAAGAATGGCCGGGGTGACGTCAGCTCGAACCCGGGTGGAGCCATCAAGGCTTGGACCAAGTCGTCCTGAAGACTTTCAGAATCTCCTCATTTTCTTAACAAGTCTTCACCTGCTCTTGCCTAAGGCGGATTGGCGCGCTTGGATGATTTCCTCAGCTATATGGAGGAAGAGGAACGGGAATTTTCACTAGAGGGGCCAAGCAAGCGCCCCAAGTCGCGCAGGCCTTTGGCCGAGAGGTTGCGTCCGCTCACGCTGGATGAGGTACGCGGACAGGAACATATTCTGGGCAAGGGTTGCCTGCTCCCGACCCTGATCAGGGAAAACCGGGTGGGCAACTTGATTCTAGCCGGACCTCCGGGTTCGGGAAAGACGACGTTGGCCTCGGTCATCGCGGCGGAGGGGGGATGCAAGCTCCTGCGGGTCAATGCGGTGACCTCGAACGTTGCTGAATTACGCGATGCGTTGAAGATGGTCCGCTATCACGGACCGGATCATTGCCTCCTTTTCGTGGACGAGATTCATCGTTTCAACAAGGCCCAGCAGGATTTGCTCCTTCCGGGCGTGGAGGCGGGTGAGGCCCGCCTGATCGGAGCGACCACCCACAACCCCCGATACTACGTGATCGATCCGCTCCTGAGCCGATGCCAGTTATTCGCCTTGGAACCCTTGCCCGCGGATGAGATCGAGGGAGCGTTGAGCCATGCGTTAGAGGATGTGGAGCGCGGATTGGGCTCGCGCTCCTGCAAGGCGGAAAAGAAAGTTCTCCAACGCATAGCTTTGCTGTCCGAGGGGGATTTGCGAAGGGCGTACAATTTCATCGAAACGATCGTGGAGGCTTTGCCGGAGGGCTCGGAGGTGACGGAGGACGAGGTAGCGGGGTTTTGCCGGGAGCGCAGCATCCGCTACGACCGGGACGAGGACGAGCATTACGACACCGCATCAGCCTTTATCAAGAGCATGCGGGGGAATGACCCGGATGCGGCTTTGTATTGGTTGGCGAAGATGCTGGCGGGTGGAGAGGATCCGCGCTTCATCGCGAGAAGGCTGGTGATTTTTGCATCGGAGGACGTAGGACTGGCAGATTCGCGGGCTTTGCTGATGGCGGATGCGGCTTTCCGGGCATGCGAGACGATCGGTTTGCCCGAATGCGAGCTGAATTTGGCCCATGTGGTGATCTTTCTCGCCACCTGCCCGAAGAGCAACAGCGCTACGTTGGCCATCGGTCGGGCCAAGCGGGCGTTGGACGAGAAACCGGTCCAACCGGTTCCCTCGAGCATTCGGGACAGGCACGGAAGAAACAAGAAGCCCAAGAGCGAGGACGAGGAATCCTATCTTTACAGCCACGAGTTCCCCGAGAACGTTTCCGGGCAGCAATACCTGGAGGACCCCCTCGATCTCTACCTGCCCAAAAGCGCAGGGGCGGAGGGAGCGATTGCCGAGCGCTTGCAGCGTTGGAAGGAAATCCGGACGGAAATCTCCCGAAAAAAAGACGCTTAGAGGCCGAGGAGTTCGTTCATCAGCTTGGCGGTCTTGTCATCCCCGCCGTCGCCGCCTTCACGTGTCGCCCAACCTTGGAAGCCGATTTTCTCGAGTTCGTTGCGGACCTTGTTCCATTCGACGTCTCCTTTCCCGAGCGAACAGAAGCCGGTCTTCTTCCCCCAGTCCTTGACGTCGAGCTTGAGGGTGCGCTTGCCGAGGATACGGATCCATTCGTGACTGGGCGCGAATTTCTGCATGTTCCCGATGTCGTAGTAGGCTTGCACCCACGGGCTGTCGATCTCGTCGATATAGTCCCTGAACTGCTCGGGCTTAAGGCAAAAGCCATTCCATACCGTCTCGATGAGGATGTGGATCTTGAGCTTCTCGCACAAAGGGATGCATTTGCGGATTTGCTCGATCGAGCGGGACCAGACGTGATCGTGGGTCTCGTCCTTGCCCCCGACTTTGCCGGGAACGAGGAGGACGGAGGTACCCCCGACTGCCTTGGATTCGCGCATGGCGGCCTCAAGGCCTTTTCGGCTGGCTTCGCGGGTTTCCTCCTTGGGAGAGGACAAGCGGACCTTCCAATGCTTGTTGTAGACCACGCCATGCATGGGAAGACCGACCTCGGCAAGAGCTTTCTTGAGTCCGTCGATCTGCATGCCGGGGCCCGAACCCTCGACCCCGTCGAAACCGAGGTCCTTGAGCTTTTTCAAGCGGTCAATATTGGGTCTGCCTCCGAATTTTACGGATTTGAGAATTTTCCCACGAAAGGAAGCATTTTTGGCCTCCAGTCCAAGCGGGGCAAGGCCGGCACAGGTCAAACCGGTGGCGGTGGTCGATACGAAGTCGCGTCTGTTCATAGTCATAAGGGTTGAAGGGTTTTATTAGACAAGGGGCAAAAGGGCTGATCCGAGCAGGCAAAGGGCAAGCCCTAGCAAAGAGATGGCGGTAAGCAGGACGGACCAGGTCTTGAGGGTTTCCTTTTCGGTAAATCCACTGAGGCGCTGGACGACCCAAAACCCACTGTCGTTCATCCAGGACAGGGTGATCGAGCCAAATCCGATGGCAAGGAAGACATAGGCCTTGTGGTACCCCAACGCATCTCCATCCCCGATTACGGCGGCAATGAGCCCGACACCGGTGATCATGGATACGGTGGCCGAGCCTTGAGCGATCCGAATGAAGGCGGTCACGCCCCAAGCCAGCAAAACGTAGGAAATATCGAATTCCTCGGCAATTGCCCCGACTGAATCCCCGACTCCGGACATCCGGATCATGGCTCCGAAGGCTCCGCCCGCTCCGGTAATGAGTAGGATTACACCCGCTGTGGACAGAGGATCCTGTAAGGTTTTGCCCAGCTTCGCAGCCAAATCCTTTTCCTGTTTGGCCGCCATTTGGCGGACGAGCCCGAGAATGGCAAACCCGGCGGCCAAGGTCATGGCCACGTTGGAATTGCCGAGAAATTCGAGGTAAGGGAAAATCCCCGCAAAACTTTCCGAGTTCAGATAGCCCTGCTTCGAGGAAAGTTTTTTACAGAAACCGAGAATGGAAACCAAAGAGATAAGCAGGACCGGAAGCGCGATGGGAAGAGAGGAGAGCAGGAGTCCGGGGAGCTCCTCGTCTTTTTTCTCAACGATTTGCTTCAATTGCTCGTTCGAAGCGCCGGAAGCTTCCCGCATAGGCAGGTTGTACTTACGGTCAAACCAGGAGGCCATTTTCAACACTAGATAAGCGGGCAGGATACTTGCAACGAGGCCGAACATCATGGCAAAGCCAAGCTCGATATCCAGTTCTTTCGCGATAAACAAAGGACCGGGCGTAGGGGGGACCAGTGAGTGAGTGATGGCACCCGCTCCGGCCATCGCCATGACGTAAAAGGTATAATGCTTGCCCGTTCTCAGGGCAAGGGCCCGGGCCAAGGGGATCAAAAGAAAGAAGACGGTGTCGAAAAAGACGGGAATGGATAAAAAGAAACCGCTCAGGAGCAAGACCAGTCCGGCCCGTTTTTCCCCAAAGGCATTCATCAGGGAGCGCACCACGCGGTCAGCGGCACCACTGAGCATCATGCAGGTGCCGATGATCGCCGCCATGGCGATGAGCAGACCCAATCCACCAACCAAGTCCCCGAAACCGAGCAGGGTCCAGTTGATGGCCTTGAGGGTCTCGTTGCTCGAGGGGGCGTTTTTCTCGTAAGCCTCGAAGGTAACTTTGGATGCATTCAAGTCCTCGGCTTCGGCCAGGACCTCCTGCATTCGAGGGGAATCGAGGCTCTTGGATCCGACGACCCGAAAGGAAAGCGTGAGCTTGCTTCCGTGTTTCTCACTTAACTCAGCCAGCTTCGCCGAGGTTTCTACCCGGGTGAGCTGTTCGCCCCGGTAAAGGATTTCCAGTTCCCCGGTCTGGTTGCTCTCCTCCAGAACGAAGGCTTCGGCCAGGGCCACCCGGGACTGGAACAATCCCTTGTTCACGTCCGTCGGCTCGGGCAAAGACGGGGTCATCCACCCAACCAGAATGGCTCCGACCATGAGTGAAAGGAAAGGATGGAGCTTGAGCTTGGTTATTCCGAACACGACCCAGGCCACGCTTATGAGCAGGACGAAAATAGGCCAATGATCGATCGTAGAGGAAGAGGCTAAGGCAAAGGTCATTTGGTTGGCTAAGGTGTAAAACGGTCATCCCAATGATCTTTCACTCTCGAATCAAGAGGAAAGCGTGGACTTGGTCTTTAGGTCCGCTCGTACCTGCCGTCCGTACGTTTGGAAACCAAACGGTTAAGCTCGAGCATGGTCAGGCTGGCCATGATTTCAGGGGCGGGCAAGCGGGTAAGCTCACAAAGGTCGTCCAGTCCGAGTATGGCACCGTCCGAGAGCGCTTTGAGAATTGCCTCCTCTTCATCGCTCATGGATGAGGGCGACTGATCCGGGGTTCCTTCATCTGGGCTTGCGGGAACAGGTTGAGGAATGGGAAGAACGGGGCCAAGCTCGTCCACAACGTCACGGGCGCTGCGCAGGAGGGTTGCCCCTTCGCGGATCAACTTATGGCATCCGGCCGAGGTGGGCTGATCGACCCGTCCGGGAAGGGCGAATACGGTCCGTCCTTGGTCAGCGGCAAATTGGGCCGTGATGAGGCTACCGCCGGAAGAGGCTGATTCGATCACGATGATCCCGTCCGAGACCCCTGCCACGAGCCGGTTGCGGCGAGGGAAGGTATGCCGGTCAGGCCTTCGCCCAAAGGGAAATTCCGAGGCCACCCCACCCTGCTCGGCGATCCGTTGGTAAAGACCGAGGTTCTCGGGCGGATACACGACGTCGATTCCACTACCGAGAAAGGCAAGGGTCTTACCTTGGACGTCCAACGCCCCCTCATGGGCGGCCGTATCAATCCCCCGGGCCATTCCGCTTACTATGCAAAATCCGATTTGCGCAAGTTGCTGAGCAAGCTCGCGGGCAAAGCGCAATCCGTATAGAGTCGGTTGCCGGGTGCCAACGATGGAAAGATAAGGTCCCGAGGGCATTTGCCCTGCCACGTAAAGCCCGATGGGCGGATCGTAAATTTCGTTCAGAAGAGGCGGAAATGATTCGTTCGACAAAAAGGCAATTTTTCTGGATTCGAGCTTTTTCTTTTCTTTTGCCAGCCAGTCCTCATGACCTTCGTCGAGTATGGAATTGATGATTTTGTCCCCCACCCCGGATACCGAGCCAAGCTCGCGCCTACTTGCCCGGAAGATAGCCCGCGGATCGTCCCCGAATCTTTCGAGCAGACGCCGCACGGATACCGGGCCAAGGTTCGGCAGGCCGTTCAGGAGGAGGAGGGAGTCTGGAAGACCGATGGTTTCAGCAAAGGAAGGCACGGCTACCGATTAAGCGCGAAAGAAGAGGACTGGCAAAGAGAAACTGTAAACGCTTACCCCGTGTCCTTAATCGCGAAGTTCGCCGAGAACGTTCATGCGCGAAGGATGGCGGAGCTTGCGCAGGGCCCGTGCTTCGATTTGCCGAACCCGCTCACGGGTAACCCCCATGATCGAACCGATTTCCTCGAGTGTAAGCATTCTTCCCGGGCAATTCCTGGACACCCAAACGCAAGCCTTTCGCAAACGCTCCTCAGGGCTACCCTTGAAGCTCGGAATAGGACCGTCTTGTACTTTCTTCTGCATTTGGATCGACCCTTGAATATAGCGCCGTATAGGCAGGGAAGCAAAAGTCCGGGAGTAATAAATGAAACTCCGCCTACTCTGCGAGATCCTCTTGAGACAAAGGATGCCCGACCGAAAGGTCACGTCCGGCCAGTTGACCCAGAACCTCTTCCCACTTGCTAGGGCACATGCCGTCGCCGGGACGGGCGACACGCAAGTTTTCCGCAGTCAGCAGATCCCCCTTTGAAACGGGAGCGGAAACGAGGATGGAACGCTTGAAGAAACTGGCTTTGACGGAGGGGGATTCGCCTTGCAGGGTGGTTGGGGCTGACTCGATCGAAGCATGGGCAATCCGAACGGATTCAACCATTTCGGAAAACTCGAGAGGGAGCATGGAAAAGGCTCCGTCAATCGACTCATCATCGCGGTCAAGGGTGAAATGCTTCTCGATCACCCGAGCGCCCAAGGCAGTGGCGACAACCGCGACGGCGTGACCGGACGAATGGTCGGAAAGACCGTAGGCGGTCCCATGACGTTCCCCCAATTCGGGCATGAACTGAAGATGGAAGTCCTCGGGCCTGGCAGGGTATTCGCTCACACAATGCAAAAGAATGATTTCGGGGCACCCGTTTTCGCGCAACTCGTCAAGAGCTCTCTCGATTTCACCGTCTGTCGAGACACCAACGCTAGCCAGAACAGGCTTTCCAGTCCGGGCGATTTTCCTAAGCAAGGGAAAGTGATTGAGCTCAAAGGAGGCGATCTTGTAAACCTGCGGGGAAATCACGTCCTCCAGAAAATCGACCGCAGACTCGTCAAAGGGCGAGCTAAAGAGCGGCAGTCCGTGACGGGATGCCCTTTCGGCCAAAGGGCCGTGCCATTCCCACGGGGTCATGGCGAGCTCGTAAAGCTCGCTTAGGTATTTGCCCGCCCAAAGGCCTTCCTTGAGCAGAAAACGGTCGTCACGCCCGGCTACGGTTATGGTATCGGGCTTGTAGGTCTGAAGTTTAATCGCATCTGCGCCGGATTCCGCAGCCCGGTCGACAAGCTCCAGTGCCTTGTCAAAATCCCCACCATGATTACCCGAGAGTTCGGCAACGATGAGGGGCGGGACGCTCGAGTCACTCAGTTGGGCAAGCAGGTCCACGGGGAAAGGAACTGGAGCACAGGGCCTTAGCCCGAGGAATCGGGAAGAAAATCGGCAAGCAAAGACTTCAGTTCGTCTTCGCTTAGGTTCTCACAGTTGCAATTACTTGCATAGACAAAGCCATCCGAGCAGGAAACCCCGCCAAGTATGCCGATCTTGTTACCCCAGAAGGATTGGATGGGTTGAATGACGAAATGATCATCGAATTCGAGCACGTTCCTGGCCTCGTCGGCAGGAATCAGAACTTCGTGAATTTTCTCTCCGGGACGCAAGCCGATGGTTTCCCACTCGCAATCGGGTGCCAATACGTTCGCCATATCAGCGACTGAGCACGCCGGAATCTTCGGCACGAACAATTCGCCACCGACCATATTTTCCAAACTTTTCAATACGAACTCGACACCTTGGTCGAGGGTGATGAGAAAACGGGTCATGTCGGGATTCGTAATGGTAAGCTTACCCTTTTCCCGTTGCTTGGCGAAAAGAGGAACGACGCTTCCGCGACTTCCTACGACATTACCATAACGAACCACGGAATAGGTTGTCGCGTCACCACCGGCATAGCTATTGGCGGCGATAAAAACCTTGTCCGAACAAAGCTTGGTTGCTCCGTACAAATTGACCGGATTGACGGCTTTGTCCGTACTCAGGGCAACAACTTTCTCGACACCAGCTCGAATTGCGGCCTCAACGACGTTCGTCGCCCCGTTGACGTTTGTCTTGATAAATTCGTGCGGGTTGTACTCGGCGGCAGGCACCTGCTTGAGCGCGGCCGCGTGAATTACGTAATCGACCCCCCTCATGGCAAGAAACAACCGTTCCTGATCCCGGACATCTCCTAGGAAAAACGCAGATCATTTCCGACTGTTTCCATTCGTCACGGGAATACACGATCAGCCTGCGAGGCCGATACCTTTGCAAGACGGTCTTAACAAATTTTTGACCAAACGAACCGGTGCCGCCCGTAATCAATATCGATTTGTCATTAAGCATAATTAACGATTCATTAAACCAATTTCTCTGCTTATAGTCGATGCGAAAGATAATGAATATAACAAGCTCTTCAAGGTACAAGCCAAACCTATGTTGCGGAGGGTGTTACAAATGAGTGACCATTGGCTGTCAGAGACTTCCATGGCAGACGCGAAAACGGCTATCTTTCTCGGCCCGGTCTCAGAAGATGCCCTCCACACGGAATGCAAGAAATACCCGAAAGGGGTACTTTGGATTACTTCATCCGGAACCAATGGGGGCGCCTCGCCCCCGAACCTCAAGGTGATCCAATCCACTTCTGACACGGAAACAGTAAGGGAAGCGGTACAGGAAATTCTGCTCGCTGAATACAACCATCAACCGGAAGTAAAAGTAAGCAAGCAGACGGAAGAAAACCCATCCAATCCCTACCCCGCTATCCTTTCATTGATCCTTGCCGAGACGGACTCAACCCTGCGCTCAAGAAAATCACGCGAAGAAGGAGGGCTTCAACGTCAGCGTCACGTATTTATGAATCTTAGCGGCTACTTGCGCGGACGGGTTCCCGAAGAGTGGAGAGATTTGGCAAATGGCTCGCTTGCCGTAGTCGTTGGAGCAGGGCCTTCTCTTGACGAAACCCTCCCTTTGATCAAGGAGGGATTCCCCAAGCCCTGGGTCATCGCCGCCGACAGTAGCCTTCGGGCCTTGAGCGCAGCAGGCATAATCCCTGATTTCGTGGTAAGCATAGATTCCGATAAAACGTTCCTTTCCTGCAGCGAGCCCGAGCATTCTCCCGGCGTGGCGGTTTTGTCCAGTCAGTCGCATGAAAGCTGGGCGAAGGAGTGGGGAGCGAAGAGTTGCTTTCTCTCGGGGCGCGTGCTGACTGAGGATTGGTTGGCAGAAAAAGGAATCTCCAAGACCAAGTTGCAAGCCGTAAACAACGCCGGTCTGACCGCCCTGCTTTTCGCCGACTTTCTTGGCCCAGCCACAATCCTCATGGCCGGCATGGATTTATCCGGGGGAGGAAGTGGTCAGCTCAGGTACGCTGACAGCACGGGACGCGGGCACATTCAAATTCAAACCAACCTATACCACAAGATTCCCGGAAACTTCGAACCTTCCGTCCCCACTCCCTTTCTTTCCGACTGGGAGGAAACTTCGGCTCTGGTCAAGGAGATCTCTCAACGACGCATGATCATCAATTTGAATGACCGGGGAGGCTTACTAGACGGAGCGCTCGTCATACATCCCAAAGATATTGACGAACTCAGGAGCGTAATTTCTCAAAACCTTAAGCCTTGCGAAGCAACGACCCATGCCATTTTGGAAAAACGCAGATCCTTGCAAGGTCACGGAATGCATCAATTGCTCACTCTTCTTGCCACCCGTTGCGACCAAGTATGGCAAGGCTTCCCAGAGCAAGGCTACAATAGCATGATCGACTACCTCAAAAACCTTCTGGCAGATCGAGACGTAGCTAATCTCATCGGAGACTTCGCCTTTACCGTCCTTCCCAAGATAGGACCCGAATCGACAATGGACGAAGAGGAACTAAAGAAAGCGCTCAATCAACTGCAGGAACTCACATGGAGACTCGAGGATGCGATTTTGGAATGCGACCCGAACAATGAGTTCGTCGTACGGTTTCTGACCGGAAAGTTCAGTTAGGACTCGTCTTCAGCAGACATCTGCTCCAGTGCCTTGTCCGCAACCGCGATGGCTTGGTCGATCGATTCGGTATCATGAGCATTGCTGAGGAACCAATTGTGATGAGGATGAAAGTAGATCCCCTCATCCGCGCATAATTGGCAAAATCTCTGGATTTCGAATAGGCTGTCATCACCATCGAACCAGGGATAGGGCATGGAGGTCGGTCCGGTCATACGCAGGGATTGACCCCGATCTTTCGAGACTCGCTCCAGCCCATCACACAGGCGGGAGCCTTTCTCAAGAACGCCAGACACCATGTCATCACGGGCTGAAAGCTCAAGAGATTTGAGGGCCGCGGTCATGGCCAAGGCGTCATTCCAACAACTGCCAGTCAGAAAAACTTCCATAGAGGGCTTGCGGAGGGATCCATTGCCCACGCAGGCTGATATGGCATAACCATTGCCCAAGGCCTTGGAGTAAACGGCAAGATCGGGAGTGAAATCAAAATGACGGTGAGAGCCTCCGGCATGAAGCCGCCCACCACAACGGACGTCATCCAAAACCAACTGAATCCCGTAGCGAGCGCACAGAGATTCAATTTCTTGCCAAAATCCATCCGCAGGTAACTCAGAGGGGGCGAAAGCAGGGTGATGATAGGGGGTCAGAATCAGAGCCGCCACCTTGTCCTTGTTTTTGGAGATGAGGTCAGTCAGGGCTTCCAGGTCGTTCCAGTCGAATTCCAAAATCGATGCGCGGTCATCGGGAATTCGACCACCATGTCCGGGGTCGCACCACGAATCCACTCCATGGTATGCCCCCTTTGCCTTAATGACCAAAGGCCGCCCGGTGCTTTCGCGGGCCACGCGGATAGCCCATGTAGTAAGGTCGGAACCGTTTTTTGCGAAGACGGCCCAATCCGCAAAATCGATCCGCTCAACTAGAGTCTCGGCAAGATCGACCATCAACGGACTTGGCTGATTGAAGACCATGCCCTTTTCCCTTTGAAGGGAAACCGCTTCCTCTATTTCCGGATGATTATAACCATGAAGAATGGCACCGAAACCGCACATGAAGTCTATCCATTCGTTCCCGTCGACGTCCTCAAACCGGCAACCCTTGGCCCGTTCACAAAAATGCGGAAAATGCCGGGGCAAACCAGTCACAGGGGAAACATGTCCATAGATCCCTCCGGGAATGACTTTCAAGGCCCGCTGAAAAATTTGATCGGACTGGATTCGTTCTTTCATTTTTTTGGCATGGGGACTTCCCTCAAAGTCATCCTACTGACATATCCGATTATGTCCATAAGATGAACCTTGCCACGGATTTCGACTTCCCCGGTTGCAGGAGCACCAAAGGGGTCAATTCCATGTTTCACGGCATCGAATGCAACGTCGAGACTCGAAAAGAATAACGAGACGGAAGGCTTCTTCCCTAGATCGGAACTACCAGCCGAGAAGTCCCCCTCCGAAGAACGACGCAACCAGCCGAGGGGACTCGAACCCTTCACCCCGAAAACAACCAGTTCTTCGGGAAATCCAGAAAAAAGATCACGGACCATGGGATGATGGTTGGCAAAGACTGCCAAAGCCTCGAGTCCTGCCCGTAAAAGGACGACTAGATCGGTTTCCCGTAAGGAATGCCTCCCATAGCATCGGGAAATTTTCTTGAGAGTAACAATTGCATTGAATGCAGAGAAAGGATGCTTGATAAGTGGAAAAAATTCGGGCATGGAAAAACCCGTTTCGATAGCCCGAAGAAGAGAACGGTCTTTGAACACCAAGCCTTTTCTTCCAATTGCAATACGTCCGCCAGAAAAAAGTTCGGGGACTAACTCAGGTGATTTCCTTGAAAATCCGTTCATCGCATCACTCGCCCCGAAGATCGAACGCGCCGCGGCCCATGGGACGATTCGTTCTGGCGAAAGACTGGTCATTCTGAAACGAGTTGATCGAGAGCGCCCAAAAGCTTTCGGGGACCGCTATCCATTCTGATTCGAACGGAAGGAACTTCCTTGGCAACCAATTCCGGCAAACGGGACGGTCGGGCAGTCTTGATAAGCGACGGGGCATGCTTTTTCCAAAAGTTCAGGTTATTGGTCTCCTGAGGCATGACCCCTCTCGACACGTCAAAGATTACGGGTGTTCCGCAAGCGATTGCCTCCGTTGTCATTCCGGCCCCTGGTCGGGCGAACAAGCAATCTGCGTGACGCAGGATCATCGCCATGTTGCAAGCAGACTGCTTGGGCAAAGGAACGAGCGGAACTTTGGACTGCCGCTTTAGGCTTTCCAATTCATCGAGAGTCCTGAGATTCTTGCCACAAAGAGCAAGCAATTGGCAGGGGACGTCCGAGCGGTTGAAGGCATCGATCACTTCGCGGTGACGATTGACCCCATTGGCTCCTGTGCCGAGCACATAGGTCTTCAAGTTTTCGGAGAGGTCATACTCGGCAAGAAATTCAGCACGCCCGGGTTGTTCACCAGATTGATAGAAAGGTTTCCGCAGAAGCGGACCGGTAACCAAGGTCTTCCCTTCAGGCATCCCCCTTTTTCGAGCCGCCAGGCAAGTTTCCTCAAAAGGACCTGTAAAAAGATCGGCAGCAGGGTTGACCCAATGTCGACTGAAGCCCTGTCCATCTGCAAGTTCGCCACAAAAAATCACGAACTTTGATTTCCCGTGTGAAACGGCTTTGCGCGCGAGGTCGAAATACCCGTGATTGAGGTGTGCATGAACGCTCAACACGAGGTCGGGGGAAAAACCACTGACTTCTCTGGAAAATTTGCCAGAGGAAATGATACGACGGGTTCCCCGGTGCATGGATGCATATTCCAAAAAGTAGAAGTACAGGTAGTGGAACAAGGGAAGTTTTCTTTGTATGAAATTATAAAGGCCACTACCCAAACGATAGAGTGCAAATCCGTTTTCCAAGGGATGCATAATCCGAGCTTCGCCCCTCCCCTCCGTCCACCAAGACCTCAAGGCATTCGCCCTCATATCGTGCCCTCCTCCGGTTGAGGAACTCAAAATTAGCAACTTCATTCCGTTTCAATCGAAGCTATCCGTTTTGCACAGAATTGGAAAGCATGGAAGCCTTCGTTCGCTATGTTCGTCAGGAACGATTCATTCCAAATCATGAACGAACAAACCACTCCTGAGCTTAGGCTCGAACCATGTGGTCTTGGGCGGCATGATCTCACCTGCATCCGCAATCGTCAGGAGCTGCTCCATTGAAACGGGATAAAGGGCAAAGGCGGCAGCCATTTCCCCTGAGTCGACCCGGAGCTCAAGCTCCTTGAGCCCACGAATCCCACCAACAAAATCAATCCGGTTATCTTTCCTCAGATCGGTAATGCCAAGGATTGGACCAAGAACCTTTTCCGATAAAAGCGTAACGTCAAGATCGCCAACAGGGGAACCGGCTAAGGCGGATTGAGTGAGGGCCGTTAATTCGTACCAACTTCCATCCAAATAGAGCGAGAAGTCCCTCAGTTTTGCTGGACGCGGACATGATTGTTCAGAGGGTCGGATTGCGAAATCGTCACCCAATGCCCGAAGGAAATCAGCAGGAGAAAGACCGTTTAAATCCTTAACGACTCGATTGTAGTCAAAGATCTCGAGTTGATCATCTGGGAAAAGAACCGCCATAAAGAAGTTGTATTCCTCGGTCCCTTCGTGAGAGATGTTGGAATCCTTCCTCTTCTGCCCCACCCTCGCAGCGGCGGCAGTTCGATGATGTCCGTCCGCGACATACAGATCAGGCACCCCAACAAAGGCATTTTCCAAGAATGAAAGATCCTCGGGTTTTGAAATGGACCATAATTCGTGACGCACACCGTCATCAGCCTCGAAATCGTATACCGGAGCCTTGCGAAGCACGGTCTCGACAAACTCATTGATCGAAGGAACGCCCCGATAGGAAAAGAATACGGGTTCGGCATTGGCATTCAGGCATTCGACGTGACGGACCCGATCGTTTTCCTTGGCCGTTCGGGTTAGTTCGTGCTTCTTTATTTTTCCGTCATAATATTCCTGATATTCGCAACACCCGACGAGTCCACACTGAGACCTTCCGTTCATGGTAAGCCTGTAAAGATAGAAGGAACGCTGGGGATCCCGAAGAAAGACCTCTTCCTTGCAAAGATTCAAAAAATTTTCCCTGCCTTTTTCATATACGCCATCCGAATAAGGATCGGTATCAGAGGACAACTCTATCTCGGGCTTGATAACCCGAAGAAAAGAGTACGGGTTTCCGTCCGCTTCTTTTTTCGCTTCTTGGGAATCAAGAACGTCATAAGGCTTGGAGGCGACCTCCTTGGCCAAGGAAGCTTGGGGCCGGATTGCATTAAAGGGCTTGAATACAGCCATGAGGGTCCTTGCTAGGTTGTTGTTTCGATGGAAAGATCCCCGGCAGGCAAACCCTAACTGGAAACGTTGGATTCTTCCTTATCAGAGTCAATACCTGCTTTCTTTGCCCGAATTTGAGCGATAAGTTGCTTGGCGGACCCAGCGGCAAGAGTACTTTTCAATGTGCCTTCGGTCGGTTTGCTCGATACAGCGGCTGCCTTGTTCGAAGATTGCATTTCCTCAAGGATTTCACGACGAAGAATAGAAATGGAACGGGGGGCGGAAATACCTATCTTTACCGAGTCACCCTCGATTTTGGTAATGGAGATCTCAATCTCGTCTCCTATGGCAATGCCCTGCTCGACTTTTCTAGATAGTATCAACATGGGTCTCTATATGGCAAATATTAGAGACCTTCACCACCGATGTCCAAAGCATGCCGGGCTGAAAATTCCTCGTGATTGTTAATAATGCACTGCTTGGCTACCAAAGTAGCCCGGTTTACGATAATCGGACCGACTAGGTTGAGGAAAATTTTACCTGATTGATCGGGGGGCAAGGTAACGATATTAAGAATCAGGGTGTCCTCAGGACCAGTAATCCCCAAAATCCCAACATCAGAATCAGCAATTTCCACGGAATAGTAAGGGATAATTCCACCTGGTTCCAAAACGATGAAAGCAAGACCGTCCTTCTTCTCCTCTCGCAACCACATAAAAGGAAGTTCTTCCTTGTCATAGACCAAGTCCATAGACCGAATCTCGGGAAAACCGAATAGCCCTTGAGGTAAAGTTATTTGGTTCCTCGATTCGGTTTCTCCGGTCATTTCCGGATTATTGGATTCTTCCCCAGCCTTAAGCTTCATAATATTTCATAGAACCAAGTTGCAAATCAGAGGTAGTTAAGCAGTGAGGTATTGAGCAACTGCGAGCCTACTTGCAAGGATGCTTGGTATGCCGTAGAAATTCTAGTCAGGCGCATGATGGCCTCGGAAAGATCAATGTCAATGTCTTTGGAAATTCTTTGATCCAGTTGCATGAAGTAATCTTCGTCATGCGCGCGGACGGTATTCATGCGAACCATCCTTGAGGACAATTCGCCGATCTTGTTAATCAAGCCCTCCTCCTGGTTAATCAATTCCTTTTGGGCATTCTCAACTTCCTGTGAATAGTGCGAAGGAGTAGCGTTCGCCAAGGACTTCCTTAGCTCAACAATAGTTTGAACGGCATCTCCAAGTTCTTTTGTCCCGTCTTTTTCGGCACTCAAAAAACCTGATATCTTACTCTCGTTACCCACGTAATGAACACTGTTTTTCTTGCTGCCGGTGTAGGTTATGCTAACCACCTCCCCATTTGAGTCACGGTGATCCAAGAAGGTCTTCGAGCCTGTCGAGAAGGAGAAGGTGTCACCAAGCTGGGCGGGAGCGGTGGCACCCGTAATGGAAGCGGACGCCGAAAGATTAAAACCGGTAACGGTATAAGGTCCGGGATCCTTTGTGTTTTTCCCCCAAAGAATTTCAGCTTCCATTTCCTGCCCATCGGGAAGAACAATTTTAGCGAGTTGGAAATCAGGAGGCAATGGTCCGCCAATGGAGGTGCCGAAAAAGTACCTGCCAGGGTCAACGACCTTAAGCCCAACGATCTGACCGTAAGCATCGACGACCGCCTCGGCAGTTGCGTCATTGCCCGTAGATCCAGCAGACTTGATCGTGACAACAGGACGTTCCCCATTTTCAACGGAAAACTTCATTACGTGATCCAACGGTTCCTCGATCTTGCCCCATTTGTCATTGGCAACCATGGCGTCCGGATAAAGAGAATTATCACTGGGAATCAATTCATCACCTGGTGTAATGACAATATCTTGGGTGTTACCATTCGAGGTAGCGGAAATCTTGTTATTAAAGGAGTTGGCCAAGCACCTGTAGTACGAACCTTGATAATGAACGATTTGACCATAATCATAAGTGCGGGTGGACATCCAATCCTCTCCTTGCTGACTGGCATGAGGCCCGTTTCCTTGCTGACTTCCTATTCTGCTGAAATAAGGTGACGTGGCATTGTCAGCCAAGGGAAGCGTGTAGTCCGGAATCCCCGCAGTCTTGGTCCAGTAGGTGGTGTTCGTTAGGTTTGCCGATGAGTTTTCCGTGGGGGTAAGGTCTTGCTTGGCCGTAAACAAATCGCCGTTACTGTAAACGTAATCCCCCGTTTTGACGGAAACATCTCCTACCCAAGTACTGGCCAAATCCCAATTATCACTAAAGCTAGCGGCCGTATTTTGGGACCCATTCAGGCTTTTCTTGGCGGAGTAAAGCCTGCCGTCGGTGCCACTGGCCAAATCACCAGAGTTGAAAGGCTTTCCTTCCGCCCAAGCCGCTGGTTTATTCACGTTCTGAAGTGCCACGTAGTAATCCTTGGTGGCTGGATCGTAAACGTAATCGCCCGCCTTGGCTACCAATGCACGGTCGGCAAAGTAAGCCTGCTCCTTGCCTTCGGTTGGCAGACTTCCCCCGAGGAGAAAGACTTTTCCGTCCGAACGTTCTGCAAGGGAAACCATATTCAAGGCACTGGTGGAAAGATTTCCCGCGGAATAGGCAGCGGATGCCAAATCAATGGACAGATCGTCCTTGGCAAGGAAATACTCATCCGAAGTAGTATCATGAAGATACTGACCTTTGGCAGCCGTCACGTTTTGGGGGCCGCTGGCAACCTTATCCAAGCCGGCAATAGGCTGAACGTTAAAAACGGTATCCTGAAAATATACGCTTGATCCTGTGGCTCCGGAAACGGGTATCGCAGTGGCTTCCGCTTCGACGGCTGCCGAAACGTCGGTCGCATTTGAGGTCGCTGCGTTCGCAAGTATCTGCACGCCACCGGAAGCTGGGCCTATGGATGTCCAATTGGAGTTGAAACTCGCATCCGTATTCTGCGCGGAAGTCAAACTGGCATTGGCTTGCCACAACTGACCATCCTTGTAGACCGATTGAAACTGAGTTACCGAGCTACCTGCCTCCCACTCCCCGAGGTGATCCCGATTAAAGGTAAAATAGGTACCTTTGCCATTGCTTACTCCTCCATGAACGACATGAGGGAGCAAAGGAGTCATACCGGTTTGAGGATCCGTACCCGAGGCGTTGTTTTGAGAATTATAACGCTTTTTCGGGTCAAAAGTACCGCGCATCTGGTTGGTCGCGACTTTGGTCACGAGTCCGTCGGGAGATATAATTTCTCCAGCCGAATAAGGATCCGACGAATAGGCACTGAATGCACTTGGTTCGACAGGCATGGCAATCGATTGAGATTGATTTCCCAATGCCGTCGCAACTGAGTTCGCATTGGTGATTGCCGCCTGTAAATCCAGAGCAGTGTAATTGACCTTTTGGTTCGCTACGTAGTACTGCCCGTTTACCGGGTCGAGAATATATTGACCGGCGGAGAGCTGAGCACCTTGACCTGTTGCAACCTTCTGCACTTGACCACTGTAGCTCACCACCACTCCGGGGGGAGGAAAACGTTCAACGATTTTGGACAAGTTGTCTTTGTCGATTCCGGTTGGGTCGTTCACAAGGAAATAGCGGCCCTCGTGAAGAACTACGTCCTTGGCCTGAACAAAGGGATCATCGGGCTTAAAGAGTTGTAAATTCCCCTTAACGTAAGGACCGGATACGATCGAGCCTCCCTCCGAGGCTGCAACCAAACGATAATCAAAGCTTTCTTCATCGAAAAATACGGTGCCTTTATTTTCAGAACCGGTTACGGAAAACTCGTTTACGGGAATAGCTACCTGCCGAACGTTGTTGGCCACGTCCTTATTGAGTTGAATGACGCCCTCGTCCGCAGTGGTACTGGGATCGTTCATGAGGGTATATTCGGTTTTCTTGGCCGACCACAAAAGGTTTTGAGCGTGGCTCACGGCAGCGCTTTGATCAGCAAAAAGCTTTCCGTCCGGGGCAATCCAATAGTAGCGGTTCTCGGTGCCCGAAACCTCAAGGTTCCAATCTTCCCTTTCCGTTTTATATCCGGAATTGATCTCTCTCCAATAATCGGTTCCTGATTTCTCAGGATTGTGGTTAACATTATGCGAACCAGTGGACTCGTACATTTTGTCTCCAAAACGAACGACGTCCCCTTGATTGTATATGGTCAACCTCTTCCATCCTTCGGAGTGCTCCGCCTTTATGGTGGAAGCCCCGTCCCCGAGTTTGGAATTTACGGTAAGGCCTCTTGACCAATTGTTCTTAACAACCAACTTGTAGACGCTCAGCTTTTGCGTGTTGGTCAAGTCCGAATAAGAGGAAATCCCAGGGAATGTGGCATTAGGAAACTGCTTGGCAGTCTCGTCATCAAGGGCCTTCTGCAAATTAGAAGGAACTCCCTTGACCGCTTCCTGAACAAGATCCTTCTCAGTTTGGCTCAAATCTTCGTACGCAACGCCGGGATACCTGAAAGCGGTTTCCTGTTTGAGTTTTTGATCGAATTGCTCAGGCAGGTAAAAGTTCGGATCCCAATGGGTAAGCAAGGTTGACTTAGCTTCGAATGTCCGACCGACAGCCCCAGTCACGACCAACTCCCCGAGAGAGGAAAGCGAAGCCTTTGGCTTAATCCGTGAGTCATAGGAATGAGCGGAAGTAGCCCCCCCGCGAACAAAAGCCCTGTATTCGGTGGTCTCGTAGGAAAGGGAATCACCTAGAATTTCAGACTCGCTGTTGATCAAATCCTTGATTTTCCCAGCTACCTCGTCCGTATCAACTCCTTCGGCTTTGGACTGAAAAACATATTCCCGACCGTTGAGGGCAAAGACCATCTCGTCACCAAAGCCAATCCTTCTCTTGCCATCGGCTCCAGGCTGCCCGACTTCGTTGAAGGCAAAAGTCTTTGTCTGCCTTTTGCCAAGCAATACGTCCGAGCTTGCGAACTTGGGTTTGAGCTCCGTCCCGCCGAACAGAGCTTGCTTGCGGTGAGTCGCATTGATTCTGTTCAAGGCCTCCTCGATCAACTGACTAATCTCATGACCATAGGTCTCCATCGCCGGACCATTCAAGCTGGAACCAGCCGAGCGGGCAATCTCCTGAGCCCGTTGATTCAACTCCGTGAGCTTGTCGAGGTTTAACTGCCCTGCATTCAGGAACTCTTCGGCATAGGAGGCATTCCTTTGGTACTGGGTAAGCTGACCCTTTTGCGTTTCCAATCTGATAACACGCCCCAAACGCATCCCGTCGTCCTCGGGAAGCCGAAGCTTTTGTCCGGACGTAATCTGACGATCCATCTTGAATCGTTGTTGATCCAAGTCGCGAATCTTTGAAGTAATCGCGTTACTGGAGCTTAAGTTGGGTAGGCGCATCAATAGGTTATTTTATGAGTCCCATTACAACCAACTCGAGCATCTTGTCGAGGGTATTAAGTACACGCGAAGAGGCCTGAAAAGACCTTTGAAACTGCATGAGATCAGCCACCTCCTCGTCAATCGAAACCGAACTGACCGCACGTCTCTGATCAAGCAGCAAGGTTTCGATCGTATTTTGATGACTGACGTTGTCATTCACGTCCGACAAGGTGTTGCCGAGATCGGCATTCATATTCGATATCATGTCGGTAAAATTGCCATTACCCAGTTCCGCGACCTTCAAGGCTATCTCATTCGAGGCTTCGTCAAAGTCGTTGCTTGCCTTGATTGTTTCAGCAGTAAGGTCGTCGTGAACGACAAGGGAACTAGCCAAATTCCAACTATTTTCCAAAACGGCGTCAAAGGAAAAGCTATCACCAAATATGAATGCCTTGGATCCTTCGTTTATCCTGAAAGGAACCGAGTCGTATCCCAACAACATGGCACGGCCTTCATTATCGCCTGAGCCTGGTATTCCGTCATCGCCGGGATAGCTGGAATCGAGTTCAGTGGTAACGTTCTTCATCCTGCGGGCAGCCGCATAGAACTGAAAGATCTTGTCCCTGTTTTGAGCGATTTCCAAATCATCGTCATAAGGATCTCCGGAATCATCCCCGAATCCGTCATTTCCCCTTATGTAGTAATTTTGGAGCTTGAAATCCGCCAAGCCGAGCTTAGTGGGATCGGGATGAGTAATAGGCAAATCATCAGGCACCACTGGAGAAATGCTACTCAAGGTAAAGGTATCGGACTCCCCGAACGGAAGAATCATATTGGACTCGTCCCTGAAGAGCCTCAGCTCGCCATTGCCTTCCGCTCCATAGAGCCCCAACTCCTCCATATAGCTATTGCTCTGCAACGAAGGTCTGGTGAGGTTCGCCTTGAACCCAAACAAGTATTCACTCGGTGCATCCAACGGGTTGTAAATCTCGTTGACCTGCTCGACGAAAGTAGAAACGAAACCATTCAGGGAAGTTCGAAATTTCTCGATATCGACAAGTCGTGATTGCTGATAGCCGTGAACGGAACCGGACTCAAGCTTGACTTCCGAGCCAGGATCGGTCGCGAAGGTACCATCCGCATTCTTGCTTCTAACAAAAAGGGCGTCAGTTGATGGAAAACCCGAACCTTGATTAACAATATTTAGGCTTTGGATTTCTCCATCATGAACGACGGCTTCGGCTACACCTACGTTGACTTCCACAAGAGCGCCACCCGAAACGTTCCAACCGGTCGGAGCAGACCGTCTTTGAATAGCGGGTTGAGCAAGACCCGTGTTGGGATCCGGTGTAAAAATATGGAAATTGTTCTTCCATTGCGCATCAGTCGGATTGAAAGCGGTGATGAACTCCTGGCTTCCGGCTATTGTCTCGGGTTGAGCCTTGACCATAAAATGGGTGCCCGAACCTTGATGATAATATACCTTCCCATCCTCAAGGGACATTTCCATTTGGGTCGCGGTAAGAACTTGTCCATTTTGCGGATCAATGGAAGTGACCGTCTTTTCCTGAGGCAGGGATTCCACTGTTTGCACGGTATCGTCGACATAAGCGCCCACACGTACAAAATTACTGTTCGAATTACTCGGATCGGAGGAACCGGACGCCACCGTAGTGGTAGCCATAAAGAACGCTCCGTCCACATTGCTGGTAGAGCCGGCCCCAACAAAGTAGAAAACTTCCCCCGCAGTCAAGGCATTGCCATTGGGCCAAATCAAGGAAGCCGCTTCCGACTTCTTCGGAAGTTCAGCTCCGATCTGAACAAATCCACGAGTGAAGTCGATTGGAGTCTGGGCACTACTAAGATCAGTGCCCTTGGGGACTGCTTTGGTCGCTTGATAGAAATTGTTGTCGTACTTGAAAACCTCCCCATAGGCATAACCGCGGGAAGTGGAAACCGTGTTGGTTTCGGCATTAGTGACACCTACCTCGACATTTGTGGGTCCGATGTCGGCGGTGGCTTGATAAAGCTTTCCTTCGTAATAGACCTGAGAGCCCTTGGTAATGTACTCGAGATCGGAGAAGCTTCTCTTGGTCTCGGTAAACACACCATTTGGCAAAGGCTCGGTGACCACCATGAATTTCCCTTCGTCGGAAAGGAGATCGTCCTTAATCGTACTGGTAAGGGCTTGGTAATATTTTCCTCCTTGATAGAAAACTTCTCCAACTTTTCTCGCCTCCGCAGACTTAAGGGGATCGGTCGCGGCGGTGGCTTGTCCATCGGCAGGAAAGGTGTCCGCGGTGTCATTGGTAATTTGCGTGTCAACGCCCTGCCCGGCCTGCAAGGTCGGGTCGGCTTGCAACCCGGCTGCCCCGGCCTCCTGCTGCGCAGCCTGTTGGTCGGCAGTGGCTTGATCGCCCGTCGAATCCTGAGATTTCGGGGGGAGTAAAGTGAAGAGAAACGGTCCATCCGAGTCATTGTACCTGGATCCGCCGTCCAAGACCTCAAATCGGCCGAGTTTTCCATCCGAGCCGATCTTGGCACGAACTCTCGCGGTTGAGCCCATGGTGTCCACGGGAGCTGCCAAAGCAACCTCCTGTCCCCAGTTATTTGTCAATCCGACAACGCCATTATTATCAAGGATCGCGTGGGTAGAGGGAGGAGTCCCATGTTGCCCGGCCATGTAGAGGTTCAAAAAGCCCGTCGGCTTGTTTTGCTCGTTCACTTCCTCCTTGGTCGTAAAGTTGACGTAACCGGCAAGACGCTCCATCAAGGCCTGTCGCTCATCCCGGTAGGAAACAGCCTTGCCTTGGTCCAACAACTCGAACCTGCGGACTTGAAGGTTAGTTTCGTGGATCTGATCGAGAATCCTGTTTATTTCCTCTACTGACCTTTCTATCGTGCCGGTCAGTTCGGATTCGATTTGCTCAAGGCTCTGGCCAGCCTCGTTAAAGCGCTTGGTCAGGGTTTGAATCTTGTGAAAAAGTTCCTGTTTGATCGCAGGCTCATAGGGGGAAGCAGACAATTCCTCGAAAGTATTGAAAAAATCATTGAGAGCCCGCGTCAAGCTACCGGGAGCGAGATCGCTTTCATGCAAATCGTCCAACCCTACGTTGACGCCCTGCCTGGTGATTTCCTCTCCAAGAGCAACTTGAAGCAGTTCCAAAATTTCCTTTTGGGCGGCAAGGGACTTGCCTTGACCGACCTCATTGATAACCCTCCTGTCAAGAATCTCGCTTCTGGCATGCTCAACACCCGCTGCCTCCAACCCCGAAGTAAGCAATCCGCCGAAAGCCTTGTGCATGACCCCCTCACGCGCAAGCACGCGTTGGCGGGCATACTTTTCGTCATTCACATGGGCAAGATTCTGTCCAGCAACCTCAGCTGTCTTCGCATGGTATCGAAGCGCTTCGCTGTTCTTGGAAATTTCCCCTAGTAGTGACACGGTGTGTTAGATTTTTGTATTAAGCGGATTCGTTGAGGGTCGAACGACCATCCGAAGACAACCTGGAAAGGTCTCCGCTCTTGTCGTAGGTCTTGGAATGAGAACCGGGATCGGTCACCCCAAGTATTTGGTCGGTAACTTCAGTTAAGCGGTTAAGCAACCGCTGGTTCTGCTCGATCTTCCTTCGGATTTGCGAAATCAAGCTATTGATTTCCTCAATAATACTCTGAAACATGGGTTGGGTAACATCCGGAAAATGCGGAACCAATTCACTAAGACTTGACTCGTCGGGCTCCCCGTAGGAGGACGCGAGGGAAGAAACGAATCCTTGGCGCCGACGCTGAAGCATTTGACTAGCTTCCATTTGCGTCTGAACCGATTGATTGATTTCGAGCAAACTTTCGGGACGGCGGTTAAGAATGCTTTGCTGCTGAGCGCTGAGCAAACCGACCAAACCACCGTACTCCTGAAGTTCGTCCCTCAGCAGACCCAAAAGATCCTCCCAATTGAAAGAGGGTTGCAGGTTTGGAACTTGAGCGATTTGAACCATGATCGTTAGCTTTTAGGCTTTGGTTTGGAAACCGGTCCTTGAGCGGCTCCGTCAGCGGATTTTGAGCCCTGACTGCCGATTTGTTGCTGCAAGATAGTCGAGACACCAAATCCGCCGCCACTTGCGATGCTTTCGGAAATGGCGTCCGTAAAGAAGTGCCGATAAAGGCGGTGGGCGTTCCCGTCCTCATTAAAAACACCCTGAAACATAGGCTTAAGAGCCTCCTTGAGGAACTGCTTAACCAGAACGGACTCGAACTGCTGGCTGACAGCCGCTACCTTTTGCTGTTCGGTCGCCTGCTTGGAATGAGCCATCTCCATAAGCATGGAGGAATCCATTCCTACATACTTGCTTCCTTCTATTGGGTTCGTTTCCATTTTCAATCAATCAGTTAATGATAAGCTCAGCCTGAAGAGCGCCCGCATTCTTGATGGACTGCAGGATCGAGGTCATTTCACGGGTAGTCAGACCGAGCTTGTTCAGCGCGGAGGCAAGGTCGTTTACAGTGGAAACCCCCGGTGGGTCCAATTCGTCGAGTGGCTCGAAGCGACCGACCTCTTCGATTAAGTCGGCATTCTCTCCAGCGAGTATTTGGGTTGCGCCTTGAGAAAAAGGCAGAGGCTGACTGACCCCGGTGGTTGGGTTGAGAAAGATAGTAATGTTGCTACTGCTTACGGCAACGGGTGAAATCCTTACGTTTTGGGTAGCGACAATGGTTCCGGTCCTTTCGTTAATGATAACGCGGGCAGGCACGTCAGGCTTGACGTCAATCCCTCCAATTGCGGCAAGAAAATTAGTAGTCTGCCCCCGGAAGTTCCCAGGAACCTGAATATTAACCAATCCGCTGTCCTTGGCCAAGGCCGTACCCGGATAGTACTGATTGATCGCATCGGCAATCTTGACCGCAGTCGAAGAATCGGGAGAACGCAAGATGAGCTCGATCTCACCGCCATTCAGAACCTTGCTCTCGATTTCCCTTTCCACCGTGGCCCCGTTGCTAACCATGCCCACAGTCGGATGATTGACCTGTACGTTCGCCCCTCCGGCGTTTCCAGCAGACAAACCTCCGACTGAAACCGGGCCTTGGGCAACGGAATAAACCTTTCCGTCCGCACCATACAAGGGCGTTTGCAAAAGAATTCCACCCTGAAGGGAGTCGGCATTACCTATGGATGAAACCGTCACGTCCATCTTGGCTCCTTCTTTGGCAAAGGGACCAATGTCAGCAGTAACCATGACTGCGGCAATGTTACGTGATTTGTCTGCCTTGTCCGCCCGGATACCCAAGTTTTCAAGAGCATTCAAGATCCCAAGCTCAGTATATTCGATCCGCGAATCGCCCTGCCCCGCCAAACCGGTCACGATCCCGTAACCGTAGAGTTGATTGCTTCTGCTTCCCCTCACGTCGGTCAAGTCTTTGATGCGAGCCCCGAAAACAGAAGAAGCTCCCAAGAGAAAAAGGGAGCAAAGAATGGCAAATCCGAGTTTCTGAATCTTCATAATCAAAATGGATTTACGATGGAAGCAAGTCTCTGATACCAACTTTCCTTTTGGGCATCGTTCAGGCTACCCTTTGAAACGAACTCGATTTGAGCGTCGGCAATATATTGAGAGGAAACGATATTTCGGTATCTCAATCCGTCCTTAAAACCAAAACCGATATCCTCCTTTCGAACCATTCCCTTAAGAACCATGTAATAACTTTCCCCGGAAAAAGTAATCATCCGGGCGCCTTCGACCACGAGTACGCCATTGGGCAAAGCGTCAATAACGACTACGCTCACTCGACCCTTGAGATTTTGCGTATTCGCAATGGAACCACCACCCTTGTTACTGCTTTTCGTTTCGATCTCCGTGCCGGGAAGACCGCCGTTGTGCTTACCCATGTTGCTGTTCGCAAACAGGAATTGCTTAACCGCGTTTTCCACTTGAGACTGACGATTACGGGCAGAGTTCTGTGATGCGGCAAGGGAGGAGCTCTCCGCTACGTCAATCGTGATCAAGTCTCCTATGGCGTAAGCCCGTTTGCCGACGTAAAGACCCTTCTGGTGATTTGTGCTCTTCATCCAAAGGGATACTGCATCAACCTCGGACAAGGTTAAAAAGGGAACCGAAAATAAGGCAAGCAAGAGTGTTTTAGTCATATCAGAGATGTACCTTTACGCTGTTTTCATTAAGTACTTTAGCGGGAAATTCCTTATCGGAAGAGAGATTCCTCACGATTACGTTCCCACCCTCGACGCCATCGTTCAGAGCCATGCCCTTCATGGTGACGTAAATTCCGTTACCCGATGCGAAGACATCCACGATTTGCCCTTTCTTAACCAGGACGACCTTGGACAAGTTACTCCACTTAAGGGGACTGTTGGCCTTGACGTTCGAATCGAGTTGATAACCGGACAACCGGGACTGAGAGGGAACGGATCCGGCATGTTGCTTAAGAATGTCTACGAGGCGGGTGGAAAGATTGGACAAGCCCAAGCGCGTACCCCTGGCAAGAGGAGCCTTCGAGTAAAACACTTCGACAAAATGGGCCATGCGGATGGGTTCGGCGAACCTGCCCAATTCCTTGCCTTGATCCCAAATACTGAAACGAACAAAGGTGCTCGGAGTTAGTTCATCCGGGGAGCAATCCTTTATTTTTACAATAAAACCGGAACTGGAAGGACAGTTGACCCACTCCCTGGTAAGGAATGCGGAAATTCGTCCAGTTGCCTGAAATCGATGAGCCAGGGCTTCGCCAAGACGCTTTTCAATTAATTGCCTGTCTATGAGTATAGAATCGGCAATCGGTGCAGCTTCCTGTGTTTTGGGACCGGCCGCATGCGGAGAAACGAAGGCGGAAGATTTTACCACATACCGAACGCTGGGAACAGTGGCTTTGGGGGCTACCTGAATCGGTTCGATAAAGCGACCGATATCGGCTGCCGCCGAAAAAGCGGAAGCAAACAGGCAAAAACTCAATAAAGTACGCATTGGTTATCTCTTCAATTGATTGACTCTGGCAAGCATGTCGTCGGAAGTCTGGATCGATTTCGAATTAATTTCGTAAGCGCGCTGGGCAATGATCATGTTTACCATCTCTTCCACAACGTTGACGTTGGACATTTCGAGATAACCTTGTTGCAAAACGCCGAAACCGTTTTCGCCAGGAGCACCGATTTCAGGAGCACCGCTTGCTTCGGTTTCTATGAACAAATTTCCTCCCATAGCCTTCATCCCGGCGGGATTGGGAAATCGGACCAGCTCAAGCTGACCGATAATTTGAGTTCCGTCGGCGGTCTCGACGGAAACCTCTCCAGTCGGAGAAACGAAAACGTTGGTTACCTCAGGATCTATTTGAAGACCTGCGGCCAGAGGCAAGGCATCGGCGGTGGTAATTTGGCCATCAGGACCAACCTTGAACGCCCCGTCACGGGTATACGCCTCGGTTCCGTCCGGACGCTCGACTTGGAAAAAGCCTATGCCGTCAATGGCAACGTCCATTTTTTCACTGGTTTGAGTAAGTTGACCTTGCGTGAAAATCTTTGCAGTTGAAACCACTTTGGTCCCGTTACCCATCTCGACTCCGGTTGGAATAACGTTTCCGGCTCCCGTTTGACCTCCCGCCTGACGAGGGTTTTGGTAGAGAAGATCCTGAAACTCGATCTTGTTCTTTTTGTAACCGGTTGTGTTAACGTTAGCTATGTTATTTGAAATAACGTTAAGATTGAGTTGCTGGGCTTGCATCCCAGTTGCGCCAGAATAAAGAGAGAGATTCATATTTTTTAATAGTTGAAATTACTGAGTCTGACCGAGCGTCCCGATGGCCTTGCCTATGTTCTGATCGAAAGTCTGTATCATCTTTTGATTCGCCTCATGAGCTCGGGAAACTTCGATCAAACCGATCATTTCCTCGATCGCCGAAACATTGCTGCTTTCCAAGTACCCCTGCATGATAGTAAACTGCTGAGCTTCGGCGGCCTCAGGAGCGGTCTCGGCCTCCTTGGCTACAAACCCGCCTCCGACCTTCTGTAGATCGAGCAACGGATTCTCGAAAACGAAAACGCCGACTTGACCGACGGTTTGTCCGTTTTGAAAAATCTGGCCTTCCTTGTCTATCGTCAAATCGCCGCCACCGGGGATAGTTTGAATCACTCCGCCACCCACATCGGAAAATTGATGCCCCATGCTGTTTACCATCTCGCCTTGCGAATTAACGTAAAACTGACCGTCCCGGGTGTAAACGGAATCACCATTTTCATTCATCAAGGCAAAGAAACCGTCCCCCCTCAAAGCCAAGTCCATCGGGTTGTTGGTTTCGCGAAGCTCCCCCTCATGGTAGTCGACCTGGTTCTTCATTACCGGAAAGGAACCTGGCATCTCGTTTTTGAGTTTGTCATGCGTGCTTCGCGCAATCTCCCCGCCTTCCACTGCCTCGAAGCTAACGGCGACTTTCTTGAAGCCGGCTACGTGACTGGCCGCAATGTTGTTTGCTATGACGTTTTGGTATTGCTCAAGCCCCCGTAGCGCCGATGCGTTCTCGTATAAAGACAAATTCACGCGTTCGTGAAAGCAAAATACGCGCCAAAAAATAAAGGGATAAGCCTGTCAGAAAGGCTCAGAGGTTCAGAAAGCCTTAATACTCGCAGGAAATCTCAAGCAACTTTCCATCAGGGAGATGAATTACGATTCGACGGGGTTTCCCCTCGCTCGTAACCACCTCAACCTTTGGGCAATTGGCCTCGTCGTAAACGACCTCAACCTGCTCATCCTCGCTTATATTTTGCTCGGCAGGTGAAATAACCTGCTTAGGCGCATCCTCCAAGTAGGAACGAAATTCATCGTCATCCGAGGAAGGCAATGCGTTTCCTGAAGAATCCCCGCGCCCTGTAAGATAACTTTCCATATATACAAATAAGCAATTCCCGTACCACCTAATTCACTTAAACTGCTGCAAGTCCTCTTTGCTCATGTCCAAAACCAGACTAAGCTCCACACGACGGTTCTTGGCAGGCTGATTGGGATAACGAATCTTGTTAGGCTTGGTTAATCCATGTCCGGTAATTCGTTCCAGTTTCTCAGCCAACTCCCCACCGGAATAATGGAAAAGAGCGTCCGTGACCTCAGTCCCTTGGGCAAGGGACATATCCCACGCACTAATTTCAGACTCAACTCCCCTCCCCTCAGCCAAATGATTGGAATGCGAATCAACGCGAAAAACCAACACATGCTGGGAGAGCAACCAGGACATTTTTTGCATGACCTTTTTACCATGGTCGGTAAGCTTTTCAGAGGATTTCTCAAACAAGGGCTTTTCGTCCCCATAAAAAAGAGTTACCTTGATCCCGTCCGTAGTGGCCTCGATCTGGATGGTTTCATCATCTATCTGGTGCAATCTCAAGCGCTTGTACCAATCCTGAGCAATACGGTGCAAGACATCGATATCGATGGAGGTCGAGTCGTTCGTATTACGCATAGTCGTGTCTGAACGGCCTACGATCTGATCCACCATGCTGCCAGGCCTCGCGTCTTTCTGCTCAACGGGCGTTGACTTAGGAACACCAGCCTTGTATGGATCCCTGAAAAAACGAGTGGTGGCAATAATAACCTCCTCATCCTGCGACAAAATCCAAAGAACGAGAAAAAGAGACATCATGCCCGTTACGAAATCAGCATAAGCAACTTTCCAAGCTCCAGCGTGGAACGTTGACTTTTTCTTAGCTGAATCAAGCTTGGATCGGAATGCCATGATTATCGGGAAAGCGTCGAAAGGGATGGTTATCAGGCTCCCTTAGCCGCGTCCTTGCACTTTTCTTCAAGTTCATCAGCGGAAGGCTGAATTTGCTTGTCAAGGGAACGGCGGCCGATTTCTACCGCCATGATGGGGGACAACCCGGTCGCAAAGCCAGAAACGGACCTTTGAACGATATGATAATAAAGAAATTCCTGAGTTTGGTTAAGAGTGATAAGCTGGGTAACGGGAACACCAATTCCGTAGGCCAAGAAAATCCCCAAGAAGGTTCCGCTCAAGGCGGCCGCAACTTTTGCACCAACTGTTTCAGGATCGGAAAGATCGGACATGGTGTTGATGATTCCAAGAACCGCGGCCACGATCCCAACTCCGGGCAACGCATCGGCAATCATGGCAACAGCCTTGACCGATCGGCCGGCCTCCGCTTCCCGACTTTGCAATTCGGCGGCAAGAATCCCGCCTATCTCAGCAGGTTTGCATCGACCGTCAACGATGGGCCTCAGGGAATTACATAGAAACTCCACTAATCCCTTGTCGTTGAGAAAAGAAGGGTATTTGGTAAAGATGGTACTGTTCTGGGGATCACTGACATGCTCGTCCAAGGCCGGGGTGCCCTTCCTCCTGCCAAGCATGAACAATTCGTAAAGCAAGACCAGCAAATCAATAAACTTACCCTGGTTTGCAATCCCTCCCTTGAAGGCCTTCGTGATGTCGCTCTTCAATCCCAAGAGAACGCTCTTTGGACTGGATACGACAAGAATACCAAGGCCTATACCGACGATGATAACGATTTCCCCGGGGTGATAGAGCATCCGCAGATCACCTTCTGCCATGACGAAACCTCCAGCACAGGCTCCAAAAACGATTAATATTCCTATAGCGAGAAGCATGTCTTAATTTTAGTTCTAATTTAGATTTTGAAAATGAGTTCGCAGAGATAAAATGGAATGTGAAAGAATTTGACTGATTCGCCCTTCGGTCAAGCCAAAGATTTTCGCAATTTCAGAAAGTTTGAGATCCTCGTAGTAATAAAGAAGCAAGATTTTCTGCTGCTGTTCGGGCAATCCCTTGATTTTATCACGGAGTAAAATGACTTTCTCCCGCTTCTCCGTCTTGTCCAAGGCAGTCTCCTCGGTTGGGTCGGAAAGGGTTTCCGTCAAAGGCAAACCTTCGCCATCCGAATATCCACGATCAACTGAAGAATCGATTGGCACAAAGGTAATCGGTTGGGTTTCCTTCAAAAGTTTTCCATATTCTGCAGGTGACAGGGAAAGTTCCTTCCTGACGTCCTTTTCGTCTGGCGGACGCTTATTGCGGGCTTCCATTTCGGCAATGGTCGCCTGAAGAGATCTGGCCTTAGCTCGATTCGCACGGGGAAGAGAATCGATCCGCCTGAGTTCGTCAAGGAGCGCGCCCCTAATTCTCAATGCGGCATAGTTTCCAAAAGATTTTCCCTTGGACGGGTTGAATTGATTTACGGAAACAACAAGAGCCTTGGCTCCGATTCCGTACATATCCTCGGTTTCATAGGTATCCGGGAAATGATGCCGCATACGCGAAACGATCGATTTCACCAAGGGAAGATAATCTTCGATCAGACGGTCCCGATCTTTTTCGCTCGCCATCGCTTTGCGATATCGCTCGGCCGCCTGCTTCATTCGCTTGAGCCCTTGATCATGAGATGAAGCAAGGGATTCATCCTGGGATGCATTAGGTAAAGGAGCGCTCATTCAGACAATTCCTTGATTCAAGCCTTTGCCTCCACAATCGGCTTTTGGGGATTTGCAACTGCCTCGCTCATTTGCGCTGCAGTAAGTTTTTCCTGCATCAGGATATCAGATTCGCCCTCAACTGGTTTTTCATCAGCAACCGGTGCTGGAGGAACTGGTCTCCCTCGGTTTGCAACGCCATTAAGAACAAACCCCAGCAAAGCGCGGCCTGACAAAGCGAACAAAAGGCAGCCCACCCCGCCATGAAAGAGCGCTAAGGAAGGATCGCGATGGATCAAAAGGGCCAGGCAGAAAAAGATCACAAACCCAGCAAATCCGGAGAGACAAAAGAAAAATTTCGCAAAATCGTTCATACCCTTAGGCCCTGCGATAAGAGGCAAAACCTCGAGAATAAAGCTCTTCAGGGAAAGTTCTGGCGATCATTTGATTGAGAACGCTCGTCGTAAAGTCTCCCGTCACGTTCTGTCCGTTGCATATGCACATGGGAGAAAGTCCCGAGTGCAAAATGATGGGCCACAACTTCGTAGAGTTTGACAACTCGTCAAAATGAGTAAAGGCGACGTGAGTGGCGCCAAGATGCTTTCCCGAACTGATGTTTTTCAAAAGAACTTGCCGGTCATAAGCACCGTTCAGAACCAAAACACGGGTACGAACGTCCAATTGATCCAAGGTCTCCTTGGTTTCAACCCAGTCGTCCACATGTGAGAGCGAAAGCCCGGGGAAATCCAAGTACAGAGGACTCGATTCGCCTATTTCGGGCAGATTCCCAGCCTCCCGAAAAAGAGTAACCCCTACGACTTCGCAAAAGATCCTCAATGCGTCATCCGGGTTAGGGATACCGTTTTCAACCTTGAGAACATGAGGGGTTCGCTTGTTCATGAACACCTCATGAGCAAGAAATTTGCACAAAGTCGTCGTTTTCCCGACACCAGGTGCACCCAGAAGGGCTATTTTATCGGTTGTTGGAACCAAATGAGTTGAACGAAATCTATCCGAAAGACCGATCGTGATCTCCTTCAAGCCATCCGCCAAGGGCAACTCGTTGATTTTACTCCAATCAGCCCATGACTGGATTTCCGATAGCAGGGCAGGATCAAACCCGGCCTTGGAAAGAATCCGCGCAGTCTCGCCGGCAGAACCTACTCCGTCCTGACCCTCAGAAGGGGTAGCAGCGTCACCATCCGGCTTCTCCTCGATAACCGGAGGCGCAGGAGCCTCTGCCTGCCCCACTTCCGCGGCTTCGGATGGGGCCTCCTCCACGGAAGCATTGGTCAAGGCATTCGCATCGTCTCTTTGCTGATCCGGAGACGGCACTTCTGCAATTACCTCAAGCTTGGGGGAAGAGATAAAGCGCTTAAGCCCCTCACCTCCAACCTGCTTGACTGACAAAACCCTAGCGTCTTCGCCAAGTTTCTCCCGAATGACACGCACCGCTTCCTCAGCGGAGCGGACAACCAACTTGAAACGCTTCCCTTCTTTGCGATCCACCTTGTCTTCAGTTACAGCGCTCATCCTTCAATCATGCCGCGACGGGCACTTCCTCCGGGGAACTGGGGTTAACCGGGCCGCCTTCAGCTTCCATAGCGGAAACTATTTCTTCAGGTAAGGTCTGCCCGGAAAGAGCAATCGCTCCAAATGGTTCGATCTGGGTTTCGCTTGGCAGTTCTTGGTAAGCCAAAACCACAAGTTGAGGATAGGAAGGTTCCATGAACCTTCGGAAAGCAAGCCTAAGCTCGGAAGTTGTCACGATTACTGGGGTAAGTCCTTTTTCCGTCATCTCTTGAATCTTGGGCTCGATCTCCGCAATGATCCCTTCGGTCAAGTCAGGGTCCATCACCATTCCAATGTCAAACTGGCTTCGTTTAACCCTCCCTATCAACGTCTGCTCGAGCTTAGGTTCGAACGTCATGGCAAGCAACTTGTTGGCCTCGACCTCATATTCCTTCACGAAATACATACCCAAACGCTTTCGGGTCTGCTCGGAAAGGTCGTCGGGGTTTTTGGTGAGCGCCGCCATGTCGGCAATCGTTTCGAGAATAAGGGTCAGGTTTTTGATCGGAATTCTCTCCCGAAGCAGATTTTGCAAAGTTCTCTGAATAATGCCGACGTTCACCAAATCAGGCAACAATTCGCTCACGAGAGTAGGATTCCTGTCCTTGACTAGGTCAAGTAGCCTTTGGGCTCCCTCCCTTTCCAAAATAAGGTAAGCGTTTCTCTTCAGCACGTCAGAAAGATGCGTGACCAAAACGGATGAAGGATCAACCACCGTACAACCTTCGACCTCGGCATTGCGCCTTTCTTCTTCTGGCACCCACATAGCCTGAATGCCGAAAACCGGCTCAATCGTGGGGATCCCTTTGAGCCGACCGGCATCTCCGCCCCCCATGCTCATAGCCAACATTCGGTCAGGGATAATCGTGGAGCGCACGATCTCCTTGCCTCGTAACAGGAAGCGATACTCATTAGGCTCAAGTTCGATATTATCCCGAACTCCGATTGTGGGAAGGAGCATTCCCATTTCTTTCGCAAAATTTGTCCTGGCTCCGGTTATTCGCTCAAGGAGATCTCCACCTTTTTTCTTGTCTGCCAAGACCAAAAGACCGTACCCCATCTCCAGACCGAAAACCTCTTGTTCGATCGCGCTTTCCATAGGCGAAAGTTGCGAAGCACCTTCTTCGCCGCCCGGAACCAGACCGGACTGCCCTCCCCCTGCCTGACCAGCAGAAGGACCAGCGCCCCCGTGGGCAAGAGCGGAGTGATCTCCCGCACCGAGTTCCTCCAAAACGGCAGCCTCGGAATCCGCTTTTTTCTTGAAATGATAAGCAGCGGCAAAACAACCCATTGAAAGAATAAAGAAAGGCCAGAAGGTTTCATCGAGAAAGAAGGCGAACAGAAGAAGCATGGCACCTGAAATCCCCACGGCTCGAGGATAAATGGTCAACTGCTTGCCAACAAATTCACCCAAGTCGGATTCTTCGGAAGAACGCGTTACGAGAATACCTGCAGCGATCGAGACAATGATCGCAGGAATTTGAGAGACCAAACCATCCCCGATGGAAAGGATCGTATAGGTTTGCAGGGCGTCACCCATTGTCAGGTCGCGCTGAAAATAACCGATTAAGATACCTCCGATGACATTGACTACCGTAATAAAGATACCGGCAATGGCATCCCCGCGGACAAACTTGCTGGCACCATCCATGGAACCGTAGAAATCGGCATCCTTTTGAATCTTTTCCCTTTTCTCAAGGGCTTGAGCCTCGGTGATCACGCCGGAGTTCATTTCGGCATCGATAGACATTTGCTTGCCTGGCATGGCATCCAAAGTGAAACGGGCGGTAACTTCGGCAATTCGCCCCGCACCCTTGGTGATCACGACAAAATTAATGATAACTAGGATAAGAAAAATAACCGAACCCACCACATAGTTCCCACCGACGACGAAAGTACCAAAAGACTGGATTACGGAACCGGCATCGCCATCGAGAAGAATGAGACGAGTGGAAGCAACGTTCAACCCCAACCTGTAGAGGGTAACGGCAAGCAAAATGGTAGGAAATACCGAAAATTCAGGTGGTTCCTTGACATAAATGACGGTCAAAAGAATAAGCAATGAAATCGCTATACTGAAAACCAGTAAAACGCTCAGGACATCCTTATGCACAGGTACGACGAGGAGCAAAACTGCCCCAAAGAGTCCGAAAACAAAACCTAGATCGGAGTTTCCGCCGAATCGGCTGAAAGCTGAACGCAATTTATCCAGAAATTGTTTCATAAGATGCTAGGAAGCAGTGGGTTTAGCCAAAAGACGGCGAGCCTTGAGCCTATGAAAATAATAGGCATGGGTTTTGTAAACCAGAGCCAAAATTTCAGCGACGACTTGAAATAAGGCATAAGGAATGGGTTGGCCAACCTTGCCCAACGCAAACAAAGCCTGCGCCACCGGTTTGTTCTCAACCATGGGCACTTCGTGCTCTTTTGCTATGATTTTTATTCTTCTTGCCAAGAGATTTTCTCCTTTCGCAACGACTACAGGAGCAAGATCCATGCCTTTTTCATATCTCAAGGCCACTGCATAGTGAGTGGGGTTCGTAACCACGACGTCTGCAGTCGCGACATCGGTGGCGCCCTGACCCCCAAGCAACTCCATGGCTTTCTTTCTTTGGGCTGACTTCACCTCGGGCGCGACCTCCTTGCTTTTCCTCTCTTCCTTCACCTCATCCTTGGTCATCTTCATCTCATCAGCATGTTCCTTTTTCTTGATCAAGAAGTTGATAATCGCGACGACAATCAAAAGCAGCACTAATATGGCAAACATAACCACGAAGAGCTTGTAAATGAACTGAGGCAAATACTGAATGGGGATCGGAGCATAAAAAATAGGATCGTCCAGAAAAATCAACAAAGTGATCCAAACCACGCTGCCGATCGCTAAAAACTTCAGGAAGTCCACCCCAAAAGTCTTCAAGGCCTTCAGACCAAATACCTTTTTGAATCCGCTAATGGGATTCAGCTTGCTTAATTTAGGTTCCAAAGCCTTAGGCGAAAGTCGAAAGCCTGTTTGCAACCCCTCCCCTACGGCCGCGGCGACGAAGCAGGCCAAGAGCAAGGGTAGTACAATCATGGCCAAGGTAAAGTAAGACTCGGTCAAAGTATGGGCAACCCCCTCCTGCGTGGCCGTTATCGAATCCAGGTTTTCAAAGATTGACTGTGTAAAAAAAGCAATGTCTTCGGCTTTTCCGGGAGCATAGAACAAAATGATGGTAAACCCCGCCAGAAGGGTAAAAGTCATGCTTATCTCAGGCGCTTTTGCAAAATTCCCCTTGGCTCGTGCCTCTGAGAGCTTTTTCTCTGTGGGTGGCTCGGTTTTTGAACTTTTATCAACGTCTGACATAAGAACGCATTCAGCCAGGCTGGATGATATCGAGCATGATCTCGACCGACCTTCTGCTGCTGTCCAGAATGTAGGCGGAAATTAATAGAATGGAGGAGACCAACAAAATAAGGCCGGAAAGAATCCTGATCGCGAAACTTGTCATGAACACGTTCATTTTAGGGACAGCCTTGCCTAAGACGGCAAAGGACACGTTGATAAGAAAGTTCAAGGCAATAAAGGGCGCGGCCATAAGTGTTCCGAGCACAAAAACATGCGCCACTTCCCGGACGAACTCGACCATTGGACTGGCCTTCAGGAAGAATGATCCTATCGGTAGAATCTCGAAGCTCATTATAAAGGCCTTGAGCACGTCATAATGCACTTCGGCTACAAAGAATACGAGCAAGCTGAAATAATAGAGCAAAGTGGTGATGGTTGCGTTGGAGGAACCAAGCAGAGGATTGATACTGTTACTCGCCATCAAACCGATTTCATAGGAGATGAGGTGCCCGGCCAATTCCACCGCGAAAAAAACCATCCTCACGGTCATGGCAAGAAGTAAACCGATGCACACTTCATTCATGGCCAGAAGGATAGCTCCGGCAAAATGAGTCGCGATTTCGAGGTTCGCAGGGACCAGAGGGTTAATCAAAAGGGAAAGCATAAGGGCAAAGGCAACCCTAATTTTCTTGGGAACCATTTTACCCGCGAAAAGCGGGATTCCTAAAAAAAAAGCACCCGTCCGAATAAAAACGAGTACCCACACGACAATCTCCCCGGCCAGAATAGTCATTGAGCCATGGTCGGAACGAGATTGATCATCGAGATGCAAAATTCGGTTAGGGTCTTCAAAATGAAATTGGCGGAGATTACAATGGCCAAAGAGACGCAAACCAATTTGGGAACGAAAGTAAGGGTCTGCTCCTGAAGACTGGTAATCGACTGAAAGAAACTGATCGCCAATCCGACCACCGTGGCGGTTCCGAGGATAGGAATGGAGAGTATCAGACCGGTCTGGAGGAGATTCCTCAGGATATCAACCGCAAGCTCCATCGTCATAACAAAATCCTCCTATGCTATGTTGAAACTATTCACCAAAGACTGCACGACCAAATACCAGCCGTCAACCAGCACAAACAAAAGCAATTTGAATGGCATGGAAATAACCACGGGGGGCATCATCATCATCCCCATCGACATGAGGGAGGACGCGACGATAAAGTCCACGATGATAAAGGGTATGAAAATGAGAAAACCCATTTGGAAGGCCGTTCTAAGTTCGCTCAGAACAAAGGAAGGCACCACTATGCTAAGGGGCAATTCATCCCGCGTCATGGCCCCCTGCCTTGATATTTCCAGAAAAAACTGCACGTCTTGCTGACGGGTTTGATTCATCATGAAGTCCTTCATGTGAGCGGTCGCCACCATCAGCGCATCACTTGACTTCATGGTTTTCGCCATATACGGGGTAACCGCATCGTCATAAATCTTGTTCCAAACCGGCCCCATGACGAAAAAGGTCAGAAACAGGGCAAGACCAACGATAATCTGACTGGATGGAGCGGAATTTACTCCGATCGCGTTTCTGACAAACCCCAAAACAATCACAATGCGCGTAAAGCAGGTCATCATCATGATGATCGATGGCCCCAAAGTCAGAATGGTCATGGCAATCACCAACTGGATCGCCACCCCGAAGTCCCCTTCTTCATTGGAACCGGTCACGTCGATCCGCAGTCCGGGAGAACCAGTGCCAGTCGTTTGGGCATCCACCACAGTGGAGGGAACGGCAAGGAAAGCAACTCCGGCCAACAAGAGGAAAAGAGACCGACAGGATATCATGCGCCTAAGCATCCTGCTCCTCGCTTTCCATTGACTTCGCCTCATCCAATTTTTGTTGAAAATCATTGCTTTCCGAATTCAGCTTGGACAGGTGACGGATCGAATTGGGACTTACTCCGATCAAATGCTTCTCGGGACCATATTGAGCTACAACCAAAAATTGCTTGTTTCCCAAAGGGCAGGTATCTGCAACGACAATCTTTCCTTCGCTCGAAAGGGCGGATTGTATTCTTCTCTTTTTGGCAAAGTCAGTGAGAAAATAAGCACCGGCACCGAGCAAGCCAAGAAAACCGATCAGCTTAACCAAATCAAAAACATAACCATCCCCAGAAACGGAAACGGTAGATAAAAAGGAAAATGAATCAAATGCCTGCATGATTCCTCATGCCTTCAAACCGCATTGAGCAGCCGAACGCATTGGGGTAATCACGAAGGAGAATCAACGATTTCGGTAATCTTGAGTCCGAACTTATCGTCGACTACAACGACTTCACCGTGGGCGATGAGCTTTCCGTTCACAAGCAAGCTCACCGGATCCTTCGCATTTTGCTTGAGCTGAATTTGAGCCCCCGGACTCAATTCAACAACTTCTTTCATGGGAAGTTCAGCAGTTCCAAGTTGGACGGTGACGTTAACTTTCACATCCATGACGATATCCATTTTCTTACTATCCATGATTTTTTCCGATTAGTTTAACAGCCTCCGCAATACTTTCGTTTACCTGAAAGGCAACCTGGTCACCCTCAAGTCCAATTTCTCCAATGAAACAAGTTCGGTTTTCTATACGGAGTTTCGTGTCATCGATAAGGGATGGAGACATTTCAATCACATCATCGACCTCCAGATTCGAAAGGTCCCGCAAGGTCAGCTCAAATGCGTCCCATTCAGCAGAAACGGCAACGGGTATCTCGTCATAGACGTTATGCCAACGGGGAGGGGCAGTTTGCTTTTCCTCCTTTGTCGCTACAGTGGCAAGCAAGCGACTGACAACGGGTTCCAAAGTGTAATAGGGAACGGCAATTCTCATCGGCCCCGAAACGTCACCGAATGACGCCTCCATGCTCAAGACGAGCATCATGGCATCCGCAGGTGAAGTCTGAAGAAACTTACCAGTGCTCTCCGTCCCGATAATAGTGGGGTTCAACTGAAGGGTTCCGTCCCATTGCTTGCACCATTCCTCGAGAATAATCTGGTTGAAATCCTCAACCAAGGCCTTCTCTATATCCGTCAGACCTCTTTCCTCGGGGTTAGTGGAACCCCTCCCTCCGAGAATCCGATCAACCACGGTTGCGGACAGATGCGAATTGACATCCAACAAACAGACCCCGTTCAGTTCCTGCAACTTGAACATCGTAATGCAGGATGGATTTTTTACAGAGTGCGTAAAGTTAGCGTACAAATCGGCAGTAAGATCCTCCAACTCAAGATTAAACTCGGTCCGCAAGAACATCGACAAATGCCCCGCTAAATAGTACACGAACTGCTCCGACTTCGTCCTGAGCTTGCTCAAGTCTGCATCGGAAAGAACAATGGGGTTAGTAAAATCGTACTTCTTTACCTTAACGGAAGAGGGATCACTGAGTTTGGTTCCGTCATGCAAGAAAAGCGACCCGCCCGAACCTTGACTTTCGATTTCGCTTAAATCAAAACTCTCGTCCGAAAAATTTGGATCGTTTTCCATGGCTAAGAAGGAGGTGGGTGCAAAGGTCTACTGGACGACAAACTGGGTGAAATAGATATTCCTGATCAAGTCGCTTTCGCCATTCCGATATTTCTTAAGAATAATGGAAAAACCTTTTTTCAAGTCCACTCGGACCCTTTCCTGAAAACCATCGAGCTGGGCATCTTCATAGGTATATTGCCCCATGATGGTCAGCGCCCTGTCACGAATCCTGTGCTCGTTGATCTCCAACAGTTTCTCGAAATCTCCAGCCAAACCCTCGAGCTTGAGCTCGACGTTGATGTAGCGAGATTTGATGGGACCGCCCAAATTGGTAATCAACCCAGTCAACTCGTAATACTTTTCTTCACCGGAGGGCTCCATGTCGAGAGGCTGACCACCTTCGGTAATCTGCGGACCCTGAGCTTGGACCGGTTTATTCATCTGGATCAAAAAGTACATGGCCGCCACGGTCAAAACCGGGGCCAAGACGATGGCGATCAGCGCGGGGATAAGGTTACCTCCTCCGGACTTGCTCTCCGGAGCATCGTTACTTTCTGGAAGTTCGTCTAATTGAGCGGCACACATGGCAGTTAAGAAGTATGTTGGTTTTCGTGACTAGCGTTTCAAGTTAACGGCTTCTGACAAGATCATGTCAGAGGTTGTGACTACGCGAGAACCAGCTTGAAATGAACGCTGGTGTGAAATCATGGAGGCAAACTCGTTGGTAAGGTCAACGTTCGACATCTCAAGGGCGTATTGCTTGATTTTTCCGTTGGAACCGGTTGCAGGAACAGGATTAGCGGAGATCCCGGCGATATTCTGTCCAGCCTTGCCATTCGAGTAAAAACCATTCCCCACTCTCCTAAGATATTGGGGAGAAAGAAAATTAACCAACTTAACCTGCCCCACCTTGGTGACTATGTCCTTTTTCTGGGCACTGTCATGAACGACCAGATTGATCACGCCGTCTTCCTCGACCCTGCGGGCCAAAAGAGTTTGGGTTTCAGGAACGGCAACGGTAAGAGCGTTGTCCACTCCCTGCAACTGGTATCGATATTGGTCACGGGTTACGACAAAGCCCTGATTCGTTGCCTCAAATGCACCTGCCCTGGTGTAAAACAGTTCGCCGGTAACCGGATCGGTAACCTCAAAGAATCCTCCCCCATTGGGCAAAGCTTCTCCTTGGATCGCCAAATCCAAATCCAGTCCGGTAACCTCTATGGTACCCTGATTGAAATTGGAAGAAACGGAACCCACGTGGACACCCGTACCGTGTTGTTGAATATTGTTACTTGGTTCCCCGTCCGCACCTGATTCTGCATCGTTAAGATGAAGATAAAAATTATCCGAATAGTTAGCTCTCGAGGATTTGTAACCCAATGAGTTAACGTTGGCTATGTTGTTACCTAGAATCTGAAGCCCTTGACTGAGACTCTTCAAGGCAGTTATTCCGTTGTGCAAAGAGGGAATCATTTCTTATCGGTTTTGGGGCAAGCTGACACGGGTTATATTTTGGGGATCGTAACTCTTGCCGGAGACAAGGACGGAAATCGTTCCATCCTCGGATTTTTCTACCGAATCGACCAAACCGGAAACTTCGCTACCCTCTTCGGATATCGATACGATGCGACCAAGATAAGCCTGAGCCACCATATCCTTTTGAGAATCGGCAAAGCTTTCGAATCCCTGAGTGAATTGTTGCATTTGCTCGAGAGAGGCAATGTTCGCCATTTGAGAAATGAATTCGGTATCCTTCATCGGTTCGAGCGGGTCCTGGTTGCTGATCTGGCTCGTTAACAATTGGAGAAAATCCTCCATTTGCATGTAACTGCCCTTCTTGCTCGATTCCTCGGTAAGAGCAGAAGAGCGTGGGTTTGATTGGGACGCGGCGGCGATGGCTTCGATCATGACGGTACTTCAGGCAGCACGAGAAAAGTGCTGGTCCATTTCCTTATAGTTGTTAAAAACGTTAATTTGCGTATTTTTGCCCGACTGGTCGGACAGAGACTCGGAAAGAGCATCCTTGGTGAATCCAAGCATCTCCAAAGACTCGGGGTCGGAGCAGATGAAACAAATGGAAAGAGATCCGCCAGAATTTTCCAACCGGACGCCCAACTTAACCTTGTTGGGGAGATCTACGGCAAAACGGACTACCTTCTTTGCATGCTTGTCGAGGTAGGAAATCCGCGGAAGAACCGATTTTGTGAGCAAATTCAAAAAGGTGCGCGCCTGCGGTGAGGAAGAAGGTTGCGACTCCCTGGATTCGCGTCCTTCCGTAACCTGGATTTCTTGCTGTGCGTGACTTACTTCCATCTTGGAAGGGTTAGAAGCATTTTTTGCGCCACGCCTCTTTCCGTTTTTATTCCCATCATCCTTTCTCGCATCAGGATCAATGATTGAATCTTTGTAATTTTCTGCCGCCAAGGAATGATTTCTGATCGGATTCTTAGACAATTTGCCTTGTTGCAGAACCTGAACCTTAGCGACACCCTGACGCTGGAGTTGGTCAACCCGAGGGGAAAGAACGGCTGGAGCCTTGCCAGATTGACTGCGAGGCAACCTAGCCTCCGCCAATCGTGTCTTGCCAGGCAAGGGAGAGGTTATGGTACGCCCTTGGGGCGTTTTGGCTTCAGTTCCAGGCACAGTCCTGCTCAAAGACGGTTCTGCAGAAGAGCTTCTTCCCGAAGATTTGGAATGCCCGGATTTACCGTCCTTCAGAGCCTGACTCTTTTTACCATCTCCATTCTGAGAGGAATTCCTAACTTTGGAAGCGAAGCTTTCGTCGATTTTCTCAGGCAACCAAAACGATCCGTTCTTGCCAAGTACCTGGGAAGAAGGCGCCTGGTTAATCCCGGTCGACGCAGAAGCGCTTATTGAAGCAAGCGACATCAGGGCTTTAGTTAGGATTGGGGCTAGGCACCACTTCGTCCAAGTCCAAGCTGGGCAAAAGCCCTCGATCCCTCATTGCCAGAGCATCCGCAAGCTCGATAAGCGCGTCCTCATCGCTATTGAGCATAAAGGCGATAATCGGAGCTTTCTCCTCGGCCTTGAGCAACTCGAATATGGTCAGGGCTTCTTCGAATCTTCTTTTCTGGCGCCAATTTTGGATTTCCACGCTAGCCACTTCGGGGCCCATTTCGACCCAACGCTTGGAAGTGTCCTTGTATTCGGCCTTCTTAGCTTCGCTGATATCCTGACCTTGCTTTGATTCGAAATCGGCCAACCTGGTCGAAAGATCTTCCCTAATTTGACCAAGCTCCTTTTTCTGCTTCTCCAAAGCTTCCAGATCCATGGCAATTGCAGATTCCCTGGCATCCAATTCGCTCTCACGCTCAAGTAGTTTTTCCTTAAGGGCTACAAGCTCCTTGGACAACTGATTCATGGAGTGAGTCTCGGCCGGAGAATAGCTGGTATCGTCCGCATCAAATTCGACGCTCGTGAATTCAGCGACAATCTTCGGGGCTGGCTTAAAGAGCTTGTCGTAGTTCATCCATAGCACTGCTCCTGCAGATGCAACGGAAAGCAAAACGGCTATCAGAACGATTATAGTGGGTGATATTTTCATGATTAATGACTGCTAGCTTGGTTAAATACAAATCGCGAACCAATGATATTCTCAAGTTCAATTTCTTCCTTTTTGGTTTCGCGCTCGATATGCTCCTCTCGTTTTTTTTCCTTGAGCTTAAGCAGGCTCTTGTAACTGGAATCGGCCTGAAGATACATATCTCTCTTGGCAAGCTCGATCCTCCGAGCCTCCTCGAGCTTGGCGTTAAAATCAACGATTCCCTCCTTCGCAAGAACAAGCGACCTATTGAAAGTTTCCTGATCGTCACCCGAAAAACCAACACTTCTCCTTATGCTTATTTCCTCCCTCAAATTCCGCAATGCATCCTTCGCCTCATCGAGAGCTTTTCCCGCAGCCTCCTTTTGAGCAACGGCCAATCCATACTCGGCAATCGCCTTGTCCTTGGCCAATTCCCGCAAATGCAGAAGAGTTTCCAGTCTGAATCCAAAAGCCTTCATGACAGAATACCGAATAACTGTGAAAAAGCTTCGGCCCGAGGAACCAACTTGTCGTATTTTTGCCGAAGAAAGGTTTCAAGTAATTCAAATTTATCAATCGCCCGATCAATCTTTGAATTACTGTTCTTAACATAAGCCCCGACATTGATCAGGTCTTCATTTTGGCGATAGACGGAGAGAAGATCGCGGGCTTCCGAAATCAGCTTGATTTCGTCTTCGGAACAAACCGCCCGATCCAGCCTGCTGACGCTTCGCAAAACGTCGACGGCAGGAAAGTGATTGGCATTGGCAAGCTTCCGGCTCAAGACGATGTGACCATCCAGGAAGCCCCGGACGGCATCGGCAACGGGCTCATTCATGTCATCACCCTCGACCAAGACGGTATAAATTGCGGTGATCGCGCCTTTCTCGCTAGTACCCGTACGCTCGAGCAACCTTGGTAGCATGGAAAAGACCGAGGGTACGTATCCCCGGGAGGCCGGAGGCTCGCCTGCAGCAAGCCCTATCTCCCGTTGAGCCATGGCAAAACGAGTCAAGGAATCCATTAGCAAAAGAACTTTCGAACCTTGATCCCTAAATCCCTCAGCTAGAGCAGTGGCCAAAATCGAGGCTCGTATTCTCATGGGAGCCGGTTGATCGGAAGTCGAAACCACAATTACGGATTTGGCCATACCCTCCGGACCCAAGTCATTCTCGACAAACTCCCGCAACTCCCTGCCTCTTTCACCAACGAGCGAAATCACGTTAACGTCGGACTCCGAGCCCCTGGCAATCATACCAAGAAGAATCGATTTGCCCACGCCACTTCCGGAAAAAATTCCCACTCTTTGACCATTTCCCAAAGGAACGAAAGTATCTATGGACTTGATGCCGGTGGAAAAGGAATCCGCAATCAGAGAGCGGCTCAAGGGGTTTGGCGGTTCGGCATAAAAGCCATCCCGCTGAGGAGCGAGCAAGGGGCCCTTCCCGTCAATTGGTCGACCCATTCCATCTATAATCCGCCCCAACAGGGAGGGACCGTAAGGGACTGCATTGGAATTCCTTTTGGAAGCAACCTTGCAACCAGGGTGAATGAGATGAACGCTATCAAGAGCCATCAGCAAAACCGTATTCTCCCTAAAGCCAACTACCTGAGCCTCGATCTTGTCGTCATGCCGATCCGAACTGATCGAACAGACCTGGCCAATGCTTACTTCGGGACCTTCGGATTCGATAATCAAGCCCGTCACCCGGCGTACGGTACCGATTTTATCAAAGGTTCTGACCCCCTTGATCCCTTCCTCCATGAAGGCAAAACGCTCATCCAAGGACTCAATCATCTCCCGAAATCTCTTCCCCTATCTTTCGCAACTTCGTTGCAATCCGACCGTCAAGCAAGCCAAAGCGGCTCTTGATCTGACAATCCCCCGAACTTAAAGACTCATCCTCGAAAAACTTAACGTTGGGATAACCAGCAAGAAGTGCATCATCACCATCCAGTCCGTCAAAAATACCGGCAATTGCACTGGCAAAGCCTTCGTCATCCCCCTCCCCTCCCTCATCGGGTTCTTTTTGAGGGTTTGCCATTGCCTTGAGCAAAGACAGGTCTTGTGGACAAAGATACACCTCAAGCTTTTCCTCGTCCTGCCCGGCAAACTCGGAAACCATATTCCTTACGATTCCCTCGATGGCTTGGGCATCGAGTTCAATCTGCCCCAACACGCGCTCAGCCAATCCAACGATCAAGTCAGGCAAACGCTGATCCAATTTCCCGACCACGTCGGTGGTCTTTTGATCAAGCGAGGAAAGCAACTGTTCCTGACGCTGAGCATACTCGTCACGAAGCCTCTTTATTTCCGCTTGATAGAAGTCAGTTGCCTCAGCCTTACCCCTTTCGTAGGCAGACGTCTTCTGGTCGTCCGCCTGTTCGTTCGAAAGGGGGGGATCTCCGAAAAAACTGACCTTGAATCCCGCAGGCGTTTCCGGAAAGGGAATGGACTTATTGTACGACAACGTCGCTACCTCCGGTATCAAGGATAATCTCCTCGTCTTCCTCGAGTTCACGAACGATTTGGATAACGCGGTCCTGGGCAGCCTCAATTTCGGAAAGCCGTTTGGGTCCGAGGAAACTCAATTGTTCTTCCAATGCTTCAACCGCTCGTTTGGACATGGTCGTATAAATTGCCTTTTTCAATTCAGCCGAAGCATTCTTCATGGCAATGATCAAATCGTCCTGATCGACTTCCTTGGTAATCTTGGAAATATCTCCCGCACTGAGCCTGGTCAAATCTTCGAAACGGAACATTCTTTGTCGAATCGAACCTCCAAGCTTGGGGTTTCTTTTCTCGATGCTCTTGAGGAGTTCCTTACCTTCCTCCTTATCAAACCAGTTCAAGAGATCGGCAGCGGACTTGACTCCACCAGTCTTCACCCGGGGCGACTGCCCTTTCTTGCCCATACGGGAATTGAGTGAATTTGCAACGACTTCAATTTGATCCATGGGGGTCGTTTCCATTGAACCGACTCGCTCCACAACTTGTTCCTGAATATTCGGAGGCATCATCTGAAGAACCTCGGAACCCTTGTCCGCATCGACATTCGCCAAGACAAAAGCAATTGTCTGGGGTTGCTCGAAACGAAGAACGTTATAAATCTGCCCCGAATCCATCTCCTTGATGTCATCCATGAATTCCAAGGAATCCCGGACGGGAGCGATTCTGTTCATCATATTGTTGGCCTTGAAATCACCATGAGCCAATTCCAAAGTCTTTTGGGCAAAACCCAACCCCCCCAAATTTGAATTAACACTTGATTCGATGAGTTCGGAAAATTCGTCCAGTACGCAATCCTTCATTTCCTGATCGACGATCGGAAAATTGCCAATTTCCTTGCAGATGTTCTCTGAATCCTTGACGTCAAAACGCTTGAGGAGCGTGGCCGAAGCATCAGAACCCAACGCGATCATAAGCAGGGCCAATCTCTGATGCCGTGACATCCTCGAGTAGCGTTCGTATACGCTTTCTTCCTCTTCGGCTACCTCTTCCATTTCCTTATCCTCTGATTGGCATTAATAAAAGGCCGCTTGCTCTAAGATGAAGACCCGGTTTCCAAGTAGCGCCTCAAGGCGGTACCCACGTTGTCCGGCTTTTCCTGAATCAAGTCATTAAGTAATTCTGGCGTCAGGCCACTGCCCAAACTACGCGTACCGGCAAGAAGTTGCTGATCGTCTTCGTCCAAAACCTGAACCTCGGCCTCGCTTGGCTTGAATTTCTTGAACATGCGAATAAAAACGAAGAACATGATAATGGCCAAAAGAGGACCGAGGAAAGTCTTGAAAAGCGAACCGTATTCTTCAATCAGACTTTGCCATTTGCCAATTGCATCTCCGGCCGCACCAAAGGCGGAACTCTCCATAAACTCAACCTCATGAACGGTGACGTGGGTCGCCAAGTCCGTCTTCTCATCGAACCGAGCTCCAATGGCATTTACCACTGACTCCTTGATGACGTCAATTTCTGCAGCGGTTTTTGGAGTTTCCCCCCGAGCGATAAGCACTGCGGCACTCCTCCCGACAATGGCGCCTGGTTCCTGGACCGTCTCGTTTAGCTTGCGGCTGATTTCGTAATCTGTGGTCTTGGATTCTCTCTTCTCTTCGCTCTCAGCCATGATCGGATCCTGCATCGTCGCATCCTGGCTGACGTTCGGAACGTTCGCGCCCATTCCGGCAGCATTATTGCCTTGCTGAGTTTCAACGGTCTTCGCGTCATCCTTGTCCGTAGTCTGGGTCCTGGGTACGCCGCCCTGACCATCCGGATCGAACTTTTCGTCAAGCATGGTGGAGGATTTCGTATCAAGGTTTACGGATACGCGTGCGACAACCTTGTCCTGACCACCAACGATAGGAGCAAGCATGGTCACGATCTTGTCTTGCAATCTTTTTTCCTGAGCCTGATAAGCCTTCATCATTTGCCCGGCAACACCAGCAGCTCCTCCGGAATCACCTTCCTCGGAAAGAACGTTACCCTGGTTATCCAAAACCGAAACGTTTGACTTGTTTACGCCCTTGACGGCTCGCGAAACCAAAAACTGGATGGCATTGACATTATTCTTGTCCAAAGTATTTCCAGCCGTATCTACGTAAACCGAGGCACTTGGGCGGTCATTGGGGTCTTCGCTGAGCAAAAGGTTGTTCTCCGGCTTAACGACGAAAACCTTGGCCGAACGCACCGAATCCATCATCGCAATGGTACGCCCCAGTTCGCCTTGTATGGCACGGGTGTGATTGGTTCGCTGAACGAAATCACTGATCCCGAAGTTACCTTCATCGAAAATCTCAAATCCCACGTCACCGCTCTTGGGCAAGCCCTTCATGGCCAACTCCATTCTCATGGCAGGCAAGCTTTCCTCGGGAACGAGGATGGTGTCTCCGGACTCTCCGTACTCGAATTCGACCTGATTGGACTTGAGTACGTCAACGACCTCTCCCAAGTCCTTCGCGTCGGTTCCGCTCACGAGGACTCTCATGTCTCCGCTCCCGCCAGACCAGCTAAGAATGCCTATGCTGAGCCCGACAATCCCGAGAACCGCAACGGCTAGCCCGATTTTTCTGGAAGAATCAAGGTCTCCCCACAATTGATTTAATTTTTCAAATCTCTCTTTCATTCAAAATAATATGTTAAATAGTAAACATTCTATACCTGCATCCTCATGAGTTCCTTGTAAGAGTCCACAAGCTTGTTACGAACTTCGATCATGAGGTTAAAAGCGACTCCGGCCTCTTGCGACTTGACCACGGCTTCGTGGATGTTGTCGGATCGGCCGAGAATTAGGTCTTGGGTTTCCCTTTTCGAAATTTTCTTCTTTTGATCAACGCCCTTGATGAAGTTTTCGAACATCTGGGCAAACCCGGGTGCGGTTACCCGCTCGGTTGGGGTCGTCTTGTCAATAGGAACAACTGCAGTTCCATTCCCCACGCTGTCGGTGAACGACGAACCGAAGTTCTGCCCTATCTCGGAGGAAGACTGGGCAAACCTGTCAAGTTGCTGATTAGGCTTAAGGTTAGGGTTCTGCGAGAGCAGTTCGTTAAGACTGGGAAGGGATGATATTTCGTTCACGATTATATGGTAAAATGATTATTTGCCGATTGCCATGGCTTGCTGAGCCATTCGCCTGGAAGTCTTCACGACGGTCAAGTTCGCTTCGTATGCCCGGGACGCGCTGATCAAATCGATCATCTCACGGGAAACATCGACATTAGGCATTTGGACCATGCCGTCATCGTTGGAATGGGGATGCCCGGGGTTATAGATCATCCTTCCGGGAGTTTGGTCATTGTAAACGTCCGTAACGCGAACACCTTGATAAAGATTTTCGTCGACGTAACCGGGAACTCTCCTGTCGGGAGTTTTGACAAACTCCTCGAAAGCAACCTCTTTCCTCTGATAGACATGTCCAGAAGCATCTTGAGTGGTATTGGAGTTTGCAATGTTTTGGGCGATTATTTCGAGTCTGATCTTCTCCGCGGACAAGGCGCTTCCGGTTGACTCGATTCCAGGTATGAGATTCATGGCCATTATTCTTATCCTCCTTCGGTCAATTAGACCCTACCGCGAATGGCCTTGTTCAGTTCCTTAATGGAACCACCGACTGCGCCACTTAGATAATCGTAATTCAGAGCATTCCTGTTCATAGCAAGCATTTCTTCGTCCAACTGAACGGTATTGCCATCCATCCGCACGGGTTTGGCCTGACGATCCTCAGCGCTTCTTGGAAGCAATCCCTTCACCCTCCGAAAATCCTTTCTGTCCACGGCCCGCCTGAGCTCGACGGAGAAAGTCTTCGGCAAGTCCCGTCGCTTGAAACCGGGAGTCTCCACGTTGGCCAAGTTGTTGGAGAGGGCTTCATGGCGAAGGTGGGTAGCATCAAGCAACTTTTTGGAGATCAAATAGTTTTCCTGACTATAAAGATTATCAAGTAATTCTGCCATTTGGAGGCAAACAATGCAATCTTTGTGCCAAATCAAAGCTAATTGTTTGCAAGCGAAGGAATCCCGTTATTACAGTCAATCCTCATCATAGCATCATCCGCGCTCAATCCATATTTCTTTCAAAATGGCAATTTTTTCCTACTTTTCCGACTTCAATGGGAAAGGATTGGCTTTTGAGTCTTTTCAATGATCGCAAAAAGTTGTTTGATAAGGATCACGATTCAATGAAGTCACCGAATTTTGAAAACTGTCAGATAGGCCTGGATAGCAAAGGTCTCATCGTAAAGGTATCCGAGGCTTTTTCCTCATGGGTGGGAAAAGGCGTAGAAGAACTCATAGGGCAGCATTTCCGGACGTTTTTCCTGTCCTTGGAGAATAGTTGGGGATTTTTGATCCCCAATCAATTCCACCTTGAAGATTTCGAATGCTTTCTCCCCCTTTCTTCGGACTCCCAGCAATCATCGATGGGCATCTATTTCAATTGCATGCGCCATGACATGAGCGTTGTTCTTTCGCTTTCACCCGCCCTAGCCCCCCACGACTCCCTGAAAAAGGCTTTCATGGGCGACTTAATGAATGACCCTCGAGCCTTGGCAAACACCTTGATCCGGTTGCAGAAAGCGGAAAGCAGACTCTCCGACTACGTCAGTAACTTTCCGGGTATCTTCTTTACCCAACGAACGGACATGACCTTCAGTTACCTCTCTCTGGGTATCAAGCGTCTGTTTCCTGCCGAACACACCGAATTCTCCCGTAACGGCGGGCTATTCCTCAGCAAAATCTTCGAGAAGGACCGTGAGCACTTCCTGAACGAATTGAATGCAAACGGAAAAAACCGAGAAACCTTCAGCTTTTCATATAGGGTAAAACTGCCGCCCACCGGCCAAGTCGTCTATTTGCTGGACGTAAGAACTCCGATCATCACCGCCACCCAAAAGCTTTTGGGCTACGACGGGGTCCTGATCGACATTACCCGGCAAGCGATTGCCGAGCACCGCCTTTCGAATTCGGTTTGGAGGGAAGGCCTGGCAACCCTGACAAACGGATTGGTTCATGATTTCAGCAACCTGATGGCGGGAATTTTTTCGATCAGCGAGCTCTACCATGGAATGATGGAGAAGGACGACCCCATGGCAAACGGCATGGGGCAGATCAAGAAAAGCGCGATGCAGGCCCAAAAGCTCGTTCGCAGGATCATCGACCTGCATCGTGAAAAACCTGCCACCCGTGCCATCCATGACCTCCGACTCCTCTTGAAGGACCAGATGGATTTAGTTGCGATTATCATTCCCCGAAGCGCCAAGTTACAGACGGATTTCGGGAGCGAACCCCTCCCGGCGTTTCTTGAGGAAACGGGATTCCGTCAGGTCATCCTAAACTTGGCCATCAATGCAAGGGACGCGATTGAGAGGAACGGAAAAATCAGAATTTGCCTTAGACGCGTGAGAAAAGGCCAACCGATTATGAACGGAACCTCGGGGGAAGTTCGAACCGCCCCCGTGAACGGTGCCGAAATTTCCCTAACCGACAACGGCAAGGGAATCCCTGATGACGTAGAGGAGAAATTGTTCGACCCTTTCTTCACAACCAAGGAATCAAGTTCCGGATCCGGATTCGGTCTCTATAACACCAAGCTTTTCATCGAAGACCATAATGGGGAAATAGGCTTCTCAAGCGAAATGGGAAAAGGAAGCACGTTCTATCTATTTTTGCCATTGGCGATTGATGACGAGGACGACCAGTCCTTGCGCACGAAACGAATGAGACGGGCGACAAGAGCGTTCATCAAGACCAGAAAACCCTAGGGCTGGCTCAGATCCCCACCCCCGGCATTCGGGACAAGCCGTCCATTATCGAACGTAATGACCGATCGCACGGTTCCGTCCGCCGAGTAGAAAATCATGTCACCATGGGGTTTCCCCTTCAGATAATTGGCTTCCACCCACGAACCGTCCACCGATCTTTTGGAACTTTTACCTGTAAGCTTGCCTTCCGAAAAAGACTGACGGGTCAAAACCCCCGATGAGTTCCTCTCGATCAAACCGTTAAAGGGCTCATCCGAGTTTTCGAGATAAAGTACGGAATCATTCCCTTCCGATTTGCGGAAAGAAAACCCTCGATCGAAAGCAGAATCATTGCCCTTCCAAAATTGAGGGAATTCTTCTTCGCCATGCGAATCATCGTCAAAATCGCACGAACAAAGGAGAAGAAGAAAGCTTCCTCCCAGTCTAATCAGTTGCGGCAGTAAAAACGCTTTCAATGAGGCAGATAGTCTGAAAATTCATAGAGCTCGGGATCGCGGGCCAAGGTGTTCCTCATTAAGCTTCTCAACCTTGCCTTTACTTCATCCGTCCCTTCCTCTCCTTCGCCAACTTCCCCACCAACTCCATCGTCCCCAAGTACATCACCCATTCGATCCTCCAGTTCATCCGGATCCATCCCCTCCTCAAGCTTTCTCACCACCTCCTCCATCGATTCGTCCATGTTCTCTCCCGTCATCTCGCACATTTTCCTCATCAAACTGCCCATTTGCCGAGGATCCGGATTATCCTCATCCATTCCGTCCAGCGCCCCCTCAAGCTCCTGCATTACCTTCTCCGCCTGACCTGGATCCATTCCGGAAAAAGGATCTTCGGGGTTGGGGGTTTCCTCAACGGTTTCAGGTCCGTCTCCATTCCGTCCGGTAATGGAAAAGCCGGAAATCAGTTTTTTCATTTCGTGTTTTTTCCCATCGGGACAAACGGGAATGGTCTCGGCATGGGACAGAGACCGGGCAAAGAACGAATATATCTTTCTCGTACCCGGGGAATAGAATTCGTATATTGGCATTGTTAGAATCTTTTGAAAGAGTAAGGCTTGGCTTTCAAGCAAAAGAACATCTAGGAAAATGCCAACTAAATCACAACCGCTCCGAATCTTGCCTGGATGGATCGCTTTTTGGAGTCAAAAACCCAAAAGGAATTCATGGATCGCGCTCCCTCTGGGCTATTTGTGTTTTCTTCAGCTCATAACCGGATTACCAAAACCTGACGCACTGAAAAGATTTGATGCAAACGAGATTCTCATCCGCTTCTCGGAAGAACTGTTCGATTATCCTTACTGGCTTCAGGACTTGAGTCATCTTCCGCTTTTTTTCGTCTTGGCATGGCTATGGTCGTGGTACCTGGGCCCGATCGAAAGAATCGGTCTGGCATGGAAGAATCAAGCTTTCTTGTTCTCACTGGCTTACGGTTGCATCAACGAACTAACGCAAGCTTTTATCCCGGAGAGATTTCCGTCGCCCGGAGATTTGCTCATGAACTCAGTTGGCGTAATTCTCGGTATTCTTTGTCATTGGAGGCTCAGGGAATGGAATGAGAAAAACCGAGAAACCACACCAAAGGGATAGTTCCCCTTCAGTCTTTGGCCCGCAGAGCCTTCTCCCTCTCCAGCAGAGTCGGATGAGAGTAGTGAAAAGTAGCCATCCAGGGATGCGGAAGCGGATGGGATAGGTTCTCGACATATAGTTTCCGAAGCGAAGAAATCAAAGGGTCTCCGCTTCCTACCGCATTCTTTGCAAAATGGTCGGCCTCAAACTCATGTTTACGGGAAAAATAGTTATTGATCGGGCTAAGCCAGTAAGTGAAAAACCCAAGACACAGCGATAGGGCCACGATCATGGATGCAAAGGATCCAACTAGACCGGAGTCCAGCGAAAACCCTTCGTACAACCATTGGCTCTGCAGAGAAACAGCCAAGAGATAAAATCCTCCCAGTCCCATCAAAAAGGAAACAAGCAACCGTTTGGGTATATGCCCCTTCTTATAGTGCCCGACTTCATGAGCAAGAACGGCCTCGATCTCATCAACCTCCATCTGCTCGATCAAGGTGTCATACAGAACGATTCTCCTGAATCTCCCAAACCCCGTAAAGTAGGCGTTGGAATGCCCGGAACGCTTACTCCCGTCGATCACCTCTATGGTTTGAGCCTGAAAACCGGTTTTATCCGCCAATGACATGAGGCGGTCTCTCAGTTCGCCCTCTTCGAGAGGTGATAGTTTATTAAAAAGAGGAATAATGAACTTGGGCCAAAGAATCATCAGCAATAGCTGAATCCCGAAAAACACAACGAAGACAAGAATCCACCAAGCCTGAGGAAAGGCGCCTGAAATGGAACGATACAGCCAAATCATCAATGCGAACAAGAGGAGAGAAAAAACAAACCCCAGAAGAGCCCCTTTTATCTTGTCAGCGACCCAAAGCCCTTTGGTCGACTTGTTGAAACCAAATTTTTCCTCAAGCGAGAACTGTTTTTTCCAATCGAAGAAAAGGCTGGGCACCTGAAGAGCGAGTAGAAATGCCGTTGCAACGAGGGAGCAAAACCAAACCGATTCATTGCCCGATGACGGCCATTGGGAAAAGGCCCAGGGGAACAAAAAAAGAATGATTCCGATGAAGAGAAAAAAACCAAAGATATCCTCGACAGTGGAAAAGCGGCTTTTCGCAATCGAATAATCAGTTGCCTTTGCCCAGGTCTGTTCGTCCATCAGACCCGACGCCTCCGCAGGAGGAGTGTCCTTCATGTCAAGCAACCGTCGCTCGTTAGCGTTTCGAAGATAGCACTCGAAGAGTATTTGCGCCCCGGCGGCGCAAAGTACGATTATTTGAACGTCTGTCATTGCCACCTTCATAAAGGAAGGGTCATAAGTTGTCGACTTTCTTGCATAAGATCCCGATTTACGGTGTTGCGGAACATTCGATTGAAATTAGTATGAGATCATGGCAGATGAAGAAAATGATGGGATCGAGTTAGATCCGGATCTATCCTTTGAGGAGGCTCTCTCCCGACTTGAGGCAATCATACACCGTATGGAATCCGGAGACAGCCCTTTGGAGTCATTGGTCAAAAACTATCAATCCGGTGTAAACCTTCTGAAATTGTGCCGTTCGAAAATCGAATTGGCTGAAGTAAAGGTCAAGGAAGTGACGGATCAAGGCGGCAACCTATCGGCGGCCGATTCCTCGAACGAATAAGATGAGCAAAAGAGAGATACTTCCCACTATTTCGAAACCAGAGGACTTGAAAGGCCTCGATGAAGAGGAAATCGAGAGCCTTTGCCAAGAAATCCGTCAACGGATCATAGAGACTACGTCCGAAAACGGCGGGCATGTCGGCCCTAACCTCGGAGTGGTTGAGCTAAGCGTTGCCTTGCACCTCGCTTTCGAAACCCCAAAGGACTCCTTTGTATGGGATGTGTCCCACCAGGGATACGTGCACAAACTTCTGACCGGACGCAACGACGAGCGCTTCGAAAAGATCAGGCAAAGCGGCGGTCTGAGCGGTTTCTTATCCAGGGACGAAAGTCCGCATGACGCATTTGGGGCAGGACATGCGGGAACGGCTCTGTCGGCAGCCCTTGGAATGTGTATGGCCCGGGATATCAAAGGAGGGGAAGATCACGTAGTTGCCATTGCCGGGGATGCTGCCTTTACCTGCGGCATCACCCTCGAGGCACTGAACAACATTGCTTGCTCGACCAAGAAGTTCATTCTGATTCTCAACGATAACGAATGGTCGATCGCAAAAAACGTGGGAGCGTTTTCGAAATATTTCAACGAACTCATTACCAATCCCGTATATAGTCGCATACACAAGGACGCGGGCAATCTTCTCTCGAAAATCCCCGGAGGAGAGACCTTGATCAAATTCATTTCCAAGGCGAAAAGAGACACCAAGGAACTGCTTGCCCCTTCGAGTATCTTTGAGAAATTGGGTATTCGCTATGTCGGTCCGATTGACGGGCACGACGTCAAAAGAATGGTTAGCTTTCTTGAGTTCGCAAAAACTTCCGACGAGCCCATCGTACTTCATCTCTTGACCAAAAAGGGCAAGGGTTTTCCCGTTGCCTTGGAGGAACCGGAAAAATGGCATGGATCCGGTCCTTTTGACATCAAGACCGGAGCGGCTCCGTCGAGCAAACCGGGATCTCCTCCCAAATACCAGGACGTTTTCGGAGAATGCCTTGCCAAGATGGCCCGTAAAAATGAAAAGATCGTCGGAATCACTGCAGCCATGCCAAGCGGGACAGGTTTGGACTTCCTGCAAAAGGAGATTCCCGACCGTTTCTTCGACGTAGGAATTGCGGAAGAGCATGCGGTGCTGATGGCTGCAGGCATGGCCACCCGAAACATGATTCCGGTCTGCGCGATCTATTCAACTTTCCTGCAACGAGCCTTCGACCAACTCATTCACGACGTATGCCTCCAAAACCTACCCGTGACGTTTTGCCTGGATCGGGCTGGTCTATCTCCTAACGACGGGCCGACTCACCACGGAGTTTTCGATTTCTCCTACTTGAGGCTGATACCCAATGCAATCGTCATGCAACCTAAGGACGAAGATGAGCTACAGGACATGATGTCCACCGGTATCGAAAGCGGTCAGCCCGCCTTCGTGCGCTATCCTCGAGGCGCCGGACGAGGGATCGAGCGTAAGGAGACGCCCACCCCGTTGCCCATAGGCGAAGCCGAGGTTCTGAGGGAAGGTTCGGACTGCTCGATTTGGGCACTTGGGGATTTCGTTCGCGTTGCCGAAGAGCTGGCCGACAAGCTTTCCGCCAAGCACGGAATCAGTTGCTCGGTCACGAACGCCCGGTTCGTCAAGCCTCTGGACAAAGCCTTGCTCCTTTCACACGCCCGAAGCCACGGAAGCATAATAACGTTGGAAGACAACGTTCTCGCAGGTGGTTTCGGCTCAGCCGTTCTCGAGCATCTGCAGGAGGAAGGCATTGCTTTGCCCGTTCGAAGATTTGGTTGGCCTGACCGGTTTATCGAACACGGAAGCTCGGTATCAGGCTTGAGAGAGGCCCATCAACTGGGGGACGAACAAATCTTTGCTCAAATAGAGAAATTTCTGAAATTGGAATCAGATTTCGAGGCTCCCTTGATCGCTTAAGAAAAGAAACGTCTCCCCAAAGTCCCTCTTTCACGGGCAGTAATACCGCTCACTGACTTTCGTAATAGTCCCATTTGCTGGTTTCATAAAGAAATACGAGGTTAGCCCCACCTCCAATTCCTTTTTTGAAATAAAGCCAGTTCCCAGTCTGGTAGGAATAGAGAAAGCCCTCCCCTTTTGAGGAGTCCCAATGACCTTGATCGGTCCATAACCATCCCCACTTTTCATTCCAGAACCAAATGGCGTCGCCCTCCTTGCTCGATTCTACGTAGATCCATCCCAGAGCACTGTGATAGGACCATGAATTGTCAAAAGAGATCGAGAGTCCGAACCAGCTTTCCTTCCAATTGCCATACTCGGTTCCGACCGAAGAGTTTTGGAGCGTGGACTGGACTTTTACGTCTACTTCAAAACTTTCTTCATAGCTCGCATTGCTCGCTCGCAACTTGACCGGACTCGTCCCGGAATTACCGCTCACGGGGGTTCCCTCAAGAAGAAACCTGGTATCATCCAGTCGTGTTCCCGTCATCCATGAAGGCAAGGTTTCCGGAAAAACAAGAACGTCTCCCGGGTTATCCCCCAAAACGTTCACGATAAACGAATATTTCTGGAATTGCGTAACCGAATCGCTTGTAGAATCAGAAACCAGTTTGAAAATCTCCGCATTCGGGACGATCGAGGTGGTGAATGAAATACTTTTTTCACCATAGCGCTCGGACTTGATCAAGCAATCTACGGAAAAGGCATTTTGATGCCCCGCTGATGAGGCAGGCGCCATGCCCCAGATCACTCCAGACCCGTCTTGGTCAAGGCTCGCGTTTGCCCAAGACGGAAGGCTCTGGACCGAAAAGGCCAAGCTTGCCCCACTGGGCCAAGGACCTGAATTAAAACGGTATTCGAAGAACGAGGATTCTCCAACCGAAGGAGGCGGAGCTGGCCACACTCTTGGAGAAAAGTCGACCGGTCCATAAAAAGAAAGGAAAGACGCTGAACTCGCACTGGGATCCACAAGGCTTGATTCCAGATTCTGCCCAAGTCTCCGATCCGAAAGACCAGCCAAAACAAAGTGTCCTTCGACTGCGCTGGAGGCGGCATTCAGCAAGTCATTCCTCGTTCCCCCGAAATGGACTGATTGATGACAAGTCTTCAGACTCGGATCATAAAAAGCGAGGTAGGAATCTACTTCACCCTTTGAATCAAAGGTATTCGTTCCTACTTGAACGGTTCCATTGAAAGTCCCTAAAACCACGATGTTGTTACCGGTGCCCATGAGATCCTTTATATCCTCGCTCCCATTACCTCCTAAATGAACCAGAGAAAGACAATTGCCCGATGCGGAAAAAGTAGCGAGGAAGGTATCTTTGCCTCCCTTAGTAGTCACACGTTGACTGTCCCACTCGAGTTTTTCCGCAAAGGTTCCTCCGACAATCAGATTGGACCCGGAAGCTGCCGTTACGAAACCAACTTCGTCCTTTCCCTTCCCCCCGCCCGACTTGAGGTAATTGACTTGGCCATCGCTAGCCAACTTACCGACAATTCCATCGGACAAGCCTTGGGAAACCACTTGGATACCTCCGAGAGAAGCGTTTCCGGCAAAACTACCGACAAAAAAGACCGAACCGTCCGAACCGACGTCCACATCGCGAACGAACGCATCTGATGTAGAAACCAAGGGCATGAACCAATTGACTTGGGAGAAACTGAAGACTGAGATCGACATGATAAAACCGTCGGATCCTCCGCCCGAAGCCTGTTGGGAAGTTCCGTAATCGAATGAATCGTTAAAATATCCTCCCAAGATGAGGGATTGGCCCGAACAGGTTGCGGAAGTTGCAATCTCGTTCCCTGCTCCACCGATTCCTTGCAGATTAAGCAAATCCCCGTCCTTGCTCCAGCTTAGGATGAAAAGATCCCGCCCCCCTGAGCTAACTATATCCAAAAAGCCGACTGAAAGCTTTCCTGAAAAAGAACCGATCAGATGGATATTTCCATCCTCATCCGTCACCGTGCCAGCCAAGTCCAAATCACCATCCGATACCATGTGAAGAAGCGACTCGGCGGTACCAGTCGAATTAACCTGCATGGCAAATCCGTCGTAGCCTGAATTCGCCTCTGCCTTCAAACTGCCCACTTGGAGGGAACCCTTAAATTTTCCAGATATCACGTATTTCATTCCGCTTGAGGGGAATACCTCGGAAACGATGACGTTCGCACCCAAATCAAGAGACGACGAAAAACTTGGAAATTGATCGGTACGAGCTTCCGATTGATTCAGATCGGAAATCGAACAGCTAACGTTCAAGTCCGCATAGGCTCCATCCGGATCAATGACCCTGACCTTAAACTCAGATGATTCATTTGCATCCGTAGAAACGACTCCCCCAATCAAACCGGTACCATTGCCATCGTCTTTCAAAAAGACCCAGGAAGGGGCATTCAACAACTCCATACTGGCAAATCCGTTTGGAATCGTTGCATTGATCTCGGTATGGAAACCGTTCCCTTTGCTCAGACTCAACGAAAGAGGGTTCGGGAAAGACGGCTTGTCCCTCGACTCGATGGTGGCAAGGAGAAGGTTGGCTCCATTTGTACTCAGCCCATCAAGAAGGAATGTTTGATCCGTGCTTATGAGGGTGAAGATTCGTCCATGTCGATCGGTTTTGAAAGCAGTTGAGTTTTCATCTCCCGCCCCGCCCACTTGCTTATGCCAAACGAGGTCTCCTCCGTCCTTGCCAAGTTTCGTAACGACCAAGTCTCCAGAACCTTGAGACGAAAGATTGAGCGAGGCTTCATCCATCGCAAAACTCCCGGAAAAACGATTAAGGATAACAGGGTAACCGAAAGCATCCGTCTCTATTCCAACCGGCTCGCTTTGATCCGAAAAAGCAACGGCCCAATCCTCCGTCAAACCTTTCTTGAGAGCGAGAACAAAGGATGAGTTATTCATCGAAGTCAGGCTTTCGTTCGATAATTTCAGTTGGCTCGCGAAACTCCCCAAAAGATAGATTTTCTCACCGCCCACAGCCAAGTCCTTGACGTTATTTTGAAAGAGCCCCTTTAAGGCGAGGGAGCTTTGAATCGAACCATCTCCATCCATTTCGAACAGAAAGGAATACTGCTCGAACCCAGTTTTGATAACGTTACCTGCAAGATAAATCAGATCGTCCTTGGCTTCCAACGCCGTTACGGAATCATCACCGGCCCCCCCAAACCTCTTCATCCATATAAAACCCCCCGTACCCTGATCGAGTCGAGAGAGAAAAAGGTCTTTTTTGGCGACTGAAACGTAGGTTCCTATCTCCGTAGTAAGTGACCCCGCAAAGCCTCCCCCCAAAAGAAGGGATCCGTCCTTGAGCTGACTAAGTCTGAGGGAACCGATTTCACTTGTACCGTAGAGGGTCTTGGACCAAAGCAGATTAAAATCCGGATCAAGCTTGACGATGAAGAGATTTTGTTCGCCTTTGGCCAGAAACTGATATTCGCGAAACAACAAATTCCCCTTGTATCTGCCAACCAGAAGGAAATTTCCATCTGCAGTCGTAATGCAATCATCAATCGATACGTCCTGACCGGAAAGGGATTCGAAAAACTCGGCCCGAATGGAATGGCCCATTTCGTTAATGCTGGAAACGAAAGAGACCGAGTTGGTAGGGCCGGAGATTTGAGTTCCATTTTTTCCTTTCCCCCAAATCAAGGTATTCTCCGATGAGGGAAGTACGCCAAGCGCTTCTCCCGGAGTCAATGGGTGAAGGGTCTTGACCACCACCGAGGCATTGCCCTCGACTACTTGGACAAACCTCTTTACGGAAACCCCTCCCCCACCGATGGGGTCGGTAACGTTGTAAACGAGTTCGAAAAGACCGAGGGCATTCGGGTCAACCAGACCTTGGGTGATAACCGAACTGGACAAATCCTGCCCTCCCGCCCCAGTCGCCGTATAGCCTGGATCAACGAAAGACGCCCCCTTTTTCAACCTGAGAAACCGTTCTCCCTTAAGGGCAACCGTGGGCGATGAAAGGCTTGAAACGGACAGAGTCACGCTCTTCGTCGCCTTGCCTACCCCTCCCTCGCTGAAAACGATACGAACGTCAAAGTTGCCTTGGGTACTCTTGGGCACCATCCCGTGCAATCGAAATAGATCACGGGAAACCTTGCTGACCTTTAGCCAGGAAGGAGCGATATCAAGAGAGGCGTCGATAATCGTACTGTCGCTTAGTGGAGAGAGAGAGAAGTAGGATGAGTATTCGACCCCGGCATATGCCATTACGTTACCTTCGGTCATATCCACCTGTATGGATTCGTGCGAAGATACGATTAGGGGTACAATCTTGAGTTCATCGAAGCTCAAACCGTCCGACACCCTTATAACGAAAGAATCTGCCGTATTCGAACCATAGGAAAGATAAGTGAGCGTGGTTGGTCTAGCCCCTACCCCGCTCACCTTGGGCACGCCATACTTGTGCTCGGACAAGGGAGATAATGACCATAGTAACGAATCGCCGTCGAAATCGGTCGCTACTATGGAAGCCAAGTCCACGCCCTTGACGTTTCCGGATCCGTCAAAAGCAAACTGCACGGTCTCCCCCCCCTGAATGATGGGGGTTCTATTCGCTCCATCTATGATAAGCAAGGCGCTTGCAGTAGCGTATCTTCCTGTAGAATCAGTCGCAATCAAGGCAATCGGGTACCTCTTTCCTTGCAAGCCATTCGGGGGAACGCCTTGTAAAATGGCCGACCCCCTGGTCTCGTTGAGATCGGTAATGCCAAACCAGAATCCCTCATCACCTTGAGGCAATCCGACCACCTCGATCTTACGGCTATCCCCGTCAGGATCTGATGTCTCCAACGGAATTTGCAACAGAGCTCCGACCTTACCATAGATGATGGGTTGAGGAACTTTAGTGAAAACCGGGGAGTCCGGAACCGGGCGGACTACTATCCTGACAGGCAACAGAGCACTCCTGTGACCATCGAATGCCTTGAGGTGAAACAGATCGTTCCCAGAGAAATCCTTTGCAATCTCATAGCTGAAGCCCTGAGGGCGCAGCCCGGTTCCATTGACCTCAACCTGAGCCAAGCTCAAGGGAGAAGAGCCTAATGTCCATTTCAAATCCCTCAGCGGGTTCTGGAGTTGCGGATCAGGATCTTCCCCGAAGTAATCCACGGGGGTAAGCCAGCCCCTGGCATCGCCAGCTTTTGAATCCTCATCCAAATAGACGATTAGTTCGGTAATCTCACTGCCTGTAGAAGAACTTTTGAAAACGGGTGGATAATTGTCGATGCGCAAAACAAGTGAAAAGTTCTGCTCCGCAGTCGTTCCATATGAGTCGGTAGCCGTAAATTGAATTTGATAAGTCCCCTTGTCCTTGACCGCTCCGGTCCCCCGGAGCGTACCCGTTCCATTGCCCTCGGAAACGAAGGTCAGCCAATTTGGCAAAACGGAGGTGACGTTCAATTCGAGTGTTTGCCAGTCCCAGTCAGAATCGTAGGATATGACCTTGTAGACGTATTCGGATTCGTCATTCCAAGAATACGTTCCGTCATTCAAGTCAGTGGCGGGTATGGAAGTGAAGACCGGCGCATCGTTAACGGGCAGCACCTCCACCGATACGATTGCAGTGGCGGTTTTGGGAGCAGAAGAGTGTATTCCGCCACCATCCGTAACCGAGATTACGAAAGAATCCATTCCCGAAAAGTTGCCATCAGGCAAATAGGTAAGGCTTGACGGATCATTGGCCGTAACGAAAGCGGCCGTACCCCTGCCTGGAGCTTGGGCAATACCCCATGTCATCAGGCTGGCATTGGTTTCCAAATCGGTGGCGGAAAGCGAGGGTGCAGACCAAGTCCCACCCAGATCCTCGGTCATCTGAACGCTGAAACTGGCAGCGTTGATGCTTGGTGGGTAATTGTGCACTTCGACGGTAACGATCAAACTGGCGCTCACGGACAAACCGGTGGAATCGGTAACCGTAAGGCTGACGGAATGATTTCCTTCGTCGGCTACGGCAGGAGTTCCCTGAAAAGGGATGCTCCCGGTGATAGTCAGGTTTGACGAATCGACCAACAACCACAGCGGACTCGTTTCACTTAAGGTGGCCCCGCCCAACCCATCCGCATCATAAACTACGATCGGGAGGCTCAGAAGGTTGCCGTCCACAATGGAGGAATTGGAAGGAAAGACTGAAAAGACCGGAGCGTCATCAACGTTCTGAACATTCAAGGTAACTGTCACCGAGCTCGAACCGACCCCGTCACTTACACTGACCACAAAAGCATCGAGTCCTGAATAGTTCCCATCCGGGATATACTCCAAGCGTTGAATCGTTCCGCCCAACCCTTCTGCAATAACAGAGCCATGACTTGGTTGACCGCTAAGAGACCATTGCAAATCCTGCCCATCTGCATCGGATGCGGTAAGCAAGCCGTCCCCGACCCAAGTCGTGTCCTCCACCGCGGAAAAGCTAACGCTATCACCTTGAGTGATCGTAGGGTTCGTATTCTCGCCGATTACCTTCAGGAAGAAGGTTTGCTGGGCAAACAAATTGGTAGAATCCCTACCTTCCAGAACAATGAGGTTCTGTCCGACGTCATATTCGCTCGGCGTCCCGTAAAAACGGGCGCTTCCGTTCCCATCATCCACAAAAGTCACCCAGTCGGGCAATGGGCTCAGAACCGATATGACCAGAGACTCTTGGCCATCCGCATCAAATACGGTCGCATTGTATTCAAACTGATGCCCTCTCACGGCAATTCCCTTGGTCGCGCTTGTGAAGGCGGGGGCATCGTCTAGAGGCAAAACCGCAACTTGAATGGTAATCGAATCCTGAGCGTTAGGATCCCCCGAGTCAAAAACGTTGATAACGAAGGAATCAGCCCCCGTAAAATTGGCATCCGGCTTATACTGCAACACGCTGGGAACGGTGCCATTCCCGGATACGTTGGCCGTGCCATTAGCAGGAGCAGTTCCCAAGACCCAGCTCAACTGTCCAACGGTTTCATCCTGATCGGTTGCGGAAACCGAAATATCCGTAAAATCCGAATCTTCATTAACTTGAATCGTGATCGAAGAGCCCTGAACGATACTAGGAGGATAATTCGTAGGAACGACTTCCAAAAGAAAACCCTGACTCCCCTTTGCCCCAGCCTGATCAGTGACCTCGATCAAGATCAGGCGAGGACCGGACTCCTCATAATCCTGCCAACTCGGAGTACCCGAAACAGTCAAGCTTCCGGGGTTGAAACTCAACCAAGTTGGCAAATTCGAATAGACCACCGTGAAAGAATCACCTTGATCCGGATCGGAAACGTTTAGTTCATATGCAAACAAAACGCCCTCAGGGGCAAATTGACTCGGGGGAACCGAAGTAATCACGGGCGGGTCGTTGACCGGAGTCACCGTTACGTAAAAAGTCAATTCGTCGTATTTGTTCATCGTGCCAACAACGTCGTTCAGGCGGATGGTAAAAGTGTCCGTTCCGTTGAAGTCAGCATCGGGCAAATACAATACGCTTTGATTACCCACCGCATTGATATCGAGAGTCAAAGTGCCATGGGCAGGCGAAACGGAAGCGTTCAGTTCAATCGTGTGACCGTCGGAATCATTGTAATCCAGAGTGGGAAGGACGGAAAACCAAGTTGTCGCGTTGCTATCCTCGGGAATCGTGACGTTAAGATCCGTAACGGACGAATTGCCATCTACCCAAATGTACGGTGGCTCGTTTCTTGCCAACACCGTGAGCTGGAACGTTTGGACAGAGGAAAGCGAGCCATCTGAAACCGTTAATTGGAAAGTGTAAGCCTGGGAAGGCAAACCGCCAGCGGCACCGATTGGAGGGGCAAAGGTAAGGTTAGTGCCCACTATGGCGAAGTTGGCAGGAGGCGCTCCCCCGCTCAAGGTAAGGCTAAGGGCGTCACCATCGGCATCAAACAAGGAAATCGATTGGTTGTAATCGTCTCCCTCCATCGCATTGGGCAAAATGAATTCGCCAGGGTTTGAAAAGACCGGACTGTCAGGAGTACCATCGACAAAAACCGAAAACTGAACGCTATCCGAGAGGTTCCCTTCGTGAAGAGAGATAGTAAAGCTATGGAGACCGCTAAAATTCGCATCCGGTCTATAGGTAAAGACCCCGGTAGTCGAATCGATGGTCGGCGACGACTGCCCCGAACTGAAGTTTGCATCATCGATTGTCCAAGTCAGTGAATTGGAAAAAGGATGAGAACCGTTGAAATCATAGGTATAAGAGTGGTTTGAGACCTCAACCTCGGTAAAATGAACCAAGGGGGTCGAGTTTCCGTCTATGACAGGATGTAATTGAGGCAAGGCAAGGCTGTTCCAAGCATCATTGTAAAACACAAGAACCCCTCCTCCGAAAGATTGCTGGGTACTGTCCCCCGGGCTTCCAATCACGGCCATGCCATCCTTGAGGGCAAGAAAGGTTAAATTCTTGCTGGAAGACGCAGCGGCCTTGCAGTCGAGGGCCGAGATGAGTGTCCAAAAGCTTGCATTGGCATCCGCACGATAAATATAACCAAAGCCATCCTCACCCTGCTGAGGAGCACCCACCATGAGCAAATCATCGTTGACCTCAAGATTCGATGCGAACAACTGATCTGCGGTCAGGCTCGGCGGGTTGATCTTGGAGATTTCCGTCCAACCGGACTGCGTTTTTTCAAAAACGTAAACACACCCCGTATTGGAAACGTTCGAGTCTCCGTTCACGGCGCCGACAAAAGCCAAGTTACCAGACAGAGCTACGGAATAACCGAACTTATCATCAATCGAAAGACCGGTGGGCTGAAGCTTGGACACCTGGCTCCAAGAGGAACCGTTAAGTTCGAAGATGTAAGCGCTCCCCGAATTATTACCATCTGCATCTGCCATGGGGGCCCCGACAATCAGGTAATTTCCCGACAAATCGAGGTCATGGCCAAATTCATCTCCGCTTTGGTTGTCATCCGAGGAAAAGGAGGAAACGAAAGACCAGGTATTGTCTGGGTTTTTGCTATAATGGCTGACTTGCCCACTTCCTCCATTCTGGCGTTGCAAGGAGGCAACCACCATTGAGGAAGTGTCCATTGCCATAGCCCAGCCAAAACTGTCGCCAGCTTGAGGCGATGGAGGAGCATGAGTTTCCCAAAGGGCGTAACTGCCATTCGATTCCCTCATGTACAAGTATGCCTTGCCCTGAAACCCGGATTCATCAGGCGCCCCAACCCCGAGAAAGTCCCCATTTGCCTCGACCGAAGCCCCAAACTGCCCGTCAACGACCGAAGGCATCATCATTTGCAATTGAGTCTGACTTCCATTCGATTCCCGGTTAAACAGGTAAACCGCTCCGTCCAAAGTACCCTGACCGGGAGCACCCACGATGGTTTGGTTCCAGTCATTGATTTGCACCGCATGCCCGAACCGGGAATCATCCAGACTCAAGTCAGGATGCAACAAATGCGAGTCATAAGGCAAAACGTTCAGTTGTCCGGTGCTGCCGTTCTGATCGGGGTTGAAGTAATGGAGGGTCCTCGATGAATTTACGTCTGGCGCAATAAGCAGATACTCTTCATTGCCATGAGCCCCGTTGTTCCAAACATCCGGTTTCCCATATGAGGATTGATTATTTTCCCCGACCGAAAGAAGCGTTCCGATTGTTGAATTGTTCTCCAACACATAGTAATGATTCTCGTATAAAGAAAGCGGTGGGAAGCTTTGACCCGGGTAACCCGAGACTTGATAGGCCGAACCATTCCATTCCAACGAATAGGAGTGAAGTGTCTGCCCTGTAAAAGTTTGAGCGTTTCCAACAATCGAGAAACCCATCGACAAAGATACGGTCAGCAAAATCAGCTGACGATAACACATCCTTAGTTGAGGAAGAGCATAAGGGCTTGGATGCTCCGACATGTCCATAATTTCCTAAAAAACCCTTAAAAAAGCAAAGCTTTTAAATGAATAACTCGCAAGGGTTCCTTGAAAGCTGCAAAAGCGACGCGATTTCATTGCCTTCGCTTTGGCACGACACGCACGATAGGGACCCGTCTGGGAACGGGGACACGCCTCACAAATGGAACAAACCGAACAGGCTTGGAACGCTTCACGCTGGGAGGTCTCTTGACGAGGGTAACGGTCTTGGGCAAAGGGGCTCTCGGGGCGAATCTGGCCTTTCTGGACACGGGGGCACTGGGTGCTCTGGGAGCCCTCGTGAAATTAGAATACCGGGGAACCGAACGAACTTGGCTTACGGATGGAGCCCGGGGAGCTTGCGGAACCGGACGGTACCCCCATACTTCGAGCCCAAGACAAAGAAAGGTCAGGACAACGACTTGCCTAGACCACTTGGCCGGTAAATTTCTCCACAGGATATTCATCTTCTAGCCTTTGCAGCAGGTAGGAAGTGGGTGCAAAACGTTCCAATATTGGCGAAACGGTCCCGTCCTTGAACATCCTTACCTGACTGACGGTGATTTCAGGAGTCTTAGGGGGTGCGTAAAGGATGTCATCGTGAGAAGCATTTTGCCTGGAATTGAAAAGATCAGGAGTAAGATTCCCGCCGAGATGATCGCTTCGACCCGTGGCAACGTGACAGGTCCCGATGATTTTCTCGTCCTGAATATCCTTACCTGAAAAAGGCAGGATTTGAGTGCCAAAGCCAAGTTCCCCAATGATACCGGTCGCCGGATCCCCAGTCAACAAGCGGTTCCTCTCCTCAACAAGATCTTCGGACCCATGCAACAGAACGGCTTCGACAATCGCTCCGTCCGAAACCTTCATCTCGGCAAGGGTTCCGTCGGAAAACCGGAAGGGGAAAGAGCCGGATGCGCCTTTGGGCACGAAATAGACTTCTCCGGCAGGTAAATTCGCAACGTCAGGAATGCCCGGAGGGCATAAGCCGTGACTTTTCTGGGCTTGCTGACGCTCACATTCAATTCGGAGGGTAAAAGACCTTCCAAGCGCCTCGAAATCCAATTCGAAGGCATCGGCATGATCCAAGGCGCTTCGGAACAGTTCGGCTTGCCTGCTGACCATTTGGTAATCGACCGAAAGGCCCGATTGCAAAATAATATCATTCACTCCGTGCAGGGTTGCGCCACGAAAACCGTACTCCTTGGCCATGGCAGTGAGGGGCGCGGTTAGCGAAAAGTCAGAAATGGCCAGTATCAAATCGTATTTTGGGCATACGTCCCGCGTAAAAGTAAGAGAGTTCCCCTCGAAATCAGTCAGCTCGTCATCTGGATCGAGATTACTTCCGCCAGTCGCGCGATATGCAAAAAAATCGTTTTCAGTATAGCCCAACTTTTCGGAAACGCCCTCCTTCAATAATTTGAGGAAGACGTCATGGGCTCGCTTCTGTACCTCAAAGCCATGCTCGCTCATGAACTTGTGCCCCACCATCAGGGAAAGGTCGGGAAGATCGATGAGAATGCAAATCTTCAGCTCCTCTTCGGGAGAATGGCCAAAGCAGGTGCGTAGCAGGCGTTCAAGAGAAAATTCAGGAAACTCACTTAATGCTGGTATGTACATGTTCGTAGTTCTATCCATAGCGCTTAAACATAGCAAAAAACGAGAGCAAAAAGTTGAGCCAAGCGAGCCTGAAACATATTACGGAATGGAATAACCTTCACCAGCCTTGCAAATAAGGTAACTACTTGGGCTTTCTGCCCCCGCAAATCCTGCAATCCCGACCACTTGGCTTTGAGGTAAGCACTCCTTTGCCCCGTTCGTAAAATGAGCACCCGGGCCTGTGGATTTTGCCCAAGCTCGAGACCCAATAGCTCAAGCCTGGCACAAAAGTGTTTCTATCCCGTAACGCATTAGGTAGCTGAGGGGTTGGCCGGGCCAATGGGTCCGCCTGGTTATAATTGAAATTGTTTGCCCAAACTCCCGCATTCATTCGCTTCGATTTCAACTGAGCGAGAACAAATGGGCCATACCTGTTGGTCTCCTTTTCCAAATGCCAACCAATACCCAATCCGATCGCCTCCCTACTAAAGTTCATTTTCCCACCCATGAGCACTACGTCCACAACCTTTAGGTTCTTCTCGTCAAATTCTCTCTTGATCTTAAAGTTCGGAGCCGTCAGCACCAGTCTGTTCTCGGTGAAGGAAAGGGCCTCGGCGTAACCGGGTTGATCCCGCTTTGGGAAACCAACGCCCCACGCCCGCATCCTCACGACGTAATCTGTTGTCTGAACGTCAAAAACTCCTGGTTGAACCACTCGGATTATTTTTGCAGAAGCCAAAGATCCATTGGCATCAGGTGAAAACGCCCTCGTGGACATGAGAGTTTGAGCGTTTCCGTGGTAAAAAGGCAGGGCAACGGCTACAAACAGACCTTTGATCAGATTCCTTGTTAAGCAAGCCCATTTCATGCTTACAAACTAGAGAGTTTCAGGGCCAAGGCAAGTTCGGAGCGATCAACCCATTAAAGGTTGCGTTATCAGATGCCATGCAATCATAATGGCATCAACCTTCCCCAAAAATGGACGATTCCCCCACCTTCAAAAGGCCCAAAGCCTCGACAATAGGCACACCCGTATATCACAGAAAACGCAGAGATTGGAAAGATGACCGGGATTTGCTGGAAGCGCTCACCGCAGTTATAAGCCATGTCGATGGACCGTACGACTACTACCAAAGTGGGGTTCTGGGATTCAGAGAGAAAATCACGTTCTTTCGCGAAAAAGGTTACGAAGGAAACGACGAAGCCTATTTCCTATGCATGTGGATTCGCGAACAACTCGGAGAACTGTCTCGCAAGCAAGGCCATTACGACCTGCGGGTTCACACATTGAATTTCCCTGATGATCTCGACCAATTGATAAGCGGAGTAGAAAAACGAACCACCAGAAGCGGCCTCGCAGACAACAAGGAATTGTCCCTGAGCACGCTTTTCCCCGATGTCCAGCTAAGGAATTTTGCCCGAGAGCGGATGCAAATGATCCATCGAGGGAATCTGAATTCCTATCTTTCCTCTCTCGTGGCCAAGGAAAGAGATTCATTGACTGGAAATTCAGCGAGCATCATGGATCTGATTCATATTTGCGAGCACAAGCTAGCCCTCCGAAACGCCGAGGTTACAAAAAAATTCGGGGTTGGCGAAACGGATTTATGGATTCAACCATGGGGCCTTGGGATAGAGGTTCGAACCAGCTGGGATTCGAAAAGCGAGACTGACTTACTCAATATTCTGAGTGACACGAATTTCCGATTGGGAGCTCGGCATTTGGCCGTTGTGGTCCCTGACGACTTTTCTGACGAATTATTCGATTTGATCCGAGAGATCGAGAAGAGAGAGGTAATCAAAAACCTATCAATCATAAGAATCGGAGATTTCGGCAAGTACCTCGATGAGATCAGGAGCAAGGAAGAGGCCGACGATTAGTCTTCATGCACGATTTCTTCCCTAACCAGCCTGCCGATTTCGTCCCAAAGCCTCCGCCCTCTGAATTTACCGTCACTCCAATATTCTTCCTCGCGCATTCTGCCGTTCTTCCACCATTTGGTCTTGATCCCCGAAAGAACCCCTTTGTCAAAAAAGATCTCCGACGCCATTGCTCCATCAGGGAAATTCCTCTTTTGGGATCCATGTGGCTTGCCTTCGTAAAAAGTCGTGCTTAGGGACAAGCTGCCATTGGGGAAAGACTCAACGACGGTACCGGTAAAGGGCTCGTCTTCAATACCTCTCCTGTAAAGCCTGCCATTTTTCTTCATGATCGTTTCGGCTTGATCCACAAGCGGGTACGCATCGATCGAACCGGAAAAGTCCTCCATTATTTCACCGAGCTTGCGATCATTTGAAGCAAAGCGGGGCACTTCGACAATCACCTCCCCATCCTCGGCAAATGGCTTCGGATCGGGCTTCTCGGGGACGATCGGGTCAACCACCTCCGGTCCACTGTCATCAGGACACCCCGCAAGCAAAAGCAATGCGGCAGACAGGGTAGAAAGACGAACAATCATTTCCTTCATTCTTGCGATTGAAACCTTGCAGGCAAACAGAAAAAACTCATTGTTAGGGCCATAGGCATTATGAAAACCCTGTTTCTCATTCGTCACGCAAAGTCATCTTGGGACACTCCAAATCTGGATGATGCAGATCGTCCATTAAACACGAGAGGAAATAGAGACGCCCCCATTATGGCACAAAGAATGGCATCGAATTGGCCTGTGCCTGAACTGATTTTTTGCTCCCGAGCCAAACGGGCTCGCGAAACAGCTGATATACTGAAACGGTTTTGGTGGAAGGAGAAGGAAATCAAAGTTGAAGGCGAACTATACGATGCATCGGCTTCGGACGTTTTAAACTTCATCACGGAAGCACCCGATACGGTCGACTCGATGGCCTTTGTCTTTCACAATCCGACCATCACCTTTCTATCCAATATTCTAACCTATTTGGAAATACCGAACGTCCCCACATGCGGAATTGTCTCACTCAAGGCCGAAGTCAATGAGTGGAAAGAAATAGAGCCTGGAAAATGCGTGCTTCTCGATTTCGATTTCCCCAAAAGGGAACACTAAGTCAGTTAATCTCTTCCTCGAGAACCCGAGCTGCCACGGAAAGAAACGGATCTTCGTCGATGTCATAAAGGTCCGAAAGCAAACCCTTCCCAGGTCCCGAAGGTTCAGGCATGGACATAAGCTTGTCCACAAGTTTGCCTATTTCTTCCCTTGAGCAGCCCTGATCTTTTTGAGCCGTTTGATCAGGAAACTCTAAAACCGAGCAATCAGCTTCTTCGGAAGGCGTTTCTGTAGGAATGGAGGTAGATGTTTTTTCTAGGTAATCCTTGATAAAAATCACAACAAATTTGGAAATGCGCCTGATTGGCGCTAATTGGCGGTTGTGATTCTGATCTACCTCCTGTGGACCGAACCTCGATTTATTAGGTCTGCTTCCTTGCAGCTACGATGCATAGTCGACTTATCTTTGAGCGACTTTAGCGAAAAAGAACTCTTTTTTTACTAATGACGCATTTGCTCTTTTCATTTCAGGCTCGAAGCTCAAAGATAAAGCCATGAACAAACCTTCCAAAGCCTACGACAATTCAACTTTTCTGAAAAGCCCTCACGCGCGCCCTATTCGGGTCCAATGCGAACTGATCGAACCCGATGTCCGCTTAACCGAGCATGGGGTTGAAAACACCATCGTCTTATTCGGGTCTGCCCGGTCAAAGGATTCCGCACAGGCTCAAGACGAGTTGGACGCATTGCTGAAAGACCTGCCTGAAGAAACCGCAGACAGGAGCGAAGAACAGACCGAAGAAGTTCTCAAGAAGGAAAGAACGCTTCTCCTGTCCAAATATTACGACCAAGCTGTAGAACTGTCCGAAAGGCTGACAAAATGGTCTCTCGACCACGAGGACCCAAAAGATCAGTACCTAATATGCTCCGGAGGTGGGCCCGGCATGATGGAAGCGGCCAACAAAGGAGCTGACCAAGCCGGGGGGGCATCGATTGCCCTGGGAATAAGCCTGCCTTTCGAACAAGGCGTCAATCAGTATGCCACACCAGAACTCTCTTTCGAATTCCACTACTTCTTTATCCGGAAGTTTTACTTCCTTTACCATGCCAAAGCCATCGTGGTCTTCCCTGGCGGTTTCGGCACCATGGACGAATTATTCGAGACGCTCACCCTAGCTCAAACCGGCAAACTGGATAAACAATTACCCGTTTTTCTTTACGGTCGTGAATTTTGGGAAGGTTTGATCAACTTTGATCATTTCGTCAAGTGGGGTGTAATCTCGCCGAAAGATTTGGATCTTTTCAAGATTGTGGACGATACGGATGAAGCTTTTTCCGAAATAACCGCATGCCTAAAACCGGTAATCTAGGCTTACCCATGGGGATCCACGTTCCCTCGAATCAAAGAGGAGCAAGGGCAGAAAGCGCTGCCTGAAAATCCTCCGGAACCTCTGCCGAAAAAGACAGCGCCTCTCCTGATTGGGGGTGAGTGAAAGACAAAACCCGGGCATGAAGCATTATGCGGGGAAAGTGAACCCCTTCGTTCTTGGACGCTTTGTATCCGTAGGTCGAATCTCCCGCAAGCGGATGGTTCAAGGAGGACATGTGCACCCGAATCTGATGCGTACGCCCCGTGAGTATCCTACACTCGATCAAGGCGAATTTCTCCGCATATAGTGAAATCAAACTCCATTGCGTATGGGCAGGCTTGCCTCCCTTTTCCACAACAGCCATCTTGGTCCGGACTTTCGGGTGACGACCGATGGGCAAGGAAACCTCCCCCTTGAGCAAACGGGGATGACCGCAAATGAGAGCTTGGTAAAGTTTCCCGGTCGTTCGGCCCGCAAATTGATCAACCAGAGAATAATAGGCTTTTTCAGTTTTGGCTACGACCATCACCCCACTCGTCTCTTTATCCAGTCGGTGAACGATCCCCGGTCGGTCGGGTGAGCCGATCGGACAAAGTTGCCCGCCGCAGTGATGAAGCAAAGCATGGACCAAGGTATCCTCACCGGTTCCGTCCCCCGGATGAACAACCATTCCAGTCGCCTTGTCGACGACAATCAGATCCTCGTCCTCGAAAAGTACTCCAAGGGGAATAGGAACGGCGCGATGGGCCTCGCTTTTCGGATGAACAAGATCAACCACCAAGGAATCTCCGGGATTAAGTTTACTCTTGGGATCAAGACGGTTGCCGTCTTCACGCCTGATCTTCCCTGATTCGATCGCCCGTTTGATCTGCGAACGACTCGCTTCGGGGAAAGCGGCGACCAAAATCTTGTCCGCCCTGTCCGAAGCCCCTTCCGGACAAAGAAACCGCTCTTCACTCATTGATCGAGCAGGCATTATTGACCAATTCGTCAATTTGCCGTTGATACGCGGTGGTTTCGCCACTTTCAAGATCGGCAACGAAAAAACCATTCTTTGCCAGTCGACCGATTTCCCTGGATGAAAAACCCAGCTTTGCGACCAAGGTCTCGTATTCTTGGGTCAAGCTGTTGTTAAAGGAAAGCGGGTCATCCGTGCTAACCGTACAGCGAATTCCCCTATCCATAAAGCTACGGATGGGATGGGTGTCCCATTCATCCACGACCCGAAGCTTGTAATTGCTAATCGGGCAAAGATCCAGCGTCACGTCCTTATCGAGCAATAGATCCATAACCTCCTCGGATTCCGATGCCCGGATGCCATGCTGGATACGACGGACATTCAACTGAGTAACCGCCTGCTCGACGTTCTCAGCCGGACCGAATTCCCCTGCATGCGCCTTGAGCATTTTCCCAAATGAGGAAGCTCTTTGCCAAAAAGGGATGGTCCACTCCTCCATCGGGAGGCTCTCTAGCCCGTGCAAGTCAATCCCCGCCAACGAATCCCATTGTTCAATAGCTTCCTCCAGCATGGGAGCCAAGTAAGGGGTGTATGCATTGCGACTGATGCCCAGAAAGACACGGACTTCCAACTCCGGGGGAACAGCGGAAAGGATTGCCTGAAGAATTTCTTCCCCGGGAATTTTCAGAAATTCCATCATTCCTGCATGAAAGCTAGTCTCGACGTACCTGACGTTCTGTTCCACCTGCTTTTTGAAAATCAGTCCGGCCGCCTCATGATAACTGTCCGGAGAATCAAACCAATCCAAGGCGTGATCGATGAGGGTGGACTCGAACTGCTCGAAACTCTCATACCTGAAGGATTCGCCTCGAAAGTCCGGTTTCCGGCAATACTTGGCCGGGTTTTTTCTTTCCAACAATTCCCAAGGCAGCGCGCCCTCGACATGCAAATGGGTTTCCGTCTTTGGCAACGACTTGATGAATTCTCGAGTTGCCGCAACGTCAGTCATAATTCCCTTAAGAATCTCCGAGCAAATACTCGGGGTTCAGCTTGGTGAGGTCGTCGGGCTGAAATTGCCCATCTTTTCTTATTAATTCACCATCGAACAAGATCTCCCCGCCCCCATACTCGGGCCTTTGAATATTAACCATATCCCAATGCACCTGAGACTGGTTTCCGTTGTCCGCTTCCTCATAGGCCTGACCAGGAGTAAAATGAAAGGAGCCGGCAATTTTCTCGTCAAACAATATGTCGAGCATCGGCTCTCGGATAATGGGATTGAAACCTATTGCAAACTCCCCGATAAAACGGGCTCCTTCATCTGAATCGAGGATTTCAATTAGCTTTTCCTCGTTTGAAGAGGCGGTTGCCTCCACAATCTTTCCGGCACTGAACTTCAAGCAGATCTCCGAAAAGGACGTTCCCTGATAAATCGTGTCCGCATTATAGGTAATGGTTCCCTCCACGCTGTCACGTATCGGACAGGAAAAAACTTCGCCGTCTGGAATATTATGCGTACCACCACAGGCAACGGCATTGATCCCCTTGATGGAAAAGCTCAGGTCCGTCCCCGGACCCGTAATCTTCACATCCTCCGCTTCGCGCATCCTTTTTTCCAACGAGGCCATCCCTTCCGTCATTCTGGAATAGTCCATACAGCAGGCATCAAAATAGAAGTTTTCAAAGGCTTCCGTACTCATCTTGGCTTGTTGCGCCATGGAAGGAGTGGGCCAGCGCAAGACGCACCACTTGGTCTTCTTGACTCTCCAGTCCAGAACCGGCTTGAGAATTTTCATGGCCTTTTTCATATCTCCCTGAGGAAGATCCGAATTTTCAAATACGTTTGCCGAACCGCGCAAGGCCAGGTAAGCGTCCATGGCTTTCATCCTTTCCATCTCCCAGGAAAGACTGCTCTCAAACTGGACCTCTTTTCCTCCCAGAACGCACTCCCGCCCAATCCTGCTGCTTTCAAGTTGGACAAAAGGAATCGCCCCCCTGCTTCTGACAGCCCGAATCAAAGCAAGCGTGATGTCCTCAGGGACGTCAAAGGCGTGAATAAGAGCCTTCTCACCCTCTTTCAGCTTGGTGGAATGAGCGACCAAATTGTCCGCAAGGGATTCGTATCGTGGATCCATAGGGGAAATGGTTTAGATGAAAACCCGGAGAGTTACAATCCCCGTCTGATCTTGGAACCCGGAAAATTGATCCTTACTCGATAAACTTTCTTGGACCGGTTGATGATCTCGTATGATTTCGGATCAATCCGGGAAGGCACTTCCATCTTTCGGATGTCCACCACGGCAGTGAAACCCCTTTCGGTAAAAACGTCGATGAGCATGGCTATGGCAAGAGGTTCTTCAAAGACCGGGTCCTCGGAGTTAATGTAAGCCAGACCGGAAATGGAATGCTTATCGACGATCGGAATGAACTTCGTCTTGATGAGGCCAACCACTTGCTCAAAAAGCTCGGAATGAAACTTCTCGTATGAATCCAAGCGGTGAACGAGTACCTGTCGGGCATGCAAGGAAAGTTTTTGGGCCAATGGAATGGAAGATATCCGGTCATAGGTCGCCTCGTCCAATTCAAGGGAACTTTGGTACTTTAGTTCACGGATGATCCGTTGCTGAACCTCAATGACGGTTCCGTGCGCATTAATGAAATGGTAGTGAAATACCTCCCGCAGGGTGGTTAGAGAATCATAGGTTGATTCCTTGAAGGTTTTATATCGCCTATGAGCCGCATCCTCTTCCAAATCGGTTTTCCGGACTTCTCTTTTTTCACCCACCCCCGAAGCCTCGACCTCAGCATTGTGCTCCATGGTGCGTTGCCCTCTTAAAATCTGCCTTCTCACACTCTCTTCCTCGTCGATGAAAAGCATGATGATATGAAACCTGGGCTTGGGGAATTGCTCTTCCTGAAAGGTCCCCAGGTATTTGGTTCTCAACTCGCTCAGCCTGCCATGAAAAAGCTTGAGGCATTCGACTTGGGTTTTGGTTCGCGGATAACCATCGACGATGGCGCCACTCTCGTAACATGGATCCAACAAAGTCCGCAAAACAAGTTTGGTCACTTCGCGATCGCCTGCAAGCAATCCGGCATCCATCTTCTCCTTGGCTTCCGGGGATTTAAGCATCTCGCTGACGATAATGGGTTTCTCGGTCAGGTCCCGAAACTCCATGATAAATGCAGTTTGCGTCCCCTTACCGGCTCCAGGCGAGCCATTGAGCCAAAAGATCTCTGCAGGGAATTTCAGGTTTTCAGCCCCCACGTCCTCCTCGAGCTCATGCCAAAGCGTCTGAAAAATGAGCTGAGCGTCCTTGACCTCCAAATCCTCGACTTTTTTCTTGGAACGCCCTTTGGGAGAAGACCGATCTCTCGAATCGTCGGAAGGCGATTCTTCAGACTTTTTCTTGTCGGTTTTCTTAGGGAGTTTAGAGTGCATGGAGAGTTCTTAGAAGAAAACAATCCATCCGTCAACTTTAGGCCAAAAAAATTGTTAAATCACTGCGTCCACCTAGTTCCCATGCACCCCAAATCAAGCCAACTCAATGGACGGATCCAGCAAAACGGAAAAAAGAATGGCGGCCTAGACGTTGAAATCGAGCAGGTTGTGATCCATGCCCAAGGCTGGTGAAGAATCCTGTACCTTTCCGATTTCCTTGGCGGGCACGCCTGCTACGGAAACATGAGGGGCAACGTCCTTGAGCACTACGCTGCATGCACCGATTCTCGCGCCCTCGCCGATCTCGACGTTACCCAATATCTTGGCCCCTGCGCCAATAAGAACCCCAGAACGGATCTTCGGATGCCGGTCGCCCCGCTCCTTGCCCGTCCCACCAAGCGTGACTTCATGAAGAATGGAAACGTCGTCCTCGATCACGGTCGTTTCCCCGGCAACGAAGCCAGTCGCGTGATCGAGAAGAATTCCGCAACCGATCTTGGCAGCGGGATGAATATCAACCGTATACACGGCCGCAATCAAGCTTTGAAGGTATTGGGCCAACTCCCTTCGATCATTGCGCCAAAGATAATTTGCGGCGCGATAGCCGACCAATGCCTGAAACCCCTTGAAGTAAAGAAACGGGCTGAGGTAGTCGTTGCACGCGGGATCCCTTTCGCGAACCGCCTGCAAATCCAGACAGATAGTCTCGAGCAAGCCCGGCTCCTCCAAAAATGCGTCCCGAATAAGCTCACGCAAATCCTGCTCGGGAACGGAGGATCGGCCCAAACGGGCAGCCAGGCGCCAGCCCAAGGCATCCGGCAAGGAATCACGTTCCAGAACGAACTCCGAAAGGACCTTCGAGAGAATGAGTTCCTTAGCGGCAACCCGCTCGGCCTCCTGACGCAAAACCAACCATACTTCTTCTACGTTCACAATAAAGCGCTCCAACGATTAACTTCCCTTTGATTCATCGATCTGCGTCCCGTAAAAAGTTTCCCCAATGGCAATCTTTTCACGGCCCTTCGCCATCCGCCATTTATTCGTATCCCTTAGAGAATAAACGCAACCGCAGTATTCCTGCTGGTAAAATTTTTCCCTTTTGGAGATTTCGATCATTCTTTGAGAACCTCCCGACTTGCGCCAATTGTATGTCCAATAGACAAGGTTCTCGTAGCGGGATGCCGCCCGCTCGCCACTACCGTTTATCTGGCTCATGCTTTTCCACCTGGAAATCCCCAGGCTGCTTGAAAAAACGTCAAAACCGTTTTCATGAGCAAAAAGAGCCGTCCGCTCGAAACGCATATCGAAACATACCGTGCAACGAGAGCCCCTTTCAGGCTCCCATTCCAATCCCTTGACCCGTTCAAACCAATTGCGCACGTCGTAATCGGCATCAACGTGTTCGATTCCAAGCTTATCGCAAAACTTCTTATCCTCACCTTTCCGAAGCTCGTATTCGCGCTTCGGATGGATATTGGGATTGTAAAAGAAAACGGTAGGACGAATGGAAGATTCCAGCAAAGTTTCCAACACCTCGCCCTCGCATGGAGCGCAACAAGAATGCAGCAATATCCGGGAAGCGTTCCCCGGAGCTTCCAACTTTGGTCTACTGGCCGTGTTCACGGCAAAGAACCATGACAGCACGACGACTCAATGGCAATCGGTTATTCGGACTCTGATTCGGCCTTGAGGTCGCGGCCCATCAAGTCGGCAATGGCAAGCGAAGGGGCTTTCCCTTTGTGGAGGATTGAATAGACCTCGGAAAGAATGGGCATCTCCACCCCCAAATCGCGACATTTCTCGAAGAAACACGCCGTTGCAGAGTAACCCTCGACCACGGTCTTTTGCGACCCTACGACTTCATCTGGCTTAGCCCCCTTCGCCAAGGTCAACCCAAAGGTACGGTTACGGCTCCATTCACCCATGCAGGTTGCAATCAAGTCGCCAAATCCGCTAAGTCCGAAAAAGGTCTCGCGCTCGCCACCGAGTGCAACCCCCAAAGCCATCATCTCGTTGATGCTTCGGGTAAGCAGTGCCGCACGGGCATTGTCTCCCAGCCCGAGGCCGTCCGAAAGTCCCGTTGCAATTGCGTATACGTTCTTCAGGCAACTCCCGAGACCAACTCCGACCCGGTCTTCCGACCGGTAAATACGCATAGCCGGAGAGCTGAGGTTGCTCTGAAGGTCAACCAGTTCCTCTTCATCGCAATCCATCGCCAAAACCATGGCCGCAGGCTTTCCTTCGGCAACGTCATGGGCATGGCTCGGACCAGTCAGGTAACCGGAACGGATATTCTTACCCCATTCCTCCTGCATCACTTCATGAGCAAAAAGGTTGGACTTGGGCTCCAACCCTTTGCAAAGAGCAATCGTTCCGCGAAGCTTCCAGGAATCCTCCTTGAATGAATTTGCCTGACGGCAGGTTTCGCGCAAGGCATGGGAAGGACATGCCAAGAACACGTAATCGCACTCCATCAGAACTGGGCGCAAGGAACAGCCTACCTGCATATTCGAGTCAAACTGGATCCCGGGAAGATAGTCACGATTCTCTCGCTCTGAGGACAAGGCCAAGGCATGCTCAATGCGCCTTGGAACCAAGGTAACGGTATGCCCGGCCCGAGAGAGGTAAACCGCAACTGCAGTCCCCCAAGCTCCGGCCCCCAAAATACAAAAGTTCATCTAGCCTTGGTTTTTTTCCCACGGACGTCCTGAACGTATTTCCCGAGAGACCTGGAGATGTCCTGACCCAGATTGGCATATGGAGTGACGAATGAGGGGACTCCCTTGACGGTTAATCCAAGCAGATCCTGAGTAACCAATATTTGTCCGTCGCAATTCGGACCGCTTCCGATTCCAATCAGAGGCGGGATGATTTGACCGGCTAGTTCGGTGGCGACCTTCTCTTCCATCATCTCAGCAATAATGGCAAAACAGCCTGCCTCTTCCAAGCTGATCGCATCCGTATACAAGCTTTCAGCCTCCTCGGGAACAGACCCGAATTTTCTATATCCTCCCAAAGCCTTGACGGTTTGGGGCAACAACCCGATATGCCCAAGAACCGGAATGCCGGTGGCAACCAGTTTCTCAATATCGTCGGCCAAATCCCGGCCTCCTTCGACCTTGATGGCATCCGCTCCGCCTTCCTGCATAAGCCTCTTTGCCGAATCGAGAAACCGGTCAAACGACATGCTGGCTTCGGCAAAGGGAAGATCTGCGACCAAGAGGCACTGAGGGTTTGATCTTCTCACGGCGGCGGTGTGCCTGACCATGTCTTCCATGGTTACCGGAATGGTCGTGTCAAAACCCAGAAGAGTGGTACCTACGGAATCTCCAACCAAAATAAAATCCACCCCGGCTTCCGAAATCAACTTACCCATGATTGCATCATAGGCAGTCAGGGCGACGATAGGCCTCTTGCCCTTGAGCTCCATAACGTGACGTACCGTCGGTTTGACGTCGTGCGTTCTTTGCGGAGGTTTTCGGGGTGCCGGTCTTGCTTTGGATTCAAAAGACCGGTTCTTTCCCTCCGCCGCGGAAGGTTGCCTTCCCCTCGATTGTTCTTCTTGCCTGCCAGGTTTCGAAGCCTGACGCCTTCGACGGGCAGGTGGCTTGGCATCGGGGTTCTTTGACCTGGCTTCCTGCTTGCCATCGTCGGTATGTTTTTTTTCGTCAGGCACTTTTGATCCTTTCTTCAAATTTCTCCAAACACTTGGCCACCGCATCTTCTTCCTCAGGGGTCATTTGCTTTTCGGCCGCCCGAACGGTCTCCGTAATCTGTCCGGGCCGACGGGCCCCGACGATTGCGGAAGTCACCTCTTCCCTGCGCAAGGCCCAAGCCACCGCCAACTGACCGATCGTCCGGCCATTTTCAAGGGCAATGGAGCTCAACCCATCCTGAAAGTTCAAAAACGCATTCATTCCTTCCTCGCTCTGCAAAGGACTGACCACAGGGTGATCCTTTTTGTGCTTTCGCCAATCGTTATCCGGCAATTCATCCAACCACTCCCGGGAAACCTTTCCCGTGAGCAGACCGGAATGCATCGGACTGTACACCAGCAATCCCGTCCCCCGTTGAGCGCACAAAGGCAGGACCTCGGATTCGATCTCCCGGGCAAGCATACTGTACATCGGTTGGTTGGAGGTAACGGCTTCTACCGAATCAAGCAAATCAAGTTCCTCTTTCCAGCAATTGCACACCCCTGCCCAACGGATCTTCCCTTCTTTGCGAAGCTGCTGCAAGGTCTCCCAGGATTCCGTCAGGTTTTCCAAAGGGTCGGGCCAGTGAATTTGATAAAGGTCGATTCGGTCGCGCCCCAGACGCCTAAGCGATCCATCCACTTCCTCACGGATGGTGGTCGGGGAGATAAACCTTCTTGGCTTGCCGTCCTCCTGCGGAAGAACGCCGCACTTGGTCGCAACGATAATTTCATCAACCTTCCACTCCCGCAAAGCCTTCCCGACCGCCTCCTCGGACACACCGAAACCATAGG
>JAOLZO010000059.1 GCA_028343845.1 Verrucomicrobiota bacterium | reverse complement strand
CAAAGAATCTCAAGAGCAAGTTTTCCAACCCCGTCCTCAAGGACGGCTTCATCTATGGCTTCAATGAGAACTCGTTCACTTGCCTAGATGCCTCGGATGGAGAATTGAAATGGCGGGGAAGCAAATACGGCTACGGCCGGGTTTTGTTGGCGGAAGACAAATTGCTCATTCTCGGAAACACCGGTCTTCTAAGCGTTGTTGAGGCCAACCCCGAAAAGTTTGTTGAGATTTACTCAGGACAACTTCTCAGTAATGCTCGTTGTTGGAACGGACCGGCTCTTGTAAACGGTTACCTGATCGCCCGCAACGGCCAAGAAATGGCCTGCTTCGATTGGGCCAAACTGAAGTAAATCGAAAACGCTTTGCTCCGACTTCATACGAATGAACCTGCAAACACAGGGTAGGGAAGAAAAGGCATTTGCAGTTTTGATGGCGGCCTTCGTTGTCGTTCTTGTGCTGACCAACGTAATCGGGGTGAAGCTTTTTCTCGCCTTTCCGAACCTTCTGCCAAATGGCTTTTTCGGTGAACCAATCACCCTTACGACGGGAATCCTTACCTACCCGGTAACCTTTCTGCTCACTGACGTGGTATGCGAGGTGTACGGTAGCAAAAGAGCGAAGTTGATGGTCCTGACTGGATTCGTGATGAGCCTGCTCTCACTCGTCCTCATCCAATTGGCCTCGCTCGTACCAGGATCACCGGTTTGGCCATCAGGCAACCCACACTTCGATTCGGTAGGTGAAATGCAAGTGGCATACGAATCGGTCTTTTCTCTGCCCGGGGTCTTGATCTTCGGATCCATGACCGCCTATTTGGTCGCTCAACTGGCCGACGTTAGGCTTTTTCATTTCTTCAAGCGACTCACGGACGGTCGCCACCTATGGCTTCGCAACAACGGTTCGACCATGGTTTCACAGCTTGTCGACACCATCATAGTAAACAGCATATTCCTTGGCTACGGCTTGGGTCTCGATTGGACAGTGGTCGGAAAAATTATTGTCGCCTCCTACCTTTTCAAGCTCCTTTTTGCAGCCATAGATACCCCTTTTATCTACTTGGGGGTCGCCCTGCTTCGCCGCTACCTTGCCAAAAGCAAGATTTCTTCCTAGAACAAAGGGATGTACTGCGAAGGAGGATTCGGAGAATCGAGAAATGGGAAACGCCCCTTGCAAACGCATGATGACGCTTCTCTTCTCACCCCCATCCTATGCTTGATCTTTTTACTCCTTTGCTGGGTTGGTTTGTTTCTGACCGGCGTAAGATTCGGACTCGGCTGGTACAGTTGGCCCGTCAGCTCCATCTTTTTGCCGGTCGGACTCGTTTTCCTGAAGTTACTCTATTCCCGAAAAAACTAGGAAGCGACGGGAAGCTCGTCCCAACAGGTCGTGTAGCGGGCGGTACGACTCTGACGCTTCATGCTCCATGAACGCCTGACTCCTTGTGCGGCGAGGAAAGCTCCCGATTGTCCGTAACGTGCTGCAACTTCATCCAAGGCATTGACGAAATCACGCCGGCGTCCGTCCCCGTGCTCCTCAAAAAGCAAACCTTGGCGCGATCCACCGGAGACAAGATCGAGCAAGAGCACTCCCGCCTTCTTGTAAGAATAACCCTTGCGGTAGATCGAGTTGAGCAAGGCTTTTGCATTCTTGACGATACGGATTGGGTCATCGGTCGGCTCGTCTAGGGAAATGGTCCGGGAATTCGAGTATTGGGGCTGGTCTTTGCGGAAACGGTTGGTGGACAGAAAAACCTGCAGACCACAGGCAAGCGAACCTTCCGCACGAACCTTGCGGGTCGCCCGGACCGCATAGTTTGCCACCGCCTCCTCCAGCTCCCCGCGCCCAGTGACAGGTTTCCCAAAGGATCGGGAACAACAGGTGTTCTTACGCGGTTGAGGAACCTCTTCCATTGCCAGGCAGGAAATTCCGGTCAGTTCGCGCTGAGTACGCTCAAGGGTCACTCCGCCGATTGCCCGGATCGCGGACGAAGGGGCTTGAGCGAACGCCCAGGCATCCTGGAATCCGAGCCTGCGCAAGCGCACGCTCAGCCGGCGCCCTACCCCCCAAACGTCTTCGATCGGAACGCTTCCAAGGGTCGATCGGTTCCCGGCTTCGACTTGCAAACAGCCCGCATGTTCCTTCTTGGCCAAACGGTTGGCCAACTTGGCCAATGTTTTGGTCTTGCCTAGACCAACCGAGATCGGAATACCCGTCCATTTGCGGACCGTCTCCCTGATCCGCCCGCTCAGGCCAAGCGGATCGGAAAATCCACCGAGATTAAGAAAGGATTCGTCGATCGAGTAGATTTCCATCTCCGGGACAAAACGCGAAAGAACGGAAACCACCCGACGGGACATATCGCCATACAGTTCGTAATTCGAGGAAAACACGGATACCCCGTTACGCCCGCACAATCTCTTGATCTGATGATAAGGAGCCCCCATGGGTATGCCGAGAGCCTTGGCCTCGTTGGAGCGGGCCACCGCACATCCGTCATTATTGGAAAGTACGATGACGGGCCGGTCTTCCAGCGAGGGCTGGAAGACCCGTTCGCAGGAGACGTAGAAATTGTTACAATCAGCCAGTGCAATCACAGGGGATGGATCACGTTCGTGACCACTCCCCAAAGATGCGTTTCGTCTTCTTCGTTCAAGGCTATGGGGGGGTAATCGGGGTTTTCGGGCAGGAGCCAGGACTTGCCCTTGTCCCGACGGAGACGTTTGACCGTAAGCTCGCCGTTGACGGAGACGATGACCACTTTGCCGTCCGTCGCCTCGACGCTCCGGTCCACCACGAGCAGGTCCCCATCGTGGATTCCGGCATCGATCATCGACTCTCCCCGGGCCCGCACGAAAAAGGTAGCGGTCGGTTCGCGCACGAGGTGGGCATTCAGATCGAGCGCTCCTTCAAGGTAATCATCCGCCGGCGATGGGAAGCCCGCTGACACTCCGCTTGCATACAAGGGCAAGGCATACTCCCTTTCCTGCACGAAACGCAAGACTCGCTCAATTTGGCTTTTGGGAATGCGGACGGGCTGGGTTGGCTCACCGTATAGGTTGCTTCCCTTGGGGCGTCCTGCGCCTTTTCTTTTTCCTCCCCGTATGTTCATTTTTGATAATTGTTACAATAATCAAAAAAGGTCAAGCAAAGGAAGTTATATTATGATCTGAAAATTTATTCCCCGCGATATATTCATATGGACCAAACAAGAAAATCCAAATCATTCACGCACTTAATCGCGGGTGCATCACGGGGGATAGGAAGCGCTCTCTTGCATTTATCCCTCGAAAAAGGGGAAAGCGCTTGGGGGCTCTCGCGCAGTCAGCCGGATACAGTCCCGTCAGGTTGCAATTGGATCACGGGAAACGCAGACAGTCCGGAAAACTTCACCGAGGATCTCCCCGAGGTCATTGACGCCCTGACCTTTTGCCCCGGGAAAGTAGTGCTCGGGCCAGTCAAAAGGCTGACAAGCGAACAGATGCTCGAAGCCTACAAAACGAGTGTACTGGATGCCTTCACCCTCATCCAGACTTTGCTCCCCAAACTTCAGGACAGTTCGATTGTCCTTATCTCATCAGTAGCAGCCAGTATGGGACTGCCCAATCACTGCGCCATTTCCGCGGCCAAATCGGGCTTGGAGGGGTTTGCCCTTGCGCTGGCTGCCGATCTTGCGCCTAAAACCAGAGTCAACGTCGTTGCCCCGACCTTGACCCCGACCGAGATGGGATTATCCATGGTGGGTGGAGAAAAAATGATTCCTTTGATCGAAAACAGACATCCCTTGAAAAAAATCCCCGCAGTGAATGAAGTTGCAAACACGATTTCCTTTCTTCACTCGGAATCGGCCAGTTCCATCACGGGACAGATAATCAAGGTAGATGCCGGGCTTTCCGAAATCCGTCTCAATGATCGCTAAAAACGAGAAGGATTCCGCAGACAAAGTACTAGTCTGGTTTCGTAAAGATTTGCGCCTCCGCGACAACCCGACTTTGGAACATGCATTGGCGAGCTCCAAGCAAATCGTTCCGGTGTTCATATGGGACGAAGAAGAGGGTGGAAAATGGAGTCCGGGCGCCGCTTCCCGGTGGTGGCTTCACCAGTCATTGAAGAGCTTGGCCGCATCGATTGAAAAATTGGGTGGCCGCCTTCTTTTCGAAAAAGGAAAACCTGCGGATGTCCTTCCCCTTCTGGCAAAGGAAAACGGGGCGGACGACGTATTTTACTCCAGAGTCTACGATCCGGGCGGAATGGCCGCCCAGGAAGCCGTGGAGGAAGCCCTCGAAACAGCTGGCATACGGACCGAAAGTTTTAACGCCTCGCTATTGAACGAGCCTTGGGAAGTAAAGAATTCATTGGGTAAGCCCTTTCAGGTTTTCACTCCTTTTTGGAGAAATTGCCGCAATGCCATTTATAAAAAACCTGCAGACTATCCGATCAGAAACCTCCAATTTGCAAAGCAGCCTGCCCCACGCTCGTCCTTGGACGATCTCGGCCTCCTGCCCGGCCACCCATGGCATGAAAAACTTTTCACCCACTGGGACGTGTCGGAGGTGGCCGGGCAAGCACAAACCGTTCATGCGGCGCGCGAAATCGTTCCCACCTACGCGCATCGCAGAAATTCTCCCGGAACGGAGGGCACTTCCCGTTTGTCTCCCTATCTAGCCTGGGGTTTGATCAGCCCCCGGCAGGTTTGCCATTCCGTTTTGCAGAATGATGCGGGAGGCTCCAGCCGTGGAGAAAACAAGTTTCTCACCGAAATCGGTTGGCGGGAGTTTTCCTACCACTTGCTTTATCATTTCCCACACATCCCAAACCGTCCGCTCCGCCCGAAATATGCCTCGTTTCCCTGGCTATCTGACAGCAAGTCTCTGCGTAAATGGCAACTCGGACAGACTGGATATCCCATGGTGGATGCAGGCATGCGCCAACTTTATGAAACAGGCTGGATGCATAACCGTGTCCGGATGGTAGTCGCCTCGTTTTTGGTCAAGCATCTCTTGATTTCATGGGAGGAGGGAGCCCGTTGGTTTTGGGACACTTTGGTCGACGCCGACCTAGCAAGCAATACCCAAGGCTGGCAATGGGCAGCGGGATGCGGAGCGGATGCGGCTCCCTACTTCCGGATATTCAACCCTATCATACAGGGCGAAAAATTTGATTCGAAAGGGAAGTATGCCCTGCGCTGGATTCCGGAGTTAAAGGAAGTGCCTCCCAAATTGATTTTCAGGCCTTGGGAATCACCGAATGGTTCGTCCGAATCCGGTTTTGGAACCTATCCCGCTCCTTGCGTCGATCATGCTTCGGCAAGAGCCAGGGCCCTTGGCGCTCTTGCCAGTTTGAAGTCGTCTTGATGCGAACAGCCAAGTTCTTTCTCTATCGCTCACCGCTAACAGATTGTTTCATTCACGGAAATGAGTACCGGAGTTGTTTGGTTTAGAAAATGCCTGCGTCTTGATGACAATCCGGCTTTGCTGGAACTCTCCCGGGACCAATCGATCCGGGCAATCCTCCCCATCTACATTCTCGACCCCCAAGTCATAGGTAACTCACTCGATAACTATGGAAAGGCAAGAATACGCTTTCTTCTCGAAAGCCTTCAGGATTTGGACGCCCGCTTGAATGCCAGATTCCAAACTGAGTTATTGATTTACCAAGGCGACCCACTCGAAATCTTCAATGAGTTGGTAGGTGCAAGTAGGTCATCCATTGATCTGATCGTGTCGGAATATTGCTCGGAACCTCACGGCCGCAAGCTCAGTCAGGCAATCGAAATGCACTTCCAGAGAAAATCTTCTTCACCAAAGGTCCGCTTTCACAAAGCGGTT
>JAOLZO010000058.1 GCA_028343845.1 Verrucomicrobiota bacterium | reverse complement strand
CGATGCAAGGGTATGGGGATTTTTCTGCGAACCTTAGTGCGGACGTTTATAAGAATACTGGTCAATATCGCTTCATCCTTGATGAAACCGTAACGATCCAAAGTTCGAATATCGATGGTCTTTACCCCGGTACGACGGAATTCGTAAGCCTATCCATCACGCCCATCCACGCAACGGGTAGCATCACTTACGATCCGAAAAACAGTACTTACTCCTGTAATGTTTATTATCAAGGCACCATTGGTAATTCCTATACGAGTGGTTCCTACAGCGTAGGGTCATCAGGGTCGAGCATCAGTCTCTCAAGCTTGCCTTTCCCCAGCATGGGCAATGCGGCTTTTACGAATCTTCTCCCAGCGCTTGGACAAAAGGATTTGTACGGCGGATCCACACTACCATACAAGGGTTCCGGAAACTTCCATGGAATGGTCAATATCCAGGGGATTCCGTATTTCGTTTCCATTACTGATGAGAACGACATAGATGGAAACGGTCGGCCAAACATTCTGGATGGGGAGAAGAAAATAAAGAGCTTTTCCGAGGCATCCAGCCTTGATGGTGGGTGGAGTTACTCTGATTGGTTAGGATACTATTGGATTAACCCGAATTGGCAAACAACCGATTCAAGCGCACTCAACCATGCGGTCGGTCTTCCTAACGATTCCTTTTACTGTTGGATTTATCATTCTGTTTTCGGCTGGATCTACGTAACTTCGGGCCAATACCAAGTTTCTGGTCTGGGAAATGGGTTTAGTGCCTGGATTTATTTTCCCGATCACGGCTGGCGTTACACGGATGGCTTGCTTTTTCCCTTCTTGTATGAACACAAAAAAAGCTCTTGGCTATATTTCGACTCTTCGAGATCAAATGCCCTCTATGATTATTCATTAGGCGAATGGAAGAGCGTTCGTGACAATTAGATTTCTCCGATCTAGAGATTAATTGTTCCTTTCCCTGAACGAGAAACCGAAAAGAAAGCCCAAGCGCAAGGAGTAGAGTTTCGCCCATTCCTTTCCATGATTTATGCCTTCCTAGATATTGCCTTTCTAGTGGGGCACTCAGCTCTAATCGTATTTAACTTGCTAGGCTGGACATTCCGAAAGACCCGTCGCCTCAATCTTCTCAGCATCCTGCTTACGGTCGCCAGTTGGCTGGTCTTCGCCCCATGGTATGGTCTCGGTTACTGTCCTTGCACGGACTGGCATTGGCAAGTAAAGGAAGCCCTCGGGCAAACCGACCTTCCGAGCAATTACCTCACTTATCTCTTCGACGCCTGGATGGGGATCAAGATCACAGACGATTTCGCATCAAGACTCGCTTGGTTTTGCCTGGTTCCCGCCCTCCTAGCATCGGTCACCTTGAACCTCAGGGATTTCATCGCCGACAAGCGTGGCAGGTGACGGACTTATTCTTATCCTCGACTATTTCTTCGGGATCGGTGCCTTGACGTCCTGAAGCCGACCGTGGCTCATCACCACTTGCCGTGGGCTGACCAAATCCAGCCACCCCGCCCGGGAGGATACCTTCATGTCCGCCCCGGCGTAGTAGAGCGCGGCGGCGACTACGGTGGAGCAAATATAGTCATGTCCGATTGCCTTGGCCTCGCTTGGACGCAAGTTCGAGTTCCAAACTCCGAACATTCCGGAAAAATCATAGCCTATCCAAGTTCCTGCTTTTTCTTGAGATCGTTCTACGAACTCGTGGAAACGATCGATGTCCACTTTGTCCCACCGGTTCAACCGGTAAACATCGAAACTGTGCTCTTCCAAGGTGTCGACGTCCTCTTTTGTATTCGGACCCTTGAATGCTTGGCTCGATAATAACCTCAACGTTTCGTTCCCCTCGACATAAGTCAGGATGGCCAGGTGCCCGTAGTCCAAAATCTTGTAACCTACGCTATTCAATCGGCCTTTTGCCAAATCGGATCTCGATTCTTTCCCTGACATACGATACGCGATGACGTCACCCTCTCTCAAGGTTTGCTTTACCTTGGCAAACCCTTCGTCCCCCTCGGTATAGCTCCCTGCTTGATCAAAATGCAGGCGTTTTTCCTCGGGGACGTTCTGCATGTCCTCGGAGTAGACTGGTTTTTCCACCCAACGCATGGCAAGCCAGCCGCGTCCTGAATTGGTGCATGCCGATCCCGCTAAGCAGAAGGCGAGCAAAGTGAATTGCAAATATTTCATCTTCGTTCTTTCTTCGTTTCCCTTAGTCCTGTTTATCCGCGACATTGATTAAAAGATAACGTCTGAAAAAATACTGATGATCCTCCGGCCCAGATTGAGCTTGGGCGCGGGTTCGCTACGGGTTTTCCAATCGCTTTCGAAGATGGCGGAGAAGTCGCGCAGAATCCCCGGACCTTCGAGAAAGGCAAACAATTCATAGTTGGACTGGAATGCTCCGCTGCTGAAGTTGGTCGATCCGATGCCCAAGGTCTTCCCGTCGATGATGCACAGTTTCATGTGCAACTCCTGCCCGGGAGCAACGGTGTAGTGTCTTATCTCAATCGGTGCCTCTGGATGTTTCTTCTTCAATTCCTCGACCATACCTACCGCCTTATTGTTGGGGCCGCCCTTCCAGTCCCGATAGTAGAGATGCTTTGCCGGATCGACCAACAGGCGTACCTTGACCCCGCGCTTGGCCGCTCTAGCCAAAGCCTTGAGCGTTTTCGTATCGTTGAGAAGCAACTGTTCGACCTCTATGCTCTTGGTTGCTGCGTCAAACTTCTCGATCAGGATCTTACGGGTGTCCCGGGCGTAGGGGGCGGTCAAGGTGAGGATTCCGGTGCAGGAGGAATATCCGTTGTCGTTGTGCTCCAACCGATTCTTCATGAGTTTCATTGCCGCCGTTTTTTCGTACATGGTGATGGGCTCGTAGGGCGCTCCATCCCGAACGCAATTCCAGTTGTTCGAAAAACTGATCTCCAGTTCTCGTACGAACGGTCCGGCGATACGCACCATGACGTCACGGTTCTTAGCCGTGGTATCGGAAAAGTTCATACCCCCGATCATTGCTTCGCTTCCGTCTGCGATGATTATTTTGCTATGATCCACGCGAGCCGGTACGATGGCCTTGATGAAACCGGGGTCCGCGTTGCGCACGTTCAACCCAAGAGCCTTGGCCTTGGACATCTTCTGTCGATAGTGCGGTTTCACGACCGGCGTGCCGGCCTCTTCTCCTTGCGCTATCTTCGCCAAGGTCTTGGCCTCCTTCTTCTGCGCCCGTTCATAGTCCTGCGAGGTGCGCGATAACAACATATAGACCTTCACTCCCTCCTTTTGTTTTTTCAGGAGTAGGTCGATCACTTGGTCACCAATGTCACCTCCAAAGAGGTACATTCCGAACATCACCTGTTTTTTCGCTCCCCGAATCAGTTCCAGTCCTTCACCGAACACTTCGTCCTGATCCACTAGCGCTCTCGCCGCCATGGGTTGTGGTTCCTCCCCTATGGGCAACATGTGCGGCGCTACGCGAGCGTTATAATAGCGACGATCCAATTGATCCGAAATTTTGCAACCCACTAGAAAAAGGCAGATCCCCAAAGCGATAAGCAACTTCTTCATTCTTGAATCCTTTATCCAAACTGTACTCTAGTCAAGCCCTCAGCTAATCTCACTGTGCGTGAATCTAAATTTATGGTTGCTCGTAAACATCTGTCGTATCGCATTCACTCGATCGCCTTTGCGAAGACTGAATTTTCTCAACTCCCAAACTCACCCGAGGCCTTCAGGATATTCCTGTACTCTTGATTAGTTCATTAGATAATATGACCGAAGTATAGGTAAGAGTGGACGGATTATATTCGTATATTGAATAATCCAGTATCTTGACTGCACGTTACGAATATGATTGAGTGGGTCAATGGATATATCCTCTGCTTCTTCGGAAATTAATTTGGAGACCCTTGCTTCGGGTCCCCAAGGGATGACTCTTGCTCAAAAGGCAGCAACCTTGGAAATATTAACTGGGTATGATCCTAATAGCCTGAGTGGAAAAGATATAAATGAGATACTCAAAGCTTTTGACAGGGCGGGTATCAAACCAAGTGAAGAGCATCGGGACTTGGTTTTCTCCGTTGGGTTTGATACCCATGATCTGAGACCCCGATTGAATTCCTCGTTTGCTCCGTCGGGTAGGAAAGTTGAGGAATCCGACAAAAAGATCTTATTGAGTGAAATGCTCGACGAATTGGAATCCGGCAAATTGCTTGATTTCCTGCAATCTGCAAACCCTGAATTGATGAAGATGCTTGAACGTTTCGAGCCTGAAGAATTGATTGGTTTGTTGGAATCAAAGGAAGTGGATTCCCGGATGAACGATGAACGCAAAGCGGATGCGCGGCAAATATTGGCATCCTTTGATCCTTCCGGAGAGATGGTGGATGGTTCCGACAAGCGAGAGTTTCTTAGGGAAATGCTCGAAATGTTTGAAGTGTTGAAAATGCTCAGTTCCGGGAAATGGGATCAAAGCATGCTTGAGGAACTGCGTTCCGCGTTATCGGTCAGTGGGAATGGCAACGCCGGTAATATGATTGATGGGCAGGCCTAGGGCATTGGTCCCGAGCCCGCTTTAAGTTCAGTCTACTCCCCAACTTTCAAAGCCACCGGCTTTGCGGTTATTTTTAGTCCGGGGGTCGTGATCGCTCCGTCTGCGCCCGTCTTGATCGTGCCCTTGGATTGTCCGAATGTCCATTTGAGGGTTTGTCCGGGTTTGGGGGTTAGTCGACGAAGTCGACGTCATCGAAGACTCATTCGCCGTCCTTGTAGGTGTGGCGACCTCGTTCCGTCCCGTCATCGTTGTACCAAACCAAAACCCCATTCCCGTCCTTCACATTGGTCACGGGACACTTTTCGCCATTGGGTTTCCACACAAAGGCAAACATGAGCTTGCCGTCCCTCCAGTTTGATTCTTCCTCCTTCTGCCCGTTCCTGTACCATACAGTATAAAACCCGTCCCACTTGCCGTCCTTGTAGTTTCTTTCCTCCTTCTTCTGCCCGTTCTCGTAAAAACTCTCAGCCCGACCTGTAAAGGGAGTCTCTTCATTCGGCAGATAGGTAACCCCATTTCGATCCTGTAGCTTTGAACCGTCAACAACGTCTTCCCCACACCCAACCATGAGCAGGGCGACAAACAGAGCGAATAGTGTAGCTTTCATCCCCCGATCCAAGCGCCTCTTTGGGCGAGGGTCAACCATCCGCTAGCCAATCCTCCCGCTTGACTGCACGAGGCGGGCTAATTTCTACAATATGCTCTTTAATTGCACCCAATTATGACCATCTTCGCAGACAAGATCGTCTTCGTGGGCATTATTACTATTTAAAAAGCCTCTTAAGTCGTTCTTCGAATAAGGACCATATGTTGATCCGTCTCTGGATAAATAAATTTCTTGTTCCATTTCCTCCAACCGAGGTTTTTCGCCAGCTGAATTACTTTGAAGAGAATTTTGTGAAGAAACTAATTTTTCTTTTACATTGTCACAAAAAAGTTTGGCTGTTGCATCACGTGCAATTAATTCTTTTTTGGTGAATAAGATAATTGTGTAGGCAGAATCGCTCTGAACGTCCCAATAGTTCAAGACCAATGAGCTAAGTTTTTTATGTTTGCTTCCAATTCCAGACATACCTCCGACTAATCCAGCCAAAGGACCAAGCACAAGAAATCCCGCAGCAGCTCTTCCAATGACTGATTTTTCCTTTTCAAGTACTTTTGAATCAGGTAGGAATTCCAAACTTAAAATTTGGGAAAAATGAATGTCTATCAAACTGACGTAAAAACTTCCAGCTACCCTTATTCCTCTTTCGCAAACAAGAAGATGCCCTTTGCCGTTTTTGATTCTGGAATCCGAGCAGAACATCGGATCAAATATTCCACTGACTGCGCCATTGAGTCCCCAGTTCACGACTTGTTTTCCAATTGACAAATCATTTGGTAACTCAGG
>JAOLZO010000057.1 GCA_028343845.1 Verrucomicrobiota bacterium | reverse complement strand
GTCGTCGATTCTAGGCTCGGTCCGTTTCCCCGAGCTTTGCAAATGAAATTTTCCAATCATCCCGCAATCATAGCCGGCATCCGCAATCAGTTTGCTGATAACGGGAGTCTGCTCCGGAAAGCTCTCGTTCCCGTTGCGGGTGTTATGAACGCGGCTTGGATAAAGTCCGCTCATGAAGCTTGCCCGGCTGGGCGTGCAGATGGGACTTTGGCAATAAGTGTGGGTGAAGGCCGTGCCCTCGCTGACAAGCGAATCGAGGACCGGTGTTCGCACATGGGGGTTGCCCAAGGCTCCGATCGTATCGAAACGCTGTTGGTCGGTGCAGTACCAGAGAATGTTCGGACGTTCGCTCATTTTGAGAACCCTTACTTCCTTATGGCGTGTTTGCCGATCCTTTCTTTTTCCACAGGAGAAGGACGACGGCGGTGATCAGGAAACAAAGCGATATGGGACGGGTAAGGAGGGGAAGGTAACTGCCCCCGCTCGCCATGAGCCCGGCGCACAGGTTTTCCTCCGCTACGGGGGCCAAGACGAATCCGATCACGAAGGCGGCCAGCGGCAACTTCGCTTTCTCCATGCGCCAGCCCACTAGGCCGAAAACGAGCATGACCACGACGTCGAACCAAAGTCCGTTCAAGGCATAGGCTCCCCAGATGCAACAGCCTGCAACCAGGGGAAAGAGAATTTTCTTCGGAACGAAGGAAAGCTTGGCGATCCAACGGGCGAAACCGAGCATCACGAGGAACATCAAGACGTTGGCCATCAGTACGGTTCCGATGATGGCATGAACGGCTTCCGGGTTTTGCCGGAAGAGCAGGGGGCCGGGTTGGAGTCCATGGACGATGAGCGCTCCGAGCAGGACTGCTCCGATCACGCTTCCGGGAACACCCAGTGCGATCAAGGGGATGAGTGCCCCGCCAACGGTCGCGTTGTTGGCGGATTCGGAAGCGACGATTCCTTCTTCGCTTCCCTTGCCGAACTCATCCGGTTGCCTCGAGGCCCGCTTGGCCGCCATGTAGGCGGCAAGTGATCCGATGTTCGCCCCCACGCCAGGCAAGACTCCGATCAATGTCCCGATTCCCGAAGACCTGAACAAATTGATCAACTGTTTTTTCCATACCCCAAAAGGAATCCAGGCGGAGTCTTTTCCCGATACCTTTTCCACTTCTCCTTCCTTGCCCGTGAGATCCTCGAGGATCTTGCCGATTGCGAACATGCCGATGAGAACGGGGATGAGCCGGAACCCTTCGTTCATGGAAGTCATGCCCAAGGTCCACCTGAGTTCCCCAGTGGCCGGGTGCATGCCCGGCATGGCCACGAGAACCCCCAGGCTTCCGGCGAGCAAACCGCGGGCCCGGGTGGAATCTCCCACACCGGCCAACAAGGCGAGGGCGAGGACGACAAGCGAGAAAAGTTCCCAAGGGCCGAGCTTGGTCGACCAGTCGGCCATTGGCTCGGACAATTGCCAAAGTGCGAGCCAGGAAATCAACCCCCCGAAGAGCGAAGCGCCCACCCCGAGACCCAAGGCCCGGCCGGGGCGTCCGGAGCTGGCCATGGGGTAACCGTCCAGGGTGGTCATGACGGCGGCCGGGGTTCCCGGCATGCGCAGAAGGGTGGCGCTGATCAATCCACCGCTTACCGCTCCGACGTACATCGCCACCAAAAGGACCAGCCCGGCAACCGGTTCCATGGAAAAAGTCAGGGGGAGGGAGAGGGCGATCAACATGGTTCCCGTCAGTCCCGGTACGGCCCCGACCGTTATGCCGAGGATCGTTCCGAGGAGAACGAGCCCAAGGATCCAGGGGTCTGTAAAAAGTTCGATCATGCTTTCTTGGCTTCCCTCCAAACCAGTATGGAGCAAACTCCGACGACACTTAGCACGATCCACTCGAGCGGAGGCAGGGGGGTCTTGTTTTCGATGGTGATCCCCTCCAAGTTGGCGCTTCGTTGACGAATCGTCTCTCGCAGTGGTTCTCCGACTTGAAAAACCGGATCCATGTGGAGGTTGCTTAGGCGTTCCTGAACGCTTGCGGTTGCCATGGCTTCCCGCAGAAGGTTTTCCAAATATGCGATCCGGTTTGGAGACGTGCCTTTGGGGGCCCACCAAAATTGCATTAATCCATGAATTGCATCCACTCCTTGCTCTTTGGCCGTAGGCAGGTCGGGGAAGGAGGGTTCGCGTTCTTCGCTTACTACGGCGAGCGCCCGGATGCCTGCGGCCTTGAATTGCTCGTACTCGGCAACCGAAAACCCGGTCAGGTCAACGTGCCCCCCCTTGAGCTGGGCAAGACGTTTGGCTCCCCCTCCGGTTTGCGTAAAGCGGAATTTGGCCCCGGGTTTTCCTTTTTGCAGAAACAGGGCCGAGTAATGATTGGGGGCGCCGAGGTTGGTCCCGAAAACGAGTTCGTAAGGATTCTTGAGCGCTTCTTCCATTAACTGGCCGAGGGAATCGAAAGGACTGTTTTCGCTTACCGCAATCACCACTCCGCTCCGGCCGGTAGCAGCGATGGGTTCGAAGTCGGAAGGTCCCCAGAGCGCATTTCCATAATGTTGGGCGGTGAAGATCCCGTCATGGAGGCAAAGAATGGTATGCCCGTCCGGTTTTGCTTCGCGAGCCGTCCGGCTCCCAATCGTGCCTCCGGCTCCTGATACGTTCTTGACCACGATAGGGTGAGGGCAAAGTTCGTTCTTTCGAATGGCCTCTTGAAAGATCCGGACGAAAACGTCGCTTCCTCCGCCTGCCGCGAAAGGAACGATGACGGTAATCTCTTTCTTCGGAAACTCGTCTTCAGTATTACTCTCGCATCCAATCCCAAACAGGCACAAGAAGCCAGCGAGCGCCGAGCTTGCCCAAAGGCGAAAGGCACAACGGGTCGAAGACCGCATGCCTGGCAAAGGATGGAGGAACATACTTGTAGACTAGACCCCGTCGCATGAAGTGGAAAGCCTCAACGCGCCTTCTGGGATCTTTGTTCAGTTGGATAACCTGAAAAATCCCAATCCATATGGAGTCATTGATTCCAAACGCAAAATAATATTTTATCGATATTGACCAAAAAATATCGCCAAATCGGGCTAAAATGGTCTATTTTTACTATTAGTTACTATGCACCTCGATCGACGAAAAATGATGCAAGGGATGGCAGCCGGATTTGGCGCCGCCCTAGGTGGCGGGTTATTTCCGAACCTAGCCCAAGCCGCTCCTCTTATCCCTTCCAACTCCAAGCGGGTTATCTTCTTCATGCAAAACCAGGGGTTCGCTCCGGCAACGGCCATTCCCGCCGGCATGAAGAATAGCGGATCTTTGGCCAAGGCGAAGCTGCCCGAACCCATTGAAGCCTTGGAACCTTTCAAGGAACGCATGCACATCATCAACGGCTTGCATGGTACGCACACGAGTCCTTCCCACAGTCCTTTTTTCGGAGCCTTGGGTGGCTATCGTGGCGGAGACGGGGTGGCCCCGAGCGGTTCCACCATCGACTACGAGTTGAGCAAGGTTCTTCCCGAAACGCTCCTTCCGCATTTGTGCGTAGGGATGGACTCCATTGAGAACATGAGGGCCAAGCCTACGGTTGCCAATCTTTCGGCAAGCGGTGCCGGACAGCCTATTTTCATGCATTCGAACCCGAATCACTTGTACGAAATGCTCTACGGGGGTATCTCGGAAGGGGATATCCGCAAGCAGCATGAAGCCCGCTCCGGGATGTTCGACCGGATCGAGCTATTGGCCAAGGCCAAGGGTGGCGAATTGCCCGTAACCGACAAGCCCCGTTACGACCAATTTGTTCAAGGTTTCAATGACATCAATGGCCTGCGCGAACGCCTCGGTAGCGTATCCGGGCATCTGCGCAAGTTCGCTCCCGAAGTCGACGAAGGCTACGTCAATCCCGAGTTTGAAACCGATTGGCACGACCGTATTCTTGATCTCGGCATATCCGCTTTGAAGTCCGGTATCACCAACGTGTTAACCGTTGGTTCGGGTCGGGGTGAAATTTTCGGAGCCTGGAAGGGCTTGGGCGTGGAGCAGCAAGGTCACAACCTGGGCCACATGAAGCAGCCCGACAACCCGATTTGGATCAAGATCCGCCAGTACAACAGCCGGATGCTGGTCAAATTGATGGAACAACTTGAAAGTATACCCGAGGGCAGTGGTAGCATGATGGACAACACCCTGATCGTCTACACCAGCAACAACGCCGATTCTCAGCACACCTCCGGCAATAACTGGCCGGTCATTCTACTGGGCAATTACGACGGGGCTTTCAAAACGGGTTGCTTTACCCAACTTGACGGCAAGCGCCCGATCAATGCTTTGTATACTTCGATTCTCCGTGCTTCGGGTGTTGATTGCGACCGCTTCAACATGTCCGAAAGGATGGCTGCCAAATTCGATTCAGGAACCGGTCCACTCAAAGAAATCCTGGCATGAACCTGATGATCCGCACCCTTGGGGTGGCGGTCTTTGCTCTATTTAGCACGGTCTCCCAAGCCTCGGAAACCTACGTCCCTGGGAAAAAGCCAACCGGCGACTTCAAAACGTTCGCGAGTTCTTTTTTGGAGAGCCATTGTTTCGATTGTCATGATGACGAGACGAGCGAGGGGGATCTGAACTTTCTTGAACTCGGTCCGGTGGACGAAACCAATGCCGCGGTTTGGAAGTCAATTTGGGCTCAGGTTACCTTGCAGGAGATGCCCCCGAAGAAGAAATCGAAGCTTGGCATTATCGACCGTTTGAGGTTTTCCGACTGGATCGTCGACGAGCTTAAGAGCGAGATGGAAAACAAAGGAGGCTTTCACGCCCACATCGATCCCAACAAGGGGAACTTCATCTCTCATGACCTACTCTTTGGGGATCTTCCCAAAGGAATTCAATTGGAGCCGACATCTTCACCCGCCCGCATTTGGAGGGTCACTCCTCAAGAACACATCACGCGGCTTAACGAATTGATCAACACGGAGTCCAAATACGATCCTGCAAAACCGGGACTGCGTACGCGTGGAGACCATATTCCGACCAACCACGGCGGTGAGTTGAAGCTTTACTTCGGAACGGACCGGATCATCAAATGGGAAGGCGGAACCGTAGCTTACGCCACCGCAGTGAAGAGCGTTCCAGTGGTTCTTTCCTCTGCCCGCAAGCATGGCTTGGAAAATTACCCTGACTTTTACTCCGTCAACAGTTCCGAGGCTACGCAAATCCTCGGCAAGGCGGAGGATATCCTGCGCTACATGGCGTATGGGCCTTTGAGTCTTGCCGAATTCCCCGAGCAAATCACCGACGATCCCAAGACCTACGAAAAGGTGAAGCCAAAGGGGGATTTGCGCGGCTTGCCATCAGCCATCGTATACAACACGAAAGTTCTCCGTCCGCTGACTCCGGTTTATGATTTGATGAAGAAACCCGGGGTTACCGACGAGCGCTTGCGGTCAGCGGTCGACTACGTCTTCGAGGCCGTGACCTACCGTCCTCCATCCGGGAAGGAATCCGATGAATACCTAGGGATTCTCAAGGACTCCATCGGCAAGGTTGGAAAGGAGAACGGTGTATTCATGGGCTTGTCCGCTATCTTTCTTGATCGTGATGCTCTTTTCCGAGTCGAAACCGCCCAATCCGGAAAGCCCGACCGGTATGGACGGGTGATGTTGCGGGATTGGGAACTTGGACTAGCCCTGAACCATGCCTTGAGCTATGTCAGACCGGATGAGGCTCTTCGCAAGGCCATCGTCGAAGAGCGGATGAGATCCCGTGACGATGTGAAGCGCGAAGTCTCCCGGATGCTCGATGACGACAGTATCCGCAAACCCCGGGTGCTTCGCTTTTTTCGCGACTTCTTCGATTACGACCTCGGGGGCTATATTTGCAAGGACAACGCGGCCTTGGCCCGCACTGGTATCAGCTCTCGTGGAACCTCCCATTACCGGGCGATGTTTGACGCCACCGCAAGTTCGGACCGGTTGATCGAACTTGTTCTTCAAAAAGACCGGGATGTCCTCAAGGAACTCCTGACCACCCGCCAAGTCGTGGCCACCGGTGCCGACAAATCCTACTTTGGCAAGAAAAACAACAAGGAAGAACGGGAAGTCGCTACACTCGTTCGAAAAAAAGAAGCGGAGGCAAAACTGAAGAAGGAAAC
>JAOLZO010000056.1 GCA_028343845.1 Verrucomicrobiota bacterium | reverse complement strand
TAAGTCTTTCCGTCGATGGGGCCGATCAGTCCCTGATAAAAAAGAGGAATCAATCGCTTGGGGTCTCCGTGAACCCGTTTCGAATCAACGAGGGACGGGGCGAGGAATTGTTCGGTGCCGGGCACTTGCACGCCATGGCCGTCGGCTCCATGACAGGACGTACAATGTTGGAAATAAAGATGCTCGCCGGTCTGGATCATCTTGCGGTGGGAGACGTCGAAATCCTTGTCGAACTTCATGCCACGGTCCCAACTGGAAAGGGCTTTGTCCCAATCCATATTTACGGATGCCCTGTGGTTGAGAGAAACTCTTTCAAAGGCCTTTTTAGATTTGATTTCATTGACCAGGGGCAAGTGCTTCTTGCCCCAAAGGGAGACTGTGGTGGCAAGCATCACCCCTTTGTCCGCCAAGTGATTGGAGGCAAGAGACTGGATCATTTCCTCAGCCTTGGGATCGTCGATGGTTCCGAGGGTAAAGACGAGTTGCTCGGCGACCCGCGAGTCGCGTTCTTTCTCCAGCAAAGCAAGCAGGTCGAGTTGATCGGGTAGTGCGGATTCGATGATCTGGACCATTGCCCTGCGCAGAACCGGCGAACGATCCGACAACGCTTCCTTTTTGAGCTGAGGGGTTAATGCATCCATTCCGTCGAGAGTCCAAAGCGCATGCATGCGGGGCAGGGGAGACTGGGTGAACCGGAAGAGACCCTCGAGCATGGGTATGGCTTTTTCTCGGTCGGGGCGCAGGAGAATCAGTTTCTGAGCGGTGTCGCGCCACCAACCGATCGGGTTTTGCAGGTGGCGAACCAATTCCTCGGGCGATTCCTCGAGCATGCGGGGCTTTTTTTCATAAGGTTGGTGATCCTTGTGCCGGATCCGCCAGATACGTCCCATTTGAACATGCTTGTTCACTCCGGTGCGGCGGGCAAACTCCCGGTTACCCTCGTTAAACCATGCCGCGTCCTGAATGATGCCCCGGTACATGTCCGTGACGTAGAGGCATCCGTCCGGTCCGGTTGTCGTGTTGATGAAACGGGAATTGAAATCCGAGGAGAGCATGAATTCCTTGCCTTCGGGCTCGGCCTTGCAGAGCATGAGTTTGCCATCCGGGTACTCGACATAGGCCCGCCGAACGACATGAATGGTCGGGTCGCAGAAAAAGTAAGCGCCACGTGAATCATAAGGAAACTTGTTTCCACGGTAGATGGATTGTCCGCATGCCGAGGTAAACCCCGGACGGGATCCGCTTGTCCTCCGCGGTCTCCGGTTAGACAAATGCTGTTGGCTTTGGTGAAAGAGGGTTCATAGGGATGACTGAGAGAAACCGGATCTCCCGCAGGCAGGTTTTTTCCGAGGCGGTGCACGGTTTTCCAGTACTTGGGATGGAACTGGGCCGCCTTGAGTGGGCGGGTGTTGTCGATCCAGAAAAGCTTGCCATAATCATCGTGGGCGAGCCCCCACTGAGTCCAGTGTCCGGGTTGCTTCTCCGCTTTCCAAGTGCCATCGGTGAATTGGTAGCGTTCCATATTGTAGGAAATGTAAATATGGTTATCGACGTTCCAAAGCATGCCCGAGTCTTGGTGCTCGACGGAGGTTTTGGGACTGTTTCGGCTATAGGGTCCTTTCTCATAAAATATCTTCTTTTCGTCAGCGACGCCGTCTCCGTCAGTGTCCCGGAAAGCCACGACGTCCATGGTGTCGGTTTCGCGAACCGCGATCCAATCGTCGAGAGGCAAGATCATCCTCGGCAGGTTCAGGTTGTCGACGAAGATGGTGGATTTGTCCATTCGCCCGTCCCCGTCCGAATCGACGAGTCGTTTGATTCTTCCGTTGCGGAGCGTTTTGGTTCCAGTGCCGTTTTCATCCTGCATGTAACTGCGCATCTCCGCGACGTACATCGCTCCGTTCCCATCCCATACCGTAAGAACGGGCTCTTGGACCATTGGTTCCGCGGCGACGAGTTCAGCGACGTAACCGGGAGCGAGCTCGAAGGTTGCCAATTCTTCTTGGGGGGAGAGAACGGCGTAGGGGTTTTTCTCCTTTTTGGCTTGAGCGGAGGTTTTCCCTGGCTGTTTTTCATTCGTCCCAGCCCAACCGACCCGGAATGGATCGCGTATTGAAGCTTCCTTGGCTTTTGGAAACCCGGGGGGGATCGGAAGGGTTACCTTGCCCGTTGCGGCGTACTCCACCGAACGGGCGAATATGGTCTGAAAGCCTACGCAGTGCAAACCATCCCACTCGGTTTGTCCGTTCCAGAAATGTCCCATGGTGGTGACGATCACCCGGCCCTTGCCATACTTGACCTCGTAGGTGATCGGTTCGTGCTCGCCGGTACCTCTTTGTTTCGGATCGGAAAAGGCGGAGGATAGAATGGTCAGGTTTTTCGCCGGGCCCCTCATGTTGTGGTAGAGTTCGTCCTTTCCGTGCATCCAGTTAGCCGGGATGCCTTTCATGATGGGATGGTCCGGTTTGCGGACACTGACCTGGAAGGGGTGCTGGGAACCATGTCCGGAGGTGCAGTCCTTGCAGGCGACGAAGGGCCTGTTTCTAAGCACCTCCCATTTGATGCAATCTCCAAAGTTTGCCGACCGCCACCCCAATCCGATCATCTCATTATAGGCATCCCAATTGCGGAAGGCGTTGTTGGCGGCATGGACGAGGACCAAGCCTCCGCCCTCACGTACAAATGCAACCGCCGACTCTTTGGTTTCCTGAGCCCATTCCCTCCCGTTGTAGTTGAGTACGACTGCCCGATGCTCCCCCTTGAACGGATTCCAATTTTTCCATGCGGTCTCCTCGGCCTCCTTGCTTGTCTTATCCGTGGCTTGGTGTACGGATCGAAAGCTCTGGTAGGATTCTTTCAGGTATTCGGGGGCATCCGCTTTGGGTGCCCGGATTCCCTTGACCGATTTGGTTTGCGGAGCGGTTTCAACCTCAACGGCAAAGCGATTCGTCGCCTTCAGGGTTGCGTGAAGGGCATCGGTCGTACTTTGCCAATCGTGGTTGTTTTGCCCATCGACGATGAGCACCGGGATGGAAGGAGAACCGAGCGAACACTTCCATCCCAAGCATAGCAGGGAAAGAAACGTAAGGGTTTTAGTTGCGTAGGGCGTAGAACTCACGATGCGTCCGAATCAACTCAAGCTAGTTAACCTAAGCTCTTTTGACAAGAACGGTGCTTGGTACGATGGAAGGTTTGGAATGGGGGACGGCCTTCCGGATCAAGGATGCCCAGGGCAGTCCGAAGGGGTTGCGCGCCCTCCGAAAACATGCCAACCTTCCAAGCATGAAACGTCTCATTCTACTTTTCGCGCTGTTTAGTTTGTCCTTCGCAAAGGCTGAGAAACCAATTCTTTGCCGGGGCAATTACCACTCCGAAGCCGAAGCTGTCGCCCAGCTCAAGCGCATGTCTTCTACGCATGCCAACCTGCAGGAATGGAAAAAGCGGGCGTCTGCCATCCGTAGGCAAATCCTCGTTGGCTCAAAGCTGGATCCTCTGCCTGAGAGAACACCGCTGAACCCCATTGTCACGAACAAGCGGTCCTATGACGGTTATACCGTGGAAAACGCGGCCTTCGAGGCCCGTCCCGGCTTTTTCGTATACGGAAACCTCTATCGGCCCCTTGGCCGGAAGGGCAAAAGCCCGGGTATACTCTGTCCGCATGGGCATGCCCGCGGGCCGGCCGGTGGCCGTTTGCGTCCGGATCAGCAAAATCGTTGCGCGACCTTGGCCCGGATGGGGGCGGTGGTCTTTTCATACGATATGGTCGGGTTTGGGGATTCGGGTCATCTAGGCTGGAACCACAAGCATCCGCAGGCTCTTACCCTGCAGACGTGGAGCAGTATACGGGCGGTGGACTTTCTGGAATCTCTTCCCGAAATTGACAACAAACGCATTGGGGTGACGGGGTGTTCCGGTGGGGGAACCCAGACTTTTTTGCTGGCCGCGATTGATAAACGGGTGGCGGTAAGCGTCCCGGTCGTAATGGTATCCGCCCATTTTTTCGGTGGTTGCCATTGCGAGAGCGGCATGCCGATTCACAAAACCTCCGAGCTGGAAACCAATAACGCGGAGATTGCAGCCTTGGCCGCTCCCCGTCCCATGAAGTTAATTTCCGTGGGTGGCGATTGGACCAAGAACACGCCCAAGGTCGAATATCCCTATGCCCAGTCTGTTTACAAGCATTTTGGAGCTCTTGATCAAGTTGAGAATACCCATTTCCCAAGAGAGAAACACGGCTATGAATTTATCAAGCGTCAGGCCATGTATCCTTTTATGGTCAAGCACCTCGGCCTGAACTCCAAGGGAGTACTTGATCCCAAGACCGGAAAATACGACGAGACCCAAAACACAATCGAGGAAGTCGAGACCATGCGTACTTTCAACGCCTTGGCTGACATGCCCAAACACGCGTTCAAGCCTGGTTCGACGATCTCCTTCAAATAGAAATGATTATGAAATGCAAACGATACTTCTCTCTAATCTTTGGATTCCTTTGTGTTCAAAGCCCTTTCCTCGGTGCTTCTGAGCTTCCGAGGAAGGAGAATTTCCATCTCTTCCTACTGGTCGGTCAGTCCAATATGGCTGGGCGGGGCAAGGTCACTCCTGCGGATAAAAAACCTCACCCGCGCGTACTCATGCTTACTAAAGCGGGCGAATGGGCTCCCGCTGCAGATCCTTTGCATTTCGACAAACCGCGTATGGTCGGTGTCGGTCTTGGGAAAACCTTCGGAACTGTTGTGGCCCAGAAGAATCCCCGGGTTACGGTCGGGTTGATCCCCTGCGCTCATGGCGGTTCACCGATTGCGGTTTGGCAACCGGGCAGGTACTACAAACCCACCCGCGGTCATCCCTGGGACGATGCGATCAAGCGTGCAAAACTTGCGATGAAGGCGGGAACCCTGAAGGGAATTCTTTGGCATCAGGGCGAGTCGGATTCCAAGCAAGGTTTGGCCGAGGTCTACGAGAAGAACCTGCATGACTTGGTTTCCCGATTCAGGAAGGAATTGGTAGTCCCGCAAGTTCCCTTCATTGCCGGGCAAATGGGTGTCTTCAAGGAGCGTCCATGGAGTGACGCCAAGAAACGGGTGGATCAAGTCCATCGCGAACTACCTATGAAAATTAAGAACGCGGGTTTCGTTGATTCCAAGGGTCTTTCTCATAAAGGGGACAAGGTGCATTTCAACGCTTCTTCCTACCGTGAGTTCGGGCGTAGGTACGCGGACGTTTTTTTCAAGCTGGCGTCCCCGATCTCACGTTAGACCGAGTCCGGTGAGCCTGAGTGGCTCGGAATTATTCCGCAGGAAGGGTACTGTCGTCCTTGGGGGGGTTGCGACCGATCATGGGGTATTGCTCGAGATCAATGACTTGCCCGCTGACAGGCCCTGAATCGGGAGCCAGGAAGTGAGTGACGGTGGATGCAATTTCGCTAGGCCAAAGAATTCTTCCGGAAGGGGCAAATTTCCTAGGCAAATCAGCATACCAGTCCTCCTTAAGGCCATGTTCCTGCTTTCGTTTTGACTCGTTCTCAGTGAGTACCCATCCAGGGTTGACTTGGTTGACGCGCACCCCGTGCTCCTGCATGAGCGCATCCCCAAGGTTGCGGGTGAGGGTCATGAGGGCGCCTTTGGAGGCGGAATAGGCGAGAAGGGTCGGTTCCCCGCAATGGGCGTTCACGCTGCCGATGTTGACTATGCTTCCCGACGACTTGCTTAGCTCCGGAAGGGCCGCTTGGATCAGGGCGAGGGGGGCGATGGTGTTGACCTCGAGCACCCGTCTGAAATATTCCCTGTCGGTCGATCCGACGTCGGACCAGGTAACGAAAGCGGCGTTATTGACCAGTCCGTCCAGGCCCCCGAAGGTGTCCTTGGCCAAGGCGACCAGCTCCTCCGGGCATCCGTCCTCGGTCAGGTCACGAACGAGAGAGACTGCGTTGCCGGGGCCGAGTTCCTTGACCGTTTCCTGCGCGAGGTCAGCTTCAAGTCCGTTGACCACGACCTTGGCGCCTTCCTCTACGCAAAGCTTTGCGATTGCTTTGCCGATTCCCGTGCAGCTCCCGGTTACGATGATTGTCTTGTCCTTGAGTCTCATGATTGGATAAAGGTTCTTGTTTTTCCTTGGATGTCGAGAGCTTCTAC
>JAOLZO010000055.1 GCA_028343845.1 Verrucomicrobiota bacterium | reverse complement strand
GTCCGCTCTCAACCCCAGTCCGAAGTCATCGGTGTTTCCTGAAGATCCGGTTAGGTCAAACCCTATTGAATGGGTCCACTTCATGAGCAGGGCTTTTGCCGCATCTTGTTCCATCAGGGCAAGGGGGTCTTCCGATTCTTCTGCCCAAAGGTGACGTATTTGAGAAAAGTCGAAAGTCAGGTTGTTTCCCTCCAGGCCCAGTCGTCCATTATCCGCAGGAATGACTTTGTTTCTGAAAGTACGGTTGTCCTCCAAGCGCAGGCTGATGTCAGACTCCGAGTTGATCGAGGCAATCCGGGAGACGGGAATCTTGAGTTTTCCTGCAAATTCGGTCTCGATGGTCAAATTGCCATCGACCGACCCTAGTACCGTACCGATGAGTATCGAACCGTCCTTGATGACTACCTTGTCGGCAAGAACGGTGAGTTGAATGGAAAAGAGAGCTAGAAGAATTAATCTCATAAAGAATCGGCTGGTTTCAACCCGGAGGCCATTTCATCTGTCGGCCGCCAAGAACGTGAACGTGAAGATGCGGGACGGTTTCGCCCCCGTCCGTCCCATTGTTAATCACGATGCGGAATCCATCGTCCAATTTTTCCGACCGCGCTACCTTGCCCGCAATCAGAAGAAGATGTCCTATTGTCTCGGAGTCATCTTCTCGGGCATTTGCGATTCTGCTGATAACTTTTTTTGGAATGACCAAGGCATGCACGGGGGCTTGCGGGTTAACGTCCCTGATCGCTATGCATATCTCATCCTCGTGCAGGATTTCAGCAGGAATCTCGCGTTTGATGATTTTCTCAAAGATTGTACTCATTGTTCTTTTTCCATTGAAAGTCGCGTACTGATAAGACCATGAGGTTACTTGGCGGACCAAATCCTTAGTGAGGATAGCCAAAAGTTTTCCAGCGCAACCTCTTCCTTGAGGTTTACTTCCATCAGTCCGGCGTTCTTTTCCAAATTCGAGATAACCCTCGCAAGTTTGATTCCGTTGCTGTCCATGGAGTTGTTTTTTTCAAGAAGCGCAATTTCCCTCGTCTTTGCGGAGAGTTCTCTAAGGAAGCGAGACCGTACTCCCTTCCGGATGCCGGAATCAAGAGCATCTTTTTCTTTGTCATCTAAATCCTGAGATAACTCCTTGAGCTTGCCTTTGGACTCTTCGTTGGCCTTTTGCCTGATCATCGAAACCAACCGTTCCGCAAGCCCGTAGGCCGCGAAGACAGGGGTCGTACGGTCACTCATCAACTTTTTTCGATCAAGCATTAGTTTGATCCATCCTTGGTATTTTCCCAGCCAATCTTCCCATTCCTCGTCCTCGCTTGTGGAATGGGATGAAGGGATTCGAACCTGTATGCAACGGCTTCTGATTGTGGGCAGGATCGAATAGGGGCGATTCGTTAGCAGGAAGAGGTAAGTCTCGGGCGGGGGTTCCTCAAGGGTCTTGAGGAATGCGTTCGATGCTTCCTTTCGCATCCGGTCGGATTCATGAAGGATAGCGACTTTGGCTCCTCCCTGGTTGGAGCTACGATTGAGTTCACTGATGAGGTTACGGGTTTTCTCTACCGAAATAATCCGCATTTTCCCCGTGGGTCTTAAATGAAAGAGGTCTGGGTGTTCGGAGTTTTCCTCAGGCATTGAGAGGATTTTCCTAGCCAGGGAAAGTGCATCCCGTTCGATCGTATCCAGATTATTTCCCTGAAAGATTAAGGCATGATGAAGATTCCCGTCAGCGAGTCTTTCGCTCAGCTTTTCATTCGGGTCGGGCACTGAGTTCGTCACCTTGGCAAAGCTTTGGATTTAGTCTTGGGCAAAGAACCGAGCATGAATCTCATTCCAAATAAGAATTTCAATATCGTCCATTTCTCCGAGGCCGTCTACGACGAAGAACCTATCTGGTAGACTGTTCGCTAGATGAAGATAGCCTTCGCGGACTTTTCCGTAGAACTCGACGTTTTCCTGTTCCATCCGATCGGGCATGTCGGATACTCTATGCTTGATCCTTTCAAGCCCGACTTCTGCCGGTATGTCCAAGATTATCGTGAGATCCGGGATCATTTCTCCGACGGCAAAAGCGTTGATTTGCGTAACCGGGTCATCGGCGATTTGACGGGCAACCCCTTGGTATACGGTAGTGGAATCCAAAAACCGGTCGCACAGAACAATCTTTCCCTCGTTGACTGCAGGGAGGATGAGTTCGCGGACATGTTGTGCTCTGCTTGCTGCAAAGAGCAGCAACTCGGTTTCCGGGAAAATGCTTTGGGAAGAGTCGGCGTGCATGAGCAAATGACGAATGTCTTCACCGATGACGGTCCCTCCCGGTTCCCTTGTAACGATGACTTCCCGGTGATCGATTTCCTCCATCCGGTCTGCCAATCTTCGAATTTGCGTTGATTTTCCACATCCTTCCGATCCCTCGAAGGATATCAATATTCCGGTTTCGTGACTCATTTGGATTTTTCCGTTGCCTGCTTGAGCAGATCAACGACTTGGTTTGGAGTTGGGCTTTGAGCTGTCCGCACATAGTGTCCGGAGGTACAGGTGGCCAATGCAAGCGAGGCGAGTGGAGAGAACCCGCACAGGCGGGCGGATGAAAACCCTGCATTGAAGTGATCTCCTGCCCCGGTTGTGATTTTCGGGTTTTCCGTGAAAGGACCTTCAGTCCACCATGAGCCGTCTTTTGTGGCCGCCGCAGCCGATTCGACCGGGTGTACGACCACGCAAGCAATTTCGAGCTCGCGTCTGATTTCGGTTGCCATCCTGCAAAGAGACTCTTCGTTTCTTTCCCCTTTTCCTAGTCCAAGGGTTTCGGAAACCTGAAGGGCTTCGTTGAAATTCAGTCCCAGCGTCACCTCGGCGTGGGCTTGAAATCGTGAGATGACTTGGAGAACTTCCCTAATGTCTTCGGTGGATCGCTTTGCGGGATCGGTCAGGTCGAAAAAGAAGTTTCTGGTGTCCCGGGGTGGTAAATTGGGCATTATGCGTTCGACGATCCCAATAAGGATCGACGTCATCTTTGGGATCATGGTCCAATTGACGACGGAGATGACGTCGGCTTTGGCAATCATGTCAATGAACGCTCCTTCTCCGCAAACTTCGAGTATCCGATCATAATCGATTTCACCGAGACTGCGCATATTTCCAAACATCAACTTTCCGTCCTTGAACTCGGCGGCGGTGGTGATTCCCGGATCAGCCAATGATACGGCATCCGTCTTCTTTGCGAATTCCTCGAAGACCGGATCGATGACGGGACGCCCGAGAGCTCCTACGTAGCGTACGCCCAGTCCTAGTGAAAGAAGGGCATTTGCCATGATCGGTCCATTTCCGCCGAGTTTGTCAAAACGTGGGTAGAGCTCGATATTTGCGCTTTTCCCAGCAGCCGCGCTTATTCTCGAACCCAAGTCACCGATCGTTTCGATCGGGTCGAAGTTGTCCTCCAATCCGTGCCTTTTGTCAACTGGGGTTACGATCTTGTCAACGAACCCGTCCAATCCGACCACAGCATTTTTACTTGTTGGGTTGAATGTCTTTTCTTTTAGCTCCTCGAAGATTTTTGATGAAATTTGCATTTTTGATTTTGATTAAATTTCTTTCGAAAAATGAGCAAACTTAATCGATCCCACAGTGAATAAGATTTCGAATATGCAAATTTTCGTTGATCTCCTCCCTGAAAAAAGAAAAAACGGATATGTGGGAATTAAATATGGAGGGTAGGACAAATGATTGAACTTGATTGCGTGGCGCTTGGGAACTCTTTCTTGGCAGAGATAAAGCTATTTGAATACTTCGTTGATTCGAATTTGGCGGGCAAGATGGTCATAGCCGTTTTAGGCGTGATGAATTGTTATGCCCTTACCTTGATGTGGACCAAGCATCAGGAACTCAAGAAGGTTATCACTCATAATGCTCGGGACGAAAAGAGGCTTAACGACTTGCCTTCGATTTACGATTACGACGATGCCTTGTTTCCGGGCGAGGGCAGTCCGTACTTGAAGATATGTTCGCGGGCCATGGATGCGGCCCGAACGAGTATGCAGGATGGGAAGGTGCGGATGAATTACGTGGACAATGCGATCAAGCGCGCTCTTGCCGAGGTGGGGGAGCGCTATGAATCAAAAATGTATTGGCTTGCCACCATTGTCTCGGGAGCGCCTTTTCTCGGGTTGCTTGGAACGGTTTGGGGCGTGATGGATGCATTCGGCACCATGGATAAGGGCGGGGCGACGATTGAGCACCTTGCTCCCGGTGTGTCCGGAGCCTTGCTTACTACGGTAGCCGCCTTGTGCGTGGCGATCCCGATTGTCTTCGCCTATAATGGTCTTTTGGGAACCACCCGATCGGCCATGACAAAGCTGGAGAACTTTGCCAGTAACTTGTCGGATAGAATAGAACTGGAAAAAAAGGCCTGATTCAACCGATTCCAACGGGGAACTGACTTAGCGACTGGCAGATGGCGAAGGATTTCAAAAGACCTCAAAAATTGGCGGTCATATCGGATTTGAATATGACGCCACTGATTGATTTGGCTTTTTCTCTTCTGATTATTTTCATGATCACCACCCCGGTTATCGAGCAATACAACCGGATCGATTTGCCCGAGCAACCGTCCTCCGAAACTCAACCGCCTCCGGAGGTGGAGGATAAATTCATCACAATCGATTCGGAAGGCGTTTACCACTGGGGTAATGACCCGATCGGAAAAACGCAATTGGGTCTTCAGTTGGACGAGATTATGCAGGCTGAAGGCGAGCAACCCACCATTCATATCAGGGGGGACCGGAATCTTCTTTGGCAACAGATCATTGACGTGATCAATATGCTCAAGGAAAGAAACCTTACCAAGCTAAGTTTGGATACGAAGGCTAACTAGATCCTTTTTCCGCCCGATCCTCCTTCCTCTATCTTAGCAATTGCCCTTCTGGTGGGATGTGAGTACCTTGGTCGGAACTTTTCTCAATGAGCGTGAATATCCCTGAAGATGCATTGATCAAGCTTAAGCGGACTCTGAGTTCCTGCATGCGTAGCGATGACGAAAGCTTGTTTCAAGCATCCTTCGATGGTCTGAAGGTCGAGCGTAAGCCTAGCCTCGTGATCAAGCCTGACTCGACCAATCAGGTTGGTGAGGTCTTGTCGATTGCTCATGAATTTGGCGTTCCCGTGACAACGAGAGGAGCTGGTTCTTCCCTCACAGGAGGAGTCACCCCTTTGCTCGGGGGCTGGGTTCTCGACCTAAGTGGGTTAGACAACATTGAGATTGATACGGAAAACATGTTGGTTCGTTGCGGGCCCGGAGCGATTGTATCGGATTTACAAAAAAAAGCTTCGACTGCAGGGCTATTCTATCCTCCCGATCCATCTTCCAAGAAATTTTGTACCATCGGTGGAAACATTGCCTGCAATGCAGGGGGCTTGCGGTGTGTAAAATACGGGGTTACACGTGATTACGTACTTGCTCTTTCCGGTTATCTCGCCACCGGAGAGTTTGTCACCTGGGGCCGGGCGACCCGTAAGTTTGCGACCGGGTATAATTTGCGCGACCTTTGGATCGGCAGCGAGGGCACGTTGGGAGTCGTAACGGAGGCAGTTTTGCGCCTGATTTCACAACCATCGGTTCGCAGGACCTTCATTGCGGCATGTCCTAGCGAGGAAAACGCTCTGTCCGCGCCCGTTGCCTTGATGAAGCTGGGCGTAAGGCCATCCATTATAGAATTTCTCGACCAATGGACGGTTGATTGCCTGCAGAAATACACGGGCAAGGAGATTTTTCCCGGATTGGGCGCCAATCCCGTATTGCTCATCGAATTGGACAGTCCGGGTGCTTCGCTTGAAACGGAAAGCGAGATACTTGAGGATTGGTTGACTGAGTTTTGCCTACAGTTCTCCGTAGCAAAAAATGAGGAAGAAGCGGAAGATTTTTGGGAGGTAAGGCGCCAAGGTTCTTCTTCTATGAAGAAGTTGGCCGACACGAAACTCAACGAGGACATTGTCGTGCCCTTGGACAGGCAGGTAGAACTGGTTCGTTTTGTCAGCGCCTTGAGGGAACAATCGAAGTTGAAGATCGGTGTGTTCGGACACTGCGGCGATGGTAACCTGCATGTCAATTTCATGTACAACGAAAGTGATTCCGAGGAAACGAACC
>JAOLZO010000054.1 GCA_028343845.1 Verrucomicrobiota bacterium | reverse complement strand
GGGGGATACCTTTCCCTTGAACGTTTTCGACAAGGCAGTGAGCGAGAAAAAGAAGATTCTGCTTTTTTGGTATCCCAAGGATTTTACTTTCGTTTGTCCGACCGAGTTGCATGCCTTTCAGGAAGCTTTGGGTGAATTCGAAAAGAGGAATACGCTGGTAATCGGAGCTTCCTGTGATACTGCGGAAGTTCATTTCGCTTGGCTTAACACCCCGAAGGACAGTGGCGGGATCGAAGGGGTCACCTATTCGCTTCTTGCTGACAGCAATCGTAATCTGGCAAACATCCTGGGCATTCTTGACGAGACGAACGAGAGAGTGGATGAGGAAACGGGCGCGGTTTTGGTTGATGGTGACAGCGTACCTTACCGAGCGACTTTTCTTATCGACGAAGAGGGTATGGTCTTTCACGAAGGTATTAATCATATGCCCATCGGACGTAACGTTGCAGAATATTTGCGTATCATCGATGCCTTCACTCATGTCCAGGAAAAAGGCGAGGTCTGCCCCGCCAACTGGGAAGAGGGCAAGGATGCAATGAACGCAAACCGCGAAGGCGTTCAGTCCTACCTCAGCTCTCATTAAGCGAACCTGAGAGATGCTTCAGGAGCTGACTGAAGACAACTTGGTGGAATTGGTTTCCCGGGAGAGCCGTGTTTTGGTTCAGTACTCGGCTGGTTGGTGCGGCAATTGCCGAATCATGAAACCTAAGTTTCGCAAGATGTCAGGAGAGTTCGAAAAGGTAAGTTTTGTTATCGTCGATGCCGAAAAATTTCCGGATTCGCGTAAATTGGCGGAGGTTGACAACCTGCCGACTTTTGCCGCCTTCAGGGATGGAGCGCTTGTTAATCAAGTCCAGACAAACAAGGCGGAGGTGTTGAAGGAGTTTGTTGATGAAGCTGCCTCTGATTAAGCACCTTTGCGCCTTTGTCGAAGCCAATGACGAGGATTTTGTCGCGGAAGCGATCGAGGTTCTCGAGCACCTAACCGAATATGACGGGCTTGGAGATCAGGAAGTGGACGTGATTGGCGAAATGCTTTCTAATTTGTATGGTGCCCTCGAGGTGGAAAAAATGGTCCGGGATGATGGGGTTGACCGAAAAGAGGCTTTGAACGCTTTCATGAAGCGCGTGCAAGGTTCTATCGATCAATAAGCCCTTGGGTGGTTATCCTTTGAATTGTTTGGCCAGTTTGGCCAATTCCTTGGGGTCCATATCACCCATGTCGGGCATGCCTCCACCTCCCAATGCGCCCATCATTTGCTTCATCTTTCCGCCCTTCATCTTCTTCATCATCTTTTGCATCTGAGAGAATTGCTTGATCAATTGGTTTACGTCCTTGATCTGAACACCGGCTCCATCGGCAATTCTTTTCCTCCGCGAACCCCCGAGGATTCTGGGCAATCGTCGTTCTTCCTTCGTCATTGAAAGGATGATCGCTTCGTGTCGCCCGATTGCGCTTTCCTCCTTGTCTCCGATTTCGACGTTGTTCATGCCTGGCAACATTTTCGCTATGGATCCCATGGAACCCAATTTTTTCATCTGCTTCATCTGGGTGAGAAAGTCCTCAAAGTCGAATTCGGCTTTGAGCATCTTTTCGGCCATCCGCATCGATTCCTCTTGGTCGAGGTTTTCCTGTGCCTTTTCAACAAGGGAAACGACGTCACCCATTCCAAGCATTCTAGAAGCCAGTCGATCGGGATGAAAAACTTCGAACTCGTCGATTTTTTCACCGATGCCCATGAATTTAATGGGGGCGCCGGTTACTTTTTTCATGGAGAGGGCGGCACCCCCCCGGGCATCTCCATCAACTTTTGTCAAGACGATGCCCGTAAGAGACAATCGTTCGTGGAAAGTCTTGGCCACGTTTACCGCTTCTTGGCCAAGAGCCGCATCCGCGACCAAAAGGACTTCATGCGGGTCGACCTTTTTCTTCAGTAACTCGAGCTCGTGTACGAGTTCGTCATCGATTTGCAACCTGCCCGCCGTGTCGAAAATAATGACGTCCGATCCATTTTCCTTCGATTTCTCCCAGCCTGCGCGGGCAATGGCCGGGACATCCTTGCTCTCACGGTCGAGATAGCAGGGAAATTCTTCTTGCTTGGCAAGAATCTCAAGTTGATCAATGGCCGCAGGACGGTAGACGTCGCAGGCAACGAGCATGGGAGCGCGTCCATCCTTGGCCAACCGTTTGGCTAGCTTTGCGCTCGTTGTGGTCTTGCCCGCCCCGTGCAGACCAACCATCAGGATGCGCAACGGACGGTCCTCGCGCAACTGGGTCGTACCTTCGCCGAGCAGTTTTACCAGTTCGTCATGAATGATCTTAATGACCTGCTGACCGGGTGAGACGGATTTCAATACTTCCTGCCCCAAGCACGCATCCTTGACTTCGTCAATGAATTCACGAGCCGTGCGAAAATGTACGTCTGCCGAAAGCAGAGCTTTTCGAACTTCCCCCAATGCCTCGCTTATGTTTTCCTCCGTAAGCTTGCCTACGCCCCGCAGGTTTCGGAGCGTCCGGCTTAATTTATCTGTAAGTGATTCAAACATGACGATTTGAGATCATGCCATTGTCTTGATCATTGGTGAAGCCATAAATTGCCAAGTTCTTTCCGCGTTGCCTTTTGGGTCTAATTTGGCATAATCGTACCCTTTCCCTCAAAATACAATGAAGATTCTCGTTGCAGACCGCATCTCTCCTTTGGGAGTTGAATTTTTGCAAAATCAAGCTGATTTCGAAGTAGTCGAAGCATATGGCTCTTCTACCGAAGAGGTGTTGGATTTGGCTAAGGACGTATCAGCCATAATCGTTCGCAGTGACACCAAGGTGACCAAGGAGGTGCTCGAGGTGGCTACGGAACTGAAGGCCGTTGGACGTGCCGGCGTGGGCGTTGACAACATTGATATCGAAGCCGCTACGGAGAAAGGGGTCATCGTGATGAACACCCCCGGTGGAAATACCATTGCAACTGCCGAGTTGACTTTTACTCACATGATGTGCGGTACCCGTCCGATTGTCAGAGGCGCCACCGGCATGCGTGAGGGAAAATGGGAGCGCAAGGAACTCAAGGGATCGGAGTTGAGGGCCAAGACCTTGGCTGTTTTGGGTTTCGGTCGCATTGGAGCCGAGGTGGCGAAACGGGCCAAGGCTTTCGAAATGGAAGTCATTGCCTATGACCCTTACCTGACGGAGGACCGGGCCAAGGAAATGGAGGTTGAAAAAGTAGATCTCGAAACGGCCTTTTCCCGAGCGGATTACCTGACCGTCCACATGCCCATGACCGAGGAGACGAAAAACATGGTGGATGAGGAAGCGTTTGCCAAAATGAAGGACGGGGTTCGGGTGTTCAATTGCGCCCGGGGAGGGATAATCAAGGAATCCGCGCTTGTGGATGCTCTCAAAAGTGGAAAAGTTGCCGTTGCGGGCTTGGACGTTTACGAACAGGAACCGCTTCCGGAAGATCACGAATTTCGAACAATCGAAAACCTCAACCTCACTCCTCATTTAGGAGCTTCCACTGCGGAAGCTCAGGAAAGTGTGGGGGTTGAAATTGCAGAGGCCGTGGCCGAAGTTTTGCAAGGCGGGCGGATTAGAAACGCCATCAACATGCCTTCGATCGACCCCAAGGATCTTCAAGTGCTCAGTCCTTATCTCGATCTTTGCCAAAGATTGGGCAGCTTTGCCCGACAAGCCGCCAAAGGTTCGGTTTCATCCATACACATTACTTTTTGGGGTGGCATCGTCGACTTTGACGCCGTCCCCTTGACACGGGCAGTCCAGAAGGGATGGCTTGCAGGGATTGCGGGTGACGAAGGAATTAACGACGTCAACGCCCCTCATAAAATCAAGGCATTGGGAATTAAAGTCGAGACGATCATGTCATCGGACTCGGTTGATTATAGCGAACTGATCGAGGTCAAGACCGTTTCAAGCGAGGGTCAGGAGCAAACCGTAAGAGGGACTCTTCTTGGGAAGAGCAACGATCCGCGTATCGTTGAGGTTGACGGTCAGGCTATAGAGGCTCGTCCCGTTGACGTACTTCTTGTGGTCCGGAACGTGGACAAGCCTGGGATCGTTGGAAAGTTGGGCACGATTCTCGGAGATTGCGGCGTAAACATCGCGAATATGTCACTCAGCCGAGCTGAGGAAGGGCAGTGGGCCTTGACTATTTGTGAGCTTGATCATGAGCCTGCAGACGATGCTCTGCAGACATTGGTCGAAGACCCCGACATTCACGAGGCCCGTATTTCCAGACAAGGCTAGCAAAAGCCCGTTTTTTTATACCTTCATACCCCCATGTTATCCGTAGAAACCATTGGCGTCGCTTTGATCGGTTACCTGTTGGGCTCGATTCCCTTCGGTGTATTGGTGGCGAAGCGGTTTGGGGTGGATATTTATTCGGTTGGCAGCGGGAACCCTGGAGCGACCAACGTTTTGAGGGAAATAGGGAAGCCTGCCGGGTATACGGTTTTCGTTTTGGATTTTCTCAAGGGATTTCTGGCAACCTATTGGTTCTTGATTCCCGTCTTTTCTTTTTCAGGTGATCCTGTCTTGGGGCTGTGGGGTTTGCCAGCCGCCGTTCTCGGGCATACCTATCCTTTGTTTACGGGTTTCCGGGGAGGAAAGGGAGTGGCGACGGCCATGGGGGGATTGCTTGGCGTGATGCCTGAATGTCTAGTCCTTGGATTGGTCACATGGGCCCTGATTTTTTATTCAACGCGTTATGTTGCGGTGGCTTCGATCTGCTTTGGTTTGAGCCTGCCCATATGCGCCTTGGTCATGTACTGGGCAAGCGGTGAGAACGGGCGCCATGGAGGCGTGGTGTTTTTGGCTTTTGTCGTAATGGCATGGATCATTTGGCGTCACCGATCCAATCTTTCCCGCCTGAGGGATGGCACGGAGAATCGATTTGACCGAAAGAAAGAGAGCGAGAAAAGGAGATGAGCGAATTTCAAACAATCAGGGTTGGAATTCTCGGTTTTGGAACGGTTGGACAAGGGACTTGGAAGCATCTGGTGGAGAATGCCCAATCCTTGAAGAAAATCCTCGGCGTCGAGGTGATTCCAACTCGCGCCTCCGTCCGTGATTTATCAAAAGAGCGAAAGATTTCGATCCGAAATTTTCCCCGTTCCTCCGAATTTTTCAGAGCAATAGGCATCCTGCAGAAACGTTTCGCCAAAAGGCAAAAACTGTTCGGGAAAAGGCTCCGACGGATGAACCCGAGGAGCGAGCCATAGTCTTTCGGCACCGACCGTTTCACTCCATTCGGAAACACGCTTAGGGTCGGTGGAACTAGGAAAGTGCAATTGAAAGAAATCAAACCCAAGCTTGTGAATTTCCACTAGACGCGAAGGATCGGGGTCCACGTCAACGGCCACCGATCGAGTCTTGCCTGGATCGAGTTCACTCCACATTTCCCTCGCATCTTCAGGATCAATCCAACGCGGCGAACCTTCGAAAAGAATGAATCCGAGGTAGGAGGCTCCGAGCGATATCGCATTGCGCCCGTCCTCCGGTCGGGTCACCCCGCAGACCTTGACTTCAGGAACGACCATGCTCATCAACTCCGGCCAAATTTCGCTACCAGGGAATCGACCATTGCCTCAAGACTTGGAGTTTGCGCTTCGATTCCAACCGTTAATCCGTTTTCCACGAGCGTGGCAGACGTTTGCGACCCCATGCTACAAAGCAGGGGTTCACTAGCACCCTCTTCCAAAACCAAATCCTCCTCCTGCTCGACGTAAGAAAGGGCGGCCGAGGAACTGTTAAAGACAATGGCATCAGCTCCTTTCTCCCTGAACGCCGGCAAGTCGGCTGATTCGGAAACGTCAGCAAAATCCGTCGAGTACACGGACAAGGTATCCACGATGGCATGCCCTATCGATTCCAGCATGGTTACCAGAATTTCACGATTGCGATTTCCGGTGATGACCAAAACGTTCGCGCTGTCGAGCGATTCAGTGGCAACAAGGGATTGAGCAAGATCCTCGGCAGTTGAAACGGTGGGGATCAACTCTACATCGATATTGAAGCCCCTGACAACCTCGGCCGTAGTCTCCCCAACGCAGGCAACCCGCATCGGTCCGAAGCTCCGTATGTCTCCAAAGGCACGGAAGAAAAGGTTGAAGAATGCGCGAGCCCCGTTCGCGCTCGTAAAGACGATCCACTCGTATGTGGCAATTCCTGCAAAAGCTTCTGCGACAAGTTTGCGGTCTTCGGTTGGAAGTATCCTGATCAAAGGCAATTCCAAGACTTCCGCTCCTTTGTCTTCCAGCAATTTCTTCAAGCGGCTGTTCTGGTCGACCGGGCGGGTAACGACAAAACGACGGCCGAAAAGCGGACGGTCCTCGAACCATTCCTCCGATCCGGCAAGCCCGACCGCATTTCCGACGAAAATAATTGCCGGTGACTCCATGCCTTCCGCTTCCGCTAATTCAGGAAGTTGTTCGAGAGGGCCAAGGACTTTGGTTTGGGATGGCAAAGTTCCATTGCTGACAATCGCAGCAGGCTTGGTCGCAGGTAGCCCTCCGGCTATCAACTTGTCTACGATTT
>JAOLZO010000053.1 GCA_028343845.1 Verrucomicrobiota bacterium | reverse complement strand
TCCGAGGAGAGGGAGGACATGGCCTGGGCATTCAGGGTCTTGCGGTTCTTGAGGTGTTGGGCTTCGTCCCCAATCACGCAAAGGAAGGGAACCCGTTGGAAGAGCTCGAGGTCGCGTACGAGGGTGCCATAGGAGGTGATGAGGAGGTCGGGTGCGCCGAGGGCGGCTGATTCTTCAGCCCGGTCGGGCCCGTGGTGGACGAGGACCGAAAATTCGGGGCAGAAGCGTTGGGCTTCCCGGCGCCAGTTCTCAAGCAACGTGGCCGGGCACACGACGAGGGAAGTCTTGACCGGGCAGCCTTCCTTGTGCAAAGCGGCGAGCAAAGCGAGTGCCTGGAGTGTTTTGCCCAGTCCCATCTCGTCGGCGAGGATACCACCGAGTCCGTTGCGGAAGAGGTGCAGAAGCCATGCCACTCCGGTTTTTTGATAGGGCCGGAGGATGGAGTCTAGAGATTCGTCGAGGCTGGGGGAGGGAAGAGAGGAGAGGTCGCGCAGGGCGGCGCTGCGCTTTTTCCATTGGGCGGGCGGTTGGAACCGGGGGTCGGCTTCCAATAGGAAATCCTCAACCGAAGGGGCTTGGAATTTTTCCACCCGGTGACTGGCCCGGGCCAGAAGGAGGGCATCCGGGTTGCCCGAGATGCGTCGCTGGAGCTCGGTGGCCTTCTCGACCAAGTCCCGAGTGAGCAAATAGACTTTGTTCTCGTGGCGGACGTGGTTCTGTCCGGTGGCGAGGGCATGCTCGAGCTCGTCGGGAGGGACTTCCCCGGCTTCGATGCGTACCTCGACTTCCGCGCCTTCGTCGTCCGACTCGCTGGCGGAAGTACGTAGCTCTGCCCGCATGATGCCGGAGGTAAGCCGCCGGAAGTTGTCGGTAAATTCGGCTTCGTGGTCGAGCTTGAGTTCTTCCTGGTGAGTGGCGAGAAAGTCGAGCACCTTGGAGGGGTCGCGCAACCACCACCAATGACGGTGGGAACGGTCGCGTAAAAAGTTCCATTCGCGCATCAGGCGGAGTACTCTCTTGTAACGGGGGTGTTCGGAGGAGGGCAGAATGATGCGCAGGTATTCGGTCGAACCTTCCACTTCGATGGGCGCTCCCTCGTACTCGGGTTCGTTGAGAACCGGTTGCGCCTCGTCTTCCGGTTCCTCTTTGATTTCACGAACCGTTCGGGGGCGTTCGGGTTCGTTGAAGGGGATGAAGTCGCTCACTCCGAGCAGTTCCCCGTCCGCCCATTCGATCGCCCGGTCGGGCTCGTTGGCGGGGTAAAAGCAGGCAACGTTATGGAGGAGTTTGAGCAGTTCGCCCGTTTGAGCGAGGTCGAGCTGGAGAAAGGAGGAGACTTTTCCGCCACACCATTGCGAGAGAGCGAAAAGGGCTGAGCGTTCGCAATCAGACAGTTCGCCGAAGGAGGCGTGATCGGCTTTCTCTGGCGGAATCCGTTCCCCACGTTCGTCCTCGATCTCGATCTTGGCCGGAATGGCGTTTCTTTGGACGCACCCAGCGAGGGTGGGGGGCAGGAGAATGCGTAGCCTCACGGGTCGGACTCTTAAGAGAACGAGATCGACTGGATGGCCTCGCCCAGATCTTTTCCGGCAGGGGCTCCGCCCATTGCGAAGTCGGGCTTTCCTCCGCCTTTCCCACCAAGTTTCTCTGCAAGTTCGCCTAGGTACTTACCCGCTTGGTGACCGGCTTCCACGGCCTCGTCCGAACAGATGCAGACCATCCCGCATTTCCCGTTTGCCTCGCTGGCGAGCAAGACGACGGAGGGGGCGGCGCGCTTATTGACCTGCGCGGCGAGGGAGCGAAGATCGTTAGGGGAAAGGTCGGGCGCGATGGCTTTGACAAAGCGTAGGTCGCCGGCTTGCTCGGCCTCTCCGATCAGTTTGTCGGCCAGTCCGGCTTGTCCCTTTTGCTCGAAGGATTTCAGCTTCTTGTCGAGTTCCTTGGTCTTGGCCTGCATCTGGGTGATGCGACTGGACAGTTCGTCGGGTTTGCAGGCAAGTTGACGGGTTAGCTCATTGACTTGAGTGATCCGCTCGTCGGCCCATTGGTAGGCGGAGAGCCCGGAAACGGCCTCGATCCGGCGGGTTCCGGCGGCGATGGCGGATTCGCTCACGATGCGCAGGGAGCCGATTTCCCCAGCGGAGGAAACGTGCGTGCCCCCGCAAAGTTCCTTGCTCCAACCGCCTAGATCGACCACTCGGACGGTTTCTCCGTACTTGTCGCCGAAGAAGGCGATGACGTCCTCGGGTTTCTCGGAAAAGGGGATTTCATAAGCCTCGAGGTCGTCGTTGAGCAGAAGCTTCTCGTTGGATATGCGTTCGATCTCGGCCAATTCCTCGGGTTTGACCCCTTCGAAATGCGAAAAGTCAAAGCGCAAGCGGTCGGGTTCTACAAGCGAGCCGGCTTGGCGGATATGATCGCCCAGAACTTCACGCAGGGCCCAATGCAGGACATGCGTTGCGGTGTGGTGGCGCTGGATGGACTTTCTCCTCTCCAGATCGACGGTAAGGATGGCTTGCTGGCCGGAGAATTCGATCCCTTCCGGTTTGGATTTGAGCTGATGTAAAAAACGGCCGGACGAATCCTTTAAAACATTCTCGATGACGAGTGTCTGGTCGGCTAAGAAGACCGAACCGGAGTCTCCGGTTTGTCCACCCATCTCGGCATAGAAGGGGGTTTTGTCGAGGAAGAGAAACGCCTGGTCGTCCTGCTCGACCAGATCGATGCAGGAGGCGGTGAAACCTTGCAGGTTTGCGGGGTCGTAACCGACGAACTCGGTGGCGTCCGCCCCGTCGGAATCCTCGCTGACCAAGACGTCGACCGATTTGTGGGCTTCGCGGGCCCGTTGGCGTTGCTTTTCCATTTCGGTCCCGAATGCGTCTTCGTTAACGCCGAGGCCTCGCTCGCGGGCCATCAATTGGGTCAGATCGAGAGGGAAGCCGTAGGTATCGTATAGCTTGAAGGCGAATTCGCCCGAAAGGACGGCCCCGTTCTCAAGGCCGTCGGCCTCGCGGGAGAAGAGCTCGATCCCCCGGTCGAGGGTCTTGTTGAAGGACTCCTCTTCCGATCGGAGGGTTTTTTCGATCAGTTCGGACCGTTCTCCAAGCTCGGGAAAGGTTTCCTTCATCTGCTCGATGAGAGAGGGCGCGAGTTGGTGAAAGAAGGGTTCGGAAAAGCCAAGGGTGCGCCCGTAGCGTATTCCCCTGCGCAAGATCCGGCGCAGGACGTAATTGCGGTCGCTGTTTCCGGGGAGTATCCCGTCGGCGATGGAGAAGCAAAGGGCCCGCAGGTGATCCCCGATGACCCGGAAGGCGACGTCGACTTCCTCCTGCTCGTTGGCCGGCTTGCCGTCTTCAGGTAGCGTGGAGGCGTAGGTTTTGCCCGATAATTCCTCCAATTTGGAGAAAACGGGCGAAAAGACGTCGGTGTCGTAGTTGGATACGGGTTTGGAAAAATCGGTGAAGCCGTTGGTGGATTGCACGACGGCGGCGACCCGCTCGAAGCCCATTCCGGTGTCGACGTGCTTGGCCGAGAGGGGCGTGAAGTTTCCGTCGCGGTCCGCGTTGAACTGGATGAACACCAGATTCCAAATCTCGATGCAATGGTGGGAATCGGCGTTGACGAGCTTCCCCTCGCTCTTGCCATCGGGCGTAAGATCGAGGTGGAGTTCGCTACAGGGCCCGCAGGGACCCGTCTCACCCATCATCCAAAAGTTATCCTTCTTGTTCCCCATCACAACGTGAATTGCGGGATCGAGGCCCGCTTTCTCGAAGATTCCAGACCAGATGGCATGGGCTTCCTCGTCGAATTCGGCCGGGTCACCTTCGCCGGGTTGGTAAACGGTCGCGTAGAGTCTTTCAGGTGGGAATTTCCATATGTCAACGAGTAGTTCCCACCCCCATTCGATGGCTTCCTTCTTGAAGTAGTCCCCGAAAGACCAATTTCCGAGCATCTCGAAAAAGGTGTGGTGATAGGTATCGAATCCGACGTCCTCCAAGTCGTTGTGCTTGCCTCCGGCCCGGATGCATTTCTGGGTGTCCGCGGCCCGGGGGTAGGGCGCCTGCTGGTCTCCCAGAAAATAGGGGACGAACTGGTTCATCCCGGCATTGGTGAAGAGCAGGTTAGGGGATTCCGGGAGGAGCGAGGCCGAAGACACGACCTGATGCTCCTTCGATTGGAAGAAATCTAGAAAGGATTGACGGATTTCCCGGGCCTTCATGCAAAATTTTCCTTTAGGTGAGGCGCTCGAGGATGGCTTGCCCCATTTCCCCGGTTCCAACTGATTCTCCTCCTTGGGCGAGGTCGCCGGTACGGAAGCCTGCTCGGATGGTTTCCTTGACCGCTTGTTCGATGGAAGCGGCGGCTTCTTCGAGTCCGAAGCTATAACGAAGCATGAGGGCGGCGCTAAGAACCTGAGCGCAGGGGTTGGCGAGGTCTTTGCCCGCGATGTCGGGGGCAGTTCCGCCCGCCGGTTCGTAGAGACCGAAAGGCAGTCCCATGGAATTTTTGCCGGTACCGAGACTTGCGGAAGCGAGCATGCCGAGCGAACCGCATATCACTGCGAGCTCGTCGGATAGAATGTCCCCGAACATGTTCTCGGTCACGAGGACGTCGAATTGATTGGGGTCGCGAACCAGTTGCATGGCTGCATTATCTACGTACATGTGGGAAAGTTCGATCGAATCGTCGAGTTCTCGGACTCGTTCGGTCACGATTTGTCTCCACAAGACGGAGGTCTCGAGGACGTTCGCCTTGTCGACCGAGCAGATTTTTCCACCTCGGAGACCGGCTGCCCGTACCGCGATCTCAATGATCCGCTCGATTTCACCACTCCGGTAGACCATCGTGTCGATGGCCTCGAGTTCACCGTTTTCGAGGGTCTCGGTTCGTTTGGGTTGGCCGAAATAGACTCCTCCGGTGAGTTCGCGAACGCAAAGAACGTCGATCCCGTCGGCCACGGTTTGAGGGCGCAGGGGGGACAGATCCGCGAGTTCGGGGTAGAGGTTGCCGGGCCGAAGGTTGGCAAAGAGTTCGAAGGCTTTGCGCAAGGGGAGAAGAGCCGCCCTTTCGGGCTGTTCCTTGGGGGGGAGGTTTTCCCATTTGGGTCCTCCGACCGAGCCGAATAGAATGGCATCCGCTTGTTCGCAGGCGGACAAGGTCGCCGCCGGAAGGGCTTCCCCGTGGTTGTCTATGCCAATCCCGCCTACGTCATGGTTGGAGGTTTCCGTGGTAAAATCATACTTTTGGCCAAGGGCGTTGATAACTTCCAGGGCGACCTTCATGACCTCCGAGCCAATTCCGTCCCCTGGCAGGGTTGTAAAGCGTAATGTTTTCATGCGCAAAGAGCATACATAGTGCATCGGGGCTAGTCTGCAACGATGAAAAGAGCGAGCGTTTGCTCAGCTCATGTATTCATTGACATTTTGCGTCATTATATTATAAGTAAATCCCTTCATTACAGTCTTATCCGAAAAGGAGTGGGCATTGCTCGCTTTTTTTTTACCTATTTTCCAAAACCTAACAAAAAACCCAATATCATGAGTAGCGAAATTCTCGCAGTTCTTGAATACATGGAGAAAGAAAAGGGCATCAGCCGTGAGGACATGATCGCCACGATTGAGGGTGCCGTCAAAGCGGCAGCCGAAAGAGCGACCAATTCTTCCGGAGACATCCGGGTGGAAATCGATCCGAAAACCGGAGCCATGGAAGCTTGGACCCTACTGGAGGTTGTGGAGTCAGTCGGCGACACTGCGCGGGAAATTCATTTGGACAAGGCGCGCCTGTATGCGAAGGAACCTCAAGTGGGTGACGTCGTTGAGCGTCCGATGGATCCTTCCTACTTGGGAAGGATTGCCGCGAAGACCGCCGAGCAGGCGATCAAGCAGAGGCTTAGACAATTTGAGAAGGAACACATTTACGACGAATTCCGCGATCAGGTCGGAAACCTGGTAACGGGAATCGTTCGCCGCAAGGAGCGGGGAGACCTGATCGTCGAGGTAGGGAAGGCCGAAGCCTTGCTTCCTTGGCGCGAGCGGGTACCCGGGGAAGATTGGGTGCCGGGCGAGCGTATTCGTTGCCTGCTTAACAAGCTTGAGCAGCATGGACGGGGACCCGAGCTTATCTTGAGTCGTTCCAGCCTCAATTTCGTGAGGAAGCTTTTTGAAATGGAAGTTGCCGAAATTGCCGATGGCACGGTTGCCCTGGCTGCAATGGCTCGTGAGCCAGGTTATCGTACCAAAGTTTGCGTAAAGAGTTCCGATCCCAAGGTCGATCCCGTGGGTGCCTGCGTAGGAGCACGTGGAGCCAGGGTCAAAAGCATCGTTCGCGAAATGAACGGGGAAAAAGTTGATATCGTCCGGTGGTATGAGGATCCGGTCGAGCAACTCGGTGAGGCCCTTAAGCCTGCCATTCCTCAAAACGTGAACCTTGATCGTGATAAGCGAAGAATGTATTTCGAGGTGATAGAGGATGATCTTTCCGTGGCGATTGGCCGTAAAGGGATCAACGCCAGGCTTACCTCGCGCTTGCTCGGGTGGAAGCTCGATATCGGGAAGGTTGAGGTCAAGGAAGTTGGTTTTGACGAGCGAAAGGCGAAAGCCGCCGAGGCACTTACTTCGGTAGGAATCGAGTTCGAGGTCGCCGACCGTTTGGTCGCCTTCGGATTGGTTAGTCCCGAGGCTTTCGAAGGGGTGACTGCGGCTGACTTGGTCGGCTTGGGATTTGAGGATCCAGTCGCTC
>JAOLZO010000052.1 GCA_028343845.1 Verrucomicrobiota bacterium | reverse complement strand
AGTACCCCTTTCTTGGAGGAATTCGTTCTTCTGCCCAAATGATCTCCTACGAATTGGCTATGGGTTTGTCCCTCTTGCCAGTCTTTCTTTGGGTGAGCGCTCCGGGTTCGGAGAACTCCGCGCTTAGTTTGGTTGGGATCGTGAATTCCCAACATGGTCAGGGTTGGCTTCTTATCGTCCAACCGGTCTCGGCCCTGATCTTTCTCATTTCCCTTTTTGCCGAGACCAATCGTCTGCCTTTCGACATGCCCGAATCGGAGACCGATTTGGTCGGTGGCTTTCACACTGAGTATGGCAGTTTCAAGTTCGGAATCTTTTTCGTGGCCGAGTATGCCCACATCGTGGTCGGATCGGCGATCTTTACTACCATCTTTTTGGGCGGTTGGCATTTCCTCCCATGGATGAACGATCCATGGCCGGCTTCATGGGTGGGCACTTTGATCGGGACAGGATGGTTCTTGGTCAAGACTTTCTCCTTGGTCTTTTTCTTTATTTGGATTCGCTGGACGATCCCTCGCTTCCGCTACGATCAGGTCATGAACTTGGGATGGACGAAGCTCTTGCCCATAGCTTTGCTTAACTTGATCGTATACGTTCTCATCGTGACTTGGATGGACCAAGTTTCTTTAACCCCATAAGGAAATCATGGCCAAAACAGTAGTCCTTGAGCGCAAGCCTCTTTCTCTTTCGGAAAGAACTTACCTGCCGCAAATTGTGAGCGGATTGAAGACCACGCTGAGCAATATGTTGTTCAAGGATAGCGTTACCCTCCAATATCCTGAAGAAAAGCCTGCGATCCCTCCGAATTACCGAGGGGTGCCTACCTTGGTCAAGGATCCCAATGGACGTGAAAAATGCGTGTCCTGCCAATTGTGTGAATTCGTCTGTCCACCCAAGGCGATTCGGATTACCCCAGGTTCCGTTCCCGAGGAAGAGGATGACCGTGAGCATGTCGAGAAAGCCCCTCAGGAATTCGAGATAAACATGCTTCGTTGCATTTACTGCGGCTATTGCCAGGAGGTCTGTCCCGAAGAAGCCATTTTTCTTCAAAACGAATATTCCAGTTCCGGGTATTCGAGGGAGGAATTGATCAATGACAAAGCCAAGCTTTACGAGCTTGGTGGTACCTTGCCGGACAGTCACTACAAATGGGACAAGAAGAAAAAGGCCGAAGAGGAGGGAAACTCACACTGATCTTTTTACCATGAGCATGGTGGATTTTTTATTCTATGTTTTTGCCACCCTGTCGGTTGGAGGTGGTTTGCTTATGGTGTTATCCAGGCATCCCGTGCCTGCCGCTCTTTTCATGATTGTTTCCCTCGTTGGGGTTGCCGCCTTGTTCGTTCTGCTGGAGGCCTTCTTTCTCGCTATCTTGCAAGTCCTGGTCTACGCAGGCGCGGTGATGGTTCTTTTCCTGTTTATCATCATGCTTCTGGATGTCGGTCCCCAAGGAGGGAAAGCTGCCCGAATCAAGTTGTTTTCTTTGGTTTCCGGGATACTACTGGTCGGGATGCTCGTTGTGGTCTTGGTCGAATTGTCTCAAGCCCCTGACACTTCAGTTGTCGATCCTTCCACCAGTTGGCCGGAGCTTGCTGAAGAAGCCACTGCAAATGAATACAACCTGACCTTTTCCCCCTCCTCCAAGAGTTTCGGTTTCGGCTTGCTTGCCAAGTACATGTTGCCTCTTCAGGTCTCGGGTTTTTTACTTTTGGCCGCGATGGTCGGGGTGATCATTCTGAGCAAGAAATTTTCAAACACTGACCCCGAGGAAGGCTGAGCGAATGGAAACGGTCACGCCACAGCACTTTCTGATTCTGGCCTCACTTCTCTTTGCGGTCGGTTTTCTCGGAGTCGTCATCAGGCGTAACATACTTCTCGTTTTGATGTCACTGGAGTTGATGCTCAACGGGATTAACGTCGCCTTGGTCGCCTTTTCCCGTTCGGGGGCGAACATGGATGGAAGCCTGTTTGTCTTTTTTATCATGACGGTTGCCGCCGCCGAGGTCTCCTTGGGTCTGGCTTTGCTCGTCGCTTTTTACAAGAAGAGGAAGAGCATTTTTTCCGAAGGCATGAGCTTGCTCGGAAACTGACGAAATGGAAACCGTTGCTCTAAGCGTTCTTTTACTCCCGTTCCTTTCGGCGTTGGTGACCTTGTTGTTCCTCAGGAAGCAAGGGAACATTGCTTCCTTGCTCTCGGTGGCTACGGCCGGAGGAATTCTGGCTCTTTCCCTTTTTCTCATCTTTGCCGGTCAGGGCGAGACCTTTAGTTGGAGCGTTACCTGGATCCAATTAGCCGGTTGGGAACTTGAATTCGGCTTTCTCATCGACGCACCCGCCCGCCTTCTTTTGTTCGTCGTTTCCTTCGTCGGTTTCCTCATTCATATTTTCAGCCTGGGATATATGGCTGATGACGAAGCCAAGGCACGATACTTCGGAGGCTTGTCCATATTCATGTTTTCAATGTTAGGCATTACCCTCGCCGACAACTTGATCATGATTTTCGTCTTCTGGGAACTGGTCGGGTTCAGCTCTTATCTTCTGATCGCTCATTATTTCTCAACGGAGGAGGCCGCCAAAGCATCCAGAAAAGCATTCATCGTCAATCGCATCGGCGACTTTGGTTTTCTCATCGGTATCGTGCTTACCTACTGGATCTTTGGCACGGTAAGCCTTGCGGAGCTTGGGGCTGAGGTCAACTTTCGCCCCCATCTCGTTACCACTTTCCTCTGTCTTGCCCTCGCTTGCGGCTTTATCGGGAAATCCGCGCAATTCCCCCTGCATGTTTGGTTGCCTGACGCGATGGCCGGTCCCACCCCCGTATCCGCCCTGATCCATGCCGCCACCATGGTAGCGGCAGGAATCTATCTGCTTCTAAGGATCGAGTTCCTTTTCACCCCTGAAGCTTTGGCCCTGCTTGCCTTGCTTGGGGCAGCGATGGGGCTTTATGCCGGCTTTTGCGCCTTGGTCCAGCGGGATATCAAAAAAATTCTCGCTTACTCCACCTTGTCGCAACTTGGTTACATGGCTGCGGCCTTTGGTTTGGGAATGCCTGGAATCGCGCTTTTCCATCTCATGACGCATGCTTTTTTCAAGGCTCTCATGTTCTTGGGTTCCGGTTCGGTCATCCATGCCTGCCACCATGAGCAGGATATTTTCAAGTATGGCGGTTTACGCAAGAGGATGCCCATAACCGCCTACACTTTCCTGATCGGCGTACTTGCCATTTCCGGGGTTTGCTTTCTATCCGGCTACTTCAGTAAGGACGCGATCTTGCTGGGTGCCTACAACTTGAACTTACCCGTTTTCATTGTTCTGTATGCAGGAGCGATTCTCACTGCTCTTTATATGTTCAGGCTCTACTTCATTACCTTCGAGGGCGAGCCCCGCTCAAAATATGCCAAACAAGCAAAGGAAAACTCGCCCCTTATGACTGGTCCGCTGATCGTTCTTGCCGCTCTTTCGGTCATTGGCGGCTACCACGCTCTTTTCCCTGTCGAAATCGTTGGTGCCTTGATCGAGGATATCCGCAGGGTGGCGCAGATGGACAACCATTTGTGGATGATCATTCTCGGAACCTTGGCTTGGGTCGGAGGAGCCTTGGCCGCGATAAAACTGTATGGAACAGTGGAGCAGGACGATCCTCTCGCAAGCAAGGCGCCTGCTTTCTTCGCTCTTTGCCGGAGCAAGCTTTTCTTTGATGAAATCTATGGCTTATACGTCAAGCGGATACAAGATCCGTTTGCCCGTTTTCTGGAAGTTATGGAATTACTTTTTATTTCCGGACTTATGGTCCGGGGGTCGGCTGGAGTAGCAGGTTTATTTGCCTTGGTCGCGAAAGCATTCTACGTCGGTAAGATTCACGCCTATGCCCTTTGGTTCATTTTGGGAACCCTGGGTTTTCTCGCCTATGCGGTTGGCTTTATTGGAGGTTGATGAGGTTTCAACGATGACACTTGATCAAATATTACTCCTTGGGGCGATCGTGGTTCCCGCTCTCGTTTCCATTGTCTTGTTTTCAGGGTTGGTTCAGAGAGATGACTTGGCCAAGCAACTCGCATTCTTGGGCTTTGGGTTTCCCTGCATTGCGGGAATTGTCCTTTTCATTAACTTTGACGCCAACATTGCTCTCGCTGAGGGCGGCTATTGCTTCGAGCTTCTCTATGCTAGAATGGGATTGCAGGATCTTGGAATAACCTTTCACCTCGGGCTGAACGGGGTTTCCTCTCCGCTTTTTGCAATGGCTGGGATAGTCGGGTTGGCCGCGGGCTTGGCCGCGATTGGTTCCGGTGCCGACCGTATCAAGCTTTATCTTGCCTTGCTGTGCCTTATGCAGTCCGGGCTCATGGGCCTTTTCGCCAGCGTCGATTTGTTCTTCTACTACCTCTTTCATGAATTCGCCTTGATTCCGACCTTCGTTATGATCGGGTTGTGGGGTGGCAAAGACAGGCGGAGCGTTTCCTTGGAAATCACCATCTATCTAACGTTGGGAGCCTTGATCTCGCTTGGTGGACTTGTTGCGCTTAACCTTATGGTGATTGAAGGAAATGCAACGAAGTTTGACTTTCCAGCGCTTTCTCAAGCCCTCTCCGAGTTGAACATGCATGAGTCGACTCAAACCACGATCTTCGGTTTGCTGCTTTTCGGTTTCGGGATCCTTGTCGCTCTTTTCCCTTTTCACTCTTGGGCTGCCCGGGGATACGAAGCCGCTCCCACCTCGGTCTCGATGCTGCATGCCGGAGTACTCAAGAAGTTCGGTCTCTACGGCCTTGTGCAAATAGCAGTTCCCCTTTTGCCCGAAGGAGCGTTGGCATGGAGTCCATGGCTTCTTTGGTTAGCCTTGGGGAACGTTCTTTTCGTCGGTATGGTCACCATCGCGCAAACCAATTTGAAGAGCATGGTCGGCTACGGTTCGGTTATGCACATGGGCTATTGTTTTCTTGGGCTTGCGGTCGTCTCCTCATTGGGAGCCGGTTCTGCAGTCATGTTGATGGCTGCCCACGGGTTGTCCGTTTCCTTGATGTTTTTGCTTTCGACCTACGTTTACCGCCGAAGCGGAACCTTTGAAATGGGGGAGATGGGCGGGTTGGCTGGGAAAACTCCGGTTCTTGCATGCTTTTTCGTAGCCGCCTCACTTGCTACTATTGGTTTGCCCGGATTTGGTAACTTCTGGGGCGAGTTTGGAATATTCCTTTCCCTCGGGGAGCATGAAGAGCATCGGTTTTTTCTAGGGTTAGCCGCTCTCGGGATCATCATCTCTGCCATTTTCGGATTGCGGGCCGTTGCTCGGATATTCTTTGGCGGTTCTACCGAACAACTTTCCGTTCACGAGAAGAAACATGCCATCAGCGACCTCAACTTGGGCGAGATCATTCCTGCAGGCTTGATTCTTGCTGCCTTGCTTTTCATCGGTCTTTGGCCACGCGGGATTTCCGACCGAATTGACGTCGAAATCGGTCAGCGTTACTTCCATGTGGATGAGATGATCGATGAAATTCAGTACGAAAAAGATTTTCAGAGCCTTCCTCCATGTTGCCAACCGAATGCCTTGAATAAAGAACTTAACGGGACTGATTCTTTGATCAACTCTTCCGGTCAAAACTTGAATCCGCCTGCCGATCATTAATATGGAAGCGTTTGTCCATTTATATAGCACTAACGATTGGGGTTTGATCTGGCCCGAGATCGCTCTTGCTTTGGCCGCAATTGTGGTTCTTGGGATTGATTTATTCGGGAAACCCGGTCAATCAACTGGCAAAACGGGATTGATCGCGATTGTCTTTCAAGCCGCCCTTCTCGTTGGCCATTTGCTCTCTTACCTTTTTTGGAACCATCCCGTGTTTTCTGACGAGTCCTTTTCGGGTATGCTTACCACGGGCTTCAAAAATGAAGTGATGAGAAGCTTTTTTCTTCTTTCCTCCCTCTTGGTTTCAATTCTTGGCTACCGCTATCTTGGATTGAAAAGTCAGACTTTGCGTTCGGGGGAATTCCATCACCTTACGATGCTGGCAACGGCAGCTCTGATGTTGCTGTGTCAAAGCAACCACTTCCTTATGCTGTTCGTGGCCTTGGAGACCGTAGCCATTTGCTTCTATACCTTGGTTGCCTATAATCGCAATTCCTCGAAATCGCTTGAAGCCGGAATCAAATATCTAGTCTTCGGTGCCTTGAGCTCGGCCTTGCTTCTTTTTGGCATTGTTTTGCTTTATGGGGTCGGAGCCAACCCGGAAGCATGGGGTGCCAGTTATCCCGGCCATGAGTCAATGGATCCTCTCTCTTTTGAATATTTGGGCAATTTGATGCAGGAAAACTCGGAGAATGTCCTGCTCCGTGCGGGAGTCGTTCTGATTGTTGCCGGTATCGCCTTCAAGGTTGGAGCAGCCCCTTTCCAAATCTGGGTGCCCGACGTATATCAAGGTTCCCTCATGCCCATTACGGCCTTTTTAGCCGTTTCTTCAAAGGCGGCTGGGTTTTTCGTATTGCTGAACTTGGTCAACGGGCCGTTCCTCGGCATGACCGACTTCCTTCTTCCGTTGTTGGGGTTCGTTGCCACCTTTACGATTTTCTTTGGGAACCTCGCCGCTTGCGCTCAGCGAAACCTCAAGCGCATGCTCGGACTTTCCGGCGTTGCCCATGCCGGTTATCTGTTGGTTGCGGTCATGGCATCCATGTCAATCTTGCACTCTTCCGGCGGAGATGACCACCGTGCCATATGGGTGCTCTTTTTCTATATGTTCGTTTACCTGCTTGCGT
>JAOLZO010000051.1 GCA_028343845.1 Verrucomicrobiota bacterium | reverse complement strand
CGGGAATTTGGTAGGCGGCGTGCGGGGGCGTCCAAGGACAATACAGGAAGAAGGGCTTGTCCTTGCTGGCTTGGATAAACTTGATCGTTTCATCGTAGATGGCATGGTGGGTATAGCGACCGTTCAGCTCGACCTTCTTGCTGTTGCGAAAAAGATGGGTGTAGTAGGTGTGGGCATGCCACTGGTTATAATACCCGTAGAACAAATCGAAGCCCTGGCGTTCGGCGGCTCCGTCCTTGCCTTGGTTTCCAAGTCCCCACTTCCCGAAGCCACCGGTTACGTACCCGGCTTTCTTAAGAACCTCGGCCACCGTGACGTCTTCCGGGAAAAGGGGTATTCCTCCGGAATTTCCGCGAACGGGAGTATGTCCCTTGTGGTAACCGGTCATCAAGGTGCTCCTGGCGGAGGCGCAAACGGCATCGCCCGAATAACAATCCGTAAAACGCATGCCCTCCTTGGCCATCCGGTCGACGTTTGGTGTTAGGATGGTCTTGCTTCCGTAGCATCCCAAGTCGTGGTAGCCCATGTCGTCCACCATGATGAAGATGACGTTTGGCAAACCCGGTTTCGCTCCCCAGATGGAGAATGACGTTAAGAAAGCGACAAGGGTGAGGATGGTTCTTTGAATCATGGGCTTTAAGGGTTGAGTAAAATGTCTTTGGGGAGCAAACCGAAACCGGGATGCGTTTACTTCGACAAAAAGACGTCGCTTTGAACCACCAAGTGAATGAGGTCACGCAAACGGTTGTCCTTTTTTCCGAGTTCAGCAACGATGCGGTCCACTTCTCCCCGGTCGACCGACTCGAGGTGACGACCTGTGGCATAGGTCAGCATCTTCTTGGTCAGGCATGACACGACTAGGGTTTTGCGTTCCTTGAGCATCTCCTTGAATTCCACGATCCCCGCAATCTCACGACCATTTGCCATCGTGGCTGAGGTGTCGATCGGTTCCTTTGCCCGCTTGTACTTGTCGCGCCAGCGGCCCACCACGTCGAAGTTCTCGAAGGCAAAGCCCATGGGGTCGATCTTGGCATGACAACTGAAGCATGCCTCGTTCTTGCGGTGCAAATCCAACCGCTCCCGTATACTGGTAGCTTCCCGAGTATCAACAGGCAGTGGTTCGACGTCGGGAGGCGGAGGCGCAGGAGGCGTTCCAAGAACGTTCTCCAATACCCATACGCCCCGCACCACGGGGGAAGTGTCGACCCCATTGGCGGTCGCCGTCATGAGACCGGGTTGAGTGAAGATCCCGCCCCGGCGGGGATCTTCCAGTTTGACTTTGCGTAAGCGCGCTCCACGGATGTCTTCCCGTCGGTAGATCCATTTGGCAAGAGTATGGTTCATGTAGGTGTAGTCGGAATCGATGAACTGTTCGATCTTACCATTGGAACGGAGAATTTCTTCGAAATAGGTCGTGACTTGCTTGGCCAGCATGGGCTCGATCTTGACGTTCTTGTAGAATTGAAATTCGCCCCCCGAGGGTGGCATGTCGCCAAGTTTGTCGAGTCGTAGCCAGGCGGCCGGAAAATGCCTAACAAACGCCTGAGCCTTCTCGTCATCGAGCATCCTCTCAACTTGGCGGGCAAGTTCCTTCGGGTCGTTGATTTTGCCTGAACGGGCGGAAGCAAAGAGTTCCCCGTCAGGCATGGATGACCAGAGAAAGTAGCTCAGGCGGGAGACGATCCCGAATGCATCCAAGCGTCCGGGCTTCTCCTTTAGGTATAGAAAATGAGGAGAGCAAAGGATGGCCGAGTAACCATCCTGCATGGCCCGGATGAGCAATGGCAACTCGTTCGCTGGCTTTTTATTGTTGTTCTTCTGGTCTCGCAAGCTGCCTACCGAGAGTTGCGTATGAGCCATGCCCGCGCCACCCCAACCGGCCCGGAAGCTATTGGGCTGGCCGTATGCAAAATACTCAATCCGGATCGCGTGCTTCCCGGGCTCGAGTTTGATGGATCCTTTTTTGAGTTGGGCGCCATGGAGGCCGTCGTGCTCGACGACTTTCTTCCCGTTAATCAACAAGCGCCCCCCATCATCCGATGCAATTTCAAAAACGTATTCCCCTGCCTTGGGCGACTCCAGGCTACCCGTGAAAACCATCCCGTATTTTTCCTTTCGCTTGGATACGGCCAAGTCGACGAGTCCGCCAGGCAAAGTTCCTTCGGAAACCGGTTCCAGCTTGTCGAAATCGGGCAGCCTTTCCCATTGTCCCTCGTAGACACGGTATTTCAGGTCCTTGATCCCGCCCTTCAAGGTGACCACCGGTTCGACCTTTTGGCGCAGCACCAATTGGACGTAGGGCTCGATCTGTTCCGAAGTGACCGGACGCCGATAGGCCCGATCGGCAAAGGTCTTCAGCAGTTTGCGAATTTCCTCTTCGGTCCCCTCCCCCGATCCATAGAGCGCAGTATGACTACGGGGAGGCCAAACGCTCAGCAAGGGCGTGACGGTCAGGCTGTGAATCCGCAGGTGCGGACCTTTGTAGCCATCCTTGACCAAAAGCTTGGCCAAGGCGAATTGCCAGGTATCATGGCCCGGCTTGTCGATTTTTTTATCAGGACGCTTGAAATAGGAATCGGGCAGGTATTTCTCAACCAGCTTCTCGACCCGAAAACTCCGGTCGTCCGGACCGTTTTCCCAGCCGATCCAAGGGACCCATCTCTTGTCCAGCCAAGCTTCGTGAGTAAAGGTTCTCTTCTTACCGTCCCCAGACAGAGACCAAATGGCCAGAGGCGTGGAGGTGGGACCGGAAATACCTCCGTTTCCGGTGTCCGACATATTGAGGCAAAGTTGGAAGTCCTCTTGCGGGCCGAACTTAATCATCTCACCATACGGATGTTTGGCATTGTGGGCGGACGCTTCGATTGTAATGCGGTAACGGGCCGCAACGCCAACGCCCTGACGAAGTTGCGTCGGGGAAAGCCGACCGTACCGCTCATAGCCCTTGGCCATCATGTCGAAACCGGCATTGAATTCCCTCGAAACCGCCTCGATCGGGTGCTCCCCCTGGGCCTTGCCCTCGACCAGGTGACCGGCAAAGCGCCTGGTCTCTACCTTGGGCTTCGGCTCGAGCCTAGTTGCCTGGCCGAGCACTTCCTCGGCCGCTCCTAGGGTCAACTTCAGCAGAAAGTCAGACATCACGAGCTTGTCCCCTATATTGTAAAACCCTTCCTCCTCCTCGTCCTCAGGAAAAAAACGCAAGGGATCGCTGCCCGTTCGCTCGACACTCCCGTTCCCGTTGTTGTCAACCAGCCTGGATCCGGCGGCATCAGGCCTGTATTCGGCCCCCTTGAGAAACAGCAGATCCCGAAAGGTGTTGCGCAGTTCATGGCGGTTGAGCCGACGCAAAACGGTTTGTCCCCCCGTGCTTTTTGCCTTTTCGTAGGCCAAAGCCAGGCGCTTGGTCAGAAGATCGACCGAACTCTTGACTTCGGCGGAAGTTGGCTGGGGCTCTTTCTTCGGAGGCATTTCGCCTAGGTTCAACTGGTCGAGCATACCCTGCCAGATTTCAAGATTTTGGATTTTCGTCAGGTCCTTGCCAAGGTTATCGAACCGGATGTCTCCTTTCTGTTTTTCAGGTCCGTGACATCCATAACAGTGTTGATTGAGGAAAGGCTCAAGCTCGGCAAGCGACTCATCCCCCTGAGCCGGCGAACAAAAGAAGAGCAAGGACAAGCTGACGCTCAACCATGCAAAAGACGACGAACAAGGGAGATGCATCCGGTCAGCGAAGGGTATCATCATGAGGAATAGCGAACCTCCGTAAACAGGACCCGATTCTAGGCTAAGACCATTCCAAGCCTGCGAGTGTGCCCGAGCTTGACCCGAACTTGTCGATTTCCAAGCCACAGTTTTGAAGGATGGAAAGAAGCAGGTTTGCCGCTGGCACTTCGGATACACCCTCGGCCAGACGTTTCTCCTGACTGACCAGCCTGGCCGAACTCTTCAAGTCCTTCAGATGAGGTCCCGGATAAACCTTGTGCTCCCCATGCTTGAAGCCTCCTCCGGCCAGTACGAGTGGCAGGTTCCGGGTCGAATGTCCACCCGTTGCCATTCCGCAACCGTAAAGGATCGACGTATGATCGAGCAAGGTTCCCCCATTGATCAGGTCTTCCTGCTCCTTGAGCAAGTCGATGAGATAGGACATCATGGATACCTGAAAGCCCTCGATCTTCTTTAAGGCGGCAACCGGTTCCTCCCGTTCGCCGTGGTGGGAGAACCCGTGGTACCCTCCGTTAAGCCCGAAGTCTCCATTGGCAAAGCCACTTGTACAAGTAATGGCACGGGTCGAATCGGTTTGTATAGCCAAGGCGATGATTTCAATCATTGCCTTGAGTTGCTCCGACGTACCGTTGCCCGGCTTCGGCTCATCGACCGGAGCTTTCGGCTTGGGGCGGTTGACCCAGGGTTCCTGCTGCTGAATCTTACCCTCCAGCGTACGAACCGAATCGAAGTACTCCTCGAGCTTGCGCTGATCCTGCTTGCCCAATTCCCGATTCAGGGACTTAGCTTGCTCCATCACCACGTCAAGAATGCTATTGTGACGCTTGAAGCGTTCGGTTGCCGAAATCTTTTGTTGCGGAGTGTCCTCGTAAAACATTGCCTTGTAGGCTGCCCGCATGTCGATACTGGGAACCTGCACCCCAGTTCGGGTAAAGCTCAAGAGGTTGCGCTCTCGCACGCCAAGGGTCATCGAAGGGAAGCGGGTGGCCGCGCCATGATACTCGGCCAACTTCTGGTCCAGGCTGATGTTACCCTCGGCATAATTGTGGGCAAGGATGGGACGAACACCGCTGAGAAAAACGGGTACGCCTTGGTGGCCACCGGTAAACCCATGGTCCAGGTTCTGAAAAACAGTGACGTCCTTGCGGTGCTTCTCCAAAGACTTGAGGGTCTCCGGCATGGTATAGTTCGCGCCGGGCTGATCCACGTCAGGGAAAAAGGCCTTTTGGTAGACGCCGTAGTTATTGGAAAGACATACGAAGCGCTTGACCGGTTTGCCCGCCTTTTGGGCCGCCTGGACTTCAGGCAACGATTCAAGCATGGGCAGGGCTATTGCAACCCCTCCCGCTTTGAGAAAATTCCTTCGATTCAGGTTGCTTGTCATCATGTGGCGTTCACTTGTTTGCTTGGGTTAGGAAAGGCTTTCGTTCCATTCGAAATGCGGAATAACCAAACAGCTCGCTTGGCCAGATGACTCGATTCGGTAGCCAACTAGTATTCTGCATATAATGTTATTTTAGTACGCTTTTTGTACCTTTTACAAGTTTCTTACTGCCCGTCAGGAGATTTTATTCAGTTGAGGCGTTAACCGGAAAGTTTCCACGCTTGAATGTCCATGGGGGGGATACGGTCCGTTTTTTCGTGCTTTTCCCCGAAAAGCAAAGTGGCTTGGGCAAGATCAGGGAAAGATTGAGGGAGGGAATCTAGAAAAGAATCTGTCGGGTTCACGAAGATGAGCCAGGAAACGGAGCTCTTCCGTTCCCGTATTACCAGTCCGAATGCCCCTCCCTTTTTGTCCAGGATTTCCTCATAACTAAGATCATCCAGGCTTTCGGGACGCAAAAACCGGCCTTCCGACGAAAGCCTGAACTGGATTAGCGTGCGAATCCATTGCTGAAAACCTCCGAATTTCTCTGCCGCTGAATAATCCAATGCATTAAGGTCTCCCCTCAAGTAGGTATTTCTGACCCCTTTCTTCCCACGAAGAAAATCCTGCCCTGCGGAAAGCATGGGTATGCCGGGGGAAAACAAGACCAAACCCAACGCCAAGCGGTTTTTTTCTTCCATTCCGGCAGGGGGCTTCCCGTCCTTCCATTCACCCGCTTTGCAAAGCCGGTCGATAAATGCGTAATCATCATGAGATTCCAGGTAGTTGACTGATTGCCAAGGGTGCTTGTTCTCTTGGTCTAGCCTGCCTTGAAGAAGATCAAGGGCGACCCTCGGATCGGGGCATCCTTTCTTTACGTACTCGAGGATTCCTTCCCGACAGGAGTCGCTCCAAAGCGAATAACCGGTCTCGTTCATCTCGCCAGGCAAACGACCGCGAAAGCTCCAAGGTTCGGCAATCAGGATGATACCCGGTTTGATTTTCCTTAGTTCAGTCTCCATCTCCCTAAGCAATTCCACCCCGAGCAATTCACCCAAATCGAAACGAAAGCCATCGATGTCAAACGTCTGCACGAGATACTTGACGCTATCAAGCACTAGTTTGCGGGCGGGTTCCGATTGGCAATTCAGGTCGTTCCCGCATCCGCTGTGATTTGTCAACCTTCCGATCTGATCGGTAGAGAAGTATAATTCCCGGTCAAGCAAAGCCAAGTGATTAGGTATTCCGACGTGATTGTAGACGACGTCGAGAATGACGGCCAACCCGGCATCATGGAAGGCCTCCACTAATTCCTTGAACTCCCCGATTGCTGAACCGTTCCGTGAGTCACTCGCGTAAGCGGAAGCGGGAGCCATGAAACTGACCGGCATGTAGCCCCAATGGTATTCTTCCTTGGATTGAGCGTCAAATTCGAGGACGGGCTGGAGTTCGACTGCGTTTACGCCAAGCTTGCGCAGGTAGCAGTCTTCCGAATTCAGCCATTTCGAGAGGCCTCTGAATTCCATGCGTTCTTCTTCACTCAATTCGATCGGAGCCTGCGCCAGCAGATCTCGAAGGTGGGCTTCCGCTATGACCAGACTGGCCATATCCGGGGGAGAGTATGCTTCGCTTTGGGGAACCGGATCCAACGGATGCACGGCAAGGCCCGGACCATCTCTTCCGTCAGTCGCCAAGGCATAAGGATCCAGCGCGGTGCGCGTCAGGCTTTCCCGGGGTTTTTCGTGTTCATGATGAGTAATGGCCAAACGATATAACCGCCCGGTTGAGGTTTCGGGAAATTCGGCCGTCCAGCTTCCGTCGTCTTGAAAAACCATCGGGTGGACGGCTTGAACCTTTGCGGCCTCA
>JAOLZO010000050.1 GCA_028343845.1 Verrucomicrobiota bacterium | reverse complement strand
AAAATGGAAAATCCGTCGTTACCGCCAACAAGGCGTTGATTTGCGAACATGGCGAAGAGCTTTTTTCAGCAGCTGAGAATGCGGGTGTCCGGTATGCATTCGAAGCCAGCGTCGCAGGAGGAATTCCGATTATCAAGGTTTTGCGCGAGAGCTTGGTTGCGAACGAATTCCCTCTCATTTACGGAATTCTTAACGGCACCTCGAATTATATTCTTACCCGTATGGAAAAAGAAGGCGCAAGTTTTGACGAGGTGCTTTCGGATGCTCGGGATCTTGGTTACGTCGAGGCTGACGAATCTTTGGACCTGGATGGAGTGGATGCTGCTCACAAAGCGGTAATCCTGTCCTACTTGGCGCATGGCATGTGGATTAACCTAGAGGATATCACCGTGGAGGGAATCAGAGAAATTTCCAATGCGGATCTTTTGGCTGCCCGCAAGCTTGGCTGTAAGATAAAGTTGATTGGAGTTATCCGCAGGAATTTCGAGAACAATCACATCTCAGTGGGTGTTTATCCTGCGTTGGTTCCGATTGGTGAGATTATCGCGAGGACTGATGGAGTTTACAATGGAGTTAGTCTTACGGGTACGGTCGTTGGTACGGTCGTTCTTACCGGGCGGGGTGCCGGACAGGATCCCACTGCAGGTTCCGTGGTCAGTGACATCGTTGACGTGGTGAAGGCAATGAAGGGCATGACCTCTCAACCCAAGTTGTTGCACGTCACTCCGGACGAATGTACGGCTGCTACGGCAAAGGAAGTGTTTGGCCGTTTTTATTTGCGTTTGTACGTAGATGACAGACCGGGTCAGTTGGCTAAGATTGCCGAGTGCCTGTCAGAGCATGAGGTGAGTTTGGCAACGGTTTCCCAAACTCCGCAGGGAGAAGATTCCTCGGCCAGCATCATACTGACCACTCACGAAACAAACGAGCACAGTATAGAACTTGCCATCAATGCGCTCAAACAATTGCCAGGGATTAAGCAATCTCCAGTGCTCTTTAGAATGTTTGATCCCAACGGATTCGAAAAGGAATGAGCCTAATAGTCCAGAAATACGGCGGAACTTCCGTTGCTGACATCAGTTGCATCAAGCGGGTGGCCAGACGGGTCAAGAAGACTTGGGCTGCAGGACATAAGGTCGTAGTGGTCGTTTCCGCACGGGCAGGGGTGACCAACGAATTAATTGAGAGAGCCAAGGCAATCCGCAAGAATCCATCGGATCGTGAAATGGACGTTCTGATGACTTGCGGCGAGCAGGAAACCATAGCGCTTCTTGCCATGGCTCTTGATTCTCTGGGCGTTCCTGCTGTATCTCGAACCGGTTGGCAAGCGGGCTTCATAACCGATGGATTGCATTCGAAAGCTCGTATTCGAGAGGTTAAGGCGAATGCTGTCCGCAAGCAACTCCGTGCGGGGAACGTTGTCGTAGTTGCTGGATTTCAAGGGGTCAATGATAGCGGAGATCTGACCACTTTCGGTCGGGGAGGATCTGATTTGAGCGCGATTGCAATTGCGGGTGCCTTGAAGGCAAAGTCCTGTCAGATCTTTACCGACGTTGCGGGTGTGTTTACAGCCGATCCGCGCATCGTCCCGAATGCCTGCAAAATTCCAGCCATTAGCTACGAGGAGCTCCTGGAGTTGGCTAGTAGCGGATCGAAGGTCATGCAGACCCGAGCCGTTGAATTTGCCCAAAAGCATAACATACCTTTTGAAGTTCGTTCGTCCTTTTCCACCAAACCCGGAACCCAAGTGAAGAAAAAAGTAAAATCCCTGGAGGACACCCTGGTAAGCGGAGTGGCCATAGATAAAAACCAAGTGCGAGTGAGCGTTACCGAATTACCCGATCGTCCGGGTGCGGCGGCAGCGGTTTTCAAGGTCATGGCCGAGTCTGGTGTTGTGGTGGACATGATTGTTCAGAACGTGGCTCGTAACGGAAAGGCAAACTTGACTTTTACCGTGCCGACCGAGGATGCGTTTCGCGCTGAAAAGGCTTTGAAGGAACATCTTTCGGACGGTTCCGGGGGCAAGCTCGGGCGAAGCACGAACATTGTCAAGGTATCCGTGGTAGGGGTTGGCATGCGTTCGCATTCCGGGGTGGCGTCCACCTTCTTCGAGGCCTTGGCCAACGCCGGTATAAACATGCTTATGATCAGTACCTCCGAGATTAAGATCTCCGTTGCCGTCAGTCCGGAATTTGGGGACGAAGCAACCCGGGTTGCTCATCGGGCATTTGGCTTGGGTAAGTAATTGCTCAAGGTTTTGCGAAATCCTCGCCGATCGAGAAATGCGTTTCGTAAGTACTCGCGGTCAATCGGATCCCGTTGGCTTTTCCGAGGCGGTTGCACAAGGGCTTGCTCCTGACGGCGGGCTCTATCTGCCCGAAGTTTTTCCTGATCTCAGCACCCTTGTCGAGCAATGGGAAGGACTTGCTTATCCCGAGTTGTGTTTCGAGTTCTTGCATCTGTTTGCTACCGATTTGCAAGCAGACCTTCTGAAAAGGGCGGTCCATCAATCGTACTCGACCTTTTCTCATCCTCAAATCGCTCCTCTCGTCAACTTGAGTGAGCATTGCAAGGTTATGGAACTATTCCATGGCCCGACTCTTGCCTTCAAGGACTTTGCCTTGCAACTTTTGGGGAACCTTTACGAGCTTCAGATTTCCCGATCCGGGCAAAACCTAACCATCCTCGGCGCGACTTCCGGAGACACCGGGGCAGCTGCCATATCGGGACTGATCGGGAAGCGTGGCGTTACCGTTTTCATACTTTATCCTGATGGGAAGGTTTCTGCTTTGCAGGAGCGTCAAATGACCTGCACCGGGGCATCGAACGTTTTTCCTTTGGCTATAGAAGGAACCTTTGACGATGCCCAGCGGACGGTTAAGGAACTTTTTTCCGATTTGTCTTTTCGTGAAAAAGTCGGGCTTTCCGCCGTCAACTCCATCAACTTGGCCCGTATCCTTGCTCAATCCGTATACTATCTTTATGCTTGGCTACAGTTAGGTTCCAAGGATCGCGAAGATACCACCTTCGTTGTCCCTACGGGCAATTTTGGAAATGTCTTTGCCGGATGGTTGCTTACCAGGATGGGCATCAAGATAAAAGGCTTTCGCGTAGCCACCAATCAAAACGACGTTTTGCACCGCTTGTTTCATACGGGTGAGTATTCCCTAGGGAAAGTCATTCCAAGCCTTGCTCCTTCGATGGATATCCAGGTGGCCTCGAACTTCGAGCGCTTGCTTTTTTTTATTCTTGATGGAGATTCCGTCCGCGTCCGTGAGGTCATGAGTCGTTTTCGCGAAGAAGGCAGGTATTGCTTTGAGAATTTTGCCGTAGACGGGTTTTCGAGTTCCAGCGTTTCCGATCTTGAAATCCCGCAAATCATTCGATCTGTCAGCCAAGAATACGGATATTTGGTCGATCCGCATACGGCTTGTGGATTCAAGGATTTGGATCCGGATGAAAAACATCTGGTTCTGGCAACCGCTCATCCGGCTAAATTTCCTGAGGTATACGAGAATGCAGGGTTGGAAAAACCGACCTCTCCGATCCTGGAGGAACTCCTGTCGCGAACTCCGGTCAAGTACGGGTGTAAAGTCGAACCGCCTGCGATCCGCTCGTTTATAGAGGCAAATCGCTCGTCAATATAAGCGGGTTATCTTATTGGTTGATTCGTTCTGACTGATGACATGAGCAGGCGAGTAATACTTATCCGGTCCGGCGGTTTGGGGGATTTTGTTTTGACCCTCCCCTTGCTGAGCCGTGCGCTTGCGCTATACGGGGAAGCAATTCTTTTTACTCGGCGAGCATACCATTCTTTAGTCAGCGATTACTCGAATGACCTTACCTTAAAAGATATTGATTCCGACTTGAGCTCGTTAGGACAAATTCTTCCGGGCTCCGACGTGATCAGCTTTTGGCAGGATGAGGAATGGAAACGCGAATTGAAGACCGGAGGAGCCCGGGTAACATATTTTCCGCAATCCCGCCCAGCTGGGAAAATGCATGTCTGCGAAGCGATGTTCTCCACCCTCCGCTGGGATTGGTCTGAGGAATATGAAAAAAAAGCCTGGCTTGGTGATCATTGGCAGGGAGGGGGGAACCTGTGGATTCATCCCGGGAGCGGAAGCATCGGTAAAAACGCCCCGATCCATCAATTTGTCGGAATGGCCCGAAAGTGGCTTGATTCAAAGGCCGAAAACGGGGTGATTTTTTCCTTTGGCGAAGCCGATAACGAAGTTTTGGATCAATTTGAGCATCAGGAGATTTTCAAAGACAGGAGGGTGCAGGTTTTGCGTTCTGCAGACTTGGGTGAATTAAAGAAGGAATTATCCGGTCAGGCGGCCGTTTTTCTAGGGAATGATTCGGGCCCGGGGCATTTGGCCGCATCCTTGGGTATTCCTACGAGGATATTCTTCCGATCGACAGACCCAAAGATCTGGTCCCCATTGGGACCGAGGGTGGAAACTTACGAATCTTTTTCCGAAGCCAGCAGGATCTTGTAGGAAACCGAATCGATCAAAGCTTCCCAGCTTGCCGTAATAACGTTGTCACTTACTCCGACCGTACCCCAGGTTTGCTCTCCATCCGTGGATTCGACATGTACGCGGGTGATCGCATCGGTGCCGAGGTTGCTTTCCAGGATTCTTACCTTGAAGTCCGTCAGGCGAATTTCATTAACGTAAGGAAAATCTTTTTCGAGCGCCTTCCTCAGGGCGTGATCCAATGCGGAAACAGGACCATTCCCCTCAGCTACGGCATGCCTCACTTCATCCTTAACCTTGAGTTTGACGGTGGCTTCCGAATCTGAATCCGTTCCATTGGATTCCCGACCGACTCCTACGTGATAACGCAAGACCTCGAAAGCGAAGTTTTCACCCCGCAAGAATCGTCGAAGAAGCAGGTCGAAGGAAGCGTCGGCAGCCTCGAATTCATATCCTTGGAATTCTAGTCGCTTGAGCTCTTCGAGAAAGGATTTCATCTCGGGTGAGCGTCCATCCACGCTCATGCCCATTTCCTTGGCCTTCATCATCACGCTGCTTCTGCCCGACATGTCCGAGACCAGGACGCGAGTTCGATTCCCCACGATTGACGGATCGACGTGCTCGTAACTGCGGGTGGACTTGGATGCCGCATCCGCATGAACGCCTCCCTTGTGCGCGAACGAGGCGGCCCCGACGTAGGGGGATCGAATGTCCGGTCTCAAATTGGTGGCGTCATCAATGAACAAGGACAAGTCTCGAAGTTTTGCGAGATGCTGACCGCTGTTTGTCTTGGCATCCATCTTGATCTCGAGGTTGGGAATGATGGTGGTCAGGTTGGCGTTTCCATTTCTCTCTCCGTATCCGTTCATGGTGCCTTGCACCATGGTGGCGCCTGCTTCCACTCCAGCCAGGCTGACAGCTACCCCCACGCCCGCATCATTGTGACAATGCACTCCAATCGGGGTGTCGGGGAATCGCTCCACTACGGTAGACGTGATGTCCTTGAACGGGGTGACTAACTTTCCACCGTTCGTCTCGCAAAGAACGAGGAAGTCAGCGCCTCCTCTCTGCGCGGCCTCCAAGGTGGAAAGAGCGTAATCGGGGTCAGCGCAATACCCATCGTAAAAATGTTCCGCGTCATAAATCACTTCCTTGCCCTGTTCCTTGAGGAATCGTACGGAGTCCTCGATCATCAGGAGGTTTTCCTCGGGGGTGGTTCGGAGAACGTCCGTAACGTGAAGAAGCCATGATTTGCCAAAAATCGTTACCACCGGAGTCGAGGCATCTAGCAAAAGCTTGATCTGGGGATCATCCTCAACGGGTGAGGATGCCCGGCGGGTCGATCCAAACGCCGCCACCCTGGAATGTTTGAGATCGAGGTCTACGGCCTTCTCAAAAAAAGCCATGTCCCGAGGGTTGCTTCCGGGCCATCCACCTTCGATATAATCGATTCCGAACTGATCGAGCTTTTCCGCTATGCGGAGTTTTGCGCTCACGGTGAAGGAAACACCCTCGGCCTGGGAACCGTCTCTGAGGGTTGTGTCGTAAATGGTGATGTTTTGATTGGACATGATGAATGATGCAAAGGAATGGAGTAAAACGATCGCCTGAGAATGATTCCTCTAAAATAAGGCGATTAATGAGGTGGCCCGAATCTCCAGCGCAACGTTAAGCTTAGGATTCGGGCTGGAAAATTCGCTCAATGCCCTTTTCCCAGGCAGGGCAAGATCCGATTGCGAATGATGTTCTCATGTTCCTTTAGAAAATAAACTCTCTTCGGGTCTTGGCAACGGCAAAGCGATCGGTATTCATAGTCTTTACCAATGGGCGTTCCCAACCACATAGCCAGTGAAATTTTTGCGAGCCTGAGCAAGAACGTCTACGCTCCTGCAATTGTTGATTATGGTCTGCCGTCCCCCGTCCGTCTCAACCGCGGAATCCTTTTGATTCTGGCTTTGCGCATGGCTGGTGATTTGAAGCGCGAAATAAAGGACCATCGGGTAGGGGTGGTCTTACCCCCCGGGGTGCCAGGGGTATTGGCCAACCTAGCCCTTGTTTTCGCCGATAAAATACCCGTCAACTTCAACTTTACGCTCGGATCCGAAGCGATTTCCCAGTCCATGAAGGAAGCCGGCGTACGAACCATTCTGACGGCCAGGATTCTAAGGAAAAAGCTCCCTGATTTTCCTTGGCCCGAGGAGTGCTTTGACGTGGCCGATAGGCTCAAAGGGTATCGCAAGGAGAAGTTATCCATATTCTGGCAATTCTTTTGGCTAAGCTTCTTTCCCCGTAGTTTTGCGAAATCACGTGAAGTTCCACAGGAAGGAGGAGAAAAAGAGGCCCTCCTTCTTTTTACCAGTGGAAGTTCAGGGGCTCCCAAAGGGGTTGTTCTGAGCCATTCAAACTTGCTTTCCAATTGTCACCAAATTTCAAAAGTTGGTTTGTTTGCCAAGGATGCCAAGATGTTGGCTTTTTCATAGTTTTGGTTTCACGATTGCAACTTTGTATCCTTTGATGGAAGGGATTCAAATCGTATCGACTCCTTCCCCTCTCGATCTTACCTCAAGCATCCGTGCAATTCGTGAGGAACGGGTTGACGTATTGATGGGCACCCCGACCT
>JAOLZO010000005.1 GCA_028343845.1 Verrucomicrobiota bacterium | reverse complement strand
ACTCGAAGTTCATCGCGTGATGAAAGCCTATGCGAACGTTCTTGTCATCAAGGGGAGCCTTTTGTGAGTTAATGCGCAAGGCATAGGAGGGGGGCGGGATCTGGTTGAAGAACGTAAGCTTGGTTAGATATCCGTTTGCGACCAAAGGATGATCGTCCGGAATTTTCTCGTACCAGAATTCGGGCTTCGCGAGACCGAACATGTCAATCCCTCCCTTGAGAAAGATTTCGAATGCCTTGTTGTAATCCCGAACCACGCTTACGTGAATGCGGTCAGGATTGAAACGATAGCGGTGAAACCTCTTTTGGTCGGCCCACCAATCCTTCTGCCGAACCAAGGTGACGGACTTTCCTTTGTCTATGTTCTCAGGCAGAGCCACGTAAGGTCCGGTTGTAGGCTCGGGGTTCCATTGATACTTCTTTAAAAACTCCCCGTCCAGTTCGACGTAAAAATGTTCCGGTATGGGACGGGTTGATACTTTTTCCACAACATCCGGCTTGGCTTTGTAAAACTTGATCGAAAGGGTTCTCTCATCGTAAAGCGTGACTTTGAGAAACTTGTCTTTGCCATAGAAATCATTGTACCAGGGCGCCTGCACGTGCTTGCTCCTCATAAAGTAAAACGTAAAGAGAAAATCACTTGCCCGAACCGGATTCCCGTCACTGTAGCGGGCATCCGGGTCGAGACGGAAAAAGACGGTCTTTCCGTCCTTGCCCACGGCCCATGACTTTGCCAGCCCAGGGTAGTAGCCATCGGAATTAGGATGGGACATCACGAGGGACAAGGCGTTGTAATCAAGCAAATAGCTCCGGAATGCACCGTTGGCGTCCGGGCCGATCGTGCGCAAGGTACGGGGAAAGTCTCCCATAAAGACATTCCAGGTCCCTCCTTTTTTTGCCTTGGACGAAGAAAATTCGGCTTCGCCGGATCCATCCTCCCATTCAAGATCGGAAGGGATTGAGTCGAGGGCCTCGATAGAAAAAGCATCCGGGTGCTTGGCATAAAATTCCAGTACGTCCTCCGAGCAATGAGCGAGGAGAGGGTGAGGTTTTCCATTGGCATCCACAATGCCGCCTGTCTCAAAAACTTCATCCTTCGAAGCAGTCGAAGCAACGGAGGGGACGGAGATCGAATGATTGCCCTCCGCCAGTTGCTGGGCGAATTCACGGGCAAACTCCCTTCCGAACTCCCGAGCAAGTTCGCGGGCAAACTCCCGGTCGATGCCTCCTGCGTCTCGGGAGGATCCATCGGAAGAAGTTTGGGTCGTCCCTTCATCCCGGGGTTGCTTGAGTTTGTGATCATCGCACCCGGCGAGAAGGAGCAGGCAGCCCGCAAGAAAAAGGTTCATTCGCAAATGCATGTTTTTCATTTTATTCGTAGGTTGAGAATTTTTTAGGATCAAAGGCTTCCCGGACCGCCTCACCGACAAAGGTTACGAGAGTAAGCGTAAGAACGAGCGCGGTAACGGTTGAGATTACTATCCACGGAGCGATTCTGAGATTGCTCACCCCCTGTTTCAGGAGCTCTCCCCAACTGGGGGTCGGAGCAGGCAAACCATAGCCAAGGAAATCGAGCGCCGTGATCGAGGAGATCGCCGCCGCAACGGTGAACGGCGCAAAGGTCACTAGCGTGGAAATGACGTTGGGAAGAAGGTGACGGAAAATGACACGAAACGGACTTGCCCCGAGAACCTGGGCCGCCGCGACGTAATCCCTGGCCTTCTCCTTGTACACCGCAGCCCGGACGTAATAAGTCATTCCCGTCCATGAGAAAAGAACCATGATGAAGAGCAACGAGGCGACTTGCCACCCGACCCCCCACCATCCGGGCATGACGGAAACAAGGATGATCACCATGTAAAGAAAAGGCACGTTGGCCCAGATCTCGACCAACCTAAGTCCAAGGATATCGGTTTTCCCTCCGAAGTATCCCATGATACTGCCCGCGCATATGGCAATGAAGTAAGTAAGGATAAGATAGCCAAAGGAGAAGATCATGGCGATCCTGAAGCCGTAAAGCAAGCGGGCCAGCACGTCTCTCTCGGTTTTGTCCGTACCGCAATAATGACCGTCGGCAAAGCTCGGCGGGGAATAGCCGGTGGATTCTTCGTCCGCATAATCCATTTCGAAAGGATCATACGGGACGGGAGGCATGAGAACCCAATGACTCGAATCATCTTTCTGAAACTTTCTTTTCAGCTCCCGGTAATTGGTTTCGTACTCATAGTCCAAACCAAAGGTCGTTCCGCTTATTTGACTACTATAGGTCGGGAAAAAAAGCTCACCCTCATACCAGACGAGCAAGGCTCTCTTGTTAACGAACAATTCTCCGAGCAAGCTTAGTCCAAACAAAAAGAAAAGGAGCAGGAAAGACCAATAACCACGTTTGATCGAACGAAAGCGCTGAAGCTTTTTACGCGTAATTGGGTTCAGCTTGAATTTCTTGATCATTCGAAGCGTACGCGTGGATCAACGAGAGCAACCAAAGCATCGGACAAGACGTTGCCCAAAAGCATAAGGGTGGCCGAAAGGGTAAGGACCCCCATGACCACCGGATAGTCACGATCAATTACGGAATTGAAGCCGAGCAAACCAAAGCCGTCTATGTCAAATATGGTCTCGATCAGAAAGGACCCGGTCACGAAAAGCGTTACCTGATGACCCACGTTCGTTGCCAGGGGAACAAGTGAATTGCGCAGGGCATGCTTGCGCACGGCATTACGGAATGAAACCCCCTTGGCCATCGCCGTACGTACGTAATCGGCGGACAAGTTGTCCATGAGATGGTTTTTCATGAGCATGGTTACGAAGGCAAACCCCCCGATCAGATAACAGCACAAAGGCTGGAAGGTGTGGGCGGACAAGTCTTTCAATTGGGCCCAAGGGGAAAGATCGTCAAAACCCTCGCTGGTAAGACCCCCCATAGGCAACCAGTCCAGTTTGACCGAAAAGAACAGGAGCAGAAGGGAACCGAGGGCATACCCAGGAACCGCATAACCCACGAAGATCAAGATGGAGGAAAGGTCGTCGGGCAAGGTGTTATGCCGGACCGCCTTGAAGACACCCAATGGAATGCAGACCAAGTAGGTAAGCACGAAGGTAAGTACACCGAAATAGGTCGAAACGGACAAGCGCTCGGCAATGACGTCCGCAACGGGTTCCCCAAAACGCGTGGACTCCCCGAAGTTGCCCTGTAGCACTCCTCCATAACTTGTCATGAAAAGCTCGGCCACCGGCTTGGCATTTGGCTTGTCCGGGTTTTTTTCCTTCATCCGGACGCTCCAATTCCCAAGCAACATGGCACGGTCTACGATTCGCACGCCTCCCTTCCCGTCTCTCTTGAGCTGAATCTTTTCGCGCGCCCTTTCGACAAATGATTCCGGGCGATCGGCTTCGACCCCATCGATTTCCCCGTCCTGGTTGACGTCCAGCAATTCAAAGTCCACGTAACGGGAAAGATGAGCGGGAACTTCCTCCTTCTGCAAGTATCCGTCCCGGTCCCAGTCCAGTTCCGAAAGATGAAAGCTTGGCAGGCTGACACGTTCGGACAAGATCTTTTCATCTTCCAGGAAGCGGATTTCCCGAAATTCGGTTTCTCTGGGGAGGACTCCAAGCCAGATCAAGTAGGCTTCCCAATGGGGCTTGTCGAAACCATACAGCCTTTTCATTTGCTCAAGCTGTTCATCGGAGAGGGCCTGCTCGGTCCCCGTCCCCTTCCCTCCCCCTCCTTCCTCGGAGACTTGTTGCATCTGCATCATGGCCTGCTCCAAAGGCCCACCGGGGGCCAATCGGGTAATGGCAAAGACCATGATGCTGATTCCAAGGAGAGTCGGGGGAATCAGCAGAAACCTTCTGATGAAATAATCACGCATGTTCGCTTTCTACTCCTATACGCACGATTCAATTGATCAAAGACAAATCTTCATCTTGCCGAAAGGTTCCATTTCCTTTTTCTTGGAATGGACATGGTCTTTCCTTCCATTCAGGAAATTTTAGAAGTACCGCGGATTCGTAAGATCCTGCGAGATCCCTTGCGGGGCGTTCTGACGGCGATCGCCTGTTTGTCGCTTTGGTCATGCGAGGCGACCAGCAGCGTTGAGGTGGCTTCCAGGGATGGGATTCTCATCATGGGGAACTCCAGCGAACCCAAGGGCTTGGACCCGCATGTGGTAAGCGGTGTCTTGGAAAACAATATCATACGATCCCTTTTCGAAGGTCTGGTAATTGAGCACCACTCGAAGAACGGCGAATACCTTCCTGGGGTCGCCGAAAAAGTTGAACGCGATGAAAACAGCACGGTATGGACCTTTCATTTAAGGAAAGAAGCTCGGTGGTCAGATGGCCACCCGCTAACCTCGGAAGACTTTATGTTCTCGTTTGAGCGAATTCTCACGCCAAGCCTGGCCTCGGACTATTCGTTTATGCTCTATTACATAAAGGGTGCTGAGGATTTCCACAAAGGGAAGACCACTGATTTCTCTGAAGTTGGAGTATCAGCCCCTGATCCCCATACCCTGGTAGTGAAATTACTTGGCCCGCTTCCTTTTTTGCCTGAGATCACCAAGCATTACACTTGGTTTCCAGTGCCAAAGCACATCGTCTTGAAACACGGCAAAATAGGGGAACCCTTCACGGATTGGACCAAACCGGAAAACTTGGTGTGCAATGGTTCCTTCAAGCTCAAATCCTGGCAAATCAACGACCATATCGAGGTCGAAAGGAACCCTGAGTACTGGGACGCCCGGAACGTCGGAATAAACGGCATACGCTTTTTGCCTATCAACAATAGTTACACCGAGACTCGGATGTTCGCCAGCAACCAGCTGCACATCACCTACCGTGTTCCACCAGAAATGATAGCCTATTCAGGCGAACACTATCCTAAAAACCTCCGCACCGAACCATGGATCGGTACCTACTTCATACGTTGCAACGTTGACGCCAAAGCCTTCACCGACAAGCGAGTGAGGAAGGCTTTTTCAATGACCATCGATCAAAAGTCCATCATTGATAACGTAACGCTTGGGAAACAATTGCCTGCTACGGGGCTTGTTCCCGCATTTGGTGAGTACCCCGCTTCCACTCCGGTAAGTTTTGATCCTGAAACCGCTAAGAAACTTCTGGCTGAGGCGGGTTATCCAAACGGTGAGGGATTACCCGATATAGAGTTCCTTACCACTGATCAAGATTCTGCCAAAGCCTTGGCAGAAGCCCTTCAGGCGATGTGGCTCGAACATCTTGGCGTGACAGTGAAAATCCGTCAATTGGAGTGGACCACTTATTTGGACACGATGTTCAAGCAGGAGTATGACTTGGCCGCTGGCGGATGGATAGGCGACTACCTTGATCCCTTGACTTTTCTCGATATGTGGATTGAAGGAGGTGGCAACAACCGCACGGGATGGAGTAACGAGCAATTCGAGGCGCTTCTTGACAAAGTTCAGCAAACCGGGGACCAAGCAACTCGCTACCGACTCCTGAAGGAAGCTGAGGAATTGTTCCTCGAGGAAAGACCGGTGCTTCCAATCTACTGGTACACCCGCAACTATTTGATCAGTGAAGACGTTCGGGGATGGAATCCGCTTATTCTGGATAATCATCCATACAAATTCCTTAAACTAAAAGCCGCAGACTGACTTTATGTTGCGTTTCATTACCTATAGGCTTCTTCAGGGAATCATTGTCTTGATCGCCCTTTACACGATCACCTTCTTCCTAATAAAGGCTATGCCTGGTGACCCATTCACGGGAGAGAAGAACATCGCCGAAGAAACAAAGCAATTGATGCGTGAAAAGTATGGGCTAAACGAGAGCGTTTTTCACCAATACTTTCTCTACCTGAAGAATGTTTTCACGGAAGGCAGTCTCGGGATCTCCACTAGCAAGGCCCACTCGGTAAACGAGATGATTGGCCAGTCTTTTCCGGTATCCTGTATCCTGGGGTTGACTGCTTTGTCATTCGCGATCGGCTTAGGCGTGCCTATCGGGGTTGCATCAGCGGTTCGCAAAAATAGTTGGATCGATTACTCGGGCATGGCATTGGCAATGGTCGGTATTTGCGTACCTGCATTCACGGTTGGACCACTTTTACAGATCATGCTTTCCATGAAAATTCCACTTTTCAACGTCGCGGGATGGGAAACTCCTCGCGACGTCATTCTTCCGGCAATCACGCTCGGTTTGGTCACCACTGCATACATCGCGCGGTTAACCAGAAGTGGAATGCTGGAAATTCTATCTCAGGATTACATTCGTACTGCCCATGCAAAGGGCCTTCCGGTGTCCCGCGTAGTTTGCAAACATGCCCTAAGAGGAGGTTTGCTCCCTGCCGTGGCCTATATCGGCCCCGCATTTGCAGCCCTGATCAGTGGTTCGTTTATCGTCGAGACCATCTTTCAGGTCCCAGGCATGGGGCAGCACTTTGTCAATGCGACTAAGGCCCGTGACCCATTTCTCCTGCAAGGTGTAGTATTGTTCTTCGGTTTGCTGATCGTCATCATGAATCTTGCAGCTGACATACTCACCGGCTTCCTTAACCCACGAGTCCGACTCGATCAGGAATGAACGCTGCGGATAACAGTCACGCTCACGGCAAGCCAGGCAATTCTCTCTGGAGTGACGCCTACCTGCGTTTACGAAAAAACCGCCTTGCCCTAGCTAGCTTCTGGTTTGTCATGCTGATGCTTACTCTTTGCTTCGTAGCTGCATGGTTCTGTCCGAACCCCGACAAGATTGACCTCGAAAACAAGTTCGCTGGATCATCCGTTTCCCATTTGCTGGGAACCGATCAGCTTGGACGAGACATCTTCGCCCGGACTCTTTTTGGAGGGCAAATCTCTCTGCTAGTGGGTTTTGTCGCTACCACCTTGGCCATTGGAATAGGTGTCGTCATAGGAGCTGCATCGGGATATGCCGGAGGGCGAACGGATGCCGTCCTCATGCGCGGTGTCGACACGCTGTTTGCGATCCCTTTTCTTGTCGTAGTCATCGTTCTACAGGTAGTGATTGCGGAACAGACCAAAGATGCCTCTGGGTGGGTCGTGGACAACTGGGGTTGGGATAAGAAATTGACTAGTCGCATAGCCAACATAATTCCGCTTTTCATTGCTCTTGGCCTTTTTGGTTGGCTGACATTGGCTCGAATCGTACGGGCACAAGTACTGAGCTTGAAAGAGCAAGAGTTCGTGGAAGCGGCAAAGGCTTTGGGCTATAGCCGTTTTCGAATCTTGTTTCGGCACATCATTCCGAACACACTCGGCCCAACGGTCGTCTACGCCACCTTAACTGTTCCCGGTTTCATCATGTATGAGGCCACGCTATCTTACCTCGGTCTCGGCGTCGAAGCCCCAAACAGTTCCTGGGGTATTCTTATTCGGGATGGGGCAAATTTTCTGGAGACGGAACCTCAGTTGCTTATTATACCTGGCCTCTTTTTCTCTCTTACGCTTCTAGCATTAAATTTTCTTGGCGACGGCCTTCGCGACGCCCTCGACGTCAAGGCAGCCAAAGACTGATGAGCTTGCTCGACATAAAGAACCTCAAGACCTATTTTCATACCCGAGCAGGTACCACCCGTGCTGTGGACGATGTCAGCTTTTCCATCGACAAGGGAGAAATCGTCGGCGTAGTCGGAGAATCGGGTTCGGGCAAATCCGTCACTTGCCACACCTTGCTAGGCCTCCTCCCTCAACCGCCTGCGAAAGTCGAGGGCGGGTCCGTGACCTTTGATGGAAATGATTTGCTCGACCTACCCTCCCCTTTGCTTCGGGCCATTCGAGGGAAACGAATATCTATGATCTTCCAAGATCCGATGAGTTGCCTTAACCCCTATCTCACCATACTGGACCAAGTTGCCGAGCCCATCCTCACCCATGAGGACGTCACCAAGGATCAGGCTGAGGGGCGGGCCATCGAAATGATGAAAAAGGTTGGAATCCGTGACGCCGAGAAAAGAGCACGCTCCTACCCTCACGAATTCTCGGGAGGCATGCGTCAACGAGCAATGATCGCCATGGCTCTTGTAACCAATCCGGACCTCATCCTTGCGGATGAGCCAACCACTGCCCTCGACGTTACCGTGCAAGCCCGCATCCTTCGAGTACTTCGCGATTTGCGTGACGACTTGGGGGTTGGCGTCATTTTCGTTTCACACGATCTTGGGGTCATCGCTGAAGTGGCTGACCGCGTAGTTGTCATGTACAAAGGAAAGGTGGTCGAGCAAGGTTCAGTGGAGTCCATTTTCGAGAACCCAAGTCATCCATATGTCAAGGGACTCCTCGCTTGTCGGCCTACTTTTGAGACCAAGTTCAGAATCCTCCCTACCGTGGATGACTTCCTCCAGACCGAAGAAGCCCCGGATGGATCACTTGGCCTATACGAGCGCCCCGATGCCGAAGCCCGTCTCGCAGAACTCAAGAGGCAGATCGATACTGGGGGGAACCCCAAAGAATCAGGGCAGAACGAGTCTTTTCTCAAGGTCAAGGACCTCCGTGTCCACTTCACCTCTGGCGGCGGCCTCCTCAGCAAACCGCACGAAACAGTCAAAGCCGTTGATGGGGTTGATCTCTCCATTTCAAAAGGACAAACCCTTGGCCTTGTGGGCGAATCTGGTTGTGGCAAAACCACCATTGGACGAGCAATCCTGCGTTTGGTAAAACTCACTGCCGGATCCGTCGTTTATGACGAAACCAACTTGGCCGATCTACCCCCGTCCGAACTACTCCCCTACCGTAAACGGATGCAGATTATCTTCCAAGATCCCTATGCCTCGCTCAATCCTCGCCTTACGATCGAGCAAGCCTTGATCGAGCCGATGAAAGTTCATGGCTTGGAACCAAACCGTTCCGCCCGGAGAGATAAAGTGGTCGAACTTCTGGAAGAAGTTGGGCTCTCTGTCGACCACCTTCTGCGCTACCCACATGAATTCTCCGGAGGGCAACGACAACGCCTCTGCGTAGCAAGATCGCTTGCGGTGGAACCGGAGTTCCTTGTCTGTGACGAATGCGTGAGCGCGATGGACGTTTCCGTACAAGCACAAGTCCTTAATCTTCTGCGGGAGCTTCAGGAGAAACGTAACCTGACCTACTTGTTCATCTCCCATGACCTAAGCGTGGTGAAGTTCATGTCAGACGAGATCGCCGTAATGAGACAAGGGCGTATCGAGGAGTTTGGTACAGCCACCGATATTTATGAAAACCCGCAATCCGACTACACGAGGGAATTGCTTGATGCCGTTCCCCGGGCCGATTTCTAAGAAACCGGACTGACGCAAAGTTCAGGCCTTTTCATGGAGGCCCAGTCTCTCTCCTGAAAAAAGGAATTGCTGAGCAAGCCCAGCGTGCTTTCCGTAATGCTTGAACGCAAAATGGGGTTGCTGATTATTGCTCCACCCGCTCAACCCGTAACGCATTTCCAGGGTCTTTGAAATCCAAGTGTCTATGGGAAAAGCGTTTGTTCTCGAAGCCCCGAACAAGAGACAGCAGTCGGCAACCTTTGGTCCGACTCCGGGCAAGTTCAAGAGCTTGGCCTTAGCCTCTTCGTAAGGTTGCTCAACCACATCCCGGAGCATGGAAGGGTTCTTTGCAATTTGATGGGCAACCCCGCGCACGTACTTGGCCCGGTATCCCATTTTCATACCCCGCAGTTCAGCCTCCGGAATTTCCGCAAGCCTTTCCCACCCCGGGAAACTCCAGAGGTCAAGCGCCAGAGGCTCACCGTATTTTCGGGCAACGAGCTCCTTCATCTCCTTGATTTGGGGAATGCTCTTTACCGAGCTGAGCAGGAAGACCAAAAGAACTTCATCCATAGGCTGGCGCAAAATACGAAGCCCGGGCAATGCCTTCATGCATCGATCCAAAACCGGATCACTGCGCCAAGGCAAAGAGTTGACTGCATCGGCAAAACTGGGGTCCAGCCAAAGGTATTCTCTCAGTTTCTTCTCGGTAAACGGAAACTTTTCACCGGTTCTCCATTCAAGTTTTTCTTCGCTCAGTCGAAGCTCGACGACCGATTTGCCTATAACTCCTTTCCAAGAAGATTCGGTGGTTGCGGTCCAAGAAAAAGATTGTCCTCCCAACAGCGTCTCCTCCAGACCGAGATGGCTCATTGGTTGATCGACAACCAGTGGCTTCCATTTCGTCAGATGAGAAGCTGCCAGGTTTATTTTCCGTGCCCCCAAAGGAAGCTCTGCTTGGACGCAATAACCTTGCCGGAAACATCCTTGATCTCAATGCGCCAAGCAACCGACTTGATTTTCCGGGAATTCCAATCCTCCCCCGTAATTCCAAGTAATACTTCCCGACGGCCCTTTGTCTCCTCTGGGATTGAGAGTTTGTAAAGCTTTGCATCCGGTCCATCCGAACGAACGACTTCAATAAAAACCTCACAGCTCTTCGGCAGGGTTGCGAGCGCTTGGTTGAGCTCCAAAACAAAATAAAGCCCTTCCCGGTCATCCTGAGTACGCGCGATAACCTGATTTCCACGATACTCCTTCCCGGTAAAATATTCGGGAATCCGGGAAAAGTCACGGGTCGTCCAATAGGCCTCGCTTACCGAACGGATCCGGGTTTCAGCGAGACCCAAAGAGGAGAGAGAAAGCAATACGAGAAAAGGAAGTGTCCGCAAAGATCTCTTCACAATGCTCGTCGGGCAAAAGGTTATTTTTCCTTGGGTTCCTCAGTGGCTTCAGCTTCTTCAGCGTCCGACCCTTCGGGTTCCGGTTCTGCGGCATCGTCCGAGGCCTCAGGCTCAGACTCATCAGCACTCTGTGCGTCTTCGGATTCCTCCGTAGCAGACTCTTCAGTTTCCGGTTCTGCGGCATCGTCCGAAGCCTCAGGCTCATCCTCGGATTTTGATTCCTCAGGTTCCTCTGCGGGCGGTTCCGCGGATTGATCTTCAGCAGAATCTTCCACAGCTTCCGGTTTCTCGGCTTGAGAGGCTTCCTCAGTTGCTTCTGAGGTTTCAGTGCCAAGAATATCTTCGGCATTTGCTTTTTCCGCAAGATCTTCCTTTTCCTCAACTTCCGGCTTGGCTTTTTTCGCGACAGGTTTGCGGCTCGTTCGAGCCGGAGCGGATTTTGCAGGTTTCTTGGCCTTTGGCTTGCCTTCTTGCACAGCGGCTTTGCGTCGTGCCAAATAGGCTGCCCTGCGACGTCGTTTTACTATTTTTTTGTATTGTTTGCCCATTTTAAAGTTGGAAAGGATGAACGGATTTAAAGAAAGTTACAACATGAATTGGTCAGACGACGTCAACCGGTTTGCCAGAGGACGCAGACTGGTAGGTTGCGTCAATGATCTTCATCAGGGCAAGCGCCTGATCCGGAGTATTGAGCGGATCCTCTTCACCATTGATCGTGCGTACGAAATTTTCAGCTGAGCGGATTCTTCCCATATCCTCATTCGGTTCGGTCACGATGGAACGGTTAACGGAACGTCCATGCTCCTGGACGTAAAGCTCGCAGTCATCCATTGCAGTTTCATCGAGCCCGTCAGAGCCAAAAAGACGGCGGATCATGCCTCCCGCCTTTTTGCCTTGAAAGGTAACGGAAACCTCCTCGCGCTTGTTCATTTCAGCCCAGGAAATTTGGAAGTTCAAGACCTGACCAGTCTGAAAGCGGACAAATCCGTGGGCTGCGCTCTCCACGTCGGTTACTCCGTCAGCCACGTCGGGAATTCCCCACGGCCCCTTGAATTTCTTGTCTTGGATGAAATCGTCAAAGGTCTGAGCAAGCACGCAGGAAGGCTCTGGATAGTCCATGTAATACAAGGCCAGATCAACCATATGCAGAAGATCAATCAAGGGTCCTCCGCCGGAAAGCTCCTTGTTGGTAAACCATCCGCCGAAACCGGGAATTCCGGTACGGCGAATCCATTTTGCCTGAGCGGAATTGATCACGCCTACCTCCCCGGCCTCGATGTACTCTCTCAATGCGTACGATTCAGGTCGCGCCCGGTTGTTGAAGTTGAACATGAGGGTCTTGCCGGCATTTTCCGCAGCCTCCTTCATTTGCTTCACCTCGGAAGCATTCAAGGCGGGTGGTTTCTCGCAAAAGACATGCTTGCCCGCTTGCAACGCCTGAAGAGCCAAAGGCCTGTGAGTTCGGTTTGGGGTAATGATACTGACTGCGTCCAAATCCTGCAATTCATCCAACATCTTTTGGGAGTCGGAAAAAAGGTTTGGCACCCCATAGGTATCAGCGGCTTTCTTCGCCGCGTCCTGATTCATGTCACAAATCGCGTGTAATTGCGCACCCGCTTTCTGAAACCCCGCGGCATGGTACTGAAGCATACCCCCCGCTCCTATTATTCCGATTTTCTTAGACATTTTCTTACAATCTCCTCTTTACTTGGGAATAGCGGGAAACTTGACCCATTTTTCCTTGGACTTGGAACTCTTCACGACGGTCTCGATAAAGGCCATCCCGATTATGCCATCACGAATATCAGGGTAGTCGTACCCGGACTTGCGTGGGAATTTTCCCGCCCGTTCGTCCCTTATGGCAACTGCAGCGGCATTATAGACGTTGGCAAAGGCCTCGATAAACCCTTCCGGGTGACCAAAGGGGATTCGGGTGTTGTCCGCTGCAGGCCCGGTGACGTAATCATTGCCCCGGCGATAGATCTGTCTTGGCGAACGGGCGTCCTTGACGATCAAGTCGTTGGGTTCTTCCTGGTGCCACTCGAGAGATCTTTTGGTACCATATACCCGGATATTGAGATCGTTCTCATCCCCATTGGAAACTTGGGATGCGTAGATGATGCCACGGGCGCCTCCCTTGAAGCGAACCAACACGTTTCCGTCATCATCCAAAGTCCGTCCGGGGATATTTACGGAAAGATCCGCGCACAAGCGGTCGATTTCCAAACCGGTAATATAATGAACCAAGTTCTCTGCATGCGTCCCGATATCACCCATGCAATTGGAAATTCCGGCAATCTTGGGATCGGCCCGCCAGTTTGCAATGGCCTTGTCCTCTCCGGTCAGGGCAGTGATTGCATAGCCCTGCGGGTATTCGCATACAACCTTGATCAGTTCACCCAATTCGCCCTTGCGAATCATCTGGCGGGCAAGCTTGACCATGGGATATCCCGTATAGTTATGGGTCAAGGCAAAGACTTTCTTTGATTTCTTGATAATCTTGCGAAGCTCTCTGGCCTGATCCAAGTCAAGGGTGACGGGCTTGTCGCAGATCACGTTTATTCCTGCCTCCAAAAAGGTCTTGGCAACCTCGAAATGGAGGTAGTTTTGAACCACGACGGTCACAAAGTCTATGCGTTCGTTTTCCGGAAGAGCTTTTTCCTTCTGGGCCATTTCCTGGTAGGAGGCGTATACTCGGGATGGCTTCAAATAGAAGTCCTTGCCGGACAAAGCCGATTTCTTTGGGTCCGAAGAGAAGGCGCCGGCGACTAGTTCGATTTCTCCATCCAGAGCCGCGGCCCGACGATGAACGCCTCCTATGAAGGCTCCTCTTCCGCCACCGACCATTCCCATGCGTAACTTTCGTTTCATAACTTACTTTTGATTCTGTTTCGAGGTTGTCCGGAAACCAGGGCAATGCCTACTGGTTTTCCTTATCGAAGGCAGAGTCGAACGCGATTTCGTTAGGCTTGAAGTCTAGCTCCCTGATAAATTCGCACGATTCGGTCGCTCCATGGAAGCGGTCCATCCGGCTGTCCTCCCACTCGATGGAAAGAGGACCGGCGTATCCAATGTCATTCAGGGCAACAATGATCTCCTCGAAGTCAACGTCTCCACGACCTACCGAACGAAAGTCCCAATGTCTTCTTGGGTCGGCAAAAGTCGTGTGGCCCCCGAAGACGCCGACCGTTCCGTCCCCGTGCCCCCACCATGCGTCCTTCATGTGGGCATGATATATGCGGTCGGAAAAGGTGCGGATGAACTTAACGTAATCCACGCCTTGGTATCCCAAGTGGGACGGGTCGTAATTGAAACCAAACCTCTTGTGCCCTTTCACGGCCTTCAATGCTCTTTGGGCGCTGGCGATGTCGAATGCGATCTCGGTCGGGTGAACTTCAAGGGCAAAGTTGACGTTATGCTTGTCGAACTCTTCCAGAATAGGACCAAAACGTTTCGCAAAGTCCTCAAACCCTTTTTCCCAATAGGCTTGATCAGTCGGTGGAAAAGCGTAAATCGAGTGCCAAATGCTTGATCCCGTAAACCCGTTGACCACGGCGGGAAAATCATCCTTCTTTCCACGGCCCGGCTTGGCATTTATAAAGTTTCTGCATGCCTTCGCCGTCTTGGCCAATTTCCTGGCAGCCCGCTTGCGAACTTTTTCGGGATTCCCGTCGCCCCAGACGTCAGGAGGCAAGATTGCCTTATGCCGTTCGTCTATCAAATCACAAACGGCCTGACCGACCAAGTGACTGGAAATGGCAAAGCAGGTTAGCCCGTGATCGGAAAGAATTTCCCATCTTTCCTGGCAATATTTTTTGGAGATTGCCGCCTTGTCCACGTCGAAGTGATCGCCCCAACATGCGAGCTCCAGACCGTCATAGCCCATTTCGGCGGCTTTCTCGGCCAAGGATGGAAAGGATAAGTCGGCCCATTGGCCGGTAAACAAAGTCACGGGACGTGGCATAACGATTGAGATTCGGGGGTTTCGATGTAGGGGTTAAAAAGGAAAGGAGGGGATTCTTGAAAGAAACGCCCCTTGGGGCAATCCCATTTTTCGACCTGATCCAAACCGCGTCACCTAATCGGAAACGAGAATTTTACGGGCGGCTTCGAAGCCAATGGAGAAAGACGTTTTCCTGTCGATTTTCAATTCCATTGCATTTGCCACTTCCTCGCGGGAAAGGATTTTGATTCTGTTTCCCGGAACAATGCGCCTGACCCTGGCAAACTTAAGAAAATTCTTTTCCTGATCGTCTATCGAATCAATGGTGACGGTCGTGCCTTCCTTGCAATCGAGCAAAGACCGGCTCTTGTGCCTTTGAATGAGCCCCCCCTTGGTCGGAATGGGATGACCATGCGGATCATGCCTCGGCTTGCCCAGGAATTCGTCCAACCGCTCAAGGACTTTTTCCGAAATCGCATGCTCAAGCTCCTCCGCTTCGTCATGAATCTCGCTCCAGTCCAGACCAAGTGTTTCGACCAAAAAAGTTTCAAGCAAGCGGTGGCGGCGAAGAATGTTCATTCCCAGTTTCCTGCCCGCTCCGGTAAGCTTGACGCCTTTGCGAGCCTTATAGGACAACCAACCTTCCCTCTCCAGATTCTTGACCATTGAGGTAGCGGTTCCGGGAGTCACCCCCAAAGCCTCCGAAATCAGGCCCATCCCTACCTCTTTCTTGTCGCGTTCGAGGGAAATCAACAGGATTTGCTTAAGGTAGTTCTCGACCGTAGGGCTAGGCATGAGGACGGAGAATCTCCTTTTTAGCGGATTGACTCAAGGAAAAACATCCGTATACTTTGATTGATCAAAATGAATACTTTCATAAGTCTTACTAGAAACTTTTTCCAACCAAGCTTCTTCGCGTGGAAATTTTCCTTTGCAATCGTCATGCTGGCTATGGGAGCCTGTTCGGAGAAACCTGACCATGAAAACGAGATTCCACTCGTTGTCGTGACGACCACGCACTTGTACGATTTGGTTGATTCGCTTGCCGGAGAACGCGTTCAAGTTCTTTCCCTCATGGGACCAGGAGTAGATCCCCACGGATACAAACCAACGTCGCGCGACTTGAGCTCCCTCGCAAAGGCCGACTTGATCGTCTTTCACGGCTTGATGCTCGAAGGGCGCATGGGGCATGCCCTTGAACAGGCGGACAAAAAGGGGATTCCCTCCATTGCCGCAACGTCGGACATTCCACAGGCTCTACTCCTTTCCTCTAGCGAGGAGGGAACGGATGGGCACGATGATCCGCATGTCTGGTTCTCCCCCGAAATATGGTCGGTTTGCGTGAACACGGTGATGAACAAATTGATTGAACTCGATCCCAAATCGGAAGCGGAATTCAGAGAAAACGCGCAGGTAACGCTAAGGCAGCTTGAGGAAATCAAGGTTTGGTCGCTAGACCAAGTCAGGCAAATTCCACCCGAGCGTCGAAAACTCGTCACCAGCCATGATGCCTTCCGGTATTTGGGCAAGGAGCTGGGACTTGAAGTGATTGGGTTGCAAGGTATATCAACGAGCATCGAAGCTGGCTTGGCCGATCGGGCGAATCTAGTTGATTTCATCAAGAAACAGAACATCCCGGCCATTTTCGTAGAAACCAGCGTGAACCCGGCGGCCATGAATGAAATTGCCAAGGAAAGCGGCGTCTTCATCGGTGGAGAATTGTTTTCCGACGCATTGGGACCCCCTGGCGAATCAGTCATTGGCCCCGAAGGCAAAAGCTTCGACCTGGACAGTTGGGGGGGGATGATGGTTCACAACGTATCAACCCTCGTGAAGGGGCTAGGCAAAAAAGAGTAGCCATGAACCCGCCAGATTCCAAGCCCCTGGAAATCCACGATCTAACCGTTGCATACCACCGCAAGCCCGTATTGTACGGCATTGATCTGGAAATTGGCGAAGGAACCCTCACGGGTATTATCGGGCCAAACGGCGCCGGAAAGTCGACACTGATCAAAACCATCATGGGCATGGTTCCATCCAATGGCGGCTGGATAAGGATTTTTGGCAAGCCGGCCAAGAAATCCTTTGCCCGCGTGGGCTACGTCCCCCAGAGGGAGTCGGTCGATTGGGACTTCCCCGTGTCGGTTCTCGATGTTGTCCTTATGGGTAGATACGGACACGTAGGCTGGCTGAAAAGGGTTGGGAAAAAGGATCGTTCGATTGCGTGCGAATGCCTGGAGAAGGTAAACATGCTCCCCTTTGCAGATCGCCAAATCGGGAAGCTTTCGGGGGGCCAGCAACAACGGGTCTTTCTTGCCCGGGCCCTTGCTCAGGAAAGTGATCTTTACCTTATGGACGAACCCCTTGCAGGAGTGGATGCGGTTACCGAGAAAACAATCATTGAGCTTCTACGTGACCTAAGGAATCAGGGGAAGACTTTGCTCGTAGTTCACCATGACCTGTCCACGGCGAAGGAATATTTTGACCAACTGATCCTTCTTAACATGCGCTTGGTTGCCGTCGGGGAAGTTGAAAAGACCTTCACCCGCGATCTTCTTCAAAAGACCTATGGGGGCAGACTGACCATCTTTACCGAAGTCGCCGGCCAATCGGCTGGAGTGAAGGAGTACGACAAGGAGACCCATCCGTCTTGATTGAAAAATGAAGGGCCATCCCCATAGCAAATGGTCACTGCCAAGGCCTCCACTTGAGTGGCGTGTCGGCATTTCCTGGATCATTCTTTTCCTCTGCGCCCTCCCCTTGCAAGGCGAGCAAATCAGTTCCCAGGGTGATTCCATACTGGAAAGGAGCCATCGCTTCCTCACCCTGTCGGACGAATCCGTCAGAATGGTTCTCCTTGGCACGATCCTGATGGGTTTGAGTTGTGGCGTAATGGGCGGGCTTGTCGTGACACGCAGGCTATCTCTTTTCGGTGACACGCTCTCGCATGCCGTGCTCCCGGGGGTAGCGGTCGGTTTCCTATGGAGCCAATCAAAGGATTCATGGGCCATTCTGGTTGGGGCGACTGTGGCTGGCTTTTTGGGGGTAGCCTTGATCTCCCTGCTCAGAAAAACGAGCCGTATCAGGCAGGACAGCGCGCTGGGGCTTGTGTTGTCCGGTTTTTACGCTTTGGGGATTTGCATGCTTACAAGAATCCAAAAGATGGAGTTCGGCAACCAGTCCGGCATCGACAAGTACCTTTTCGGACAAGTCGTCGGTCTCTCTTCTTCGGATTTGTGGACCATGGCCTTTTCATGCCTATTGATCCTCACCCTAACCATTCTTCTCTACAAGGAATTATTGGTCGCCGGGTTTGATTCCGAATATGCGCGTTCAATCGGTCTACCCGTTGATTTTCTTCAATATCTGCTTTGGTTGCTCCTTGCGTTTGCCGTCATAACGTCCCTCCAAGTCGTCGGCGTAGTACTCGTTTCCGCACTATTGGTCATACCCGCAGCCACTGCATCTTTGATAACTGACAAGATGCGGGCAATCTTGATTTGGTCCGCCATGCTTGGATGCATGGCAGGAGCAACCGGCGCCTTCCTTTCCTTCCTGGGGAACCAACTCCCGACCGGACCCATAATCGTATTGGTTTCCGCTGTCTTTTTTCTCTGGGCGCTTTTTTTCCATCCGCAAAACGGTCTGCTTTTCAAATGGCTTGCCGCCCGAAACCGAAACCAGCGGATTGCGCTGGAGAACACTTTGAAGGCGGTTTATCAGGAACTCGAATCCATCAACTTTCAAGAGGAAACGACTTCAGTCAGCCAGTTGGCCAAGCGAAGAAGGATCGGTATGCCTCAAGCCCATCGCGAAACGGATGCCTTGGTCGCGAGACAATATGCAACGGTTCACCCCGTCGAAGACAAGCTTGCCGCCCCACCCCGCCCAACCCTGATATCCTTGACTCCCAAGGGCTGGGGAACGGCTTGTAGAATCGTGAGGAATCACCGACTTTGGGAACTATACCTGACAAACGAAGCCCGCTATGCCCCGGATCACGTTCATGACGATGCAGAGAAAATCGAACATGTGCTGGGCGAAGAAACCGTCCGGCGAATAGAACGCATTTTGTCCAACCCCAAAAAAGATCCGCACGGCAAGCTCATCCCAAGCCAGCAAGACATTGACCGTGGGTTCATCGCTTGAAATGAGCGCCAACAGGCAAACGAAAGAAACTTTCATACCGGATTTTGATCCGATTGATACTTTTGTAACGCCTTGGTCAACCCACGCTGAAATTGCGTGGAACGGACAAATCGTAACCATGGGGATCCTCGTCTGCCTGGCCTGCGGATTGGTGGGCTCGTTTATCGTTGTTCGTAAACTTGCGTTGATGGGGGACGCGATCAGTCACGGCATCTTGCCCGGTCTGGCACTGGCTTTCATTATCATGAAATCCTGGGCGCTGTTCCCCATGTTTTTCGGTGCTTGCGTGGCTGGCCTGCTTTGCAGTTTCTGCATAGAATGGCTGCAAAAGAAATCCATTCTGAAGCCAGACGCCGCACTCGGAGTAACCTTCACTACCTTCTTTGCCTTTGGCGTATTGCTCATCGCAATGTACGGAGGCAACGCCCATATCGATGCCGAATGCCTGCTTTACGGAGAGATTGGTTTGATCCCTTTGGCGGAAAGCCTTTCCCTCGGAGGCGTCGACTTGGGTGCCCGGCCCATTGTATCAATGTTCGTGGTAACGGTTCTGGTCATCATCTCGGTAACCGTTTTTTACAGACAACTTATGGTCACCAGTTTCGATTTCACCTTGGCGAAAACCTTGGGGTTGCCCGTTACTCTGATTCATTACGGCTTGATGCTCCTTCTCGCCCTCACGATCGTTTCGTCCTTTGAGGCGGTAGGGGTGATCCTTGTCATATCCATGCTCATCTTTCCATCCGTTACCGCAAATTTCTTTTTCAGGAGAATGCCCGCAATCCTCTTCTGCTCCCTTCCCTTGTCCTTCGTTTACTCGATCGGCGGTTTCTTCCTCGCGCGATGGTTGGATTGTACCATAGCCGGAGCCATGGTACTGGTTGCATCTCTTTGTTTCGCATTAGGCTGGGCGTTCGGTCCGAACGGCGGGTTGGCTTGGCAGCTCCTTGACAGGCTGAACGACAAACCTGGAAACAAGAACGCCAGGAGCGAGGGTTGCGCGGTTGAGGGACAATAAAATCCCCCCTTTAATCGGGCACAAAAAAAGCCCCCGGTTTCCCGGAGGCTTTTAAAGTTCGATGAAAGGAAATTAGGCGTCCTTCTTCTTACCCTTCTTCTTGGCGGCAACGGCTACCTTGGTAGCTTCCTGAACCTTGCCCTTCTTGGTTGCGCAATTGCAGCCATGAATTTCAAGAGCGGCACCGGCAGTAAGTTTGGTCGGGCATTCAAAACCAGCCATTTCGGTCTTGCTGCCTACCTTTACCTTAATTTCTTTCTTTCCAGCCTTAAGAGTCAAGGTCTTGGATTCTTTGTCAAAGCCTACGAGCTTTGCCTTGAAGGCTTTGGACGGGCAGCCCGCAAAAACGGAGCCGGCAAAAGCCAACGAAGCTATAATAACGAATATTTTTTTCATATCGGAATAGTATTGGGTTGTAAGAGGTGAACCCTTCATTCAATATCGGATGACGGATTATTCAAGAGTTAATTAAGGTTTTTTTGTTTTTTTCTACGATAGCAACTCGACCCTTTTCCCCATATTTCACGACTCATGAAGGTTTTTCTAAGTTCAATCATATTTCTACTATGCCCGCTTTTTGCTTGGGCTCATCCGATCCCCGACATTCCGGTAATCGGTTCGTTTGAAAGGAATGGATCCGCTTCGATCACGATCGAGGTTGATCCCAGATGCTTTGCCGAGGATCCTGAGGAAGTACCTTTTCTACAAAAAGATGCCTTTGACAAACTTGGTTCGCAGGAAAAGAAGGCTCTCAAGGACAAGGCCCGGAACCTTATGCAAAAGGCTTTGCGAGTAAGGTTTGGCTCTGAAGAATGGTTTTTTCCCGAGTTTCGGTTCGAGTTTCTTACCAAGGAGCATGAGACCATCGTTCTCGACGGAGACATCGTCGTAATACGCGGAGTGTATGAGCGAACCCTTTCCCGGGACATGAAATCATACCAGATCAAGGCAATGGATACGGCCCCATACGACCTGGTCTTTACCAATGTGGTCGACGGAAAGCCACTAAGGCGAGTTAACGTTCTTTGGCCAGATGAGGAAAGTTTTGTACTGGACCTGGCTCCACTCCTTGCGGAATCCGAAGCGGGTTCTCCCGGAGAAGGCAACCCCTCTTCGCCAAAAGACCCCCTTTCCGGACAACCTGGGGTCGGTTCTGTTGGCACCGAAGAGGACTCTTCCGTTCAAAACCCTGTTCCTGAACAACCAGGAGGCATCTCCAGCACTTTCTTCTCCTTTCTGAGGCAAGGGTTCGTTCACGTCGTCCCTCTGGGCGTCGACCATATTCTTTTCGTGATCGGTCTTTTTCTTCTCTCCCGGAAGTGGAAACCTCTTCTTTACCAAGTTTCCGTTTTTACGATTGCTCACACCCTCACTTTGGCTCTCGCCACCCTTGGTCTCGTATCCTTGCCCTCCGACGTCGTAGAGCCGATCATTGCGGCCAGCATCGCATTCGTTGCCCTGGAGAATATCTTCGTTGCCAAATACAGGCCGTATCGTCTGGCCGTGGTTTTCGTATTTGGCCTTATTCACGGCTTGGGATTTGCCGGAGCCCTTTCTGAATTCAACCTCGATCCGGGATCCCTCTTCGCAGGCTTGCTCGGGTTTAACCTTGGCGTGGAATTTGGGCAATTGGCCGTCATCGGCTTGGCCCTGATTATTACTTTGGGAATCAAGGACCCGGCAACCTACCGTAAAATAATCGTCATTCCCGGCTCCGTTCTGATTGCCGTAATCGGCGCTTACTGGACGATCGAGCGCATTTTCTTTTAATGACACCGCCCCGCTTCCTCTTGAATAATCGGTCGAGATTGACAGAATCCTTCCTCACCCAATGACCAAGGACGCCTTGGACCCAGATCACGGGGTTGCCAAAAATACCCAAAAATACGATCTCAGGCGCAACTTTTTTAACGGGATCGTAGAGGCAAGCTACTATTCCTCGGTCCTGCTTGTCGCCATCCGTCATTTCGGAGCATCCGATCATGCAAAGTCCTTGATTGCGGGTGGTTCCTGCCTTGGTTTTCTGTTGGCCCCCGGCTTTCTCCTTCTGATGGGGAAAAGCAGGATTCCGGTAAGCCGGATCTGCGCTCTCCTCACAGTGGGGACGGGCACGGGAATCCTCCTTTCGTCTACGGCAAACTCGGCTTGGGTCTATACGTATTGGGTCCTGGCCGCCTGCGTCCTGATAGGCCAGATACCATCCTTGATGGTTCACGTGTATTCGCGAAACTACCGGTCCGGCGAAAGGGGTCGCAAAATATCCGGCAACCTCATGCTCTCGGCCGTCGTCGGAGCCATCACCGCCCTGATAATCGGGCGGGTGCTCGACGATGACCTGAATCACTTCAGGGCCATTGCGGTGATCATGTTTCTGTTTTGTCTTTGCACGGCTTTCTATCATCTAAAGATTCCCTCCGCGCCCTTGACTCCAAGCGCCGGAGGGTTGTCGAGGGATCTCAGGCATGCCTTGAAGGACCGGCTTTTCTCCTGGATGCTGACCGGGTGGATGCTCATGGGCATCGGGAATCTGGTCACCATTCCCCTGCGGGTCGAGTACTTGGCCAACCCCGCCTATGGCATCGATGCCAGCAACACCGTTGTTCTCGCCATTACTCTGGTCGTTCCGCTGGTCACCCGCGTCGCCAGCATACCGGTATGGGGCTGGGCCTTCGACCGGTTCAACCTAGCCTTCGTACGCATCGCCATCAACCTGTTCTTTCTCGTCGGATTGTTCCTTTACTTCCAAACCCAAAACCTCATCTTCCTGTGCCTTGCCTCTGCGTTAATCGGATGGGCTACGGGTGGAGGAACGATGGCGTGGACCTTGTGGGTAACGAAAATCGCTCCTTCCGGGAGGGAATCCAGTTACATGAGCATACACAGTTTCTTCACCGGGGTAAGAGGCGTCCCTGCGCCTTTTGTAGGTTACTGGATTATCACAACCCTCGGACCTAGTAAGGTAGGATGGACCTCCGTCATTCTGATTGGAGCGAGTTGTTTGATTTTTCTTGCCCTGTCCAAAGATCATCGCCTTAAGGCAAGTGTTTCGTGAAAGAATCCAAAACAAACTGAAAGAATCCATCTTAGATGAAGATCTTATCCCCTTTCAATAAATTGAGTTTCTTGCTTTTCCTAACACTGGCAGTCTTCTCTTATCGGGAGACTCATGCCCAATCCGAATCGAACGACACCGAAGAACTATCCCCCATGGTCGTTACCGCTTCGGGTGGTTTTGCCGAACCATGGGCATCCTTGCCATGGTCCGCCGACAGGTTAAGGGTACGCGGACTTAGATACAGTGCCAGAACTATGCCCGAGGCTTTGACCGGGTTACCCTCGGTGATGGTCCAAAAAACCGCATTGGGACAATCCTCCCCTTACCTTCGCGGACTAACCGGATACCACAACGTCCTCCTCGTTGACGGCATCCGACTCAACCATTCAGCCATGCGCTCCGGCCCGAACCAGTATTGGAGCACAGTTGAAATGCTCGGATCCGAGCGCATTGAAGTCGTCCGAGGCCCCAACGGCATCATCTATGGGGCGGATGCCATAGGCGGAGTGGTTAACGTTTTGTCCGCCAAGCCAATCTTTTCGAACGAAGGGGTGGTTCAAGCTGGTAATTTTTTCGGAAGGTTGTCCTCCGCCGAACGGTCCTGGTCAGCTGGGGTAAGAGGTATCCTTTCGAGTCCTGACTGGGCTGCCGAGCTATCGCATGCGGAGCGCTCCTTCGGGGATTTGGAAGGAGGGAAGGAAGTAGGGAAACAGGTAAACACCGGTTATGATTCGCGTGGGACGAACTTTCGGCTTTCCCGAAAACTAAACGAGAGCACTAGGATGACCCTTGGTCTTCAGCGAACCTTCATGGACGACGTTCCGCGTACCCACAAGACAGTAAACGGCTTGACCTGGGAAGGGCTATCTCCGGGTTCGGAGAGGTGGCGGCGTCTCGATCAGGAAAGACTACTTTATTACGGAAAGTTTTCTTGGGCAGATGCCGGCGGTTGGGCCGACATGGGCATCGTAACCCTTGGCATGCACCAACACGGGCAAGAGAGAACCCGCATGCAAAATGCCCCCAATGGCGGGGATTTTCAGCATTTCGATCTGGATGACTTTGGTTTTACCGCACGATTGGAAGCCGACGATCCTTGGGGAGGAAGAGTTGCCTATGGAGTCGAATGGCACAGGGAGTCCCTTGCTTCAGGTGGTTATAAATTCGATGACCTTCAGGTTCGTGGAGCCAATTTGGTTCAAGGGCCTCTCGCCGCTGATGCTCAGTACGACCGTTATGCCTTGTATTTGAACGACAGGTACGAATCCGCATCCAGTTGGATCGTTGAGCCCGGAATCCGCTTTTCCTCAGTCCGGGCGGGACTCGACCGCTATTATCTAAAAAATAGCGACGCTTCGACGATTCAAGCTCCTGAAACAAAAACCTACGATCAATTGATTGGGTCCATCCGTGCCAGCAAGACGATTGGGGAAGGAAAATTCCTTTTTGCAGGGCTGTCCCAGGGTTTTCGCCCACCGAGCCTGTATGACCTTACCTCGACGGACGAAACCAGTGCCATCGAAAGACCTAACACATCTCTTGATCCCGAAAATTTCATTCAAGCGGAGGTTGGTTTCAGGGGGAATTCGGATTCATTGAACTGGGGGATTTCCGCGTACCGCACTTGGGTTGACGACATGATCATCCGATCGCCTATCGAATCAGGTAAATCCGCAGTGCTCAAAGCCAATGGAGACGGTTTCATACAGGGACTCGAAATAGAGCTCGGTTACGACTGGACCCCTTTCTGGAGATCGGAAATTCGCCTGTCCTGGATGGACGGCGAGGTCGAACAAATGCTGGACAACAATGCCACCGGTACGGTTCCCATCGACGGCCGAAACTACACCCCGGTCAATCGGGCGCCAGACAGGCTTATGCCTTCGCAAGCAATGTTTGTCACTCGTTACTCTCCGGCAACAGAGCCTTGGTGGGGTGAGCTTTCCGTCCTTGCCTTCGGCAAAGCCGACGATCTTTCTCTCAAGGACGAAACCGACTCATCCCGAATCCCCGGGAACGGAACCCCAGGGTTTGCCCTTTTCGGACTTAGGGGAGGTCGGTCTTTGGGTGAAAATACTACGCTTACCCTAGCCGCCGAAAATTTGGGCGACGTCGACTACCGGGTTCATGGATCCGGGCTGAACGGTCCTGGGCGTAATTTCATTTTCTCCCTGGCTCACTCTTTTTAGCTCTCATCAACAAAGGATTATTCTGCCGTTCGGCTGAAGCTCAATATTTGGGCAAGAGGAACCCTAAAATCAAAATCATTTCGCGTTCGATATTTTGAGTGCAACTTTTTCGTATGACGTTAGTATATACAACTAGGTTATGATGCAATTTCTGCCCTTATTCGCTTTTTTCTCATTGGTTTTCCCACTTTTGGGAAAAGTCAAATCCGATAAGTTTTCACTTTCAGCAAAGGAAGTGAAGCTGGAAGTTGCGGCCATTGACCGTATTTTGGAAAGGACCCACCAAAAGAAAAAGGTTCAGGTCCCGAGTAACTTGGACGATGGAAAGCTCGCTCGCAGGATTTATCTTACGGTTGCAGGCAGGATTCCTTCCTACGACGAGACAGACGCGTATTTGAACAACAGTAGCAAAGATCAAAAAGCTATGTTGATCGACTCTTTGTTGCTCTCTCCCGCCTATGATAGCCAAATGTTCAATTGGTGGGCGGATTTGCTCAGGTTACAGTCAAGAATGCGCGGGGGCGCCCAAATCGGAGCCGGTGAACTTTATAACCATTGGGTCAAGGAACAAGTGGCCCAGAACAAACCTTTCGACCAAGTTGCATACTCGCTTGTTACCGCAGAAGGATATCAATGGGAAGACGGCGCATCGGGCTACTACCTGAGAGATGCCGGCATGGAGTTGGACAACATGTCCAACACCACGCAACTCTTTCTGGGCACCCAAATGGTCTGCGCCCAATGTCACAATCACCCATTCGACAAATGGACGCAGCAGGAGTATTACAAAATGGCTGCCTTCACTTACGGGGTCTCCACCAGAAAGGGAAGGGATCTGCAGTTACGTATTCGGGACCATTTCAGCAAGACTCTAAGGGGACTTTCACCTCAGCAAAAGAAAAGAAAGGCTCAGTCCAAGGACGCCGCCGCCATGCGGAAGGCTCTTCAGGAAATGTTGCGTCCTCTGCAGTATGGAGCTCAACACACCGCAAGAAAGCTCACCCTGCCCCATGACTACCAATACGAGGACGCGAAACCCAAGGGCAAGGTTTCACCCGCCCCCATTTTCGGCGAACCATTGGAAGACTTGAACGAAGAGAATAAGATCGACCTATACGGGAAATGGCTGATCTCTCATGAAAACCCCCGCTTTACCAAAGTCATTGCCAACCGGATGTGGAAAAAGGTTTTCGGGCGGGGTTTGGTTGAGCCTGTAGATGATTGGCGCGACGACACCCAACCGTCCATTCCGGAACTTCTCGAACATTTGGAAAAGCTCATGGTCCGGGTCGATTATGACCTGCGGGAATTCCAACGCGTACTTCTCAACGTGAAAGCCTTCGGACGCGAAGCGACCAATTATGAAGTGGCCAACGATCAACCTTATTATTTCGAAGGACCTCTCCTTTCACGCATGTCCGCCGAGCAATTATGGGATTCCTTCGTCTCCCTTGCCGTTCCCTATGCAGACGAAAGAGTCCGTGATCCAAAAATAACTGAAGAAAAGCTTGATCGCTTTTCCCAATATCAGAAAAAACTAGAGAATCTGGAACCCGCAAAAATGGTAAGTCTTGCCAACAAAGGGGCCAAGGCAAGCAAGCAAGTTCTTGCAAGAATGGAGGAAATTCAGCTCGAACTAAGAGAGGCTCAAAAAGCAGACGACTTGGCTGGCGCTGCCCGCTTGCGACGGGAATACGGTAAGGTTCGCAACGAGCAAAGAACTCTTTTTGCCAAATTGATCATGGGTGATGATTTCGACGTTCGGTCGCTTTACGGTAGGGGTACTTCGACTAAAACCGCCAATGACTCTCGATGGAAGGGATACAGTTCTTCTCTGATGAGAGCGTCTGAAATCATTACCCCCGCCCCCCCCGGACACTTCCTCCGGGAATTCGGTCAGTCCGATCGGGAAATTATTGAGAATTCGAACAAACAAGCATCGGTTCCACAAGCGCTCACCTTGCTTAACGGCGTAATTTATGGTGCGGTTTTCAGCCCCCAGTCCCAGTTGTCCAAAAATCTTTCCCGGGTAGAAACCGATGAAGAGAAAATCAACGTGTTATTTCTATCGATCCTCAATCGGAAACCCTCCGTTGAGGAAACCAAGGATTGTCTCGAGATCGTAAAAAGAAAATCCACCCTACCACCTCCTTCGCTCAAGATTCCGGATCATTGGCCAAGGGAGAAGACGGAAAAATACCGAAAGACAATGGCCAAGAGAATGCAAGATTTGGCCAAGTCTGAAAACAGACGCTTCCTTGGCGTTGCCTGGGCCTTGATGAACACCCGTCAATTTTCGTTCATTCAGTAAGAGAAATTTACCCTGCATATTTATGAGCACCGTACTTAATACCGCCGGAGAATTGGAAAGACGCCGATTCATGACCTTGGCCGCCAAGGGCTTTTTGGGTGTCAGCGTATTGCCATGGGCCATGCCCGAACGCACCTACGCGGCAGGACTCGGCCTGAACCGACCTTTAAACCATGCCCCCAAGGCAAAGAATGTCATCTACCTCTATATGTCGGGCGGGATGTCGCATATCGACACCTTCGACCCCAAACCGGGCACGGAAACAGGGGGACCGACTCAGGCGATCAAGACCAAGACAGATGGCCTGCAACTTGCCGAAAACCTTCCTTTGCTAGCCAACCATACTGACAAGGTAGCAGTGGTTCGGGGCATGTCTTCCACAAAGGGCGCACACCAGCAAGGTAACTATTTCATGCACACCAGCTATGCCCAACGGGCAACCATCGTCCATCCGAGCATGGGTGCGTGGATGACCAAGTTGGACGGTAGGTTTAACCCGACCCTTCCGGGCGCAGTCGTGGTCAACGGAGGCAGTCGGCATCCCTTGTCCGGGTTTCTGCCATCCACCCACCAACCACTTGCCGTTGGAAACCCCAACGAGGGCCTGCGAAATTGCAGAATGCTCAAGGGGTTTTCCGAGCAAGGATTTGAAAAAAGCCTGGACTTGTCCCAAAAGCTCGACCGCAATTTTACTCAAAAGTACGACCTGAAAAAAGTACGGGCCTATTCCGACATGTACGATGATGCCGTCCGACTCATGAAGAGCAAAGACCTCAAGGCCTTTGACCTCTCTGAGGAACCAGGTGCTCTGCGCGAAGCCTACGGGGACGACAACTTTGGGCAAGGGGTACTTTTGGCCCGTCGCCTGGTCGAGCGCCAAGTTCGTTTCGTGGAGGTTCAACTCGGTGGTTGGGACACCCACCAAAACAACTTCACACGGGTTCCGGAAAGAACCGCCATTTTGGATCAGGCTCTTTCCGCTCTCTTGGACGACCTTTCGAAGCGCGGGATGCTTGAGGAAACGCTTGTCGTTTTGGCAACGGAATTCGGTCGCACTCCGAACATCAACGTAAACGAAGGACGCGACCACTACCCCAAAGCGTTTTCATGCATGCTTGCCGGCGGCGGAATAAAGGGTGGACAAGTTTGGGGAAAGACCGATGACGAAGGAAGAGAAGTTGTGGATCAACGCGTTGAGATTCCCGATCTAAACGCCACGATCGCCTACTGCCTTGGGCTACCTCTCGACGAGATCATCTACTCACCCACCCGGAGACCCTTTACGCTTTCCGACAAGGGACAACCCCTTACCAAGCTAGTCTAGCGCGGACCCGTACCCCATTTGGGTTAAGACAGTCCCCTGACACTCTTCATGAAGGTCCTCGTTACAGGCGCCACCGGTAAGGTAGGGACTCAATTCCTGAAACGTTTCTTCGAGAAGGAAAAGTTTGCCCATGCCACAGCAAGAGCGCTTTGTCACAACCGGCTTCTGGAAGAGACCGGCCGGCTGGAAGTGATTTCCGGAAGTATTTCCGATCGCGAACTTGTCAGCAAAGCGGTCGAAGGCGTTACCCACGTCGTTCACTTGGCGACATGCAAGGAGACACCCGAGGAAGTGATGGACGTTACAGTCAAAGGGATGTTCTGGCTCCTCGAGGAATGCCGTTCAAGCGAGTCCTTCAGGCAATTCATCCTCATCGGCGGAGACGCCGCTATGGGACATTTCTTTTACCCTCATCCAGTGCCCGTAACAGAGACACAGAAACATTCCCCCTACCCCGGCTGCTATGCTCTCTCCAAGGTTCTGGAGGAGGTGATGCTGGAACAATACTATACCCAATACGATCTCAATGGCTGCTGCTTGAGGGCTCCCTGGATCATGGAGAAGGACGATTTCAAGTATTCCCTCTCTTTCGGCAAGGACGTATTCGGTGGGCCTATATGGCGAGACTTGGTATCCTCGGAAGAGGCCTCGTCCTACGAATCCAGTCAAACCATACCCGTAATGCTTGACCCGGAGGGTCAAGCGGTAAGGAGAAATTTCGTACATGTGGAAGATTTGGTTTCTGCGATTCTTCTTTCGATCGACAATCCCAAGGCACGACAACAACTTTTTAACATCTGTATGGACGAACCCGTCGACTACCGCAAGGTTGCCCAATTCCTTCAAGAAACCAAAGGCCTTCCCTCGGTTGATGTCAAAACCCAGTACCAAAGCACGTGGCTCGACAATGCCAAAGCCAAATTCCTCCTCGACTGGAAGCCAAAAATCGATTTGAAACAATTGATAGAAAAAGCATGGAGCTATGATCGGGCAGAGGTAGACCCCCGCAAGATCTGGTACCCTGGCTGAAAATGTACATTTTTTTATTGTAAATGCACATTTTTTTATTGTAAAATTAAACACACCATCGATGAAAAAAATACTAACCCTAGTTGTGTTTTTGCTTCCCCTCATCATGACGGAAGCGAAAAATGAAAAAAGTCCGAATCCCGAAAACTTGCTCACGATTGAACTGAAGAACGGTCCGGTCTTGATCGAACTGTTCCCCGAGGACGCGCCTAATCACGTCAAGCGGATCAGGGAACTGGCCAAAGCAGGCAAATTCGATGGCGTTGCATTCCATCGAGTGATTGACGGTTTCATGGCACAGACCGGTGACGTTGAGTTCGGAAACGCCAAGGATTACGATGAGCGCAGGGTGGGAACCGGTGGATCAAACAAGCCTGATTTGAAAGCGGAATTCAATAAGCGAAAACATGTCAAGGGGACATGCTCCATGGCCCGATCCAGATCCCCCGACAGTGCCAATAGTCAATTCTTTATCTGCTTTGAAAGGAAAGCTCATCTTGATGGACAATACACCATTTGGGGGCAAGTAATCAGAGGGATGGACAATGTCGAAAAGATCAAGCGGGGAAGCCCCTTTAGTGGTTCGGTCACGAACCCCGACCTCATGAAGAAAGTAACCGTCGGCAACGGTAAAACCGAAACAAAAGCACAATGACCGAAGACCATACTGAAAATTTGCTCACGATTGAACTAAAGGACGGAATAGTTGAGATCGAGTTGTTCCCCGAGGACGCGCCTAACCATGTGGAACGGATAAAGGAACTTGCCCAAGAAGGACAGTATGACGGCGTAGCTTTCCACCGAGTGATGGAAGGGTTCATGGCCCAGACCGGAGACGTGAAATATGGAAACTCCAAGGACTACGATGACAACAGCGTGGGCACAGGCGGTTCCGACATGCCAGACCTAAACGCCGAGTTCAATGAGAGAAAGCATGTCCGGGGGACCTGCTCTATGGCGAGGTCCAGTTTGCAGGACAGTGCCAACAGTCAATTCTTCATCTGTTTCGACACCGCAGATTTTCTTGACGGAGAGTACACCGTTTGGGGACAGGTAATCAAAGGCATGGATCACGTCGACCAGATCAAACGTGGCTCATCCGGCAGCGGATCCGTGACCGACCCCGACATCATGGTGAAGGTGATCCCAGGAAAGAGCACTCCCGAAGAAGGCTGAGCTACTTCCGGATCACCCCGCTTAGGATCGGTTTATCGCTCAAAGAGCGGGTCCGGTTATCGTCTTGCAGTCCATATGGTAGAGGCCGACGAAGAACTCCTCGTCCCAACGTTCCTCAACGGTCAAGGTACCGGTAACCCGAATAATCCGGTCCATCAGAACATCAACACCATCAGAAGCCGATACCACGACCCAACCATTGGCCTCGGGTGATTGACCGAAGCAACAGCTCATCTGATCGGGAAGCAGAATGAATTCCTTAACCTTGTTATTTTCGTCAACCACAGTCGGAAGCATGAAACCCTCAACCGCCACTTTTGCTCCGGATTTTTCCCTCAACCTAGAAGGCACTCTCTTGGAATAGGCGGCGAAATCGAAGTCCTTTCCGTCGGTCTCCCAATCCACCAGGTATTCGAAATTGGTAAGGTCACGAAAGTCCAAGGGCTTGAATACGCTACCCTTCTCGAGAGGAGGAAGTTTGTCGACAGATTCTTCAGGTAAAGACGAGTTGCCTTCCTCACCATTGAAGGGCTTGGCTTTGCCACGGACAACGAGCCCTTCCTCGACGACCGCTTCATTGCCAAGAGTATCCCCTTGCGCACCGTATAGGATGCGGGCAAAACTCAAATAAGCAGGCATGGTTTTCCCTAGAAAGGAATTCAGAACTGTCTTAACAGGCCAGACCAAAGTGGCTCGGTTGCCTTCCTTGTTGTATTTCATATCGAGTGTAAACCCAGTTCTTCCGCTTAAGGAAAGAAGCACTGCGCTGATAGAGTCACCCGACTCTGGGTCGTGACCTTCCAATTTCTGAATTCCTTTGAGCGGGATCCATATCACTTGATCTACAGGAGTTCCGGTTGGTTTGAGCAAGCCAACTACGGTAAAGGTTTCATTATGCCGTTTGGTCTCATCAAAGTGCAGCCCATGATACGGATTAAAGCTGTCCCCAACCGACAATCCGAGTTGCCGGGCAACGTAGTCCCCGACCAATGCTTCCTTGCCAGCTTCCTTGAAAATCCGCCCACCTTCCTCAATTCCGAATTTGTTCCCCTTTCTCCATTCATGCTCCTCAAACAATTCGGGCAAGGTTCCGACCAAGCGATGGCCCTTGTAATTGTCTCCCACCGCAATGGGATAGGCTTCCTCCACCCCAGCGCTATCACGAATCTCTTCGTATTGCGTCCAAGACAAAAGCCCGGCGGAGGACCCAATGTGAAACATGGAATTGAGGATTAAATCAAATTTGGACCCGCGTGGTCCCAAAACGGCATTGAAGCCACCCGTGAAAAGTTCAATTTGATTTTCTCTCGATAGTTCCCTTAATTCGGAAGAAACGATTTTCCAACTGTCAAGCTCTATGGGTTCGCCAACCGGGGGAGTGTCCAAAGAAACGTTGGTTTTCGGCTCTTGTTCGCAAGAAAGCAAAAGGGCGGTCAGGGCAAGAATCGCGGGAGAGGTTATTTTGGTCTTCATGACATTAAGGTTTTTGATCGTCATTTGAGAAATAAATCATTTGGCCTGTGAATTCAAGACCTCGGGCTCAGGTTATCGGACAAGCTTGAACGGTATGCTTGCATCGCCGGAATCAATCCGCTGACAAAACCAAGAGCGAGTACTATCGGAAAAAACACCAAATAACCGAGGTCCAAGGACAGGGGATCCATCACGACTCCAGTCTGTTCGCGAACAAGGTACGCGGCCGTGAAACCGATTCCGCCATAGGCAAGAAATGCTCCCAACGCACCAGTTAGCGAAAGGAGCAAGGACTGCGCGAGTACCACGCAAGTGACCACTAGACGGCTCGCTCCCAAACAACGAAGAATCGCATATTCCCGCTTTTTTTCGTTCATCACTGTTCGCAAGGTAGCAAAAATAATAAGCGCGCCTACCAGGGCTACGAACAAAGCCACGAGGCTAAGAACGTCTTCAAACCAGGACAATCGGTCAAAAAACGATGCCAAGGTCGCGGCAACCGGCCAAGCCAGAGTTGCTTGGTTTCCTTGCTTGTTATATTTCATGTCGAGTTGAAACCCGGCGGCTCCCCGCAAGGCCAAAAGAACCGCGCTAACGGATTGGGCGGCCGCAGGATCATGGCCTTCCATTTGTTGAATTCCTTTGATTGGAACCCATATTACCTTGTCAGCAGGAGTACCCGTTGGCTCTAGTATGCCAACTACGACATAGGTATCTGCATGTCGTTTATTTTCGTCAAAATCCAATCCATGATAGGGATGAAACTTGCTCCCGATGGAAAAATTCAATTTTCGGGCTGCGAAATTTCCCACCAATGCCTCCTTCGCATTTTCGCTAAAGATTCGCCCGTTGCCTTGTACTTGGTACTTTCTGTCTTTCTTCCATTCGTGCTTATGAAACAACTCAGGCAAGGTCCCGACCAAACGGTAGCCATGATAGTTATCTCCCACAGCGATGGGGTAAGCTTCCTTGACTCCCTTGTTATCACGGATCAATTCGTATTGTTCCCAGGACAAATTGCCTGGTGATGCCTCAAGGTGGAAGAGGGCATTGAGAATGAGTTGGAGTTTGGAGCCCCGGGCTCCGAGTACTCCGTCAAAACCGCCTGAAGAATTGACGAACGCCTTTTGCGCCTCCTCCTTGATCTTCCAGGTGCTCAGAAAGAGACCGCCGGCCATTGAAATGGTAAAGGCCGCCACAAAGGAAGAGAAGGCATGTTGCTTGAGCCCCCGCCAGGCCAGCAACGTTATTACCGTTAAAGGGGACTGAAACATTCTTCTATTCTTCCGCCGTAAAGCCGGGAGCTTGATTGATTGCTTCCCACTTACACTGGTTTTCGAAGGATTCGATTACTTTTTCCTCATGGCTAACGAGCAAAAGCGCGCTGTTGTTTTCCAAACATAGTTCCTCCAAAAGCTGGAGTGCCTTCCGGGCATTCTTCGGGTCTAGGCTTCCCGTGGGTTCGTCCGCCAGAACCAATTTGGGGCGGTTAGCCAACGCTCTGGCCAAAGCCACCCGTTGCTGCTGACCAACGGAAAGTTGCCGGGGATAATAATCCATCCTTTGGGATAAGCCCACTCGTTCGAGCAACTTCTTGGCCCTCATTCTGTCGGCCTGACCGGAAAAGGACATAGCAAGCAGGACGTTCTCTTGGCAAGTGAAGCCTTGCAGAAGATTGAATGATTGAAAAACATAGCCAATGGTGTGGGCCCTCAAACGGTCTCGCGAGCTCTCGCTCAATTGAGAAACTTCAAAACCGTCCAAAATAATTTCCCCTTCGTCCGGTGCCAGGATCCCAGCAACAAGATGCAGGAACGTCGTTTTACCCGAACCACTTTCTCCTTTCATTGCGCAATGAGCGCCGGACTTCAAAGAAAAGCTCTCAACATCCACAACCAACGTATCACCTCCATCAGGAGAAGGAAATCTCTTCCTAAGGCATTTGACTTCGAGAAAGGACATGTTCGTGCTTTTCATCGCAACGAATCAACCCCTTGTTGGCAAGCCGGATGGTAATAGAGTGAGATAAATGTTGATCCATTGAAAACCTGCACGCATGCACCTACCCAACGCTTTTGAGTAGTTTTAGGACTTGCATTTATAGTGCATTTAAGTGAAAACAAGGGAGTGGGTGCTAGTCGATTAATAGGCAGATAATGCGAAGAATATCAAAGTGGGGAGTTATTCCTTACCGCTTCCTCAAGAGCGGCGGCATAGAGGTTTTGCTCATCACGACGAAGAGCAAAAAGTGGGGGTTGCCCAAGGGTAACATGATTCGCAAGCTAGGACCTTCCCGCACGGCTATGGTGGAAGCGTTCGAGGAAGCAGGCATAGCTGGAAAAGTAAGCAAGGAAACGATCAAGTGCATGCACAAGAATACCTGCCTTTTCCTTTACCCCATGTTAGTGACAAAGGTTTATTCCAGTTGGCCCGAGGAATCAAAGAGATCCAGAAAGTGGGTCGAATTGTCTGAGGCAACCAAAATCATTGGACGCAAGGAGCTTCGCAAAACCTTGAAAAAATTCGAGCCTGTTGAATTCTCTGGGGAATGCTTTTGACATAAATTCTTCCTCTTCGATCCGTCATAGGTTTGTCCGTTCGGGCAGAAACTCTTTATTCGCCAGGCCCAACGTGTTATGGGATTCTTGGAAATACAAAGCCCTGCGAACGTGAAGCCCTTCAACCCTGAACAAGTCAAAACCTTTCGAGCCCCAAAATACGGAGGCGTCACCCTTTCATTGCTTTCCATGTTCGTTCTGGGATCAATGATGGTGGTCTGGAATAAGCTTCCGTCCGACAATTCATCCATGTCCCTAAGGGTTCTTTGCGACGAAGCTTTACGCAAGCCTGTAGAAGAAGGGGTTTCTCAATTCGAAAAAGAAATGCAGATCAGCGTTTCACTTGAATTCGTTCAGTCACAAGGGAAACAAGACGGTTATGATCTCTACATTCCAGTAGAAAGAAACATGGCAAAAGAAGACGATGCCAAAACACCCGCCGTTCCAATTGCCTTTCAGTCGTTGGTTTTGGCGACACGCAAGAATTATCCCGACAAGTTGCGTAATCTCGATCAAGTTTTGGAGAAGAATCTCTCGTTCGCAATATGTCGGGACTCATCAAGCTGCGGAGTCGCATTGGAAGAAGCCCTTGCTTTGGATGGCCGTTGGACGCAGGTCAGTTCCAGAGGGAAGACCACATTTGCCTCTTCGCTGGAAGCAGCTGTTTCACTAGCTTCTGCAAAAGAGCTTGATGCGATCTTCATCTGGGACTCGATCGCCCGACAGTTCGATCTTCAGATTCATCACATAAAGGAACTTGAAAACGTTTCGGGTTCCATCAAAGCAATACCCGGCAAAGACCAGACAAAGCTCGCCCAATCTTTACAATTAGCTCGGTTTATGGCGGCCCCCGAAAAGGGCCAGTTTTATTTTGCAAAGCACAGATTCATAGGGGTTAATGGAGATGCCTGGTCTGAAAACCCGACCCTTTACGTATATTGCGCCAATCAGTCCAAGGGCTTGATGTTGGAAATTTTTGAACAGTTTGAAGAGCGTGAGCGCGTTTCCATAGATCCACATTTTTTAGATCAGGAGAAGATTCCGCTCACGATTGGGTTGATTGCCAAGAGCAAGGCGAAGCATTCGCTCCCCGACTTGGTTTTCGGATCTATGGGTGAAGAATTGTCAGGGAAATCCAGCCTATACTCTGAGCCCTTTATTCACCGTGGCAATCAAGTCCCTGTATATAAATGCAACCTCTCCCGCTTTCCTTACACAACAAGAAGTTTTATCGAATTTCTCCAAGCCACCGAAGAAGATAAGAACTGAACGTTTTCTCCGAATCTCATAGATTATTCCGAATATTTATTAAATCCGGTTTGCGATTTTGCAACGGAGGGGGTTCTATATTCATATGCGAGGCTACCCTATTTTTTTATTCGGAGTATTCTTCCTTCGCCTCTTTCTTCCAGCTGAGGAAAATCAGGGCAAGGCATGGGAGCTACCGGTGCCCTCGAACCCGAAAGAGCTACTTGAAATCCAAGATCGACTGCAGTCCTTGCTTCCGAAGGTTCAGGGCGCTCTCGTATCCATCGAGGCGAACGACGGCGCCGGAAGCGGAATCATTGTTTCCGAGGATGGTCTTGTGCTCACTGCCGCTCATGTCATTGGCAAGAGTAACAAAAAAATGTTCGTTCGACTTCCGAATGGCAAGAGAGCCCCCGCAGTCAGCCTCGGAGGCTCAGAGCTTTCGGATGCCGGCATGCTCAAGATCACCAAGGCAGGTCCATGGCCTTTCGTAGAAATGGCGCCCAAAGGCAGTTCCCAACTTGGTGACTGGTGTTTTGGCCTCGGGCACCCTGGTGGATTCGACAAGGAAAGAGGCCTTGTCGTCCGCTTGGGTAGAGTGATCGGGAGAAAGGACGAAACCATGCGGACGGATAGTCGGCTCCTTGGCGGTGACTCCGGAGGTCCCCTGTTTGACTTCAACGGACGGGTCATTGCCATACACAGCCGGATATCCAAAAAACCCGATGAGAATTTCCACGTCCCGGTCGAATCTTATTTGGCAAACTGGGAGTTCTTTCAAAATGAAACACTCTTCACAATGGAAAAGATGGAAAAGGGTGGTTTTTTGGGGGTAGCCTGCAAGGAAGCCAAGGGTGGTGTCAGGGTGGTCGAAACCATAAAAGAAACACCGGCGGAAAGCTCGGGATTACAACCGGATGACTTGCTTGTTTCGATTGATGAACAAAAAATAGACAACCGGGAGGAATTGACCATTCTCATCGCCTCGAAAAACCCCGGGGATGAAATCAAACTCGAATATCAACGCAATGGAAAGTCCATGTCGTCAAAAATCAAACTGGGAAAAAGACCTGACGAATGAAAATTCTGATCCTGTTGACCTTTCTTGTCTATACCTATTCCCACGCAGAGGATTCGGATGACAACACAACGGAATTACTTGATGAAAAATTCCGATTGAACGGGCTTTCCACACAAGATGCCTTTGGTAGCGCCCGGGAAAAAGCTCTTTCGGCCACCGTACGATTAGTGCGCAATGACAAGCTGATTGCTTTGGGGGGCATTGTCGATCCGAGTGGGTACGTCCTCACCAAGGCAAGTGATTGCGTAGGGGCCAGGGAAGCTCAGACCTCCGATGGAAAAACATACAGCCTCAAGATCAAGAAGCGTGACGAGAAAACCGACTTGGCGCTTTATCAGCTGATTTCCGATAAGGATTCCTTCCCTGTCGTCCAATGGGGAGACGAAAATTCAACGCGAACAGGTTCCTGGGTCTTATCCTCGTTTTCCAAGCTCGAGGAAATACGGGTGGGGGTAGCTAGTGGAAAACCACGCAAGATCGGCCGGGAAGGAGGGGTGATCGGAGTCATTCTCGGAGCCGACGGTGACTCCGTGGGCGGAGTCCGCATATCCGAGGTCGTTCCGCAAGCTGCCGCATACAAGGCAGGCCTTCTAAAAGGAGACGTGATCACAAGCGTTGATGGAAGAAAGCTCAAGAGCCGAGATCAAGTCGCGAAAATCGTAGGAAAAAATGATCCGGGTGACGTTGTCAGGATTCAAATCAAGCGGGAGGACGAAGTGAAGTTTTTTAACGTTACCTTAGGCCACCGCTCGGTTACCTTCGACTTGTTCAACAGAAACCTGCAAATGAGCGGACCCGTTTCCAAGAGAAAGGATAATTTCCCGATGATCCTTCAGCACGACCTTCCCCTTCCCAAAAATTCAATGGGAGGACCACTTTTCAATCTAAACGGAGAGTGCATCGGCTTCAATATTGCCCGGGTTGACCGGGTCACCATTTATGCGCTTCCCGCAGAACAAGTGCGCGAAACCCTCTCGAAATTCCTTGGCAAGTGAAAGGAATCGGTGGCTTGCCGGTGCTTACAGCGGAAATCCGATAACCAATCTGAACCCGGTTTCCGAACCACGCCAAGACGGCTCGACCGAATGCCTGGCCGCGGAGCGACTTTGGTGAGCCGACCGGAGAAAACTTCCTCCCCGACGGACTCTCTCCTTGCCGCGGATAGGTCCCGACGGATCCGTGGCCTGATCCGGGTATGAAGCATAATAATCTTGGCACCATTCGAACACATTCCCGTGCATATCGTATATCCCCCAAGCATTGGCAGGGTAGATCATCTTTTCCCGGTTAGCATGAACAAGCTTTTTCTTGGCGATCAAGTACTGGACCTTACCTATGATACCCTCCTTTTGCGAGCCATCCAGGTTGGCATTGATACCAGACAACTGATTTCCATCCTCCAGGCCTGTAACGCCTCGAAGTCCAGCCCGGCAGGCGTATTCCCATTCGGCTTCCGTCGGCATTCGATAAACCATTTCCCGGGGAATCGAGGATTCGCGCCAGGCACGCTCGGTCATCCGCCAGCAAAAGGACTTGGCCTGGGGATAGGAGACAAAGGTGATGGGCAGGTTTTTTCTCCGGTGCAGAAATTTCTTGAATTGCTTCAACGCCTCTTCCATTTCCTCGGGCGACCAAGAAACTTTTTTCTTCTTGGCACTCGCTGCCTTTTGAAGGGCCAAACTCTTTTCGAAAACAACGAGTATCTGCTCAAGGATCCTGATGGTGAATTCTCTTTTTCCCGGATCAAGTTTCAGGATCCAAGGAAGGGGCCTGGAGCCCTCCTCGACATCTCGCAGACGAATAAACGATCTTTTAATTTCATCGGTAAGATAAAACTTCTCATCCTTTTTGAGAACAGTGGGAAGGAATCTATTCCATAGGTCGATGGTAACCTCGTATTTGGCGATATAATAGGGGCTGGAAATGGTAACCGTATGATCCTTTTCATCAGTAAGGCGTCCTTCTTCCTCATCCGGACTACCCATTTGGAATACGCCCGGCTCGATTCGGACGAAATCGTCCCTCTGCAATAACTTCAGGTCTTTGGGGGAGAGTTCTGGAGTAGCCGTTGGCGGAAAAGGTACGTAATTCGATTTTGTGGGTTGCTCTTCCTTCTCCACGCAAGCGCCAAGGGCAAAGAGGCACGCCACTGCCGAAAAGAGAAGGTGATGGTCCGAAAAAAAGCGCGTCATTCCTTTTCCTGGCTCATAAGCAAGCTGATGTAGAAGGTTGTTCCTTCCCCAGGTTTCGATTCGAACCAAATTTGCCCGCCATGCGATTTTACGATGACGTTATGGGCAATGGCAAGGCCCTGACCTGTCCCCACGCCAACTTCCTTGGTCGTGAAGAACGGCTCGAAGATTCTCGCCTGCACGTCCTGCGGAATACCACCCCCATTATCGGTAATTGAAACAATGACGCAGTTTTTCTCGGGATAGTGCCTGGTCGTGACAAGCAAGGTCCCCTTCTGCCCATCCTCAAACCGGTCCCTTATCGCATGCGCTCCGTTTACGATCAGGTTAAGAACGACTTGATTGATTTCACCAATATTGCATGGAACCATGGGCAGAGTTTCGTCCAGGTTCAGTTGCATTTCCGCGTGATACTTCCATTCATTGGTGGCCACTACTGAGGTAGAGCGAATGGCCTGATTCAGGTCATTGGGCTTCTTTTCGGAGGTGGCATCCCGGTAGGCGAAGTTCTTCATCGACTTTACGATCGTGGTAATCCTGTCGATTCCTTCCTTGGCCTGCTCCACAGCTTGGGGTGCATTCTCCTTCAGAAAATCCATCTCCTTTTCATCAGGTGTGTTTTCGGTCTGATCGATCTGCGCGATAAATCCCTCCACCGCATCCTTGAGGAAAAGAATGTTGTCATTGGCAAACTGGGAAGGCGAATTAATCTCGTGGGCAATCCCCGAAGCCAATTGTCCGACCGCTTCCATTTTTTGAGCATGGACGAGCTGAGTCTCGAGCTCCATCCTTTGCGTAATCTCTTCCTGAAGCTGAATGGTTCTCTCCCTTAGCTCTCTTGTCCTAAGCTCCACCGATTCCTCGAGACCAATAACCAATCCCTGAAGCCTGCGGGTAAGGGACCGGATTTCATATGGGCCGGTTTCCGACATCAAAAAAGGCTTGTTGTGATCAATTGAGTCCGCGGCCGCCTTCTCCAGTCTCCTGATCGGACTGGCAAAACTCCTATAGGTACCAAAGCCCAGAAAAGAGATCAAGACAAGGTACAGGATCACTCCCAGAAGCAGGAAAAATCCATTCGTTTCTTCTCTTGCCTTCAGATCCTCCCACTTAGCCACTACCTCCTGCTCAGATTTCTGGCGGAATTGCTCGGACAAAGCCTCTAGGTTGTTCACGCTCCTTTTCAAGTTTTCCCGAAAGTCCTCATACTCAGATTTGGCCTTGTTTCTTTTTCCAAAAAAATCGGCTGGCGGTTTCTGGTTGTCCTTCAGCTTCCCTAGCTGCAGTGCGAATTTCTCCAACTCGAGAATGGCATCCTTCACCTGTCCGAGATCGGAGACAAGAGGCTCAAGCACCTCCTCGGGGTAGTTGTCGCCGTATTGCGAGGCAATCAAATTCATTTGTCTTTTCGCCAGACTCAGTTCGTCCCTCGTCACACCGAAAAGTCCTTCGTAGTTTTCGGGATAAACTTCCATCGAAACCATGATATTGCGCGCAGTGGACAAGAAGGCCCCAACGTCCTTGTATTCAACGGACAGATCTCCAGTCCGCCGGGTTTCTTCTTCCAGCTCTCTCGTAGCGTCGGTCAAGCTCGCAAAACCCCACCAACCTAATCCAATTAACATAGTTGCACCGACAAGTGAACCGACCGAAAGGAGCGCAATATACGTCCTAACCTTGTATGCCCGAACCTTCAAAGCAATGAGGGTTTAAATTACGGGAACGGTAACCTGTACCTTTTTTGGAAAAGGGATCTCGTTATAGCAGGATACGTAATTTCGAATGACCCGGAGAAGTTGACGGTCGACATCTGCCCCGCATGAGGCGACTAAAAAACCATCCTCCAAGCGAAGCTCTTGAGCCAAGCGCATCCCAATGTCAAGTTTGCGGATCGGGATTTCCTCAAGTTTGAATTGTTGTTGCGCAACTACGAGCAACTGGGACAAGCAATCCGTGACCTCGGGGTCATAAAGATCTTTTTTACTCTTAAGGGTCTGTACAATCAAGCTTCTGTCATGACCCTGCTCTTCATAGTAATCAAAATCAAGCGCAACGCGCAATATGGAGGCTGCCTTTCGCAAGCCAGTATCATCATCTTCTTCGAATCTATGTTGAACTGTCAGTTTTCCCAAGATCTCGCCAACATCTTCGAGTCCCGGAATCTTCTCTATCAAAAGTTGCGTATCATCGGGCAATTGCTTGACCATCTGCCGTACCTCAAGAGCCAACTCACGCTTATGATAAACATCCTCCACTAAGGCCTCTGGAATTGAAATATAAGCTAACTGGGAAAAGGTGCTAGCAATATCCACCCGCCAGGCATCCGGAATCTTCAGCGTTTCGGCCAATTCGTTGGCAATCCTTCGAACCCTTTGGGCTCGACCGAAAAAAAGAGGTTTTGCCGTTGAAAGGGATTGGGCCAGCGCATCCACTGCTCCCCGCAAGGTTTGATCAAGAAGAATTCTCTTGCTTGTAATCAAGTCATGCTGGGCCAAACCGTCATTTAGAACACGAATCAACATTTCAGGAGGACAAGGCTTGGAGAGCATCCGGAATATACTACCCTCATTAACGGCAGCCATTGCAGATTCAAAATCCGTGTGACCGGTAAGAAGAACCGTCACCACCTCAGGGTCTCTTCCCTTGATCTCGGAAAGCATGGTTGCACCGTTCATCTGCGGCATCCGCATGTCGGACAACACCAAAGCAAATCCCCCTTCCCTATCGAAAACTTCGAGTCCTTCCACCCCATTCGAGGCAAGATGGAGTTCAAAATCTTTTCTCAAATTCAACTGAAAACCACGAAGGATGGATTCTTCGTCATCAACGCAAAGAATTTTGTTGTTCATGATTTGAGTCGAGATTTAGAGGTAGAGGGAAGAATTCTGGCAACGATTGCCAATTCTTATATAGCGTTACGGTAAAGATATTTCTGATAATTGCAATTGGACATTTTGTGAACTGATCATGCTTGCTTTGGTTTTCCAGAGCCATTGAATTGGACTCTCCTCGCAATCAATATTCTCCAAGATATCTTACCTTTTGATTATACACACCCGAAAGCCGTGAAAAACAGCCAACAACAACAATTCGGGGGGGCAAAAAAGAAAGGGGAATCGATTCTAGGACCCCTGGAGAAAAGGTTCGTTGCAAGATGGGTGGACCGTATACCCAATTGGCTGGAAACTTATCACCTCACTCTTCTAACCATTCCGTGGACGGGTCTTGTCATTGCCTCTGCCTGGCAAGTTCGCAACACCGGAGAAATCAGCTGGTTTTGGGGTGTATCGGTTGCTATCTTTCTCCAATACATAACCGACCTTTTCGATGGAGCCGTCGGTCGAGCCCGAGACACAGGTTTAGTCAAATGGGGTTTCTATATGGATCACTTTCTAGACTATGTTTTCCAGTGCGGCTTGATCATTGCCTATGCCCTGATTGCCCAACCCCAACAAAATCTCGAATGGTGGTTCTTCGCAATTCTGGCGATCACCAGTGGCTACATGGTAAATTCCTTTCTTTGCTTCGCCGCAACAAACGAGTTTGAAATATACTTCCTCGGCATCGGTCCCACGGAGATAAGAATCTATTTCATCCTCCTCAACTCTTTCATCATCTTTTTCGATTCTCACCGTGAGTACTTTTCCTTAGGCGTTCCTATCTATACAGGAGTTCTTTCCTTAGGCCTCCTTTTTTTAGTTTGGCAATCTCATGCCAAGCTTTGGGTCATCGACATGAAGAAAAAAAGGGAAGCGGCGGACCCGGATGAATGAATGCGTTTCTTGGTTCAGGGATTCCTCAAAAGCCTGTTCTTCAATCCTTCGTTCAATTCGTAGATTTCGGTTTGCAGGTGCGGATTAAATGCCTGTTTCTTTCCTTGAGGGCTTGGTTTGCTAATGACGACAGCCTCTTGACGAACCTCATAAACATAACCCGTCAACTCAGTGATAAACCCTAGGGAGGAACTCAGCGAAAGGTTGTTAAGCTTGAGTGTAATCTTCGGGGGCGACTCTTCCCTCGTAAGAAGCACTATGTTTACTCCCGCTTTCTGAGGATCATGCTTGCGGGCCTCAGCCCTTAGAAAATTGAGCGCCTCGGGCAAGGGAACTTCCTTAAATTCGATTTTTGGGATAATGATCGTCTTCATCTTCAGCACGAGTTGATCTCGGCCATTTGGTCCGTTCTTGCCGGATAGTATGAAGGTCGCTACGCAAAGGAGTGTCAATGGCATGAGAAACGCACTTAATGACCTTAGTTGTGTTTGGGCTCTCCTCATCTTAAGTCGCGTTTTGCCCGTAACGAAATTTTCCTTCGCTGCTCATGATTGAAGGTACTCCGTAATTTGGGGGAAGTCAAATCGGCATTTCAATGGGTCTGACCGCAGGGCTCGTAATCCACAAAAAAAGGATTATCTGGTTCTTAGGCTTGATAAAAACTCGACCAAGTCAACCAACTCCATTTCAGACATGGCAAGGTGCAGTCCTTCGGGCATAAGCGATGCCTTCATCTTGGTACGTTTTGCAATGTCGGCCTTTTTGACTTTTTGGCTAACTCCTCCCACCATTCGAACCGTTAACTCTTCATCGCTCTCACTTACTATTCCGGCAAGAAAGGATCCCTGCTTGGTTTCAACGGTCCAACCCTCATAATCGAAACTAATGCCCGCATTTGGTTTTACTATGGCCAAAAGAAGTTCACTTTTGGGCAACTTGCTTCCGATCTCGGACAAGCCGGGACCAAAGTCGAGCCCGAGATCTCCCGCCTTGTGGCAGGCAAAGCAAAATTTTTGAAAGACCACTTTGCCTTGCTTGACATTTCCAGTCCGGGCGGCCAGAGCCTTGATGTCATCAGCAGTTGAAATAAGGGCAGGAGCACCCTTTGCGACAGATGTCGCAGGCGCGCTCAAGGCTTTGTGTTCATCAAGGAGTTTTTGCGCCTCCGGGGTTTTGACAAAACCAATGAGGGTTATGATTGCATTGGCCTTTTTCTTGGGACTGCCTGAAAGCAGTCGTGACAGTTTCTTTTGCTCCCCCAACCGGAAGATTAACTGGACCGATTTGGCAGAAAGTGCGGATGTCGGATCCTCTTCCACAAGACGAAGCAACTCGGGCAATTCGGCTTCAACCGAAAATTGTTCGACAAGTTCGAAATAACCCTCTTCGCCCCTTTGCGACCGAGCATACCTTTGCACGGCACCCTTCCATTTTTCATTCCCTGATACGTCAAACCGATTAAGACGAATGAGGGTTTCGACAATCAATCGATCCTTCGGAGTAACCGTTTCCCCAACGAGGCTCCCGGCGAAAAGCAGTATAAGCCAAAGCGAGTGGATCCAATTAGTCTTGAAGAAAGATTGCATTGATCGAAAAGGGTTCTCTTTACGCCTTCGGCAAAATCAGGCTGAGAGCCCTCAGGTTTTCAAATGTCCAGTAGGGATTCGAGCGCCTTGTCTTTTTCGGGTCCGGAGTGAAAATCAAGCGCCCTCACGTAACGGGGATGAGTTTCGGCTGGTATCTTATCGTCTTTAAGAATTCTGACCAGATAGCCTGGCGCGGACTTTGCCCTCATCCGCCAAATGACGTCACGACCCGCAGGGGAATTCCATTTGTCCCCAACTTTGCTCAGCCAAGCATCAAAACAGGCGTCAGCATTAAGATCAGAGGCAAGTCCTAGCGCCTCCAAATACCATCGGCATTTTCCATCATGACGAAGTGCCAGTTCAGCCCAGAGTTTGGACGATTGATCCGTTTTCTGATGACGCAAGGCAATGGCGCATTCTCGCCGAACTGCGGATGAATCGTCCGAGACCAGTTTTTGGACAACCTCGATCTCCTTGACGTCCGCCAATTGTCGGGCGAGTCGAAGACCGACTATGCGAATATCCGGATCCTTGTCCTTGATGGCGAGTTCTACGTAACGCTGTCCCCTGCCCTTGATCTTGCCTAAAAGCCAAAGCGCTCGAGCTCGAAGTCGAGGGTTGGAATCGGACCACAATTTTTGCAAGGCAGCTTCTGCCTTCTTGCCCTGCTTGCGAAGAGCATGCCAAGCAAGGTATCGCGTTGCTTGATTAGGGCTCTTCAGGGCGGCAATAGCTCCATCGATACTGGAAACGTCGACCTTGGGCGATTTGTATTGATGACCCTCGGGAGCAACGAGGAAAAGACGTCCTCTATCGAGATCACGCATATTATGTCCGCCCACACCGGGATCATACCAGTCCGACACCATGAGCGAGCCATCAGGAGCCGCGACCACGTCGGAGGGTCGAAACCATTTGTCACGACTCGCTCCGTTAAGAATGTCCACAACCTCGGCATCATAGCCCGCCCCGCTCCTCGTTACGGGATACGCCCGGACGACACTGGGACCGGCATCGCAATGGATGACCTGCCCTTGAAAAACCTTTGGCAGGAGAGTGCCTTCGTAGACCATTATGCCGGTGGGTGAACCGGCTCCGGTTTGAAGCAAGTTTGGCATCACGCCAGGATCATTGAGATGCCAATGGCGAAGAGGTATTTCCGTTTCAATGTTGGTGCGCTTATCTCTCCATCCCTTGCCCGAAAATTCACCCCGGTAGCCGTAGTTTCCAAATTCCATGACGTAATTGATTCGTACGCCTCTGTTCCCATCGTCGTCATTATCGGATTGCCAGACGCTACCGAAACTGTCCACGGCCGCTTCCCAATTGTTGCGGAAATTCCAGCCGAGAGTCTCGAAGTCGGAACCATCCTCGTTGCAACGAAATACCATGCCTTGTTGGTATGGTTTGCGTTTGTCATTCACTTCGTTACCCGCCAGATCAATGATGGGCTTGCCATCCTTATCCTTTATTTGACGACCACTGTTGCCAAAGTTGAAGTAGAACTTGCCATCGGGACCGAAGTGTACGGCATGGATGCCGTGATCGTGCTGAGTGCCCGAAATTCCAGTGAACAAATTCTCCTTGGAATCTGGTTTGTCATCACCGTTCTTGTCAGTGAAGACCATGATCCGGTCAGCCACCGCGACAATCACCTTGTTTCCGAACACACTGACGCCATGAGCCGAATCGACGTCCCGCCCTTGATAAAAGGTCTTTACCTTGTCTGCCTTGTTGTCTCCATTGGTATCCTCCAGTATTAGGATGCGGTCTCCTTCTTCGCGTTTGTTCTTGTGTCTGCGGTAATTGGTAACTTCGCAAACCCAAACCCGACCGCGGTGGTCAACGTCAATCGCGGAAGGGCTCAAAATCATCGGTTCACTGGCGAAAAGAGTGGCCTTGACCTCATCGTGAACGTCGAGGTTGTCAACCGCATGGGAAGGATCGCCTTGATCTCCAATGCGTTTGCCTGAACCTTTGGGTCCGGATGATACCCTTACACCCCCGAGGGTCTTGGGTTTTTCAGCATAGACGTAGAATTGTATGCTGGACTGGTTCCCACAGGCACCCTGACGGGCTCCACCATCATCCAACGCGCCTTTGGCTAAAAAGCGCGTAAATTTATGGTTGGCCGGCAATTGGTAACTGATCAGTGAGTTCGCATGGCACCCTATGCCTTGCACCTCTTTACCCGCTACCTTCATCGAACCTCCTTGTGCATTTTTGTTAAGGTTGACCTGTCCCCACCCGGAAGATGCATGTTTCCATTTCATGGAAGTAAGCTTGGTTTCCTTACCGGAGGCATCGACCAGTCTGGGGTTCACCCAACCTGCCCAATCGCAGGCATAGCCATTTCCTGTATCACTTACGTAGAGGTGCAATTCCTTTATGCCCTTGATTTCAGCGGACACGTCGTGCCCCTGCCCGGGGGTTTGCGCGGTTACCACCTTGCTTGCGAAAAGAGGCTTGGCAGTATCTTTCTTAGGACTAAGAGTTGCTCCTTTTTTCGGTGCTTTGCCATTGAATTCCTTCAGTTTTGCCTCAATTTGCTCTGGTGCCCAGCCTCGGGGGGAATAATCCTGATTAGCCTGCAGATCACCTACCGAAACTTCACCCGTTTGCAACCCCCCTTTGGGTATGTCCACCTTGGCAATCCAAGCAATGGCGTTTAAGGCTAGTCGACGAAAATTGTCGGAGCCCCAATTGACGTGGTTATGTCCGCCCGTGAAACCAAACCCGCGTCCGTCCTTGTAGTCCTTGCCCCGCTGAAAGGCCCAAGCAACGTGCTGGGCTTCCTTCCTCTCCAAAACGGATTTTCTCACATGAGGGTTGTTGCTATGAGCCCCATCTCTTCGCTTGAGAGTTTCCGGGCCGGGCATGGCGGAAAGGATTGGGGTCACCCCATTCATGTTTTCCCTAAAGCGCATATGGTAATACCACTCGTCATTTATTGCAAAAGGCTTGACCCCTGAGCTGACAGGGTGATTTGGGAAAACCTTGAATTCCGCCGTCCAATGAGGATTCACTGACCAATTGGTTTCGAAGTACCCGCCTATCCATTTGAGGAAATGATCACCGGGGGCGCCCTTGGGAACCTCCACCCCGTAATGCAGGCAAGCCAACCCCACTCCACGCTTCATGATTTTGTCAAATTCCTTAAGGTGAGCATTCAGCAAGTGCCTGCCCCCGCCGTCGCAATAAACCACGACCGCAACCGCATCATCGAAAACGGAAGGATCCTTAGGATAACCGTTGTCGGTCACCACAACTGACTTAAGGCCTATTTTCGCTTCGTCCAAGTACTTGGCGAGTAGCTTGCAACCGGCAATGTGTTCGTGGGAGAAGTACCCATGGCTTTTGGCACCAGCCACGAAAACCACTTTTTTGTCCGCCGCGCCAAGAGCCGTGAACAGGAAAGCGAGACAAAACGAAAGAAGAAAGGAAGAGGGTCTGATTATCATGAGAACTTTTGTTGGATTAAGGAAAATATCTAGATTCATGGAAGCGGGCTATGCATCAATCATAAAAAGGTACGCTACGGCGTTTTTTTTTAGCAGATTAAACGTTCTTACTCCTAATTTCAGGGGTGAAGACAAATAGAAATGACAAATTTGACCATGGCATGCAAAGAAACAAATTTCTCTTTTGGCGAATTAATCTCTTCACATACGGATAAAATCCCTTCAAAGTAAAACACATGAATCCATTTACCTCACGTCGCGATTTCGTTAAAGCCGGTTCCTCTCTTACAGCAGGAGCTCTTTTGGCCGCCCCTCACGTAGCCCGGGCAGCCAAAAACGACAAGGTCATTAAAGTTGGCTTGGTTGGAATCGGTGGCCGGGGAAGCGGAGCCGCCGCTCAGGCGATGGGTGCGGACGATAACGTTGCGCTGACTGCCATCGGGGATCTGTTTGAAGATCGGATCAAGCTGCGCAGTCGCATTCTCAAGGCCCGCGGAAGAGACAAGTTTCAAGTTACCCCCGAAACCACCTTTACCGGTTTTGACGCCTATAAGAAGGTGATTGACTCGGGGGTAGACGTCGTGATTCTGACAACCCCCCCTTTCTTCCGCCCTCAGCATTTGGCCTACGCAATTGAAAAAGGGGTCCATTGTTTCTTTGAAAAGCCTGTTGCAGTCGATGCTCCCGGAGTAAGAAAGGTCATTGAGTTGGCAAAGAAGGCGAAGGAGAAAAATCTTAACTTCATGTCCGGTTTTTGCTGGAGACACCACAAACCCAAACAGGAAATTTTCAGCAGAATCCTTGATGGAGGAATTGGAGAAGTAAATGCCATGTACAGCACTTACAATGGTGGTGAGGTATGGAAGAAAAAGCGGGAGGACGGATGGGCTGATTTGGAAGCCCAATCACGCAATTGGAATGCCCACCTATGGCTTTCCGGTGACTCCATAGTCGAGCAAGCCGTTCACTGCATAGACATGATGCAATGGGCAATGGGCGAGGAACGTCCCACCCATGCCGAGGGATCCGGCGGCCGTCAGGTATATGACGACATGGATAAGTATGGAAACATCTATGATCATTTTGCGATAGCCTACCAATGGGAAAACGGAGCACGAGGTTACCACTTTTCCAGGCAGCAAAACGGAACTGCCGGCAGTTACGAAGTTGAACTCTATGGGCAGAAGGGGTTTTGCTCGGCAAAAAACAGGCATGCCATTTTGTCTGGTGACGAAGCTTGGCGCTTCCGAGGAGAGAATAACGACATGTACCAAACCGAGCACGACACCTTGTTCAAAGCAATTCGCGAGGGAGGGAAAACCTTTAATGATGGAGAGCGCGCCGCCCACAGTACTATGGTAGCGATTCTCGGTAGGATGGTTGCCTATACCGGACAAAAGATCACCTACGAGGACGCCCTGAATTCAAAGGAAGACCTGACTCCGCCTCATCTCGATTGGAAACAAGACCTCGAGACACCAAAACCTCCGGTTCCCGGGGTAACGAAATTTATTTGAACAAATTTCGTTTGTGATTCCGCCGAAGGCTCTCATGAAAAGTCTTCTTTTTCTCTTGCTGTCCGCACATCTGGTCTTTGGCGCAGACTATGCCATCGTAGTCTCCCATAAAACCGCCAAGGAGAAAAATTGGGCAAAAGTGGTTGCCGCTCTTCAAGAGAAACACTCTGCCAAAATCATTCAGTACAAGCATTCGGTCAAGGAAGCCCTCCCTTCTCTCAAGAAATCATTTCCTCGCCATGCCTGTTTCGTCGCCACCCCCAATGAAACGACCAAGGATTTCGTCAGGGCTATTCACGTTCTCACCAGAAAATTGGACGAGGACCCGTATACTGACCTGTTCTGGGGAATCCTTTCGGGCCATGATGCAGACAACGCCCTTGCCATTGCAAAGACGGAAAAACCCTTGGTCATTCGAAACTCTCTTGCATGCACCGAGATCGCATTGGATCGTTGTGAGCGTGGAAAGTGGTTTTGCGAACTTCGCAAAGGGCATGGCGTCGAAAAAAAAGCTCTGGAGAAAGCTAAGTCCATTCAATTGCCTCAAGACACGACTTCGCTTTTCGTCAAAGAATTAAATGACGGAAAGCCCGATCTTTTCGTGACCTCGGGCCATGCCACCGAAAACGATCTTCAACTTGGCTATCGATATAAAAACGGTATTTTTCGAAGCAAGAATGAAGGAACCCTTTATGGCTTGGACCTATCCGGCAAGCATCATTCCGTAAGCTCCCCCAACCCAAAGATCTATATGCCCATAGGAAACTGCCTGATGGGTCACCTGCAGGGCCCGAAGTCCATGGCAGCGGCATTCTTGAAAAGTGCTGGTGTTCGCCAAATGATGGGATACGTAGAGGTTACCTGGTATGGCTATATGGGATGGGGGTGCCTTGATTACTTCATTGAACAACCTGGTCGCTATTCGTTCACCGAGGCATTCTTCGCAAATCATCATGCCCTCATTCATCGCCTTGAAAGTTGCTTTCCGGGATCAAACGGAGCGAACGCAGCAGGAGCAAAGCCAACGATCCGGCAATCTCCGCTTGCCCGACAACTTGGGCTTGGAAAGCAAGACCTGAGAGGACTGCTCTTTGATCGCGACATCGTTGCTTTTTACGGAGACCCGGCTTGGGAGGCGAAAATGGCAAACGGCAAAAGAAACTGGAATCAAACGCTATCGGCAAAAGGCAATGAATACAGTTTCGTAATAAAACCCACCGCCGGCCTCGGCAGCTTTATGCCCGTTAACAAGAATGGTGTCCAGCGGGGCCATAGGCCATTTGTTGCATTCTTTGGCCAACGCTTGGAAGACATTCGGATTGTATCAGGCCTGGAGCATGACCCCGTTATCACTGACAACTTCATCCTCGTACCCAATTCTCCGCACAGGAAAACGGACAAGGAAATCAAAATTTCCTTCGAGGCCAAGGTCAAGGGAGTTTAGCGCCCTGATAAAACCGGTTCCTGGCAGTTAGGTTGCTCCCTGCAACCTCAACGCAAACTAGTTTGGCAAAAGTGTTACTTTCAGGCAAACCTAGTGCAAAGGAGAATCCTCCAATGCCCTGAGGGAAAGATAAAACCTGTAAAAAAGGGGATCCTTTACTTTAATCTGATCTATAACTTCCACGCCCATTTTTTCAAACTCCGCACCTAGCATCAAGACCAGATCCCTGTTGCTTACTTGCTTAAGGTTTGGGTTGTTGCTGTGCAACTGGCGATAACCCTTCACGATTTCACAGTCAAAAGTTGCATCCACAAGCTTAACGGTCTCTTCTTCCTCTTTAGAGAGTTTCTGGATGGTCTTTTCAATTCTTTCCAAATCAAAGGGTTTTTCTTCTTTCATGCTTGGGGAATCGGGTGCAACCGTAATTCCCTCCAAAGAATCCTCCGCAGGAAGGGGTTGGGGAGTGGGCCATTTACCACCCACCCTCTCGATATACCTCGAACACTGGAGAAGGCAGGCAACGAAGAAAGAGGGCATTTGGCCGCTCTTTGGGGAATCCTCCAAATGGAGCAATCCTCCCAAGCGGGAAGGATAAACGGAATTAATCATACGGCCCGCCCGCACCCAACTCAAAACATTCTTGATGGTCTCTTCTTCCTCTTTATTCAAGACAGAACCTTCCTTCGGGGGGGAAATTCGCACGGTCAGCCAAGGTAAGCCTGTCACATTTGGCGAACGCGGCGTTCCAATCGGATCGCCCACGTAAACACCCTTGAATTTTTCGGGACTTTCCCGACAAGCTTCGAGTAAATAACCTGCCCCTTTTTGATCACCCCATGCAAAAATATTCTGGCTGAGCAACTTATGCTCCGCTTGCAAGTAGGCAATCCTATCGAGAATCTCCTCTCCAGAACTAACTGGGAGGACTAGACACGCTATTCCGTTTTCCAAAAGAAAACCGAAGGTCGATTCCAGTTCGGCAAATTCATTCTCATAGTCTTCGGGTTTTGTAGAAGCAAGAACGCGCACTAGCATTCCCTCTGAATATTCCAAGTCATCCCCTACTCTTCTGGCATCCTTGTTGTTTACGTCCTCCAAACTAGCCGGCTTTTTCAAGCCTGGCAAAACCAAGCCGCGAACTTCCCCGTAATCCCGAATTTCGAATTTCGAAAGTGGTTCCAGCTTACTTTTTACATATTCTTCATAACGATCTCGCATCGGACGAGCGAAGCTCATGACTGCGGCTGCATACTCTCCTTCCACCATCGCTTTCTGCAAAGAAGATTGATCAGCATCGAGCACTTCGTCCTCAGGACGCTCCTTAAAATGATTGATTGGTAAATGTTTTAGGATGCTATTGAAGGTACCTGCTCCCGAATACCCCCAAGCGATTGTGAGCCTATTCTCGGCATATTTTTCAACTAATCGAAAACAAGCTCCTTCCAAAACATAAAGGATAAAAACGCCGAGAATGAAAACCAATAAAAACTTTGCAACTTTCATCAAGATGAAGGGGGTTCGTCCACAGGGTCAAGGGCATCGGGCGGTGGCAGCGATTCGCTCTCGGCAACACTTGCATCAGGCTCGGCTCCGGCAGGCTCTACTTCCGGAGATGCCAAATCTTCCGCAGGGTCAAGGGCATCTGGCGGTGGCAGCGCTTCGCTCTCGGCAACACTTGCATCAGGCTCGGCTCCGGCAGGGTCTACCTCCGGAGATGCCAAATCTTCCACAGGAGCAAGGGCATCGGGCGGTGGCAGAGCTTCGCTCTCGGCAACACTTGCATCAGGCTCGGCTCCGGCAGGCTCTAACTCCGGAGATGCCAAATCTTCCGCTGGATCAATGGCATCGGGCGGTGGCAGCGCTTCGCTCTCGGCAACTCTTGCATCAGGCTCGGCAACGGCAGGTTCTACCTCCGGAGATGCCAAATCGTCCGCGGGATCAAAGGCATCGGGCGGTGGCAGCGCTTCGCTCTCGGCAACACTTGCATCAGGCTCGGCCCCGGCAGGTTCTAACTCCGGAGATGCCAAATCGTCCGCAGGACCAAGGGCATCGGGCGGGGGCAGCGCTTCGCTCTCGGAACCGCTTGCCTCAGACTCGCCATCGACAGATTCTTCCTCTGGAGATGCCTTTTCGTTGTCCTCTTTGGCTACCAAATCTTGGCCGCTTTCGGTTTCCTTCTTTTCGGTAGAGGAAGTTTTTGGCGTCTCGGTTACTTCCTCTTTTTGCGGTTTAACTTTTTTAACTGAACGAAAGGAATAGGTTAACATCATGACGGAGATTATGAAGCAACCAGTGGTATACTGAAATAGTTCGGTTTTCTCCTCTTTGGAAATAATATGGTCGTCCCCGATAAATTTGAACCAAAACCCAAGTATTAATATGAACAGGGGAACCGCTAGCCCGCGAGCGCAGTAATTGTTTCTTTTTCTCGACCCCTCCACGCGCGACAATGCCACGAAAAAAAGTGAGTAGGCGACAACGAGGACGGTAAAGAAAATTTTTATTCTCAAAACCTGATCTATAACCGATGCATCCTTTTGCGCTCCGAGCAATTCCGGTATTGGATAACCGACGAATTCAGTCGTGGACAGCTTCACGACAAAGTTCTCCAAAGCACTAAAGTCCAATGCCAATGCCAACCAAAAGAAAGGCACGATCAGAAAGCAAACACTTCCCAAAGAGAGGAAAAACAAGCGATTTATACTATACACGGGAAAAAAACTTCGTTTCTAGTACTAATTCACAAAGGAAAAAACTGATACTGGCAAGTGTTTCCTTTGGAAGCGGTCAGTCAGGGGCCCGAAAAAAGGGTTTGTAACTCGTCCCTAGTCAGCTTCCCAAAAAGCAAGCATTCTTTGGATTAGGATCGTAAGGAATCAAAAACCAGTTGCGATTCCCGTACTGTCACCCAATCGATCAGCCCGCACTCCCATTTTCGCCAAAAGCCCAAGGTGAAGGTTGGACATAGGGATTCCTATTCCTTCCTTGCTTCGGTCAATCTCTTCTTTTTCGCCAGGGGTAAGCGTCGCCATTTTACCTGAAAAATCATGGTGCCGTCCGGTTTTCAGGCCATGGGCCTTTCCTCCCGCCAACAAAATAGGAAGATCAACGTGTCGGTGACGATTGCCATCACTTATACCACTCCCGTAAACAATCATGCAATGATCCAGCAAGCGACTGCCGTCACTCTCCTTAAATCCGGCTAGTTTTGAAATGAAATACCCAAATTGCTCGCAATAAAAGCGGTCAATGCTCGAGAGTTTCCGCATTTTGACAAGATCATCCCGGTGATGAGACAAACTGTGGTGCCCCTCGGGCACTCCTATGTCGCGAAAACTGCGATTGCTTCCGTCGTGGGCAAGCAGAAAGGTCGAAATTCGCGTAAGATCCGACCGGTAGGCCAAAGCCATCAAGTCAAACATAGCACGAATATGATCTCGATAATTTCCAGGGATTCCTTCCGGGCGTTTCAGGGCGGAAAAGTCCTCCTGCTTACGAAGGCTTCCACTTATTCTTGACTCGATCTCTCGAACGCTCTCGAAATATTCTTCGAGTTTCTGCCTGTCATCATAGCCTAGCCGCCCCTTCATCCTTTTCGCATCTTCCAAAACGAAATCCAGCACGCTTTTGTCCTGCCCCACCCTTCGTTGGACTGCCTTTCTGTCCCCCCCGAACTGAGATTGCCCAAACAACCGTTCGAAAGCTAAACGGGGGTTTGATTCTGCGGGCACAGGGACCGATTCATTCTTCCAAGAGAGGTTATACTGGTATGCGCAGCTATATCCGGAATCGCATTTCCCTGATCCGCGGGCTGCGTCACAGCTTAATTCCAGGGACGGTAGTTTTGTGCGCTTTCCGATCGATTCGGCTGCCACTTGATCGACCGAGACCCCGAGTTTAATGTCCTTCCCAGCAGTTTTGCGGGCTTGGCATCCGGTTAAAAAGGTCGCGCTAGCCCGCGCATGATCTCCTCCGCCATCCCCATTTGCGTTGGCCTTGGTATGGTCAAGGCCACTGAGTATTTGAAAGTCCCTCTTCATTTTTTCCAAGGGCTTGAGGGCTGATGGAAAGGCGGTTCCATTCCCCAGCTGCTTGGGTCGCCAATTCTCCATGATGACACCGTTTGGAACATAAGCGAATCCCATGCGCAGAGGAATGGGCTTTACTGGTCCCTTGGCCAGTGATTCAAAACCAGGTAAAGCCAAGGATACACCGAGGCCCCTTAAGAAGCATCTCCGAGACAAATCAGCCGCAATCATGTAAGATAATATCTCTAAAATTACATTTAGAGACAATAAAATTAGTCGTCCGGCACTAACGCCGATCTTTGGCCGACAAAGGTGAATGGTGCACTACCTACAACCTCTATGATCAGATCCTCCAATCCTTTGCCTTCCTGGGAGACTTTGCGGGCAATTTTTTCAATGGCCACTCGATCATAGTACTCCATACCCCGGCCGATTCCATAAGTCAGAAGCTTTTCCGTCAGGCACCGTATGAAAGCGCTTAGCTTTTTCTCTGCTATAAATTCCTGTAGCTCCATAGGACCGGAAAAACTTGCTCCCGTTGCCAATTTCCCCATTGCGTCAATTGGATTTCCCCCCTCGCTCATACGCCATTTTCCAATCGCATCATAATTTTCCAAGGCAAATCCCATTGCATCCATGCTTGCATGACAGGACGAACATTCAGAACTGCGACTGTGTTTGGCTAGTTGTTCACGAAGGGTCAATTTAAGGTCGGTTCCTGATGATGGATCTTCCAGTTCCGGTATTCCCGGAGGCGGTTCCTTGGGGGGGGCGCCTAGCAAATTGTCCAAAACCCATCTCCCTCGCTTGACCGGGGAGGTCCGGGTTGGGTTTGAGGTAATGGTAAGGATCGAGGAATGAGATAAGAGGCCGCCTCTTTGCTTACGGTTCGCCCCGCTTAGAGATACTTTCTTGAATGCATTGTCAAACTTACCTTCCAACTTGTAATAATCGGCCAACTTTTTGTTGGAGAATGTATAGTTTGCTGTCAAAAACTCAGAAATGGGCCTGTTCTCCCGAAGGAGATGGGAGAAAAAAAGTTCTGTTTCCTGACGCATAACACCCCTCAGCTCATCCGAAAAGACCGGAAACCGGCGCCTATCCGGATTGGACATTTCCAAGTCGCGAAGCTGCAGCCATTGTCCGGTAAAATTGGCAATGAACGCATCGGTCTTTGGATCCGCAAGCATACGGCGAACCTCCTTTCCCAAATTAGATCTCAATGTTCCGTCGAGGGCTCTTTGCCAAAGAGCTTCATCAGGCAGTGAACTCCACAGAAAATAGGACAATCTGTTCGCCAGAGCGAAGTCATCAAGGGGATACGGTTTGACGGAATCTCTCTTGTCAGTTCTCGTTTCTTCCCGAAAAAGAAATCGCGGAGAAACCAAAGCGGCCTTGAGCACGACCCGAAGCGCACCGAAATTCCCTCCCTTGCCTTCCCTCGTTACGTTGAAAAGATCGAGGTGTCTGGCAATTTCCGGCTCACTCAACCCCACTCGATAAATACGGGGCAAAAGTTTCCGGAGAACAGCATGTACCCTTTCCTGATTGAAATCCTCGTCTCTGACACCTCCCAAGAGGCTTTTTCTACGGAGGGAAGAATCTTCAGAGAGTACGTCATCAGGAATAAGGGAAATTTTGCGAACAAACAGGTTACGGTCTCTTCTTTTGCGATCCTGGTTTCGCGGATCGTAAAAATCATTTAGAAAAGAGGCCCGTATTTCCAAACCAGCCGTTTTCTCAAGAACTTGCTCGAAACGGTAAGTCTTGAAGGATGGATACTCAGCCTTCACTTCGATCGTTTGAGAAAACTCCTTGCCGATCCTTACCCCCATTTCGGCATAGCCCTTTCCCGCGCGACTTGCGGAGGCCTCGATTTCCACTTTGTAGCTTCCCGATGCAGCAATCGCCGGGGTCACTGAAAACGACCCCGTAGAAGGCAAAACCCGAACCTCTCCGAGTGGTTTGCCCCCGCGAATCATCGGTGTCGCAAAAACAAGCTCGGCATCATTGGACCCTCTCCCTCCGAATGCCTTCTCCAAAACCAAATCCGCAGCCACCATGTACTTTTCCATAAGGAGCGGAGATACTGTCAGGACCTCGCCGATCGTATCAAACCCATGTCCCGTATCATCAGCAGGAAATAAAGATTCGGTTTCGATCTTCACTCCAAAAAGATCACGAATGGTGTTTTTGTATTCCACCCGGTTCAACCGCCTCAAGACTACGTGCCCGGGAACAGTCTTTTCCGGGTCGTGTTTGAAAACGGTTTTTTCTATCCAACTCAGAATTTGATCGGTTTTTTCGTCTCCAGGTTGATCCTTGTCTGCGGGAGGCATATTTCGTCTATGGAGGTTTTCCCACACCCTTTTCCATAACTCATGATCTCCCATGATCTCGTCATAATCCGAATGAATATCGAGTGCCAATTTTCCTTTCTTGGCACCATCACCATGGCAGTCATAGCAATACTCCTGCAACAGGGGAAGGATCTCCCTCGCGTAACGATTCGATTCCTCAGACCAAGCAGGCACGCTCATGGAGGCAATCAGCGCAAAGAAAGCAAGCGTCCAAACTCTAGGATTAATTCCCATGGAATTCAGCATATAAAAATCCGTAAAACGAGCAACCCGCAGTCTGCCACGCGGCAAAAAAACATTTGCAAGCCCGGCCTTTCTACAAAGCCTTGGATTCTATTTTCAAATCATCAAAATGGATCGGAGTGCCGGCATACGGATATGCCCAAAGCGCGCATTTCCCGCCCGCAAACCCATTTGGATCGACCTGATCCAATAGCCATTCATCCGGCTCGCCTTCACCGCGCTTCCAGAGTTTCAGCCTAATGCGGGTTTTCTCACCCTCGCCAGGAAGAGCTTGGAATCGAACTCGAGTCCAGGCACCGCTTTCCCACTGATAGGCAACCTTCCCAATTTCAACGTCTTGTCGAAAAAGAAGTATTTCCCCCGTAGCGGCATTCAAACGGAAACGATAGGAGCGCACTCCCCCCAAACCTGCAGCCAGTGCCGGCACTCTTCTACCCTTCTTGCTCGCAAGAAAAGAAAACGATAGGCTCAGGCTTTTCTCGCGAACCCGGGGACCAAAGAGCAAACCGAAGTCACCCACCGGACTGCCCGGCAAAGTAAGCCTCTTGTCATTCTCTTCTTGGCTCACCGCATAGTTTCCATCCAGAATAAAAAGATTTTCCGGCTCGCTTCCTAGCTCCAAGCTGGAAAAGTTTTCCTCGAACTCGACCGACCACTTCCCTGTGGCTTGTTCCTCTTTCGAATGGGTTTCCGAAGAAAGCTCCAGGGGAACGGCCTTGGTACAGCATCCATGAAGGAAAAGGCATGAAAGGGCGAGAAAGGCCAACCGGAGGGGTGGCCTCTTCATTGGGGTTTCGGTAAGTTCATTCATCTCTTAATTGTTCAATCCGACTAGTAGGGAGGCTTACTCTTACCGCAAGCCAAGTCCAAAACAAGCAAAGTAAAAGCAACGCGAGAAAAAACCAAAGAAAGCCCATTCCCGGTAGTTCCCCCAGATCACCAAAAAGAGCAGGAGCGATTCCCGCGACGGCCGAAATGGCGCCAATCCACAAACCCCACAATCCAAGAACCAGGTGTTCCCGAAAAGCCAGCTTGCGCAGTAAACTCAGGCGATACCCGACAGCTTCCATCAGGGCGAATTCCTTTCCTCTCTCGACTAGGTTTCGGGCGATCACAACTGCCAACCCCGCAGTCCCCAGAAGTAGCCCCAAGCCTCCCAAGCCCTGAAAAATCGACAGGTAGGTGTTCTCTACTTTTTGGAGTGATGCCAGGCGTTCGCCCGAAGAAACGAATTCCATGCCGTAATTTTGAAGCCTATTCTCGAGATGAGCGGCAACCTCTCCCTCGATATCCTGATTCTCCTGCAAAAGGAAGGCTCTATATCCTCCCTGCTTGGGAAACTTCCTAAGAAAGTTTTTTTCGGATATGTAAAGAGCTCCCTGAAGCATCGACCCTTTGACCACTCCAACCAGTTCCACAAGGAAAGGCTGTCCTTCACCGTCGAAAAATTCGATGCGGTCTCCTGTCTTCATCTTCAAGGCCCACGTCATGGTATTTTGGTCCACCACGGCGGGAATCACTCCTTCTTTTGCATCTTGATCCAAAACCGGCCAATCCCCATCGGCAAAGGAAAAGCGCCCCTTGATTTCATCCGGGTTTACTCCGTAAAGGGTAGGACGAATGGCCTTGTTCAAATTGAGGCAACTGGCGTCATCCCCGGGGCGAACCCGAAGGGGAACGACCTTAGACAAGGCCATTAGGCTTTCGTTCAAATCATAAGGGTCTTCATCCTTACCTCCAATTGTATTCAAATCGTCATAGACCGGTAGCGCGGATTCTCCCAAATAGGAAAAGCCCCCCGTACCGGAAGTAACTTCGTGCACCGAGGTTGGCAAGCCCTTGCGGAAGGCCCCCGTGCTTACCACTAGAAAGGAACCGGCTGCCATGACACCGACCGTGACCATGCTCCTTCCCACGCGACGGCCGGCATTCCTGCGGTTCAGGTCCGTTGCGTTCCTCCACCTCTCGACGCTTGCGGCATAAGTCGCCAAACGACTTCGGAAGAAAAGAATGCCACTGGTCAAGAGTAGCGCCCCAACGCCAAAAAAGCCCATCGAGGCTCCTGCGCCGGAAAAGTCTATTGTCCAAGCCAGGCTCATGGCGGCGATCAATACCAAGACACCGGGAATGATCGAATCCATCCACTTCCTCCTACCTGGGCAAAAACCTATCTCCTCCGCTTGCTCCCCTTTGCTCAAAAGCTCGGTGGGCTCACGTTTCAACTGCTTTCTGCTCGCCCATGCCATTGCCAAAAGGGACATTGCCAGGGCCCCCAGGCCTCCGAAAATCAAAGAGTTGGGACTCGGAGAGTACTCGAACTGGGCTCCGGTCACCGCGCCACTCCATTCTCCCGCAAGCAAGGCGATAATCGTTTTGCCATAAACCCAAGCCCCAACCAACCCCAACGACACCCCAACCAGAGATACGCATGCTCCTTCACCGAGAAACAGCCAACGTACCTTCCGGGCGGAAAAACCCAAAGCAAGAAGCAATCCTGCCTGGCGGTTCCTCTGTTGCATGGAAAAGGAAAAGAGCATGCCCGTCAAAGCCAGAGCGGCAACGATAACGAAGAAGCTAAAGGCAAGAAACAGTTGTCCAAAATCAACCGGAGATTCCACGCCTGCTTCGGCATCTTGCCGGAGCGCGGTGAAAATAAGCCCAGCCTCTTCAGAGGAAAGCAGTCCCTGCAGGTCAACTTTCAGAGCTTCCTCGGATGTTCCCTCCCGATCAAACCGGATACCAGTTAAGGAACCCCACCGGTTGTTCCACATGCCTTGCGCGGCATCCAGGGAGACGAAGGCTTTGGGAGAACCACGATATTCATCCCAATAGTTTTCGTCCCGAGGACGGATTTTATGAGTGATGGGAATACCAGTATCCCATTCGCCACACGACTCCGCATCTGACAACCCTGGGAAACGTGGTGTCCAATCGCTTTCTTCACCCTCGGGAACGGCCACGGGCATCGGCGCAATTCCCCTCAATCGAAAGGTTGCATTGTTTTCCACAAGCTTTCGCCTCTCTCCAACGGAAAAATAATGCAAGGACAACTGGTCCCCAACGGTTGCGTTCAAATCTCGGGCCGCCCATTCATTGAGAATGACCTCATCGCTCTTGAAATCATTAGGGACAAAGGGCCTTGAACCTGGGCGCACGCCCGAAACCATGGAATAGGGAATCAAACGAGTCCCATTTCCATCTGCAGATGGCTTTTCAATCGCATTCACGAGATAGGTAAGAACACCCTCTGCTCGTGGTTCGATCTTTCGTACTGCGTCCTCAAGAGACTTGGGCAGGAAAACCTGCCGGCTACGAACACTCCACTGAGGGGAATCCCTCAAGCTCTTGAGTGAAATACCTGCATCGCCCAAGGTCCATTTCTTATCCAGAGCCTTTTTAGCAATTTTTAAATCCACCCGCGCCCCTTTGGGGTTTCCGAGTAGGATAAAGTTTGCGAATCCGGTTCTCGGCTCTTCCTCGTCAAAGGACCGAAACATCTTTTTTTGCAGGATCCGGATCGGAACGAAAAGGGTCAAGGGCTCCCTTTGGTTTCCCTGTAGGCCAAAGCTCCCGAAACCTTCCGCAGGAACCTCCCCCAAAAGCGTTTCGTTAAAAGAAACGAACTTGTCATCCCGTTCTCCGGAAAGCGGCGCATCTCGAGAAAAAAGCCCAGGTTCCTCAACCCGCAGAATGATCCTTTCTCCATTGGCCACCTTGAGGTGCTTATAGAGCCTCGGGTTGGCAAGAAAGCCTTTCCCCTCGTGAGCCGGTACCTTGGTCGGGTCAGGAGCAAGACTCCAGAAGCGTTCGTCCACCCCGAGAATCTGCACATTATTGACCCGGACCGAACCATCGGGCACCGATACGGTTCCCCGGGTGATAACAACGGGAGCCGCTATGCCCTGGCCGCCTAGCTCCTCGGCGACCTCTTGAGCTAATTCATCACGAAAGAAGCCATCGGTTGCCAGCAAGGCCAAGTCGGCCTGGCCAATTCTTTCGCCGGCGATGGATGCGAGGGTTGCCCGAACCGAATCGCCCACCGTAAGAGCCCCGACCAACACCATCGAGCACAGGGCGGCGCCAAGGCAAGCACCCGCATGTTGCTTACGGAAATACAGGAGGTTTCGGAAAAGAATTCCCCAAGAACTCATGATCAAAGTTTTTTCAATTCTCCCTCGTCCAGCAAAAAGCCGGTATCCATTCTCTGCGCAGTCTCTTGAGAATGAGTAACGAGAATCAGGGTCAAGGTTCGCGACTCGTTCAAGCGAACAATCAAGTCGACGAGTTTTTCGGAGTTGCTTTTGTCCAAGGCGCCTGTGGGCTCATCTGCGAGTAGAAGACTTGGTTCGTTGATCAGCGCCCGGGCAACCGCCACGCGCTGCCGCTCGCCCCCTGAAATTTCTCCCGGCCTGTGACCCGTTCGATGGCCAAGACCGACTTCTTCAAGCAAACCCTTGGCACGAGCCTCCAAATTCTTTCCCGTCAAGCCTCCACTACCAGCCAAGGCGGGCACCATGACGTTCTCCAACACGGTACAGGAAGGAAGCAAGTGGTGGGACTGAAAGACAAAGCCCACCGTCTGGTTTCGAAAGCGAGCCGACTCTTCCGGGGACATGCCGGCCAGAGCTTTTCCGTCTACGCGGATTTCTCCACTCGTAGGTTTATCCAAAGCCCCAATTAAGTTCAGCAAGGTGCTTTTGCCTGAACCGGATGGCCCAACGATCACATTCGAGCTTCCCGCAGGCAAGGTCAGGTTGATGCCTCCGAACACTTCCACCGTTTCCGAGCCCTCGGGGGAGGGATAAGTCTTGGTGATTTCATCGAGTTCAACGAATTTTTCCATTTTGCTTATAATGATAAGATTATTGTTCGGTCCGCCATCTCTTTGCCTTCATTTCGAACCTAGGCAAGCTATTGGGTTGGGCCCGGCCGACCGGTATGCGCAAAGAAAAAGCGTCCTTCAGGGACACCTCCAAAGCTTGGGTAATGTTTTCGGGCGCTTCCACCTGTAAACGAATCTCGGACATCTCTCCTTTTTTTTCGTGAATCACTTGGTATTCCGCAACTTCCTCAAACCCTCTGACGATCGCATCAACCGAGGAGGGATAGACGTTCACCCCCCGGATCACCACCATGTCATCCGAACGGCCGAGGATTCCAGCCTCGAGGTCAAGCGTTGGAAAACCTTCCGGCCCGGTCGTGCTTTTGGCACGGACCAGGTCTCCGGTTCGGTATCGCAAAAGCGGGCAACCTGTCCGGCCTAAGGTCGTTAGCACCAACTCGCCTTCCCCTGTTGAAGAAGGCTTTTTCGTTTCAAGGTCAATGACCTCGGCAAAATAACTTTCGAGGATAACACGAAGGCCTCCCTGACCACCCGGCGTCTCAAAGGCAACAGGCCCAACTTCGGTCATCCCGTAATGATCGTACAACCGGAGATCCCTACCCCATGCTTCTGAAACCCTTCTTCGGAAAGATGGCTCGCTCCCTCCGGTTTCACCAGCCACGACAATTGCCCGCAAGGAGTGCCCGCCCAAATCGATGCCAGCTTGCTTGGCCACTTCGGGCAAACGCAGAGCATAGGTCGGGGTACAGAACAAATACTCAACTTTATGCCCGAGGATCGAATGCAGGCGCTGTTCGCTCCCCTGCCCGCCTCCCGGGATGCAGAGACACCCGCGTTTTCTGGCCGCATCGTAGGCAGTCCAAAAGCCCAGGAACGGACCGAATGAAAAGGCAAAGAAGCATCGGTTTCCCGACTGAACGCCGGCGCCCGCCAGGACTCTATCCCAATTACCGAGCATCCAGCTCCAGTCATCCTCCGTATCCAGCCAAGCCATGGGCTCGCCCATCGTACCGCTCGTTTGATGGAAATAGGAATATTCTGCGACGGGAAAAGTCAGGTTGGTTCCGTAGGGCTGGGTTTGCTGCCTGTCCAAAGCAAGTTCGTTCTTCTCGGTGAAAGGACAATTCTCGGCAAACTCATCAAAACCCGACCATTGGTCGCAATCGGCAAGGCCCGGGAAATGATCTATTTGGAAAGCGTTTGTCTCCCGAACTCTTTGCAAAAGAGCTTGGAACTTTTTCCAGCGCTGGATCGACCACTCCTCTGGCGATACTCCCTCTCGGGACGGGTTCGTCATTAAAAATGGGCTTCAGACCTTCGAGGAGCCGGCCACTGGTGGGCTTTTCGGAGGCTTGGGAGCGTGCTTGGTAATAAGGTATCCGCCAACCGCAGCCATGGCAATTCCAAGAACGAAAGGCCACCGGACAAAGGCCCAGTTACCTTCCTTCGTAGTACTGACGATCGCATTAACCATCGGGGCGCCGGCAAAGATAATGGACATAACCACCGGTACGAAAGCCGGAGACGGCATCTTGCCAAAAGCCAAGAGTACCCCAAGGGCGCCGATTGCTCCGAGGGTACCCGCGATCAGAGACCATTGCCAACCTTTGGTCGGGTATGCCCAAAAGGCAACGTTGCCTCCTTTTAGCTTTAAAATGATCAAGGGAGCTACGACTGCTGTCAGAAAATAAGCCAACCCAACCCAAAGGAAGGCCATGATCCGACCGTTTTCCTTGTCTCCCATATTGGTTGATCCAATGTGCATGCAAACCCCATAGGTCCCCCAGCACACCACCGTAAGTAAGGCAAAATATAAATAATTCATGTCTTTATTTTTTGTGTTTTAGATCATTTTACAAATCAGTTCATATGTCGACGCCGAAACAACGTCTGCGAATAAAAGGTCCGCTCGATCCATTATGATTCTCTACTAAGCCAAAATACCTTTGATCGGATACGCATCCTCCACTCCGGTCAAGCGTTGCTGCAAACCTTGGAAGGGAAAGGTAAATTGATGGTTATCAATCCCCATGCAATGCAGGATAGTTGAATTCAACTCATTCAAGTGAACGGGGTCCTTGGTGATGTTGTAACTAAAGTCGTCGGTCTCCCCGTAAGTCGTTCCTGCTTTTATGCCTCCGCCAGCCATCCACATGCAAAAGTTTCTGGGATGATGATCTCTCCCATAATTTTCCCTGGAAAGCTTGCCTTGGCAATAGACCGTCCTTCCGAATTCCCCGCCAAAAACGACGAGCGTATCCTGCAGAAGCCCTCTTTGCTTAAGGTCCTTGATCAAGGCGGCCGTCGGTTGATCAACGTCCATGCATTGCCCCTTGATCAGCTTGGGCAAATTACCGTGCTGATCCCATCCGCGATGAAGAATTTGAACCGTGCGCACGCCGCGCTCGATCAATCGGCGCGTGAGAATTGCCGAATGGGCATAGGTGCCTGGTTTCTGGACGTTGGGACCGTACGTTTCCAGGGTTGCCTTGCTTTCCTTTCCTAGGTCAGTCAACTCGGGAACGCTGGATTGCATTCGGAAAGCCATTTCATATTGCGAAATCCGGGTCTGGGTCTCCGGGTCGCCAAAGCGGTCGAAAGTCTTGCGGTTGAGCTTACCAAGGGCATCGAGCATGGCCCGGCGATCACTCGGAACCACCCCTGGCGGGTTCTTTACAAAAAGAACAGGATCCCCAGACCCGCGCAGTGCCACCCCATCGTACTTTGAGGGCAGAAATCCACTGCTCCACATACGGGTAAAGAGCGCTTGCGCTTGACTGGCTTTGGGGAAAGTAGGTGTAAATACGACGAATGCCGGAAGATCCTGACTCTCACTCCCCAATCCGTAACTCAACCAGGAGCCCAAACTGGGTTTTCCCGGAACCTCGCTTCCGCTCATAACGAAGGTACAAGCCGGGTCGTGGTTGATCGCATCCGTATGCACCGACTTGATCATGGAAATATCGTCGGCGATGCCCTGCATGTGGGGCACCAGTTCGCTCATCAGGATGCCGGACTTTCCGCACTTCTCGAACTTGAACTTGCTTGGGGCCACGGGGAAGCGGGCTTGCCCGCTGGTCATTCCGGTAATGCGTTGATTGTTACGAACCGAATCGGGCAAGTCCTTATCGAAGTATTTTTCCATCTCCGGTTTGTGATCAAAAAGATCCATTTGCGAAGGGGCTCCATTCATATGGAGATAAATCAGGTTTTTTGCCTTAGGGGCAAAATGCGGAAGGCCTGGCAAAGCAGGATGAACACCCTCTTGCCCCAAAGGTTTCGCGGCAAGCGACCGATGGCCCAGAAGTTGGGCAAGGGCTATTCCCCCGACTTGAAGACCTGCTCCCTCAAAGAAACGTCTTCGTGTTTGAAGGTTGTGATATTCAAGTGCGGGATTCATTACGAAATCAGTTTTTGTTCACTACCTCATCAAGGTTCAAAAACAGGTTTGCCACGAGGGTCCAAGCGGCTAGTTCTCGAGGAAGAATTGTTTTGTCCGAGGAGCTTTCCCCGTAGGCAATTAGTTTTTGGGCGGACTCAAGATCATCGGAGAAGCGCGCTTCATGCAGGTGCAGCAGGTCGACCACCACTTGCGTTTCCGATGCCTCCGGGCGTCGGGAGGTAACGGTCCGCCAGGCCCACTCTATGCGCGCCTCGTTTTTCGCTCCGCCTTCCTTGATTATTCTTTGGGCCAGGTTACGGGCGGCTTCGACGTGCTGAACGTCGTTCATCAACTGGAGGGCCTGCATCGGGGTATTGCTGCGCCCTCTGGCAGTGCAGGTCTGTTCGCGATTCGGAGCGTCAAAGCTCGCCATGAAAGGAGCAGGGGCCGTGCGCTTGAGAAAAGTATAGAGGCTGCGCCGATACAGATCATCCCCCTTGCCTTGTTTATAGTAGCGGGTGTTGCTGCGGCCAAAGCCTACCGGTTCCCAAATATTGGGGGGCTGATAAGGCATCACGCCTCTGCCGCCTAGGGTCGGGACGAGCAAACCACTAAGATGCAAGGCTTGATCTCGAATCATTTCCGCATCCAAACGATGTCGCGAACCGCGGGCCAAAAGTCGGTTTTGAGGATCCCTCTCAAGCAAAGCAGGGGAAATTATAGAGCTTTGTCGATAGGCATGGCTCGTAAGGATACGCTTGATGAATCGCTGGACGTTCCAATCGTCCTCAATGAAGCGCCGGGCGAGCCAATCAAGAAGTTCCGGATGACTTGGCAATTCGCCTTGGGTTCCAAAATCGGCGCTCGTTGCGACCAAGCCCATCCCGAAAAACTGTTGCCAAATGCGGTTGACTGCAACCCGAGAGGTCAAGGGATGATCCGGGCTCACCAACCAGTTCGCCAGATCCAGCCGGTTGTAGTCCCTGTCCTTTGGCTTGGGGGGAAGAGCCGGGAGAAAAGCCGGTGTGCCTCGCGAAACCTTTTCGCCCGGGTTGTCGTATTGACCCCTAACCATAACGAAACTCTCTCTTGGATTGGGAAGGTCAGCCATCACAAAGGTAATCGCTGTGTTCTTGCTGATAGCGTCCAACTCGCTGGCCAGCTTAGCCTTTTGTGCCTTGAGATCTGCCAGCGCCTTAGGCGCCTTGGCGTAAACGCGTTCGATCCACAACCGGAAAACCTCACTTTGCTCGGCGTCCGTCCATTTGTCTGGCGTCTTGCCACGCAGACGACGCCAAATGGCATCAGGCAAATCCTTCTTGCGCACATTCTCCGGTTGCGCTTTCCACACCACCCATGAGAGCGCTGGGTCCGTGCTCGGGTTGCTGGTCACCACTGCTCCAGATTTATCCCAGTACGCCTTGCCGTCAAAATGGGTGTAGGCCCAGCCGTTGATATTAGCGCCCGGCTTAAATCCTACTTGCTCGACATCAACCTCCAATCGCACCCATTTGCCGGTCTCGGGTAGCTTGCCCATACGGCGACGAGTTGCCGTACCTTCCTTCCCCCAAGTAATTTTGCTTTGGCCCCAGTAAGCCCGCTGATTCCAATTGCCGGAGTGAAACTGCAGCATGATCTGCTTAGGCGGATTGATCGTATCGAGATACACATATGCGAACAGTTTCATGCCTTTCTCAACAACCAACGGTGGGTTGGCTCCGCCGATGACGAGCTGTTCCAGACCTTTTGCGTCCAGCACAAACGCGTTCTCACCGCTGAATACCGGCTCGGGCTTCGTCACGGTTTTCCATTCCTTGTTAGCCTGACGCAAAGCCTTGGCAGGAAAACCGTCCTCGATCCAAACTGTTTCCTTCGAGGTTGGCTTGGAAGGCGCGTCGAGTTCTGCGGGATCAACATAGGCCACCTTGGCCGCGGCCTCGCCAATACGTTTTTCGACTGACTTGATTTGTTTCTCCAACACCGCGAGCTTTTCCTTGTCACCCGGATGCGGAACGCGAAGGATTGGAGGGGTGTCTTTTTTGTTTCCGTCCATCGCAGGGTCAGCGGCGCTATGAAAGAACGCGTAGAGCGAATAGTATTCCTTGGTCGAAAGAGGATCGAATTTATGGTCGTGGCAAACGGCGCAACCGGCCGTCAACCCCATCCATACCTCCACCGCGGTGGAAGTCCGGTCGACGGCATATCGATAAATCCACTCTTCCTTGATGCTCCCTCCCTCCCCGGTAGTGACGTTGCACCGGTTGAATCCGGATGCGATGCGCTGATCGAGGGTCGGTTCCGACAGAAGGTCGCCCGCCAGTTGCCAGCGGGTAAATTCATCGAATGGCAGGTTTTCATTGAAAGCCCGCACGACCCAGTCCCGGTAGGGCCACATCGAACGCTCGTTGTCCAGGTGAAGCCCATGGGTGTCTGCATAGCGAGCCAGATCCAGCCAATAGCGGGCCATATGCTCGCCATAGGTTTCTCGTGCCATGAGCCCGTCTATCAGCTTGCTCCATGACTGCGACGATGGATCGTCAAGAAAAGCATCCACCTCGGCGGGCGTCGGCGGCAACCCGGTCAGGTCAAGATACACCCTCCTCACCAAGGTTTCCGGTTTGGCTGTTTTCGCGGGTTTCAGTCCTTCCTTGCGCAAACGGTCCTGCAAAAAGGCATCGATGGGACGGACGTTTCCGGCGATTTGGGGCACAGCCTGATCTCGAGCGGCAACGAAAGACCAGTGGCCTTCGTACTTTGCTCCCTGTTTGATCCATCGACCGAGCACTTCCTTGTCGGCTGCGGTCAATTTCTTATGCGACTTAGGAGGAGGCATGAGTTCGTCCTCATCTTCAGAAATAATGCGAGTCCAGAACTCACTCTGGCTCAAGTCACCCGGGACGATGGCTCGAATGCCATCACGCTCGGCAATGGCATCTTCTCTCACATCCAACCGGAGATCCGCTTTCCGATGCTTTTTGTCCAAACCATGGCAGGCAAAGCAATTCTCGGAAAGAATGGGCCTGACTTCTCGGTTATAATTAACCTCTCCCGATGCAAGTAACGATAATAGGAGAGAGCAGGAAGAGAGGCTTACTTTGAGGAATTGCATTGAATGGGAGTGGTGGTGCAACAAAGAATCATCGCACGGTCGGAATTTAAGCCATGGCAATGCAAAAGTAAAGGAAACGAGGATTACGCTTGCTCGACCTTTGCCCGGAAAACCTTTGGTATCATGATTGGGGTCATCGTCCCGGTTGATTGCTCAAAGCTCACGCATGCGGCTACTGCTTCTCCCACGGCCGCTTTGACGCGCTCACCCTTCTCCTCCTTCCAAAACTGGAAGGCGTAGGAAATGGAGCGGTCCCTCATTTCGGTGACGATCAGTTTGATTTCCACTTCGTCTTCGAAACGCAAAGGTCGCTTAAAGCGGCAACTCGCTTTGACCCGTGGCCAACCAAACCGACCCTTGTCATCCTCCATATCAACGGAGAGCCCCACGCTTCTTAAGAACTCGTGTTCGCATATTTCCATCCAGCGATAGTAGTTGGTAAAATGCATGATACCAGCTAGGTCAGTCTCACTGAATTCGACTCGTCGGGTAATGGAATATTCGGATGCCATAAGAATTGTGGTTAGGTGCGTCCTTGAAGAGGGGCCAGGATATTTTCGACCAAGCGCTTGGCTAACTGCTCGTTGGAAAAATCCCGGGAAACGGATTGGTGACCGACAAGACCCATTCCCTTTGCCTGATCCGGGTTATCCAAGAGAGGCTCCAGGGCCTCGACTAGCGCGTTCGGTTCATTGGGTCGATAAATGCGCCCGCCTTGGGTTTGTTCAACAAGTTCGGGAAACGCTCCGCTATCAGGAAGTACCACGGGAACTCCGGCTGCCAAGGCTTCCACTACATAGAGGCCAAAGGCCTCGGGGTAGCGGGCGGGTACTGAAAATACAGTTAGCTTGCGCAGAAAATCAATCTTCTGTTCCCTGTTTACATTCGGATGAAACGTAAAGGACCCGTCTAATCCAGCTTGCATGAGCTTCCTTCTCTGTTCATCGACAAAAGGCTCGTCGTCTGCGGTCATACCTCCCGCCATCTCGAGGGAAAGGTCAGGGTATTTGCCCGTATCCTTAAGCAGCAAAAAGGCATCGACCAAAACGTCCAGTCCCTTCAGCGGACAAAGCCTGGCCAAGTACCCGAGTGTCAATTTGGCAGGAGGCGTTTCGAGAGGATCAAACCCATCCATGGTAATCCCGTTCGGATGACATCTCACGCTTTCGCTTTCCAGCCCGAGCCGCTCGGACATAAAATCTCCAAAGTAGCGACTGGGTGAAATACATCCGTCCAGCTGGGCAACGTCCGCGGAAAGCAGTTTCCATGCCTCGTTTCGATATTCGGGGAGCAAGGAATCCAAAAAGGAGTCCTCACCCTGAAGAAAACCGAATACGGGAATGCCAAGGTCACGCTTAAGCACCTTGCCGATTCCGGCAAGCATCACTGTGGAAAGGAAAAGTACGTCCGGGGAGCCGTGCTTCTTGAACCAATCCAAAACCTTGCGAACCTCCTTGACCAAGGGTCCTTCTTCGCCACGAAAGGTGGAAAGGGTGATTTCCCCCAGATCCTTGCTGGAGGTCATACCGCTTTTTTCAGCAGCTTTGCGAAGAAGCCATTTGTTATCGAACGCCTTGTCTAGCCAACCGGGGGTATGCCTGAATAAGGAAAACTTGTGCTGAAGATAAACGTTTATACCACCAAAAAAAATCGGCTGATCATCCGAGGCAGGTTTCTCGTCCAAAAAATGAGGCAAATAGGTCGGAAGCATCGTAACGTCGTGCCCCGCCGCAATCAAATGCCGGGCCAAGGAATTGTCCCTCATGCAGACTCCGCAATAATAATTGCCTGTCCCGGGCGTAAGAAAGGCGATTTTCACTAGGAACCGTGAGTTAATCCACAATCAACCGGATTCGGAAGATCCGCCAAATCGGACATTGCATCGAAGAGTTCTTGGAAATCCTGATCATCCACGTTGCCGATCAGGCAATCCGTTAGGGATGCTCGCAGATGCTCTCCTCTTTTGACCAAATCGCCAAAGCTGAACTTTTCATCGTAAAAGGCGTAGACTATTTTCCGCATCGTCTCAATGGATGACTGCATGCGTTTCCCATAGCTTTCAAAGGCATCCGAAGTAACGATCTTATCTTTACCAAGGACTTGATCGATTTCGTCTGCCAAAATGACCCCGCTCTTGAGAGCTAGAAAAACTCCCGAAGAAAAGACCGGGTCAAGAAAACCAAGGGCATCCCCTGCCAAGACCAAGCCGTCGATGGCACAGTAACGGTTTCGATAGGAATATTCGCCGGTAGCCCGGTATTCGCCAGTCTGTTCACCATCGGCCAGATGCTCCTCAATCCATTTGTTGTTCAGAATCTCGCGTTCGAAAATCTCTTGGTAGTCCTTGGTCGTTCCATTGAATAGATATTTGTGTTCAGCCACAATGCCCACACTCACGACGTCATCACTAAGCGGTATGTACCAAAACCACCCCTTGTTGGGCAAATAAGCAACCGTAGTCGCGCCTTCGTCCAAACCGGGGTCTCGCTTCGCACCCTTGTAATAGGTCCAGATTGCCGTCTTATTAAGCATTGGGTCGCGCTCGATCCATTTTTCTCGATGAGCGGCAAAGCAATCCCTTCCTGATGCATCAATGACAATGGGAGCCCGAAGCTCGCACGGGCCCATGTCCTTGGAATCAACTTTTACACCCTCCACCCGCTCGCCGGATTTGATCAAAGCGGTGGCCGTCGTTTCCTCCCAAACGGTGGCCCCGTTTGCCCTCGCCTTGTCGAGAATCATTTTATCAAAGTCGGATCGCCAAACCTGCCATGTAGTCGAGGAGGGATGATCGAAGTGCTGGAAAAAATAAAAGGGCTGGGCGAGAAAACCGTCTTCCCGAACAAATTGCACGCAATATTTTCGAGGAGATGCAGAGTTCATCAGTTCGTCGATCAAACCCAACCTTCTCAAAGGAAAATAACAAAAGGGCATCAAAGACTCCCCAACGTGATAACGGGGAAACTTTTCTTTTTCTACGATCAATACGTCATGTCCTTTTTCAGCAAGCAATGCCCCGGTCGTGGACCCTGCAGGACCTCCTCCTATGACAATCGCATCATAATTAGTTTTATTAGAAATCATAGTGTCGAATAATCATTCAAGTTCAATTCCATCTGATCGCAAGCAAACGAGAAGCTAAAGGGGTGGTAAAATTTCCACGATCTGGGCTATAATGTCTCCGTTATATCCTGAAATGACGTTGCTCCTTCCGTAAAGGTAATCAGCTTCTATTTGCCCGAACGCCTCCACAATAGGTCCATCGGGAATGGCTTTGATAAATGCCCGAGGCGCACTGGAATAGGGTATCCGGTGATCGTTCAGAATCCCGCCCAACGGTTTGCTGGCTTGCAGGACCAACGCTCTGGTTTCTTCGGGCAAGGCATGCAGACTTACCTCAATAGCCCCGTACTCGGTGGGTTTCTCTTGCTCTTCGGTATGCAAAAGGACCTCTCTGGAATAATAATGCCCGTTGCTGGATGAACGTAAACAGCGGACCTTGATCGGACATTCGAAATGCCCCTCTAGGCGGGAAGTCATGTCTCCTTCGTGAACGAGCAGGGATTGATAGGGTTCGGGCATATCCAAAGGCTCGATTTTTTCGTAATTCAAACTGGGCAATTTTCTCGTAGCCCTCATGAAACTAAGAGGGTAAAGCACATCCGGCGAAACATGAGTGGTAATAGCCATTTTCCAATCTTTCTGCTCAGGCAGAATCCTTGTGTCGCGGAAGAAACAAGTCGTAAAGCATTGAATCGACCCGCAACAACGCGTCCCGGCTCAACCGCAATTCATCTTCTCTTTTCTCTAGGTCACCCGCTCTTTCCCATGCTTCAAAAACCTCGGCATATCGCTCCTGCACGTCTATTCCGAATTTCTCTTGAAAATAGCTTGGGTAAACACGTCCTAGTTTCCACTGCAGAATGATTTCCCGAACGAAAAGCTCCTCTTCATTGGTTAGCAATGCCCGCCTGACTACGGGTTTTCCTGTTTCGATCGATTCGCAATATTGATCGAGATGCGTAAGGTTTTGGTAGTGAATGCCTCCGAGGTGCCCAAAGGAAGCCACGCCCAAGGCCACCATGTCTGCTCCGGTCCAAAGCGAATCACGGTAAACGAATTTTGTTTCTTCTGGGTTTTTGACCGCCGTGTATGCACTGGTCACTGAGTAGCCTTCACTCTCCAAGCGTTCAAACGCCTCGTTTACCCAGCGTCTTTTGGTCTGCCAGTCAGCTATGGGAGCAGTCAAGCTTCCCTGTTCTTTCATCGTCTTGTAAATACCCGTATTGAAGGGCACCTCCATCTGGTAAATGGTAACGCAATCCGGCGAAAGATCGATCACCCGGTCGATGCAATCCGACCAGTTCTCATCGGTTTCCTCGAGCATCCCCGCAATTAGATCTACGTTAATGTTGTCGAAACCCAACCCCCGGGCGAATTCGTAAGCCTTAAAAACCTCTTCGGACCGGTGTGCTCTTCCATTGATTTCCAAAATATGATCCTTGAAATTCTCAATTCCAAGGCTTAGGCGGGTCACGCCAAGGTTCTTGATTGCCTCAAGTTTTTTCTCGGTAAGAGTACCAGGCTCGCATTCAAAGGTTACTTCCTCCGCCTTTTCCCAGGGAAGAATGCGCTTCATCTCGTCGGTCAATGAAATCAGGTCTTTGACAGATAGGGACGAGGGTGTACCTCCACCAAAATATACGAATTCAGGTTTGCGCCCCTGCAAGTACGGGGAATCGGCATACGCCTGGAGCTCTTTCAGGGTGGCCGCAAGGTATCGTCGAATCTCTTTCGTGCTCTTGTCGGTATAGACGCGGAAATAGCAAAAGTGGCAACGCTTGCGGCAAAAAGGAACATGATAATAAAGACCCAATGGGCGTTCCGAAGGCTTCGGACTGTTAACCATGCTCTCGACACATTGAATGTCGGAGTCGTTCCAAAAAGCAAAAGGAGGGTAATTGGAAACGAAATAGTTACCCGCTTTGGTCTCGTCCTTCGTTTCGCGGTCAGCCTTGATTCGGGGTGCTTTGCTCATTTCTTGCTTATCGTTGAGAAGGCATATACTTTTCCGTCTTCGCAGCCCACGATTATGCGACCGCCCGTCAACGCGGGCGTGGATGAGATTGGTTCCCCTATCTCATAGGACGCAATTTCCCGACCGTCCTCCAGAGAGATCAAGTAAAGCTTCCCATCCATAGAACCGAAAATCACTTTGTCCACAGCTACAACAGGCGAACTGTCAATTCTTCCTCGCGCGGCAAAGCGCCACTCAAGTTTACCGGAAACCCGTTTTATGCAGTGCAACCCTTTGTCGCGACCTCCAATGAGGACATGCTTGTCAGTTATCGCAGGAGAGGAAAAGTAGGGAAAGTTCTTGCTACGGTAGTTCCAGACAACCTCTCCTGACTCCAAATCAAACGCCATCACCGCACGATCCATATTGCCAACGTAACCGACCCCATTGCCCACCGCAACCGAAGCCGCAATAGGGGCCTCGACCTCAACCGATCGGATGAGCTTCCCGTCCTCAAGGTTAACAACGTAAAGCACGGAATCGCATCCCCCGAAAACAACGTATTTGTCATTATAGATGGTGGGCACTCCATTGATATAATTTTGCGTTTCGAACCTCCATAGAATCTTGCCCGCCTTTGCATCAATGCAATGTACGAAATTATCGTAGCTTCCCACGACAATCACCGAGTCCTTGGTCTTTGGGCGATTTGCCTGGTTTGCAGCACCCATGATCTCCCCCTGAGTTTCGTATTTCCAAATCAATTTTCCATTCACCGCATCCAAAGCGTAAAGAAAGCCGTCGGTCGACCCAATATAAACCTTACCCTCGTGAACCATAGGTGGCGCTTCTATCCCGAGCGACGTTTTATATTTCCACTTTTCTTTGCCCGATTTGATATCCAGAGCATGAATAATCCCCGTATCCCCTCCGACATAGGCAATCCCTCCGGAAACAACGACCGAAGACTTGAGAAAGTCTCCCGCATCAAAAACCCAATCCAATTTGAGCGCCTTGCCTAGCTTTTGGGATGAAAACCCTTTCAAGGAGGAATCCCCGCGATGCCTAGGCCAATCGGTTACATCTGCAGAAAAGGCTATGGGGGCCACAGCCAGGCAAACAGAACAAAGGAGGTTCTTGAGGATTAGTTTCATCGCTTGCGCTCTCATTCCCTAACTTAACCCCTGAGTTTCTCCCTGACAAGAGGGGGATGAAAAAAGTGAGGAATAAAGTTTTGCGAAATCATCCGCTGATACCGATCGGGGGTTGAACCCTGCTGTCCATTGTTCGGCAGCCTCCTCGGCCAAACCCTCCACCTCGGATTCCGTAAAGCCGAGTTCTTGCAAAGTTGATGGAAATTCGGCTAGTTTGAGCAATTCCCGAACCCGGGCAATCAGGGCATCGACTGCATACTTTTCGGTGCTGCCCTCAGTGACTATTCCCGTCCGAAGTGAAAGCTCGGCATAACGGGCAAAGGTTTTAGGGTCACCGCAATTAAATTCCATAACAACTGGCAGAGCCAACCCAACCGCAATTCCATGAACAACCCCTCGTCGGGTGGTCAGCGGATTAGCCATGGAATGAGCTGCTCCAAGCATGCTTCTCTCAATTGCGGCACCGGCATGCGATGCTCCCAGGAGGACGCATCCACGAGCAGACAAATCATCCGGGTTCGAGAAAACTTCTGGAAGGTTCTCATGTATGAGACCAAAGGCCAGCAAGGAATGACGGTCCGAGAAGTCATTACGCTTGGTTGTCACGGCAGACTCCAAGGCATGTGTCAATGCATCTATTCCTGTGCATGCGGTAACCTTTCTAGGTTGTGAAAGTGTCAATTCGGGATCGAGAATCGTTACGAGGGGCAACGCTTTCTTATCTCCGCATGCCATTTTCCGGTGTGAATGGTCCTCGGAAATCAAGGCAAAGGACTGACATTCGCTTCCCGTTCCCGCAGTGGTGGGTAGCGCGATCATCGGAAGCATGTCCCGCGTAGCCTTGCCTACCCCCCAATAATCAGCCATTCGTCCACCATTTGTAAGAATGAAATTGCAGCCTTTTGCCGTATCCATGGAGCTTCCACCACCCAAACCGATGATCAGATCGGCATTGGCGCCTTGTGCAGCTTCTGTGCAAGTCTGCACGCTGGACTCCGTGGGGTTTTCGATTGATTGATCAAACAGGGTCACCTGCAGACCGGCGCCTTCCAGGGATTCCACAACCGTTTGCGCATGACCGACTGCAGACAGGCCTTGGTCGGTTACGAGCAGGGCATTTTGACCCAATTCTCTGGCTAATTCGCCGACTCTTTTGCTGGAACCCGGGCCAAAGTGAATTTTTTGCCGGTTTTCGGCCTCACCGGCAAAAAAGTCTTCTGCTTGCCCGACCGTAACGGAATTATCCATTTTATTCGTGCCGGACGTATCTATCAAGCAGCCACCCCAATCGAGCGGCGCTTGTAGAGGAATTCAAACATATTGCCTTCGTGCGGTTGATCCCAGGAAATCTTCATCGTGGAGAGAGGACCTATGTTTAGCCGCTCGACGTTGGATGCTCGCAGCAAATCTTTTTTGAAACCTTCGTCTTGGGTAATTGCAGTAACCACTAGCGTCGGTCCAATGGAGCTGAGCATCTCTGCTTGCGGTACTTCGACAACGCTTGCGTAAGGGCAAAGAAACTCCCGGTTCGCAAGAGGGTGATCGATCGATTCGCAATGGGCAATAGTTGGACGCAGGTAAGTGCCTCCTTCGGCTTTGATAAGTCGCGAACCGTCACGATAAGGAGCGGTAGCATCACTTGCCCCGCATCCTTCGAAATCTGCATCGAGGGCGGCATCAATCCATTCCCCCATTTTGGGATTCGCGAAACCGGAAAGCACCGCATCGGGGTCGTCTACCGGAAGCGGTTTCAACGGACCAAGTCTTTTTCCCAAAGCATCCGCAATCTCCTTCGAATACTTTGGTACGATGATCGCTGATGCATTGACACAGCTGCGCCCACCGTTGTCCGAAATGGAGGATGCCATTACATCGACGTAATCAGGCCAATTCTCGATCTCGTCATCCCCGATCAATATCTTACTAAACCCGGGTCCATGCACTTGGACCCCAGGGTCACCCGCATACAGGTCCGTGGTGCTCTTGTCTCCGAAGATCAACGCCCTTCCGCAAAGCCTGAGGATGTCCCCGGCCCCTTCGTGATCGGTGGGGTAAAAGCCAAATGCCTCTTTGGGACAACCAGCTGCAATAAAAGCCTGAATGAGACGGTAAGGCGTCCAAGGCTCCTCACGTCCAGGTTTCATTATGATGGGAATTTTAAGGGCAATGGAGGGAAGCCAGAGCGAATTGACGGCCGGAGAATTACTAGGCATGACCAGACCCAGAGCATCCGTCGTCGGATAAAAGCATACGGGTGCTCCGGCTTGTTCGCCATGCCCTTGATCAAGGATATCAAAATTAATTCCCCGGGTAAGACCATTCAATATGAGTTCCACATGGGTAAGAGCATAGTGAATCTTAACCATGTTTCTTTTTACCATGACATGCGGTAATCCGCTAGTCGAAGAAAGAGTCTCCAGGTAATCCTGGGCACTTTGCATCGAACCTTCTCCCAAGGGAAGATCTTCGTTGAGAAAAAGATCACCAGCCTTAGAACTTATGTCTACCAAGTCACGCGTCGAAAGTTTTGCAAGAGCTTCTCGCGCTTTCGCAATTTGCTTAAGATCACGACGAATGATCCCCGCATTGACCTGACTTAAGGTAGCCTTAGTGGAACCATCCCGGTAGTCGTTGACCTCAGACTCGTTAAAACTGCGGTAGGGCTCACCAAATCTGAGACACGGAATATGTGGTGTGTTCATAGGTTTAATAAACTCCTTCCACGATGTTTTTTTCCATAGCGCCAAATGGCCTCACCTCCGCCACACCATCCCAGGGCGCCTCCGCCCATGGCTTTCGCCGTAAGGCTTCATCCCGCTCGAGAAACCTGGGCATGAAGAACTCCTTGGTCATGGTGGTAAGCTCGACCCTGCCCCAAGTGTCATATTCGACAGGCTTGTTTGTTTCAGGATCAATGACCCTAAGAACAGCCCGCGGTTGCGGAGCATAATAGGCGATCGAATAATCATTTTCCGGTCCAATCGGGTGGTGGCGAGCAAGACCCATCAGGGTGTTTCCGTAGGTCGGAACGAACCCAATCTTACCACCTTCGCATACTTCCTCGACCAGAAAGCGGGCGTACTGCTTATCCATTGTGGTGCCTCCGCAAAAAACTCCCTTGATGCCCGCGCGGATCAAATCCTTGCGCTCAGCCAAGGCCTCGAGAAGCTTGGGTGTGGTGAACAAAGCGCTTACGCTTCGGTGCTTCAGTATTGTCAGAGCCTGATCTATCGCATGATCCATGTAAGCCCTCGCTTGATCGAATTGCTTAGAGGCAATGAGTCGTTTGACCCAGCGGGGATCAAGATCAACGAAGTAACACGAGCAACCACGCACATTCGCCAAATGTTCAATTGCCAATCGCAAGCGTCGGGGACCCGTCGGCCCGACCATCATCCAATAATGATCGCGGGGGAAATGTTCGTCGCTTAAGGTTTCCGAAAAGGCAGAGTAATCAATACGGAAATCGTCCCACCCGATCCGCTGCTTGGGCATTCCCGTCGTACCTCCTGTCTCGAAGATATTGAAAGGCTTGCCCTTGTATGCTTGAGGAACCCAAACTTCATTGGGCAAATCACGCAGCCATTCATCCTCAAAGTTGGGAAACTTTTCGCATAAATCAGAGAAGTTGTTAACCTCCTCCAAGGGATTCCAATCCTGCTCTTTCGCCCAATCCAACCAAAAAGGGGATCCGGTTTCCGGCGAAAAATGCCACTTTATTATTTCAGCCGTGTGGGCGTCGAGCGACTCCGCGGACTGTTTTATCTGATCATCGATGCTCATGATTTACAGTTAAAGAGGATGTTAGTATTTCTCAATTAAGAGAGTTTGGGGAAAAACTTTTTTAACGTCTCCCTTGAAGGCGGGTCTGTCATAAGCGACACGACTACAAGCGCAACGCTCGCTACAAAAAAGCATATAGCCGCCGGGACTATGCCTGGACCTACGAAGTATTCTCCTCCATAACCAGAGAGGTAAAAGAAATACACCCAGGTGACGGACGCTCCCAAAATGCTGGCGATCACCCCTTGCTTGGTTGCCCTTTTCCAATATAGAGCCGCAAAGACAACAGGGAAAAGAGCTGAAAAACCGCTGAAGCACCAAATGGCCAGATCAAAAACGTTGGCGTCCTTCGCTACCATGGCAAGGGCATAGGTAAGGGAGACTATGACCACGATAAATATTCTGGCGATGGTTATGGTTTGCTTATCTGAATACTTTTTCGGCCCCGCGCGGTGCAGGACGATGTCATTGGTAAAAATCGTTCCCAAGCAGAGAAATTGAGAATCCAGAGACGACATGATGGCAGCCAAAACCCCCGCCGTCAGAAGGCCCGTGAGAACCGGATCTCCAACCAACAGATTAAGCATAGCTGAAAGTACGGCTGGAGGGGGAATGCCAGGAGGCAAAACGCCAGATGCCCATGCCCCTACCAAGACGCAGGGAACCCACACGATCATGATGCAAAGCGGATGAGCAAGAACGGTGAGGCGGAAAGCCTTTGCGCTCTTAGCTGTCAGCCAATGTTGAAAAAGGTGAGGAAACATCCCTACGCTAAGCGGAATGAATAGATAGGTAACGAATGTCCAAAAAGGAATTCCCAGCTCTCGCTCGAAAGAAATCAGTTCCCCTGTCTTGGGGTTTTTTTTCTTAAACTCGGCGGTAACGGGGGTCCGGGAAAAATGAGGCTGATGGTCGGTCAACTCGGAGCTCTCGGAATGCTTGACTTTGCCAACGACCTTGGGAGGGTCATTCGCTTTCAGCTGAGACTCCTTCTTGTCATAGCGAAAATCCTGAACGATGGTTCCCTTCTCAGTTATGCGGGCAGGCACCCTCCCTGCCTGATCCAAGCCTCCGAGCCCTTTAATAATAAAAACGAAGGCGACAAGGCCCATGATCATGAAAACGATTGTTTGGAAGGTGTTGGCATAAGCAGCTCCTCTGGAGCCTCCCATAAAAACGTAACTTAAGACGACTATGGATACGATCAAGCCTGTCAGCCAAGGTGGCACACCTCCAAGCCAGGGGGGAGCAGAAGGGTTTGTGAAAAGTTCCGGAAACGCTCCTGCGGTAACGGGCTCTATGACCTTGCCCGCGCCAATGATTCCAATGAGCAGATAGGGGACGACCAAGAGGACAAGAATTGGAAAAAGCAAGTACCCGAGACCATCCGATTCAAAACGGGCTCGAAAAAACTGGATCTGCGTAATGTAACCGTACTTCTTACCGAAAGCCCAAAGGCGGATGCCGATGAGAAAGAAAATGCCCGCATGAACCAATCCGCTGATGGAGGCCATCAGTCCATAAGTCCCAATTCCGCGCTCGAAGGATTTACCGGTAGAACCTACAAGGGCAAAAGCCGTCATGGTGGTACCGAACACGCTCATTAAAAGAAGAAAGGGACCAATGCTGTGGCTAGCCACAAAATAGTCCTTGCTCGTCCCTCTGAACAGTCGGTTACTGAAAAAGCCAAGGGCAAGAAGCAGGCATAGATAGCCTATGATAACAATCAATGTGGTCATAATACGCAGTTCCGGTTAATTCTAGGATGATTCTGCTTCTTCCTGTTCGTCCGCAAAAGCCTCCAGTTCGGAAGGCCATGCCTTGCTAATAGCCAGCCATCCCAACAGAGTGCATCCGATCGAAAAAAGCGCATGGTAGGCCAAGCCAATGGGCAAAAATCCAAAAACCAAGGAAGAGTCGTCCCACCACCAAAAGTCCTGATGAGCAAGAAACATGGCCACGAAAAGAAGCCATACCAAGCTTCTGCCAGAGTTGGGCTTGGGCGAATCCATGTTCACTTTCCTATCGCGTATAGGTGGGTTTGAGTCGCGATGTAAAGAGTTCCGTTCACAAAGACCGGTGAACTGTATACCGGTGCTCCCATCCCTACCATTTGAACCTTTGGCTTTTTCTTTCCGTGGTCCAAGATCAGTAGATCGCCGTCTTCGTTACCCAAAAGGAGCTTGCCATCGACCACCAAGGTCGAGCCCCAAATCCTGCTGAATGAATCGTGCGTCCAGTAAACCTTCCCCGTTATCGCATCCAAACAATGAACGATGCCTGCATATTCCGCCACGTAAACCAAGTCATCGGCCACCGAAACGGTGGAAATAGTCCTCCCGATATCAGTGTTTTTCCATAGAACTTTTCCTGTCTTGGCATCAATGCAAGAGAGGCGGCCCACACCGTCTCCATGTTCGGGGTCTTGGCCTATGGCGCAATATACCTTTCCATCATAAAGGACGGGGGTGCCGATTAACTCGCTTGGGCCAGGCGGGGTCGCATAAGGAACTTTCTTTCCCGACTTATCCTTTCGGTAATGGGGTTCGTTGCAATCGACCTTCCACAGCGGGTTAAACAAATCATACCCATCAGCATCCTTTTCGGTCTTCGTTGAGTAGCCATAACAGAAGCCATCCGTACCTCCCCAAATGAGCATGTCCTTGCCTCCGACCTTTCCATAAGTGAGCGATGACCATGCCGCATGAAGCGAACTCGCGCTTGCGCCCGATCCATCTTCACCCAAGAGCTCACCGGTATTCTTATCAAGGGCGATCCAGCTTGGAGAAAGGGGACTGGGAATATTGGTATGCGACCAGTCCACCCCATTGGAGGTGGCTACGTATACCACGTCTCCGACAATTACTGCGGAGGAGCTGGTGACGTTGTGAGGAAAGACACCCAGTTGATCCCTCATGTCATACATCCAAATGATGTCCGCATCCGTTTTAACGTTCAATTCGTCCTGCTTTCCTTTGGGGCGGACGTACTTTGCCTCGTCCTTGTAAGGTCCGGCATTGCCATCCGCCAATCCATTGATGTCCAGGCAAACGACTTCGCAACGATTGGTCACTACATACACTTTGTTTCCGTCTATTGCCGCCGAAGAGCAAACGCCGATGTATTCCCAGTCGCTCACCTTGCCCGCGCCAAGCTTTGGAATAACAAGCTGCCAAAGAAGTTCGCCACTCTTTTCATCCAGGCACATAACAACTCCTCTATCACCCTTTTTTCCAGGGTCTCTTGGGGATTCGTTGTTTGTGCCGACAAATACCTTTCCTTGTCCAACGGTCACGTTTCCGTAGGCTTGCGAACCCAACTTGGCAACCCACTTCACGTTTTTCGTGGTTTTCATATCCACGACCTCGTCATCATTAACGTCTCCCGGCTTAAAATCGACGATCAGACCGGTCTCGGAGGAAACCATGTTACGGCTACCGTCTCTCCCCCAGATGGGCCAATCCGCACCGAAGGATGCGGGACCGAAAAGAAACAAGTTTAGGCTAAAGACTGTGGATATTACTTTGATATGTTTTGAGTTTTTCATTGGAAAATTATTTGTTGTAGGTGATCAAAAGGTTGTCGAAGTATACCTTCTTTTTACTTTGCGGAGACATTGCGTAAATGCCCGGGGCTCCATGCCGGTGCGGAACCGCATGCGGCACCTCCAAGGTCCATTCGGATGGCTCAGGAGATCCCTTCTCCCACGCCTTGGCCCGTATGATGCCCGAACCGTCTTCCAAAAGATCCACCCTGGTTTTGAGCCGGTACCAGACGTTCGTCTTGACCGGGAAGGAAACCGAATGCCAAAACCGGTCATAATTGGAGAAGATTTCCAATTTCTGACCATTTCCAATCAACGCAAAAACATACCTTTGGTTAATCAACCCTACGTTCGACTTGGTTCTGCGATCCCCGTCGGTCATAACGTCCGCCTCCATCGTATAGGCTTTCATGTCCTTGTGCCCTACGAAGTTAATTGCCCGCTGAAAGAGAACTCGATCCAAGGTATTTCCCGCGAGATGATTTTCTCCGTTCTTCTGAACTTGCCAACGCATTCTAGCTCCCAACCAAGCTAAAGGCGGGTATGAAAAAGATATCTCGTCCGTACTCATGTTGGTAAGTTCAAAACCCGTTTCGAAATTTTCTTCGTAAGGTAGATCCTGGAGCACCCGACCACGGGTAACCCCAAAAAGCCCATCTTTGGAAACACGGATTGCGCCCGCAGAGAGTTTCGCTCCCTTCGCTGCAGTAAGAACCCCCTGTTCCGTGATTTCGGCATCGACCTTTGACTTGACCTTGGCGGTCGGCGGAATCCATTTTTCCCAAGAAAGGCCATCTTTGACTTCCTCAATTCTTCGACCACTCCGGTCAAGAGCATAGACCTTGAACGCCTGGCTCGTGCCGGATTTTACGGCGAATTCGGCAGGGACGACCTGAAGGGAAACAGCTTTGCCCTTCCCTCCCTTAACATCCGTTACCCGTGCGACAAAGGGTGGAGCAGGTGAATCGGAACCAAAGCAGTAAAGTCTTTTTTTCGTCTGCACAAAAATGCGGCCATGGGCGGCGGAAGGCGCCGCCAGGCAGGCTCCGTCCAAGGCTATAACGCTTAAAAGTTTTCCCGAATCACCTTGATCGGAAACCACCGAAACCTTCCCGTCGAACATGGGCGCGTACAACTTGCCGTCCGCCCAGGTAGGGGATGCATGCACTTGATCCGGAGCAAGTTTGAGAACCCAATGATCCTCGCCCGTGTCGGCGTCTACGCAAACCAGCTCACCGCGTTTGATCGTCGAGTAAAGGCGGCCGTTCCTGTAGACAGGGGTACTTGTGAACGCCTCCATCGAGTTGTTCCTCCAAACCTCGGCTTCCTTGCCGAGAACAAGGATTTCTTCCCCTGCTTCGGGTAATTTCGCTGGCTTTTTAATGGCGACCATTCGACCGATTACTGTGGAATCGACGTTTTCCTTGCCATGAATGGCAACCACCGTGTCTTTGTGAATCACCACGCCTGCATTGACGCCTCCGTACGACATTTGAAAACGCCAGAGCGCTTGACCGGTACGAGCGTCGATGCACACCACATGACCACAACCCGTGCCACTGTAAAAAACCCTTCGCCCGTCAGGCAAATCTTCAAACATCAAAGGGGAGAACGAACTGTCTTTGGGCGTAACTCCCGGGGTGGACGACCAGACCAAATCACCGGTGGACTTGTCAAAAGCGTAAAACCGGTCACGAGCCGGCCCCTGCTTCCCCCAATTTGCCGTGATTGCATGAATAATGACAAGGTTGCCATCTACACAAGGTCCGCCAGTGCGTCCGTTTGGAAAAGTAAGCCTGGCAAATTCCTCCATCAAGGACCTTTCCCACAACTGGTTCCCATCGGAGTCGTATCCCATGAGCAATCCCGGGCTTGTCTGAAAGTAAACGTTACCAGTTGCAGGATCTACGCAGGCTGCCCCCACGCCATATCGATTATAGACGATATCGCTCACGAAATCACTATGCCTGCGCTCCCAAAGAACCTTTCCTGTTGCTGCATCAAAGCAAACCAGGGCTTCCTGCAATTCGCCCTCAACACCGTAATAACCGAATTGATAAGCTTTCCCACCGGCAACCACGGGAACTCCCCCTCCCTGAATTTCATAAGTCCACAGGAGGGACTTATTCAAATCAGCCGGCAGGCTTGTTTGCCGGGAGACTCCCGTACCGTCCTCCCCTCTCCAGTAAAGCCAATCTGACTGAACTTCCTTGGAGGCATTGGACGCCGAAGGGGATCCCGGCTGGTGTATGCAACCAAAGAGAAAAGGAAGCAGGGACAAGAGTAGACATGGTAATTTATCAAGCATGACGGATAAAAGTGAAGGGTTGAAAAAGTCTAGAAATGAATTAGTACTTGTACGTACTATTTGTCAAACGTCATTATCAAATTTTCTTCTTTTTTTATGAAGACCCGAGAGGATCCAGACCCCCAGTTGCCCCCACTGCTTAGAAAGTGCTGGATGAGACTAAATGCAATCTTTCAAAAAAGAGTAGCCAAAGTCGGCCTTACTCCCGACCAATACATCGCCCTAAGATGGTTGAACGAGTTTCCCGAAGGGAGCGTCAACCAGGCGACTCTGAAAAAATTGATGTTTACCGATCCGAACAATATAACCGGCTTGATGGGGCGGATGGAAAAATTGGGGTTGCTCGAAAGAAGACCGGATGCCTCCGACCGCCGAAAAAAACTGCTTTATTGCACGGCAAAAGGGCAAGACCTTTTTTGCAAGGCGAAGTTAATTGCAAACCAATTGGAAGAGGAGGTTTTGTCAGTCCTTACAAAAGAGGAAAGAACTGAGTTTCTTGGGCTTCTTGGCCAAATCAATCGCTTTTTTGATCCGGCCCTCGAGTCCCGCTCGTAGCACTGAGGCCCATTTGCAGGCAAATCCATTTCCCTTTGCTGCTTCGACAGTGCATACGTCCGTTTGCATAGGTGGGGGGCGTCCAATTTTGCTTGCCCCCCAGAACCTGAAACCTAGCTAGTTCCTGAAAACCAAAATGATTGGCTTTGGCCAAGGTGATTTCGCCGCGATCGCTCAATATTACAAGGTTTTCATCAACGAGAATTAAAGTTCCCAAGCCGAAACCCTGCTTGTCCCATTTCTTTTTGCCTTTTCCTATTTCCAGGCAAAATAACTTTGCTTGATCCTCCCGACCACCTGTCTGCCCTTGTATTCCGAAGGCATAGTCGCCTTTTCTAACCAGGCTAGCCATTTGGCATGAAAAATTTGCGGATTCCCACAATGCTCGTGGTCTCGACCTCTCCAGGTCAACCAACGCGGCGCCCTTCCCGTATGCGCTGGAAATCAAGATGGAAGAACCCAGGTCCATTGGTTGAGTGGCATTTATTCCGAAACGGGTCTTGTGCTGGTATCGCTTTAGCTCCCTTCCGTCGGACAAATGATGGGCGATCAGTCCATATTGGTTGAAAACCAATATTTCATCCTTCACGCCAGCTCGCAGCATGGGAGAGGAATAACCTGCTTCATCATTACCTGCTCGCCATAATAGATTGCCACTTTTTGCATCAAGAGCGACGAGCGATCCCTTTTCAGCGCCTGTTTCGAAAATCACTTTGCCAGAAACACAAAGCGGGGAACCGGAAAAGCCCCAATCCGGCCTTCTTCCCCCAAAGTCTTTCAGCAGGTTCTTGGTCCACAATATCTTTCCGTTTTCCGCATCAAGGGCGTAAAAATCTCCCTGATGGCTATTTAAGTACAGTCCGCCCTCAGAGATAGAAGGCGTTCCTCGGCTTCCGCCCTGGAAGTATTTAGGTGCCTTTTCACAAGGGTACTGATGTTTCCATAAAACCTCTCCTGAGGCCGCATCAACGCAAATCAGGGTGTTCTTTCCATTCGAATAGCCTTGCGTATAGGCCTTTCCGCGCACCTCCACTACCGAGGAATAACCCAATCCGACCTCCAGGGACCAAAGGATTTGGGGCTCTTCATCCTTCCAGTCGGTACGCATTCCTTTTTCGCGCGAGACATGGTTTCTCTCGGGACCCCCGAAAGTCGGCCAGTCAATGGCACTGATATTGACTGCTGGCAAGATAGACAAAGCAAGAAAACTTTTGAAGCGCATCCAAGCCATCTTTCTCGCACTCGACTTCCTGTCAACGCAAAGCCGAGGGGTGGAAGGGTTAGCAGGAAACGCGTTTTAGAGAGGTATTGTCTTACGGTCACCCAAAACGAGATTCAGGCTAAGCTGATCCGCATAGTGACCTCCGAAATCCGGGAGCAAGGCGTGGGTTCCTTCTTTTCTGGCATTCAAGGCGACGACGAGATAATCCGTACCCTTGGGGATTTCGAATTCGCTGTTTAATTCCTCCCAGGTAGAAGGGTTCAAATCGCTGCTAAGCTTGCTTTCCTTGTGTCCGATAGAACGATTCGCGCCATCGGTCGTCTGAATGGCATGCAAGGTCAGAGAAAATTCGGTTGTCCCATGGGCAATTCCAACACCCTGATTGAAATAAACGCTCGTGTTTAGCGAAACCCCTGCATCTTCCTTGCCCCAAATCACCTCTCTGAGATCAAGTATCCTTATCGCGTCCGAAGACTCGGCTGACTGTGTCTGAACGTCTATGGTGAGCTTGGAAAGTTTAATCATTCGATCACCCTGCAAAGGCAAAATGCCTTGTTCAGTTGGAACGCTCACGTGCTCTTCGCGATTCCAGGCAACGACATCATCGTGGAATTGAACCAATCCCCCCTCGGCGAAACTTTTGTTTTCCTGAAGAATCATTAATCCTCGGCTCACTTCGTCTCTAGTCGCAATGGATCGTACAAACGGGCTGTCTCCTCCAACTTCGAGAGCCGGCGCAGGAGGATTCGGAACAAAAGCAGGCGAACCACCCTCTTCCTCTGGCTGGGCGTTAGATTGAGGCGCAAGTGAAAGTTGGGCGTTTTCGGCAGGCTGATTTGGATTGATGGCTGTCTGAACCGTTGCCATTGAAGAATCGTCTTTCAAAAGCCAAACACTGCATAGAGCAATGATTGCCGCAGCAAAAGAAGCAACCATAGGAAGGCGGGGAAAAGAAAGGGTTTTTTGCGCAGGTTGCTCGAATTCAAGGACCTCGCTCGTCTCCCAATGAAGCATGGAATCCAAAATCACTAATTCGGAATACCTGGATCGTGCCTCTGCACTTACACTGAGGAGAGCAGACAGCCTATCCATATCTTCTTGATTATGAAGGTTATCCAAAACCCTCACAGTAAGGGTTTCTACATCCTTCAAGTGTTCGTTCGCGGCATTCATGGGATATGTTCTTGCAAGGTATTAGCGCAATTTGAGTTTTTCTTACCAATAATTGAACTTTTTTTGTTAAAGACCTCTCAGCGCTCACTTTCCGCTTCAACCACGGGCAGTTTCTTTCTTACGCAATCGGTTAAGTTGATCCGGATCCTGTGGAGGGTTGCGGAGACCGAGCCAAGAGGTCTGCCCACCCGCGCGGAAATATCCTTAAGCTGCGCATCTTCTCTAAATCGCAAGCGCGCGATTTTCTTCATATGGTCAGGCAGCAAGTCGTAACACAGTTGAAGCGCTTTTTGACTAAGGGCCATATCTTTAGCATCAATCTCTTCAGCTGCCAGAGTCTCCACGATCTCAGTGCTAAACTGCAGACGGTTGCGCTTGGTCTTGGTAATTTGGGCCATTACCTGATAACGGGCAATTTGGAAGGCCCATCCCTGAAAATGGCCTTTGGGGTCGTACTCGTTTGCCTTGCGGCACAAAATCAAGTTCGTTTCCTGCAAAACGTCCTCTGCGTCCGCGCGATTTGGCAGAAGTGTCAATATATAGGCGTACAGAGAGCGCTGCAATGCAGTGAGCTTGCGAGAAAAGTCGAATGGCACCAAATCGTCAGACACAGTAGTTAACGATGCAAAGTCGTTCGTCCATCCTTGTCAACCTTTCCTCGCTCACCGTCAAAGCCGAATGCAACCATCTAGAATGGTTTAGTCAAGTCCGAGGCTCACGAAGCTAAGAGTTGCCTTTGGCTCATTTTCTGACACCCTAATTTTATGCAACCGTGGCAAAGCGTTTTGCTGATCATACTTAGTCTTTCTCTTTTCTATTACGGGGTGTACTATGAAGAGATAAAGGAAGAGAGCTTGGCGCCTCTTGCTGATCAACCCCTAGTCAGCATGCCAGTCAAGGAACCCTCGAAGCCCTCTCGTTCACCGGGTGTCCCCGAGCTCGAAACGCAAGAAAACCTTTCATCCGATAGCTGGGCCGAGCTACGAACTTTGTTGCTTGTGGAAAATGGCGGACGACGCCATACGTCACTGCATTCCGATGCGCTGCTGAGCCCCTTTTTTCTTGAAAAGGTCATGGCTCTTATTAGCAAGAGCCCAACGGTTAAGAAAATGATTCTAAGTCCTTTTCAGAGTAGTGCCTTTAAGCAAAACGAAAGCCAAATTATGAGGGCTCTTTTTTCAATCCGTGACGCTCCTAATGCAAACGGTCTTTTTTTAGTTTGCCGCGGGCATTCCATAAAAACCGCCCGATTATTGGCAAAAGCTGTCGCCCAAACTTACAAAGAAGCGATTTCCAGAGAAACCATGGACGATCCGCTTATTGCCAAATTCCAAAAACATCTTAAAAAAATGGCTGATTTGGATCAGAAAATCAATCTTCTCGTAGAAAAGATTCAAAAAAGCTCTAGAGACGGGAATAGCGCCAATGTTGAGGAAATTGCGTTACAGGCTGAGCTGGATCAGACCAATAAAGAGCTTTCGTCCATGGTCAAACCCCTCCGTCAAATTGAATCATTAAGCAAAAGCAACCCAAACCCCATGGCACTATTGGAGGTAGAAAAAATTGCCAAGTACAAGTCCCTTCCCGAACTCGTTCGGATGTCTGCTCAATTGGAAACGATGCTGGCAAATGACAACCCTGATTCATTCGTTAAAAAAGAGGTTTTAAGAAACCTCGACTCGACCAAGCAAAACATTGACAAGGAAATCAAAAATGCAATCGCCTGGATTAAATCGGTTGCCAAAGAAACTCTGGATAGAAAAAAAGGTCTTGAACGAAAACTTGCGGAGTTAAGGGCAAAAGAGGAGGACGCCGTTCTTTCAAATCCCGGATACGAAAAACTCAAAAGGCTCAACGCAGAACTATCTTCGCTCAAGGAGAACTACCGCGAACAATTTGACGATTGGAAAAAGGCCAAGGAGAATTTCCGATTCGAAGAAATAAAGGTCCAGGAATTGGAATTCTGATTGAGGGGTAGCGATGGGAGGGCAGCTAGCTTTTTGGCTACAATAGCTCGTCAACGTAGTTTCTTTGGCTGAAAAGGGCATTTGCCTGGGCAAATATGGATGCGGCGGCCTGCATCTTTATCTCTGCCTTGGCCAACCGGCTTGCCGTCAATGCCATATCGACGTCTTCGATCCGACCGAGCGAGGTTTCCTTATGGACAAAATCAACGTCGAGAGCGTTAATTTCCGAGGTTAATCGGGCGGAGTTCGATCCGGCCAGGGCAATTTTATCAATCACGTCTTCCTGCGCCTCCATAACCCGTTCGAGGGCATCCTTCGAATTCGCCATCGTCGTCAAGTCGATGGTCGTGCTCTCCAAAAACCTCTTAAAGCTGATTTTCTGGAGTTCGAATTCGCCTCCGTCCGCCGCATCATTGACCTTCAAGTTATTCGGATCGCTCTCCCTCAAATAGCCTGTAGGTGTTCCTGGAGCAGAATTTCTTAAATCGTTCCATTCTCCGTCGGTAGACAATATTTGCAAGGCATCTTCAGATGACCCTGAATCATTTGGCTCATTCGGATCATTCCAATTTTCATAAGAGCCATTGATGGCTGAGCCACCGCTGCCTACCCCTTGACCTTGCCAGAATTGTCGGCCTAAACCTCCGTTTTCGTCACCCTCGGGTCCTTCAACCCATCGCCAGTCTCCTTCGGTATTCGCATCACTTCCACCAAGCCATAAAGCAATTCCCGTTCCTGCACCCTGAAGCTGGCGGTCAATTTCATCTTGTTCTTCCTGAGAAGTTATTGTGGCCATGTAATGGGTGTATTCCGAATCAGATACACTGGCATCAGCTGCATGTTGCTGTGAATCTAACCAGGAAAGTCTAGTTGGGGTAATTATAATTCCATACTTTGTATTCCTAAAAAGGGCGTTTCCGTTAAATTCCTGTAGATCGATTTCGAGAACTTGTTGCCTGAGTTCTTGAAATTCCTTGTCATAATTCTCCCGGTCGGAATCTGACTTGATAACGTCAAGGGCCATGGTGGCCAGTTGGGCCATTCGGCCATATATTTTATCGACAGTCTTTAGTGCGGATTCCTGCATCTGGGTATAAGAAAGCGCATTTTGCAGGTTCTGGTTTACACCTCTCATTCGGCGAATAGCACTGGCCTGCTTGAGTTTCGCTCCCAAGGCACCGGCGTCATCGGTTGATTTCTCAACTCTTTTGCCGGAAGAGAGCTTGCTCATGTGTTTTTGCTTGCTACGCATGATGCTCTCCATTTCGCGAGCAACCTTGGATGCAAAGTAATTTGTATCTGAAGCGATCATGATTTCTTCTTTCTTGTGGTTTGTTAAAGTGTGCAGAATCCATATATATGCATGCACATTATTAGACTATTGTGCGTGCAATATATTTACATAAAAGTAATTGTGTTATTCTTTTTTTCAGTTCATTACCGGGGCTTTCCCCGCACTGGTTTCCGTATGTACGCATGACTACATCCGATTTCACCTTTCTGCAGGCGTAACCGGACGGATGCACGAGAGTCTGCATCGACTTCAGTCATAACGAATGGGTTGTATGGTTTATATATTAATATGGTTATAGTTTCCCGGAACTCACCACTGATAAGCAAAGCTTTGCAAACAGTGCAACGAATGGTCGTCAAAGTTCACCAACTAGTGAGGGTACAGAAAATATTCCGTACAGATAATGACTTCCGTGTCGTTGTTTTGATCCAGGATCAATGGGCAAAGGTCCTTCCTGACCATTGCGCTTTAAAATTTGGGTTTACATGGTATCGAGTATTATATCGTTAATAAAAAGTGGGGAATGGGTACTGACCCATTGGGTAAATATAGTTCACCGCAAAGGAATCACCCACAAGACATCAGCAAACAGAATGATTGCGAGATACAAGAAAACCAAAAGATCGACGAATTTGCGCCTTGATTCAATTGGTTAGGCAGGGGGCGATTCAATCACTTCCATCGGGCAGCTATCGATGCACTCCTTGCATCCTAACTTATGTAAATACAGATGGTCGCGTCCCTGCGACAACTATACTATCGTCCGATTTAGATCATTTTTTAGAATAAAATCAGGTTTTTTGCGAATCTACTTGGAGAATTTTCAGTCTCCCTTAGTTTTACAAACTACTTCAATGAACATAAATTCGAAAGTGAAAGGCACCTTCAGTCTCGGTTCTTTCTTCTGTCCGGCTTTTTCGGTTTATCACGTCCTCAAGGGGTACAACCGCGCAAACTGGTCAGGGGATTGCCGTGCTTCCCTCAACGTTGCCCTTTTAGCCATTCCCCAAGGCATGGCCTATGCGCTCGTAGCCGGGTTGCCAATACAGTATGGGTTGCTTGGTTCTGCTTTTGCCGCCTTACTCGGAGGCCTTTTTGGGAAAGGCCGCTTCATTACACTTGGTCCCACAAACGCGACCGCGGTCTTGCTTTTCGGGGTCTTTGCCGGTTTGGGAATGATCAAGGCAAACGGCATGGGCAATGAATCCGCCCTGATGTTGCTTCCCTGGATTTTGGCCTGCTCGGGTATCCTCCTTCTCTTTGCATCTTTTTTGAGGATATCCTTTATGGTTCAGTTTGTCTCGCGCACTGTCATAACTGCCTACGTAACTGCCGCCGCATTTCTTATCATTGTCAATCAATCCAAGCACGTGCTTGGTCTAACCGGGAAAGGGGATGGAGCCCCCTCAACTTTCTGGGGAATACTATCCCAAACAGTTGAAAATCTCGGCCACGCCTCTGCGCCGTCAATTTGGCTCGGTTTAATCACCGCAATTGTATTCCTAATCTTGCAGTTGAGGTTACGGGCATTGCCGAACGTTGCCTTAACCCTGATTATTGCATCTCTGGCAGGCATTCTCTTCGAGCACTTCCATTTGAAAGTCGCTTATTTGGATTCCTTTGCATCAACTCGTTCCTTTCTGGTTACCCCTTCCATCCAAGCCTTTGGTTCCCATTGGGAAACCATCCTATGGTCGGCCTCCGCTGTTTCTCTTTTGTGTTTGCTTGAGGGTTTGTCGATTGGGAAGTCATTGGCAGCCAGAGCCGGGGCGCGCATTGACAGCAACCAGGAAACTTTTTCGATAGGCATCAGCAACATTGGTTGCTCAGTCCTTTCCGGCATGCCCGCATCGGGGTCGCTCACCAGGTCATCCCTGAATGTTCAATCAGGGGCCAAGACCGGTGTTTCAAACCTACTTGCCGGCATACTGATTCTGGCCGGATACTTTTTACTCGGAGATCTGGTGGCCTACGTCCCCCTGCCCGCGCTGGCCACCCTTGTTATTTTCATCGGAGCCTCACTCGTCAAAGCTCGGCAGATCAAAACGGTTTCCAAGGCGACCCGATCCGATGCGATAACTTTTGCCGTCACCCTCGGCGTGGGCTTGTTGCTTTCCCTGCAAATGGCAATTTTTGTGGGAGTCATCACCTCCATCCTTCTGTTCCTGAAAAAAGTCGCGGAACCGGAAATGGTCGAACATGGCTACAATGAAGACGGTGAGTTGACGGAGTTTTCCGAGAAAACCAAACGGGCCGAGCCAGAAGTTTCCATCGTGCATGTCGAGGGCGAGCTTTTCTTTGCCGCGGCAGATCTCTTTTACGAGCAGATCAGAAGAGTTGGTGAAGACGAAAACCTGCGGGTCCTCGTCCTTAAGCTTCTTCACGCCCACCACTTGGACGCGACTTCCGTTTTGGCGCTGGAAGAGTTGCTGGATTATTTGAAGGAGAAGAACTGTCACGTCCTGCTTTGTGAAGTTCGCAGGGATGCTTTGAAAATCTTGCGGGATTCAGGTGTGCTTTCCCGCATTAATCGTAAAAACGTATTTCCGCACACTGCAAGCAATCCGACCCTTTCGACGGCCAAGGCAATCAAGAGGTCCAAGCAACTTATTTCCGGGGAACAAGCAAAGGTTACGATTTATGCAGAAAGGAACCAGTCCTAGGGTCCGGTCTTCTTCTGATTTGTCGATTGGCAGATTCAGAGGCCATAAAATTCTTCGGTTGTGGCAAAGGTTTTCTTGGCAAGGAATTCTTCCGAGACATTAAATAAGTTTGCCGCATATTTCCCAATGTGATGAAGGAAGCCGGGTTCGTTCATTTTTCCTCTTCTTGGTTCCGGAGCAAGATAGGGACTGTCCGTTTCAATCATCAAATTCTCCATGCCCTGGCGAAGGGCGGCCTCTCTTAGCCGTTCATTCTTTTTGAAAGTCAAAATGCCCGTAAACGACGCCAGGCCCCCTCGCTCGACAAGTTGTTCAATTTCAGAAACGCCTTCGGAAAAGCAATGGAAGACTACCTTTTTCCAATTGACCCCGGATTCGTCTATCAGACGAACACAGTCAGAGAAGGCATTTCTTGAATGCACGATCACGCAAATATTTAACTTCCGAGCCAAATCCAATTGTTCTTTGAAGGCCAGTCTTTGAAAATCTCTTGTTTCCCGCGCTTCGCCCTCATCCTTTGGCAGTCGAAAGTAATCGAGTCCGATTTCACCCAGGGCGACAGGCTTGGGCTCGGTCACCCAAAAATCAGCCAACCCCTCCAATTGGGCTTTCCAATTGCTCTCAACGTAACTTGGGTGCAACCCTGCGGAAAAAAAAACCCGTCCGGAATATTCGGCAGCCAAAGTCCTGTAGAGATTCCAGTCCTCTCTGGAGGTGCCAACTGTAGTCATTTTGCGCACGCCCATCTCCTTGGCGCGATCCAGGGTTTCGTCCAGATCGCCCTTTTCCCAAAAGCCTTGCAAATGACAATGACTATCAAACCACGACATCTCCTCGACCAATACGAAAAAAATTGCCATGATCGCGATCCTAAAAACTTTTCAATTTCCTTTATTAAAATTTTAAACAAATAATTTATCCATGGAAGACGTCATTATCCTCGGAACCGGATGCGCTGGATTCACAGCAGGAATATACACCGCTCGAGCAAACCTCAGGCCTTTGATTTTGGAAGGCAAGCAACCGGGGGGCCAACTTACTACCACCTCCGAAGTGGAAAATTTTCCAGGTTTCCCCGAAGGGATCGACGGGTTTATGCTAATGGATCATTTGCGTAAACAGGCCCTGAAGTTCGGCGCCAGGGTAGAAAATGCATATATTGACAGAGTCGAACTGGGCGACTCCGTCAAAACCTTGTTTGCGGGAGAAAGGGCGTTCGAATCAAAAACAGTCATCATTGCCACGGGGGCAGCACCTCGGCTTCTCGGTATTCCCGGGGAAAAGGAGATGTTCGGGGGCAAGGGAGTGACGACCTGCGCAACTTGCGACGGAGCGTTTTATCGGGATATGGACGTGGTGGTCGTAGGGGGGGGAGACTCGGCATGCGAAGAGGCGTTGTTTCTTACCCGGTTTTGCTCCAAGGTAACCTTGGTCCACCGCAGGGACGAGCTTCGCGCGTCGAAAATCATGGCGGAAAGAACCTTGGCTCATGAAAAGATCACCCCTCTTTGGAATTCGGCCGTTCAAGAGGTCTTGCCGGATGATGAAGGGAAAGCGCGGGCAATTTCCGTTGAAAACCTCCTGTCTGGCGAGAAATCCGAAATTCCATGCAAAGGAATATTCATCGCGATCGGACACGTACCCAATACGAGTGCTTTCGAAGGACTTATCCCCCTTGACGAAAACGGTTACTTCCTGCCCGAACCCGGCAGCATGGTCAAAACGGCCGTTCCGGGAGTCTTCGTCGCCGGAGACTGCGCCGACCATGTTTACAGGCAGGCGATTACTGCGGCAGGGATGGGATGCCAATCTGCAATCGAGGCGGAACGCTGGTTGGCAGAAAATAAATAACGGATGACATTGCCGGATTTTTATGACGGCACCTAACATAGCATCCCGCCTGAAGGAAACTTCCGTCCGGCTGCCCAACGGAAGGGCTATTCTTTGCGCCAACGGAAAATTCCCAGAGAAATCATTTTCCGAGCTATACCAGGACGTCCGTGCCTGTTCGGCTTTTTTGAAAGACAAGGGGATTGAGCGGGGGGACAAAGTTCTTTTGTTCGTACGATCGGGTTACGAATTGATCGTGCTGGCCTTTTCTTTGTTCTTCATCGGAGCGGTTCCGGTTATCATCGATCCGGGAATGGGTTTGCGGTCCGTCCTTCGCTGCATCAAAAGAACGCAGCCAGACCACCTGATCGGCATTCCCCTGACTCATTGGGTTAGCCGGTTCTTTTACAGATCATTCAAGTCAATAAGGGGTCGTATTCTCATCCGGTCCAGTCAATTTTCCGCGCAGGCTCTTGCCATCCCGGATCACGACTCCAACCCGATTGACGTTTCGCCAAACGATCTTGCCGCGATCGTTTTTACCTCCGGCTCAACAGGTCCCCCTAAGGGTGTGTGTTACATGCATAAAACTTTTGACGGTCAAATCAGAGCGCTTAAGGAAACTTTTGGTATGCAGGAGGGGGAGGTCGATATGACTACTCTTCCCATTTTCGCCCTGTTCAACCCGGCCTTGGGCATCACCACCGTAATGCCCGAGATAAACCCAAGCACGCCCGCAAAAGCCTCTGCCCGGAGCCTCGTCGAAACTTTGCTGGATTTTGAGGTCACCACGACCTTCGCGTCACCGGTTATAGGCCGTAAGATTGCAAATTGGTGCGAACAGCGCAATTTGAGGCTACCTGTCATGAAACGGTTCTTTTTGGCCGGAGCGCCCTCCCCTCCCGCCTTGATCGAGAAACTCGCATCGTTCATGGATAACGGAAATGTGTTCGTTCCTTACGGCGCAACGGAAGCCCTGCCCGTATCCTATTGTTCCCATACCGAGGTCGCGAACACAAGAGAGGGCATAGAGCGTGGAGAAGGTTCTTGCTTAGGCCAACCTTTGCCTGGGATGTCCGTCAAACTGTTCCCGGTTTCCTCTTCCCCATTTGGCAAAGAAATCCAGGAGGTGAAAGACGGGGAGGTTGGCGAGATTTGCGTAGCAGGCCCGACCGTAACTGAGGAATACTATCGGATGCCAGGAGCAACCTTTGATTCGAAATTTCGTTATGAATCGAAAACCTATCACAGGATGGGAGATTTGGGCTATTTTGATGCCAAACGAACCCTGCGTTTTCTTGGTCGAAAGGCGGAAAGACTCAACACGCCGCAAGGTTTTTTGGAAACGGAAAGGTGCGAAGCCATCGTAAACTCGGTGCATGGCGTTCGAAGATCCGCCCTCATTGGGCTCGGGACCAAAGACCCCGTGGAACCATGCGTGGTAATTGAACCGGAGGAGCGGTTTAGAGACCAAAAGACCAGAAATGAAATCGAAGGAGAAGTGCTAAGCAAGTTGAAGGCCTACTTGCCCCGTTTTGAGATCACGCAAACGCGCATTGAAAGCTCTTTGCCCGTGGATCCAAGGCACAATGCTAAGATCCACCGCTTGGCCTTAGCCAAAAAATGGACGAAACGGTTCGCTTCATGATCACTCGTTTACGGAACGGATGAAGATACTGGTCACAGGCGGAACTGGCTTTATCGGCCATTCTTTGGCAAAGCGCTTGCTTGCCGTCGGCCATGAAGTTCATGTGGTTGGACGCTCGGCGAGTCCTCCCGGTTCGAAAAATTTCGCTGGGATTGTCTATCACCCGCATGATTTATCCATTCAGGAAATTCCGCCCTCCATTATTTCCAGAACGGACTTTGTTTTCCACATCGCGGCCAAAGCGGGCATCGGCGGGCCTTACTCAAGTTATTATCGGGCAAATTACCAGGCAACGGTCAACTTGCTGAAAAGTTGCGTGGCCTGCCAGGTTCCCCGCATGGTTTTCACCAGTTCCCCCAGTGTGGTATTTTCAGAAAGTTCCATCCGGGACGGGAACGAATCGCTTGCCTATGTAAAATCCAATCTCTCTTCTTACGCGACCACCAAAGCGCTCGCCGAAAGAGCTGTTCTAGAAGCACATGCTCCCGGAACTTTTCAGACCCTCGCCCTGCGACCGCATTTGGTCTGGGGGGAAGGAGACCCACATCTTCTCCCGAAGGTCATCCAACGACACAGGGCCGGCAAATTAAGAATAGTGGGGACTGGTGAAAATCACGTTGACCTTACCCATATTGACAATGTTTGCCATGCCCACCTCTGCGGGATGCAAACCTTGCTCGAAAACAAAACCACCGGAGGGAAGGCTTACTTCATCGGGCAGAACGAACCAGTTCGCTTATGGGCTTGGTTAAACGACTTGTTCGAACAGCTTAATCTGCCGCCCTTAAAAAGAAAGGTTTCTTTCGGCAAGGCATACCTTGCCGGACTAATTCTGGAGAAGTCATGGCCATTGCTTAGATTGCGGGGTGATCCTCCGATGACACGATTCGTCGCCTGCCAGCTCGCCCACGATCATTGGTTCTCACTCGAGGCGGCCAAGAAAGACCTCGGTTACGAACCGATACAATCCATGGCGGAAAGCTTGGAAAAATCTCTGGACTGGTTAAGAGCCATTTAGGCTCAGGCCACCGAACGGTTGAACTCGGCAAGCAGGCATGCGGCGCTGACGTTCAAGTTTAATGAACTTGCTTCTCCTTTCATGGGAATGGTTATCCAGTCATCAATTCGTTCCCGCCAAAAATCCCCCAAGCCTTCTTTTTCGCTTCCTAGCGCGAATGCCATTCCAGTTGTGAATTCTTGCTCCCAATAAGAATGTGATGCCTTTGCACTTGTTCCGAAAAGGCTAAGGTTTTCCTTTTGTAACCAGGAATAAACCTCTTCCTTCGTCCCTGCCGCAATATCCAGACAAGCCATAAGGCCACGAGAAGATCGCACTACGTTCGGGTTAAAGAAATCAAGAACGGGGTCGGACAAGAGTACGCTCGAAACCCCAAAAGCTTCTGCGGTTCTGAGAATGGCTCCTATGTTCCCCGGTTTCTCGATTTCGTCAATTACCAGCGCCACTCGGGGAGATTGGCGTAACTTTGAACAATCCAAGTCCCAAGTTTCGAAAACCGAAAGCACTCCCGTCTGGCTACTTTTGTAGGAAGCCTTTGCAAAGGCTTCCTCTCCCAATTCCCGCAACAGGCAACCGTCTTCACGACAGCCCTCGAGCAGCTCCTGGGTTTGGCCAGTGTCTGCAAGCCCCTCGGAATAATATATTTCGTGAATTTTTTTTCCCGCTTTTAAAAGAACGCTTGTCTCAAGAACGCCCTCCACGACAAAAAGGCCCAACTCTCTTCTTCTTCGCGAAGATTGCCGTAATTTGACCAATTCCTTAACCTTTGGGTTGCCCGTACTCAAAATGACTTCATTCACTTGAAACAAAAAAAGGGTTTTGCCTGAAAAGGGCGAGCTCGTTACGAACGATGTTTCATGCACGCTTCTCCAAAAGGCTTTTTAGACCAACCTTATCCCTATCATCACGAGCTCGTTCTTGAGATAGAGAACGTCACGAACTTGGGATATGGTATTGCCCGGGACGATGGATGGGTCGTACAGGTAGCCTTTGTCCTTCCGGGAGAACGGGTACGGGTCAGAATCTTTCGTAATCACAAAAACTACTCCGAGGCGGACTGCTTGGAAGTTCTGAGCGCATCAGCCGACCGCGTGGATCCAAAGTGCGAGCTTTTCGGAGTTTGCGGTGGATGCCAATACCAAGCCGTTCGATATGAGACTCAACTTTTATGGAAACGCAAACAGGTGGAAGAAAGCTTTTCGCGGATAGGAGGACTTGAGATTCCGGTCGAACCGGTCGAACCCTCGCCCAGGACTTTTGGTTATCGCTCGAAGCTCACGCCCCACTACGGAAGGGCAAGAGATTCAGAAAAAAGGAAGGTCGGCTTTTTAAGACATGGGTCACGGAAGGTGTTGGTCGACGTGGCGCAGTGCCCCATTGCCACCGATGCCATTAACGAAGCCTTGCCTACGGGCCGCGAGGAACTCCACCAGATGCAGGGCAGGAAAAAAGGGGGAACCCTCCTTTTCAGGGACACGCTCGAGGGGGTGGTAACCGACCCGAAAAAAACGGCCAGCGAAAAAGTCGGCGATTTAATCTTTCAATTTCGGGCCGGAGAATTCTTTCAAAACAATCCGTTCATTTTGCCTAAAATGGTCGAACACGTCGTCGGGCAAGCTAAGGAAAAAAACTCAGCATTGCTCGTTGACGCCTACTGTGGGGGAGGGCTGTTCAGCCTGTCAGCGGCAGCTTATTTCGAGCGGGTCGTCGGGATAGAAATCAGTCGCGAAGGATTCGAATGGGCTAGGACGAACGCCTTGTTGAATAAGATTGAAAATGCGGAGTTCTTTCTTGGAGACGCCTCCTCGATTTTTCAGGAACTGGAAAACTGCAAGCAGACCTGCTCACTTATAATCGACCCTCCGAGAAAAGGCTGTGATTCTGATTTTCTCACGCAAACGTTGGATTTTCATCCGGAACGAATCATATACGTTTCATGCGACCCGGCCACCCAAGCCCGAGACGTTCAAACATTGGTCGAGGGCGGGTATCGCATCCTTCAAGCCAAACCATTTGACCTTTTTCCACAGACCCGACACGTTGAAAACGTCGTGACGCTGGAGGCTTAACCTGCTGATCGATCCCGAAGCCAAGGGAGGGAAGAGTATTGGCGGACGAAAGGCCGGCGACCCTTTTCGAAACCATCCGGCCAATCGATTGTCCTCGGTTTTTCACTCAAGATTTCGGCAAGCCCTCCGACAAAACTCGGGTAAAATTCCTCAAGAGAAAAAGGGGGCAGACGGGTTAGGTCCATCGTACCCTGAACAAGCACGCCCGCCCGCGCTCTCTTCATTGCGGCACCTGCCATCTTTTCCCTACCGTCCTCACTCATGAGATCCCTAGCTACGGGTTCGAGGAAGCAATCTCCCGGTATTCCTCTCTGCCTTGATTGCGGGCAAGGTTTTAGGGAAACAGACAGATGCTGTTCCTTCAAGGCCTGGGCCATTGCGTGGTGAATGCTCTCGTATAGATCGAGAGCAGGGATGGATGACGAGTCATGCCCTTTTGGCAAAACAAGGCTGTAGGTCCAGTCCTGGCCATGCCTGACGATGCCGCCCCCGGTTGGCCTTCTCACTATCTTGTCCGAATAACCCTTCGTTCTTTTTCGAACCCATTCCCAATCCTGCCCGTACCCAAAACTGATCTCTTGATCCAGCCAACCGTAATGCCTGAATACAGGAATCCCGGACTTTCCCTGCTCTGAAAAAAGCCACCAGTCCGAGGCCATGTTTTCGAAGCCGGATTCGATCCGTTTGGGTAGAAGGTCCAGGCTCAAAATCTATGAACGTATCGAGTTGGGTCGTCCGCATTCTCCCGATACCACTCGTACAGGTGCGCCGGCACAACCAAATTGCCAAGCTGTTCCTCGATGCTCGCCGGTGCAGTCTTGAGCTTGCCAGCCAACGGACTCAGCTCAAAAGACAGGTGGGTTGGACGGGGGCCCAGTTCCTTGGACGCTTCTGCGAAGCTACCCCGAACGATTCGCCCATGAGAGAAGCCGAACCTGTCGAGAATCCGAAGCCCTAATTCATACCTGCTTATTTCCTCACTTCCTGCCCAATGAAACAAACCGTTCAGATTCGGTCTCTCCATGAGCTCGACCATCGCATCCGCAACGTTCTCGGCGCAGGCAGGTTGACGGATCTCGTCCTCAAACAAGGTGGGTGGAGAGCCTGCGGCCAATCCGCCCAGGATTCGTTCATGCGGGCTTCGCATTCCGCTCGGGCTGTTTCCGTTCAGGAGGGTCACCCTAAGAACGACCAGGTTTTCGTCCGCCGTCGCGAGAATTCTTTTTTCTCCCTCCAGTTTTTGCCGCCCATATTCAGTCAAGGGATTAGGCATATCCGTCGAGCGATAAGGTGATTGAGTCCCATCAAACACCATATCCGTGGAAACGTGAATGAAACGGGCTCCCAGGTGCGCCGCAATTTCGGCAAGTCTGGTCGTTGCCTCCACATTGATCAAATGGGATTCTTTGGGGGAGCGATTGACGGTATCGGGCGAAGAGATCGCCGAGCAATTGATTATTGCATCGGGCCATTCATCCAGCAGGGTTCTGGTCAGACTTTCGTCATCGGCCAAAGAAAGGCTGCGAACCAACCCAACCCCCGTCAAGTCATCCGAACCGCTCGCAGAGAAGGAAAGCAATTCATGCCTTCTGCGAAGAACAGCTTGACCGACCGACCAGCCCAACAGACCCGTAGCTCCAAAAAGCGCAACTTTCACAACCCTCATGTAAAGCCTAGGAATCGGGTTTTCACAAGTTTGAATACGTTATTCCTTGCGAGCGCTCTTTTCTGTCGCTAGGTTTTGGGTACTTACATGAATCTATCCCAACTTGCGAACCCTCGCATACTGGACCAACCGGTGTACCAACCAGGCAAGCCTATCGAGCAAGTTGCTCGAGAGCACGGCTTTACCCCCGAAGACGTATGCAAGCTCGCATCGAACGAAAACCCTTGGGGTTCCTCCACTACCGCAATAGAAGCCGGGAAAGTCGCCCTTGAATCCGTTTATCTCTATCCCGAAGGCAGCGGTCAGGCCCTTCGGGAAAAGCTTGGCCAATACCACACACTAGATGGCTCTCAGTTTATTCTCGGAAACGGATCAAACGAAATCATCGAGCTTTTGGGTCATGTTTTTTTGAATCCGGAAGATGAAGTCCTGGTCGGAGAGCATGCGTTCGTTGTCTACAAACTCGTGGCTCTGCTCATGGGGGCTGACGTGATCGAAACGGAGATGCCTCGCCTCACCCACGATTTGGATGCGATGAAGAAGGCCATCACGGATCGTACGAAATTGATTTTTCTTCCAAGCCCCAACAACCCGACGGGAACGGCTAATTCGACTGAAGAAATCAGTGCATTCGTTCGCTCCCTACCGGAGCATGTCCTCTTTTGTCTGGACGAGGCCTACGCCGAATACCTCGACGATCCCTTCGACCTAAGGCCTTTCATCGCGGAAGGAAGAAAAGTCTTGGGGCTGCGCACCTTCTCCAAGATTCACGGACTGGCTGGTCTAAGGATCGGCTATGGTTACGGCTCACCTGAAATGATCGGGCTTCTCCAGCAAGCTCGCCAGCCCTTTAATGCCAACTCGGTTGCCCAAGCCTCGGCGATCGGCGCATTGGAGGACAGGGATTGGGTTGACCTCTGCAGGAGAAGGAACCAGGCCGGTCTCGACCAAGTCAGCGCGGGTTGCGCAAGACTCGGGCTGGAGGTCGTTCCCAGTCAAGCAAACTTCCTGCTGGTCAAGGTTGGCAACGGAAGGACGTTTTTTGAGCAACTACAAGCCAGAGGGTTCATAACCCGCCCCATGTCAGAGTCGTTGAATGAATATCTCCGCATATCGATTGGCACGGAAGAACAAAACGAACGATTGCTCAAGGCTCTCGGGATCGTGATGCAGGAAGGAAGCGCCAACTTGTGAACGACTATCTTTACCCTTTGACCATCTGGGGCGTTCTTACCATCTGGAGCCTTTACATCGGTCTTTACCGAACCCATGTTGACCGGGTTCGGGCAGGTTTATCTCCTTCCCCTCAGGAGGAAAATAGATTTTCCAAACTGATAACCTCACTGCTCACGACCCCTAATCAGGATCGCCCTTTTCATATAGAAGCCGCCTTGCTCTCCTGCCTACTCATAATCTCCGGGGTTTTTTGGTTTGTCTTGTTCTTTTCCGCCACTATCCGCCTTCCCTTTCTCTTGGATTACAAGCCCTGGTGGCTTTTGCCTGTCGGTTTTGTCTTGGCTTTCCT